>DATLZK010000001.1:0-22507 GCA_035574015.1 Anaerolineales bacterium
TGTATACCTCTTGACGAAATGCGATAAGTTTGTTAATGTTCTCTTTGGTAGCAACTTGGTTTCTCATAACCCCAAGCTTCTACCAAAGGGCGGTTTTTTTCAAGAGCAAAACCGCCCCAAATTTTGTCTAAACTCGAGATCTTGCCCATTGAAGGATAAATTCGATTTGTTCGGGGGTTTCGGGTGTGCGTTTGTGCCAGACGCTTTTTGGAACGGTTTTCCACCACGTGGCAAGTTGACGGAGGGCTTCTTCCCCCGTTTTGCCGTGGCGAACGAGGTAACAGCCAACGGTTGTGCCGGTGCGTCCAATCCCACCCCAACAATGAAGGTAGATGTTTTGCCCTTTTTGTAGTGCCTCGTCAATGGCATCGAGGATGGATTTCATTTGATCGGGGGTAGGTAATCTAAAGTCTGGAATAGGAAAGTTGTGATAGTGAACGTTGACTTCCCATATTTTTGCCTGCTCGTGGAGGATGTTTGTGTACGGGATGTTTTCATTCGGTTCGGTGAGATCCATGAAGGTGTTTATGCCCGTTTGGATGAGCGCATCAATGCGCCGACGGGTGAATTCGTCGTTGTAGCCACCGGGGTATTCTCCTGCCAAGAAACGGTTCGGCTCGACCCAATAAGATTCAGGGAGAGGGAGAGAGATGGGTTTCATTGTCTTTCGTGGGAAATGCCTCACACAGGCGGCTGAGAAGTTCCTGACGCAATTCGATAAGTTCGGGGTATTCGTAGAAAAAGAGGATTTTCTCTTGGGCAATGGAGTAGGTTTGCGGCAGAGAGGAGAGGACGAAGAATGCCCAGGCTTCGGCAATATCTTCCTCCGGGCTGGTGACGGCATAATCGGTAAGGAATTGATCCTGATAGGTTCTGTAGAAGTCATCCAGCATGTTCTGATACTCATCTTCGTTTTCGTCTTTTTGTTTGTCTATTTCCAGCCACTCGTTGTACAGGTCACGCCAGAAGCGGTTGTAGAATGCATTGATGTAGGATTCAGGCTGACTGCATCCTTCGCCGGGGAAGTATTGATGACAGGCAGATGCTTCTTGTGCATAGATTTCTTCATCGCCGGGATTTTCGAAGATGCGTTCGCTGGGCGGGACTTGATCGGCGTTAAGGGTGATGAGATGCCCTAGTTCGTGCATGAAGACATAGGTGAGGAGATGATTGTCCTTGGCGTCCAGAATGTCTATGGCGAGCGTCCATTCTGCAGGGTTTTCGTTGGATTGCAGAACGCCCGCGAGAATGTTCTCTTGACCATCGGTCATGATGGCAAATTCGGTAACGGATTTACGCGCCTGGTACGGAACGAGCGTGGCGAAGTAGTTCCAGATGGCTTCATGGGATTTTCGGTCCTCGCGCTCATCTTTGAGAGATTCAGGGACGCGCTTATAGAGTGGAGTGGAGAGGGTGTCGTTTGAAATGGAGTAGATGACAAGGAAGCGGTTTCGTTGCTCTCGTGCTGTTTTCTTGTTGCTTTCAGCAGTGCGGTACGCGTTTTCCTTCGTTGCCGCATCCATAATGTTCTCGAGTAGCAGCGGGCATGCAGACTGAACTATCGGAGTGGGTGTGGAGGTGGGGGGAAGAGGTGTGGGCGTAGCGGTCTGTGTGAGGGTGGGGGGAGGGGTAGGGGGGAGGATAAGGTTTGTGGCCGCGCGGCAGGCGAGGGTGGAGAAAAGAAGCGAAAGGGTGAGGAGAAGCGTTTGATGGATGCGGCTCGTCATTCGATCAATCCGTTTAGGGGAACGTGATCCAGCCTGCATCGAGGGCGTAGAGATAGAGATAGCCGATCAATAAGAGCACCCAGCCGATCATTTGCAGGCGGTCCATCAATGTCTCGAATGATAATGCAAAATTCTCTTGAATGGTTTCGACGATGTTTTCGAGATTATCAAGTTTGTTCTGCACGCTTTCTTTCCAGTCTTTGAGGTAGAACTCGTTGTGAATGGATTCGTAGAGTTTGGCGGTGTACCAGTCTCCAATGAGGAGCAGGCTTTGTTCAGTGCGTTCGAAGTCGAGCATCAATTCGAGTTTGTGTTCCATGATGCGGCGGAGGAGGCCGCGCGTGGGGCGCGGACGACGTTTGTTTTGGAAGAAGGATTCGTTGATGCGGTCGAGCAGGTCTTCGATGGAGTTATCCAACATGCGATAGCGCAACAGTTGATAGTTGCCGATCTTGAGCAGGGCAATATCGGATTGGTAATCTTCGTTGGGAGAGATGATGACTGCCCCTTCCCAGTCAATGAGCGTGAGTTCGTGCGCGGAGTAGCGCGTGCGCGAGGCAAGGATTTCATTGATTTCGTTTTCTTCGAGTACCTCGCGTTGCGAGCGAATGAAGTTGGCAAGGGCAAGGGCATTTTTTTCGATCCATTTGTCGGGCGTAGGTTTGGCGTGATCTACCAGCAGGATGGTATATTCTTCGAATAAGCCATTTCGGCGGTATCGTTCGGGAATGTAGCGGCTTTGCAACGCGCTTTGAATTCTCGTCCTGAGTGGTAATGCCGATGCCGCAAATGGATCAGGCAGATTGAAACGGCATTCGATCATTTGCACCACACCATCGTATTGCTGACGTATGACAGCAACGGCATAGCCTTCGAGAATGAGGGTTTCTTCGCCGAGAGAGACAACGCTAATGTCAATCGGTTGAAAGTAAGGCGCATCTTTCAACCCCTTGATTTGCTCAGCAGGCTGATGCGTTTTCTCATCCGAATCGGGAAAAGCAAGGAGGTAGCAGATTTCCATGATTTAAGTGTAGCATAGATGGAACAATGCATGGCAGATACATTGGGAGTAGCTCAATCAATCCGCCATCACAGGTTCACAGAGCGCGCAGAGAAAATCAGAGATTTTCGTTCGCTCTCCATGGAAAATCATCGAAAAACCCAAGAGATGTATCATCCCCCATGCATTCAAAAGAGATTCAGTTGACGGATTCTGTGATAGGATAACCTTATATCCCTGAAACGCTGGAGGTTGGAAGAGTGAAACGCTACATCCTCATCTTTGGAGACATTGTTGTCCTTGCGATTATTACGCTCATCGGTTTTGCCGCGCATCGCGAAGCGGATCCTTCTTACCTCCCACGCATGGGTGCAACATTCATTCCTCTAACCCTTGCGTGGTTCCTCCTCTCATTTCAACTGGGACTGTTCCAGCCAGAGATCGCCTCGAGCCCGAAAGCGCTCTGGAAGCCTGCCTATACTATGCTCTTCGCCGCGCCGCTTGCCGTGACTCTGCGCGGACTCCTCCTCAACACGCCGCTTCTCCCAATCTTCGCGCTCGTCCTTACCTTCTCTTCTGCCGTTGGCATGACTCTCTGGCGTGGCATATACCTCCTCCTGACCCGCAAAACCCCCTAGCCTTTTCGCTTTCCTTCTGGTGATAAAATAACTCCGATGAACGAACGAGCCCTCATTCACGACGCGCAGCAAGGTAACCTCGATGCCTTCAACGTGCTTGTCCTGCATTATCAGGACAGTGTCTTCAACACCGCGCTTCGCATTCTCGGAGATGAAGACCTTGCTGCTGATGTCACACAGGAGGCTTTCCTCTCCGCGTTCAAGAGCATCTCATCCTTCCGAGGCGGCTCGTTCAAAGCATGGCTCATGCGTACCGTCACCAATGCCTGTTACGATGAATTGCGCCGCCAAAAACGGCGTCCCACCACACCGCTTGAACCTGAAACCGATGATGGCGAAGAAATGGACTCTCCACGCTGGCTTGCCGACACCGCCCTAACCCCCGATCAACAAGCGGAAGCCGATGAACTCGAACACGCCATCCAACACTGCCTCGATAATCTGCCCCTTGATTTCAAGACAGTTGTTGTGATGGCAGACATTCAAGGCATGGACTATACCGAAGTTGCCTCTGCCATGCGTGTACCGATTGGTACGGTCAAAAGCCGCCTCGCCCGCGCCCGCCTGCGATTACGGGAATGCTTGCGGGGCTTCGAGGAACTTTTGCCTGCTTCTTACCGTCTGGAAGAAGGAGTCAACACTTGATGAAGCAGCGCGATATCGAACTTCTTTCGGCATATCTGGACGGAGAACTCGAACCGTCCGATTCGGCGCGCCTGGAAGCCCGCCTCAAATCGGACCCTGAACTGGCTTCCGTTATGAATGACCTGCGCGCCACTCGTGCCTTACTCCGCAAACTTCCACAGCGACGCGCCCCGCGCAACTTCACCCTCACGCGCAAAATGGTGGGACAAAACCCACCCTTACCGCGTCTTTATCCTGTATTTCGTCTTGCCACCGCGCTCGCCATGTTGTTGTTCTTCTTCAGTTTTGGGTTGAACGCTCTTGCTCCGCAATTGACCTCATCCCAAGCGCCTGCCTTTGGCATGGGAGGCGGAGGCGAACCAGATACTTTCGCCGCGCAAGAAGCGCCGGCAGAAGCATTTCCCACCGAAGCCCCTGCTGAAGAACCTTCCATTGCGCTCGCCGCGCCATCACCAACTGCCATACCAACTGATGAAGCCGCCCGCGAAGTAGAACCTCCTCTGGCAAAAGGAGAAGCAGAAAGCGCCGTAGCGGCAGATCAAACTACATCTCTCTCCGAAACGCCCATCATCCCCACCTCTTGGCAAATCGGGCTGATCCTCTTAGCACTCTGTGGAATGATAGCCATGATCTGGATGCGCCGATCCGCTGCCCGACGCTGGCAGTAGAACCTATGTTGTACACCCTCACCAGGGGAGAGGGAGAATTGATTGTATTCACTTGAGAGTTTTCGGCAGCATGGCTCTGTAGCACAACTCCCAGAAGTTGTGCTACAGGGAATTTTTTAAGCACGGCATTGCCAATGGGAGAGAAGCAGAGATGAAGGCGAAAAGCAATGCCGACGATAATCCTTTATCCATGTTTGCAACCAAGCACAAAATACTCAATTTGGGATAAACGCTCGTGTCCGAAAATCTACCGCCGAGGCGCTGAGTTCGCAGAAATTTTTTTGGTTTCTCAGTGCTCTCTGCTTCTTTGCGGTGAAAAGTCCTTATACCGAACTGACATTAAAATCAAAGTATGTCCTCGAACGATTTCAACTTTTGCCCGCGATGCGGCACTGCCCTGACGCGCGAGCCACTTTACGGACGTGTGCGCGAAGTCTGCCCAAATTGCAAATGGATCCATTTCATGGATCCGAAAGTTGCGGCGGCAGTTCTGGTTGTTCAAAATGAACGCGTGCTCCTTGTGCGTCGTGCCATGGAACCGTTTCGCGGATTGTGGACCTTGCCGGCTGGCTTTGTCAACGCAGGCGAGGACCCGGCTGAGGCGGCGGTGAGGGAGTGTTTGGAGGAAACAGGCTTGAGCGTCCGCGTGACGCGTGTGTTCGATATCATTTCAGGACGCGAGCATCCGCGCGGCGCAGATTTTGTCATCGTCTATCAGGCTGAAGTCATCGAAGGTGATATGAAGGCAAATGATGATGTAGATGCAGTGGATTGGTTCGATAAAGAACATTTACCGCCGCTTGCTTTTCGCGCGACGCAAAAAGTGCTAAAATTTTTATATGCTTGATGTACGCCCTTCACCCATTGCGGGAACATGGTATGAGGGAAATCCTAAAGCGCTTGCCCGCGAGGTAGATGAATATGTGAATGAGGCAAAACTTCCTGCGCTCGATGGGGAAGTGGTGGCGGTTATTGCGCCGCACGCAGGACACCGTTATTCGGGTGCAGTCGCGGGCTACGCGTTTGCGGCGCTTCGCTCGCGGACCCCAAGCCTGGTCGCCGTTATCGCGCCGATGCACCACCCCTACTCTCAACCGTTAATCACTACCGCTCACGACGCGTATGCCACACCGCTTGGAATAGTCCCTGTGGATAAAGAAGCCCTGCATGAACTGGATGAGGAATTGAAAAAAGAATTGGGCTTTGGCCTTTCTCCTGTGGCGAATGACCCTGAACACTCACTAGAAATCGAACTTCCATTTTTGCAGCGTGTCTTGAAGTCCGAATGGAAGTTGTTGCCTGTCATGGTGCGCGCCCAGCAGCCACGTGTTTCTCAAGGGCTTGGCAAAGCCCTTACCAAAGTATTGCGTGGGAAAAACTCCGTCATGGTCGCCAGCACCGACCTATCTCATTATTACAACCATCAAACCGCGCTGAAATTCGACCGTGCCATGCTGAATGAGATCGAATCGTTCAATCCCGAAGGCGCTTTCGTATTAGAACAAACGGGCAAGGGTTTCGCCTGTGGACTTGGTGCCTTCACTGCTGTGATGTGGGCGGCGCGTGGATTAGGCGCAGACAAAGTAAAAGTTCTGCGTCATGCGACCTCGGGCGATGTGACGGGAGACTATTCTGCCGTCGTCGGCTATGGCGCGGCAGTCATCTTGAAATAATTCGCCCTCTTGCAAATGTATCCCTTTGCCACTGATTTTGGGTAATTAACTGCCTGTTCTTCCTTCTCCCTTTGAGAGAGATAAGGTGGGTAAAGTTACCTCAATTCGGGATAAACACTCTTGGCCGAAATTTACCGCCGAGTTTGCAGAGATATTTAACGTCAGTGTGGGATAGGGACTTTTCAGCACCGAGTGCAAACAAACGCTCGCCATCCCTCACCCCTGCCCCTCTCCCAGTGGGAGAGGGGCAGGGGTGAGGGAGAGCGCGGCTACCTCAAAACGTTTATCCCGAATTCACGGTTATTTTAGGTTTTCTCAGCGCTCTCCGCGCCTTTGTGGTGAGAAAATCTTTATCCTGAACCAACGCTAGTTGTTGTGCATCCGCTCAGAGACTCCTGCGCGCCTGTTCCTGTTTCCAGTAAGCGAATAACAAGCATAATGCCACAACGTCAAGCGCCACGCCGTAGAAAATTCCCCGCTTGGGGGCAATTGCGTGTGATTGAGTTCATAACGGGGGAGAAGCAAATGATGAGGCTGAAGATCCTCCGTCCCGCGCTCACGCCCTCAAGCGAATGAACATAATGGCAAGAAACGCGCAATCGCCGTACATGCTCCAGCGTAGCATGTACCCCAGTGCCAAGCATGCCACAAATGATAACCAAAGTAATCGCTCTATCCCCGCTTTGAAACATACACTCTCCATGCCTTTCGCATTACAATCGCTCCAATGACTGCTTTTGTTCAAATTGTCGTCAATGTGCCGGCCGTTTCCGGCGTTTTCGATTATGCCGTTCCTCCATCCCTCGCAGGCAAGGTGGGATTGGGCCATCTCGTCATTGTTCCGTTTGGCAGTCAGACTGTGCAGGGTGTAGTTTTTCGCTTTGTGAGCCAGCCAGCCGTTCCGAACGTCAAAGAAGTCATCGAACTGGTTGACCCGGAACCCGTCCTCACACCGGCGCAGATTGCGCTTGCCGAGGCTCTGGCAGAGTCTACCCTTTCGCCGTTGGCGGCTATGGTGGGACTGTGTCTGCCGGCAGGGTTGAGCCAGCAGGTGGATACACTCTATCAACTGCGTATTCCCGATTACGTTCCTCGAAAATCAACTATTGAAGCGCGCCTCATCAAATTGCTGAGCGAACGCGGTCCCCTGCGCGGACGTCAAATTGATGCTCACTTCGCCAAAGTAGATTGGCGCAAGACGGCACAGTTCCTTGTGAGAAAAGGTGTGCTTTCTTCACGCTCGGTTTTGCCTCCGGTGCGCGTGAGACCGAAATTCATTCGAACGGCGCAATTGGCTGTTTCGCCTGAAGCCGCTGAAGCCGTGATGAAGGATTTGGGGAAGACCGAAGCCACACAATCGCGGCGCGAGAAGGCGCTGCGTTTTTTGATGCGCGCCAAAGAGGCAGTCAATGTTTCGTGGGTCTATGCTGAGAGTGGATGCAACCTTGCGGATTTGCAGGAACTCGAGGAGCGAGAGTTGATTGTGTTACGCGAGACGGAAATTTGGAGAGACCCGCTGGAAAAAAAAGGAGAGGGGACATTAGAAGTTAGCACGATTGAGTTGACGCACGAACAACAGGCTGCTTGGAGCGAGATTGAAAAAGGTTTTCGCGAGAGTGCGGAAGGAAAGCCCATCCAAACCTTCTTGCTTGATGGCGTGACAGGTTCGGGCAAAACCGAACTGTATCTCCGTGCTACAGAAGAGGCCCTTCGACGCGGCAAAAGCGCAATCATTCTCGTCCCTGAAATTGCGCTCACTCCTCAAACCGTACGTCGCTTTGTCAGTCGTTTCCCCGGTCAGGTTGGCCTGATTCATTCAAAACTTTCGGAAGGCGAGCGGTATGACACATGGCGTCGCGCCCGTGCAGGCAAACTCAAAGTTATTATCGGTGCACGCAGTGCGCTCTTCGCGCCTCTGCCTAATATTGGTCTGATTGTCGCCGATGAATGCCACGACTCATCATATTATCAAGCCGAGCCGCCGTTTTATCATGCCATCACGGCCGCGCAAATGTACGCGCGCCTCACGGGGGCGGTGTGTATCTTAGGAAGCGCCACACCCTCTGTCATACAGCGTTATCAGGCTCAAGGGACAATGGCATTGAAGCGACTGGAGTTGACCCGGCGGATCGTTCAAGCGGAGATGCCTCCCGTTCATATCGTGGATATGCGCGAGGAACTCAAAGCGGGTCATCGCGGGATCTTCAGCCGGCGGCTGCTCGAGGAACTCGAATCCACGCTCGCGCGCGGCGAACAGACGATTCTGTTCCTGAATCGACGCGGCACTGCTACGTATGTTTTCTGCCGCGATTGCGGCTTTGTCCTGCGCTGTCCCAATTGCGACATGCCGCTTACTTTGCATCTCGAAGAAAAAGAGAAATTGCTTTGCCACCAATGCGGCTATCAAAGACAAAAACCGAAAGTTTGTCCGCAGTGTGGCGGAAAGCAGATCCGCGAATACGGCCTGGGAAGTGAGAAGGTCGAAGCGGAGGTCAACGCATTGTTCCCTAGCGCGCGCACGCTGCGCTGGGACTGGGATACCACACGGGGAAAAGAAGCGCACGAAATGATCCTTATGCACTTTGCCAATCACAAAGCCGATGTGCTGATCGGTACCCAAATGCTCGCCAAAGGACTCGACCTTCCCCTGGTGACGCTCGTTGGCATTGTGCTGGCTGATGTGGGTTTGCATTTGCCGGATCCATTCGCGGGGGAGAGAGTCTTTCAGGTGTTGACGCAGGTCGCGGGTCGTGCCGGGCGAAGCGAGCGCGGCGGAAAGGTGATCTTACAGACGTTCGATCCCGATCACCCCATCATCCAGGCGGCGGCAAAACATGATGTCAAGGGCTTTTATCAATATGAATTGGAACATCGAAGAAGATTGGGCTACCCTCCCTTCACGCATCTCGTGAGACTCGAGTTTCGGCATGCGGATCCGGCGTCGGCTGAGAAAGAAGCGAGACGGCTTGCAGAGAAATTATCAGCGGGTGGCGAAAGGTCAGCGGTTATCGGTCCAGTCCCCTGCTTCTTTGCAAAGATCGGTGGCTTGTACCGATGGCAGATTGTACTGCGCGGATCGAACCCAAAGGAATTGCTACGCGGCGTGCGGCTGGATGGCTGGCGCGTGGAAGTAGACCCGGTGAGTTTGCTATAATTGCACTGTTTAGGAGGTGCGCCATGGAATCGTTTTCTCGCGGTTGGTCGTTCTTGAAACAAGCCTGGGACATGGCGTTCAAGGACAAGGACTTGCTCAAACCGTCCATCTATGCGTTAGTGGTCGGAATGGTTGTTTCCGTATTTGGCGTCATTCCCATCTTTGGGGTGTTTCTTTTATTCGGGGACTCAATGTTTGGAAACATCCTATTGTTTATCCTGAGCGCGATGCTGATCTTTGTGCAGTTCATTGTGACATATGTGTTTTCAGCGATGACCGCTTACTTGATTTATGGGTATGTCTCAGAAGGCGACGGGCGCATGGATAAGGCATGGGCAATCGTCCGCCGCGATTTTTTCGATCTGGTTACCCTCGCCGCGGCTTCGACGATTGTCAGCCTGATCAAAAACGCGGCAAATCGAAACCGGCGCAGGCGCGGTAGCCTCAGTGCGAATCTCATCCGTTCGGCGGCCGGTCTCTTTGAAACGCTTTGGAGCGAAGCCGCTGCACTGGTTTTGCCTGCCATGGTGATTGACGATTTGAACCTCAAGGATGGCTTGACGCGCGTTTGGAATATTACGAAAAATAATCTCTTGCTCATCGGCATCAGCACAGTTGGCGTCCGATTTGTGACCGGTTTGATTGGCTTTGCGCTGGGATTCGGCGGGTTGTTGATCGCGCTTGCCATTGGTGGTGGAGCCGTTTATCTAACCGGTGGTATCAACCTTCTTTCAGGTTTGGGTCTTGCTGTAGGCGCGCTGATCTTTTTCGCGCTGGTTATGATTGCAAGTGTTATCGGTTCTTATACCTCTACAGCCTATCATACGTGTTTGTATATTTGGGCGCGCGATGCAGAAAGGGCGCAGGCTGTCGGTCAGCCTATTCAAGTTCCTGCGCCTGCTCCGCTGGCGGCCGTCCTCGGTTAATTTGCTAGATTGGTGAAAGAAAGTATGCAGCCACGTCACGAACCCCGCCGTGAAATCATTACCTGGGAAGAGGTGGATCGTCTTATTGACCATCTCATTCCACAGTTCAAACGCGAGTTTACTGCCATGGTGATGATCACACGCGGCGGCATTATTCCCGGCGGCTTGCTTGCCGAAGCCATGAACATCACCCACATCCTCACCGCGGCGGTGGATTTTCCGGCGCAAGCCGCCAGCCAGAAAGCCAAACTCATGGTTTGGCCCGAATTTATTCAGTTCCCTGCAGAGGATAAATTGCGGGGCCGCCCGACGTTGATCGTGGATGATGTGTGGGGTTCCGGCAGGACGATTACTGCCGTAAAGAATCGCGTCTCGGCGGCGGGTGGTTTTCCGGAAACTTGTGTTCTTCATTTCAATCCATATCGAAATTTGTTTGGAACCGTGCGACCCGATTATTATGCCGCCATCACGGATGCCTTCATTGTTTACCCCTGGGAGATTCATCGCGGCACGGATCAAGTTTTATTAGGTGAAATATAACGATGAGACAAATCGAAGTCTCACAAGCCGAAAAAATAAAGACCCTGCGCAACAATTCCTATTTCGATGATTTGCCAGAAGAGGTGCTGGAGCATCTGGCGCGGCACACACAATTGCGCGAATATGAACGTGGCGATGTCCTGTTCTGGGAAGATGACCCCTGCGCGGGCTTGCATATCATCGAAAGTGGGAGTATCAAACTCTATCGTATTTCTCCGCAGGGGCGTCAATACATCATCAGCGTCTTGAGTGATGGTGAAACGTGCAATGAGGTGCCGGCGTTCGATGGTGGTCCCAATCCTGTCAACGCCGAAGCCTTGGAAACATGCCGTATCTGGGTGGTCAACCCGGAAATCTTGCGCACCCTGGTGCTGTCCAATCCAGAGTTTGCCTTGAAGGTCTTGGATAAATTTGGGCAACGCTTGCGTACGCTGGTTGCCAAGGTCAGCGAGATGGCTTTTTATCAGGTCACGCATCGCCTGGCTCGACTTATCACTGAATTGCCTGCCGAGGGATCGCGCTTGCATTGGACACAGGAGCAACTGGCAGCACAATTGGGGACCGTTCGTGAAGTGGTTGCCCGCTCGCTGAAGGAACTGGAGAAAAGCGGCGCCATTCGCATCGAAGATCGGCGCATTCATATTGCGGATAACGAAGTCTTGCGTCAGTGGACACAGCCGTATAACTGAGACAACAAAACCCCGAAGTGACCGCTTCGGGGTCTTGTGATGTTCCGTTCGCTTCTTTCCAAGCCGGGGGCTGTTTCCGTTTTATGGGAGGACCTCAAAACCCGAAAGGATCAATCCCAATTCATCGTCCACCGCGTCTTTGATGTAATCAATGTTGATCTGCGTGGGAAAACCGTACGTTTCGTCATACGTCACAGTCACCTCATCGGCTTCTTTAATGGCATCCGATTCGAGTTCTAAAAAGATGCGGTCAATCGTCGCAAAGCGTTCAAAGTACTCGCGATCGTGTTCAGGAAGTGGATTTCCGCTCTTGTATTCCATCGAAACGATTTTGCCATCTTTGACCTCGATGACCAGCGGCATATCCCGACCAAAGGCACAAAAACACGCAATAAACAATTCAAAGCGGTAATGGCTCACGCCCGCCCGCTCCCATTTTTCGCGATAACGGCTTGTTTCGCTTTGCGTCGCGCCTGTGCAGGCGGCTAACAGAAAGATAAGGACCAACAGTATTAATTTCTTCATGGCATCTCCTTAGTCTATAGACCGCGGGATGCCTTTGAAAGTTCCTCACCCTTTGCTCCTATTCATCGTGCGAGTGTTCTTCCTCAATGGCTTGATTCGATACATGCACAACGATGGTTATATCTTCGTGTGCTTTGAAATGCAGGGTTACTTCGATCGAGTCGCCTGTTTTCAAATCTTGTTTGAGATTGATAAGCATGATGTGCAAGCCGCCAGGCTCGAACTTGACCTCCGCAGAGGGTTCCAGTAGAACGGACTCTCGCCTAGTCATTTGCATTACATCCCCCTCCATGATACTTTCATGAATCTCCGCGGCTTCTGCCACTTCAGAGGACGCGCCGATCAATTCCTCTGCCTCCGAGGAGTGATTGTGCAGAATGAGATAGACTGCTCCATTTTCACCCTTTGCGACGGGGCGCATCCATGCCTGGTGAGCTTCAATACCTGCTTCCAGGTTGCAGGCAGAGACCAGGAAAAACAATCCGATTGAAATTAGTGAAAGAAGTTTTTTCATGATTTGCCTCTCGTTTAGGTCAATTAACATCGGTGCGGGATAAGGACTTTTCATCGCTGAGCAACTTGGCGGCAAATTTTCCGCAGACGTCCAGATATTCTTTCCAGCAGAATAGTATACTCATATTGAGAAGACGCCGTCTGAAGGGACGGCGTCTTCTTGAAATTTACACTGATTGGTTATGGCACAGGTGTAGGTTTGGGATCCATCTTGTCGTAGATGCCGGTCTCCAGCAATGCCGCGTCGCTCACAGATTGCGCGGCGAGCATTTGCGCCTGCCTTGCGAGATCGGTTGCTTCCGCAAGAATCTTCAGTGCGTATTCAGGGTTGTGGAAGCCTGTGCTATTCTCCGCAGAGACAAAATCCCACATGAACTGTGCTTTGCGATGTAGGCTGCGCGCCTGATTGAGCAGTTCCTGATTGGCATTGGGATTGGCCGCCGCGAGTTTGATGGCATTGATCGCGTCAATGAGTGCGTTCTCGGTGGCGATCTTCGTGTTAGCCACTTGATCCTGTATCAGGTTCACGCGGCGGACGACATATTCGGTATCGGTGTGACACTGACCACAAGCCTGTGCTGGATTAAGCAATGGACTGTGTACGTCGTGTGAGGAATACTTCGCCGCCCCCTCGCGTACATAAGGCATATGACAATCTGCACAAGCGACGCCCGCATTGTAATGTGTGGAACCGGCGGTAAAGAATTCGTATTCAGGATGTTGCGCCTTGAGCATGGGCGTACCCGTCTCAGGATATTCCCAATCCTTGAAGCCAAGTTCCTCGTAATATTCAATGATCTGGCTGATCTCGGTTCCCTTTGCCCAGGGGAAGGTGAGATACTTGCCTTCGCCCGCAAAGTAATACTCCACGTGACAGTTGGCGCACACGACTGTGCGCATCTCCTGACGGGTGAAGGTTCTCCAATCCTTGCCCTGTGCCTTGAGCGCCTCTTCCAGCGCGGGATTGGTGACGATCAGGCGCATCGTGCCAGCCTCATGGCAGTTTGCACACCCGATGGGCTGATCAATCCGTTTTCCCAATTCCGAGAAAGGCGTCTTATCGTATTCAGCCATGCCCATTTCCGCCCAGAGTGACGGATTGTTCGCCGATTTGCACGAATAGCATGTGCCGGGTGTCTTCTCATTTACGCGTTTCGTCGCGCGCACATCCACCAACGAGTTCGCATGACCGCGATCATCGTTGTAATCCTTGCTGAACGGATACCCGGCAAACAGAATCACCTGCCGCGGGTCGCGTTCCAGCCACGAAAACTGCGACGAACCGCCATAGGTCGTATCCACGTTGTTCGTTTCCGTTTTCATAAACGTGGTGTATTGATTGGGAAAGTTAATGCCCCATTTCGACGAGTCGGGTTCCATCGGCGCAACCTCGACCAGCGGCTGAAACCCACGCTCCTGCACCGGCTGGTTCTTTATAAAGATCAACACACCCGTCAAGGTAGCGGCAAGCAGGATAATAATCCCAACCAAGATGAACGTTGTGTATTTCTTCATTGAACATCCTCCTTTATCTTACCGGGTAGAAGTTTGAATCTTGATAGGGAACAATAGACGTGCCACGCAGCCCATGTGCGGTATCGCGGTGACAGTCCCAGCAATAGCGGTCGAAGGGCTGTGCTCCCATCACGATGGTCTCAACGGCATCTTCATGGCAATGAATACAATTCTGCTGAATGATATTCTTCGTGTGTTCATTGGCGCGGATCACCTCCGGGGTTTGTCCGGTCGCAAAGACATACACATCATGCATCCCCTGTCGTCCTTTTTCAAAATAATAGTTGATGAAGTTGTCATGAGGCAGATGGCAATCCGAACATTCCGCCCAGGGTCGGTGCGCGCTGTGATAATAGTTCTCATACATCGAATCCATCACATGGCAATTTGCACAAGTCTCCGATTCACTTCCGGCAAAGGCGGGCGCGTCGGTCACATATATGAAAGTCCCCAGTGCAATCACGGTTGCTGCAATGGCGATGAAGAGCAGAGATCTTGACATACGCATTCCCTTTGGATGAATTTTGGAAGAGTATACGTGCTGTCCTGTATTCGCTATGCGACTTTTGTCACAAATATTTGCTTTGGATTAATGATTTGAGATAACTTTACTCCAAATTTTCGAGCAGAGAAAGTGATGTCTGTCATATTTCCCGCTGTGACATGCGCTTCTCGCGCAGCCGAAGCCTCTCCCCGTTTAAGGAGCGTGATCCACCCTCAAGCCGGTTTATAGACGCGTCCTTTCCACGTCACGCCTTTGCCCGATACCACCTTCCACGCCGAGACGAACATCATCGCCGCAAAGAGCCCTGCGCCGAGGGGAGTGGTCAACGCGTAGAGAGGGGAGATCTCCATTATTGAGGCAACCTTTGAGCGCACATAGATCAATGCTCCCCATGCGATCAATGATTCCACGATGACCATCAGTGCCGGCCATTCGCCGCTCTTCAAATACCACCATATGCCAAGCGGAATCCAGGCCGGTAAGACCAGCGCCGCGAGCAGCGCGAGGATGGCCCCCAACAGCCCCAACAGGAGCAGGTGCTTCTGATCGCGCAAGCCGAGATAGATGTTCTTTGTCCACCCCTCCCATATCTCCGGCAGGGAGGTATACATGCGTGTTCTGGCAATCTTCATTCCATCGGCAACAATCAGGTGATAACCATTCCATTTGACCTGTTCTGCTAGGGCTTTATCTTCGACGATTTGATCTTTGATTCTTTCGTGTCCGCCGACGGCATCATAGACCGATCGCTTGATCAGGATGAATTGACCATTTGCAATAGCATCTTTGCGATTGGGGTCGTTCACTCTGCGCGGGGAGAAACCGACTGACAGGGCGGTCATCACCAGGGGCATGACGACCTTTTCCCAGAATGAGCCCATCACTTGAAAGGTCATAATGGTGAACAGGTCTGCGTTGGTTTCGATTGCTTTAGCGTAACAGGAGGAAAGCGCCCGAGGCGCGAGGCGCGTATCGGCATCCACGAAGCAAAGCCATTCGCCGCGCGCTACGGCTGAGGCTTGGTATAAAGCATGGGGTTTGCCTGCCCAGCCTGGGGGGAGTTCCGATCCGCTGATGGGGTGCAGACGAGAGTCGCGGGAGGCGAGGTCCGCCAGAATCAATGGGGTTGCGTCTGTCGAGCGGTCATCCACAACAATCACCTCGAAGTTCGGATAATCCTGTGCCAGGACCGATTCGACACAGGCGCGGATGTTACGCTCTTCGTTGCGTGCCGGGATGCAGATGGAAATGAGCGGTGCCTGGGGTGGGGGAGCCATCGGTTCGACGATGATGTCGAGATGGTAATGTGTGTGAAGCCAGTAAATGGTGACAATGCTACCAATGAAGAAGATCGTGGAGATGATGAAGGGATCCATGTAAGAGAGGGGGGCAAGGGCAAATGTCAGATGAGGCGCACGATTGAACCCCGCTCCGTCTTTTCTACTTCGATGCGCGCGGGAAAGGCATCCTTGAGTTCGTCGAGATGGGTGATGACGAGGATTTTGGCAAAGTCGTCTTTGACGATGTTGATGGCTTCGATCAGGCGCTGACGCCCTTGAACATCTTGCGAGCCGAAGCCTTCGTCAATGACCAGTGTTTGCAGGCGCGCGCCTTTGCGCTGGGCGAGGATTTCCGAAAGCGCGAGGCGGATGGCAAAATTAACGCGAAATGCTTCGCCTCCTGAATACATTTCATAGGCGCGCGTTCCCGCCGAGTCGCTGATTTGAATGTCGAGCGTCTCTTTGAGGTCTTCGCGTTTTTTGTCCTTGTACTCTGCCTGGGTGGTGAAGCGGATGGACATTTGACCATCGGACAATCTGTCGAGCAATTCATTGGCTCTCGCTTCGATCTGCGGTAATGCTTGTTCGATGAGAAGCGCCGGTACGCCATCCTTACCGAAGGCGCGCTCGAGGGTCTTATAGCGAGCTATCTGGTGGAGTAGTTCTTCGCGTGCGCTCTCGAACTCTGCTTTGCGTTTGCGTTGGACGGCGAGAATTTCCACGCGTTGTTGTGCGGCGCCTAATTCGCTGCGCAGTTTGTTTTCTTCCTCACGCAAAGCGAACACCTGGCGCTCTGCGGCGTCGAGATCGGGGAGCTGGGCTTCCGCCTCTGCCAGCGCGGCGGCAGTGGCTTCGTATTGTTTTTGGTACTCTTCGATCTCTTCTTTCCTTTTCCTTTGCTCTTCTTTCAGATTCGTGATTTCGTCTTCGATTTGCCGAATCACTTCCTGTGCCGATTTTAAATTCTGATACTCGTCCTCCACGCTTCTCAAGCGAAGTTCGGCTTGCCGCGCCGCGTCATGCGCAGAAGCATCATAACCGAGTTTGGCGAGTTCTTTGTTCAATTTGGCAAGTTGCTTTTGCTCCTCCAGCGCGTACTTGCCCTCCTCCAGAAGTTTTTGCACCTGCTTCAATCGTTTTTCGCCGCTGGTGCCCCATTCTTTTCTCAGCACTTGCAGGGTATTCAGGCGCTCACTGCGCTGTGAGACTTCGCTGGCGAGTTGCACACGTTCGTTTTCGGCGGAGGCGAGTTGGGCAATTTGGGCTTCCAGATCGGCGATTTGGATGCGCAGGTCTTCCATCTCGTTTTTATTGGCTCGGAAGCGGTCTCCCTTTTCTCTGCCTTCTTTTTCAAGTTTATCAAGGGTGAACTTGCGATGTTCGGGGGTCAACCTTTGCCCACAAAGCGGACATTCCGCGCCCGCGGCAGATTTGAGCGCTTCGATGCGTTCTTTGAGTTGATTCATCTCTGCCTTGAGCGCTTCGTTCTCTGTCTTCAGAGTAGTCTGTCTCTCGCGAAGGGATTGAAGGCGCGCGGTCAATTCCTCACGTTCTTTGATCTTTTCCTCCACTTCTGTCAGCCTGCGCTGTGTTGCTTCAATCTCACGCTGCAGGACCTCCATCTCCGATGTCTGTTCGAGGATTGCCTTTTCCTGCTCTTGCAGTCCACTTAACTCTTGTTCGAGTTTGGCTTTTTCTGCCGCGATTCTTTCCAGCAAAGGCGTACGTTCTCTTTCGTGTTCGTGGAATTGAGAGGCGATCTCATCCCATTTCTCAAGTTGCTTTCGGGAATCCTGCCAGGCTTTGTAGGTGGATTCGATCTCATCTGCGCGGCGGAAGAGGTCAGCATAGGCGATGCGTTCGGTTTCTTTGGCGGCAAGGCGCCCCTCAAGTTCCGCGAGAGCCGTGCGCGCCCGTTCGAGATTGGCGGAGAGGGTAATCATCATCTTGCGTTGTTCATCCAGCAGGGCGGCGTTTCTTTTGATGTTCTCCAGGGCGCTCTCTTGGGCGGCGCGTAAACTGGTCAATTGTTTGAGGCTGGCTTCGAGTTCTGCAAGCCGGGCTTTGCGCGTTGTCTCTTCGCTCAATTCGGCTTCGATCTCAGCCATGCGTCCGTCAATTTCATCCACCTCACGCTCGAGGGCTTTTCGCTTTTCTGCGGCGCGCGCTTTGTAAACCTCCCATGCTTCGAGTCCCAGAATGTTGCTCAATACTTCCTTACGTTTGCTCGGATTTTGCTGTGTGAATTGATCGGCTTTGCCCTGCAAAAAGAAAGACGCGTTGACAAAGGTTTCATAATCAAGCCGCAGGATTTGTTCGATGCGTTTTTGTGTTTCGCGCGTGGTTTTCTCTGTGAGCGGCCTCCACTGCCCTTTGAGTGTAGAGGATACATCGCCTTCATTCCCACCTTCCAGGATTTGAAATTCGAGAATCGTGCTTTTATTGCGCGGCAGTGTACGTTGTACGCGATAGAGATTCCCTTCATGCTTGAAGATGAAAGTCACCTCGGCGGCTTTCACATCGGGATACAGGTTGATCACGTCACTGCTTTTGCCGCGCGCTTCACCGAACAAAGCCCACGTGATGGCATCGAGCAAGGATGATTTTCCTGCGCCGTTGTGTCCTGAAATGCAGGCGAGGTCAAATTTGCCGAAGTCGAGTTCTGCTGTTTCGCGATAAGAAAGAAAGCCCGAAATGCGAAGGTGAATGGGGATCATTTTGAGTGAGCATGCAGGTCGAAGATGATGATGGATTATAATCCAACCATTATGATTGAAGCCTCCGACACGCGTGCACGCCGACGACTCACTTTGGTGGTCATCACGCTGGCAACGATTCCCTGTTACTGCCTCGGATGGATTGCAATTCTCCTCGCGCCGGATGCAACCTCTCTGACGCAAACCCCTACCCCGACAACGCCGGTTTTCACCGAGACTTCTACGCTTCAAACTCCGACCTTTAGCCTGACTCCGGAAATTATTACCGCTACCCCCACCTTTACGCCCACCCCGACTCCGACCCAGACGTATACCCTCACCCCCTCCCGGACTCTCACGCATACACCTTCCATTACACCCTCGATGACGCCTTCGCTTACGCCAACTATTACCTCCACATGGACTCCCTCCCCCACAAGCACTCTCACCTTTACACCGACGAATTCCCTGACCCCGACGATTACACCCTCGCCAACTCTCACGCCATTCCCTACTCCTACCCCATCGCAATAATTTATGGATGTTCTTCCCTTTCTTAAATCGCTGGTCTCCATTTCGGGACTTTCTGGCTATGAAGCACCGGTTGCGAAACTGATCGAAGCGAAGTGGCGACCGCTTGTGGATGAAATTAAGGTCAGCCGCGTTGGTTCTTTACATGGCTTCAAAAAGGGGACAGGTAAATCACCGCGTCCCTCCGTGATGCTCGCCGCGCATATGGACGCAATCGGCATGATGGTCTCTGGCATCGAAGGTGAGTTTCTTCGCATCACTTCAATCGGTGGGATTGATGTGCGCGTGTTGCCGGGCGCGCAGGTCACTGTTCACGCGACGGGAAGCGGCGAGGAATTGCCAGGGGTTATTGCTATGCCTCCTGCAAAGTTGCTGCCAAAAGAAGCCGCTCAGGAAGTATTGGAAATCAAATATCTTTTGGTGGATACGGGTTTGACGGCGCGCGCAGTGAAACGAAAGGTACGCGTGGGGGACCTGGTTTCGTTCGCGAACGATCCGCTGGAATTGGCAGGGGGGATCATCTCCGGCCATACCCTCGATAATCGTGCTTCAGTAGCGGCATTGACGATCTGCCTTGAGGAATTGCAAAACACGCCTCATATTTGGGATGTGTGGGCAGTGGCTACAGTTCAGGAGGAAGTCAGCTATCTCGGCGGCTATAGTTCTGCCTTCGAGTTGCGCCCACAGATCGCGATTGCAGTGGATGGAACCTTTGCGAAAGGACCCGGCGCGGATGGCTGGCAGACACATCCCTTGGGCAAAGGTGTGGGGCTGTGTATGGGACCAAACATGCATCCCTTTCTGCACAAGAAACTCAGAGAACTCGCCGAAAGGTTGGAAATCCCCTGGTTTTTGGATGTGACACCGATGCACTCTGGTACAGATGCCTTCCCCATGCAAACGACGGCGGAGGGCATTCCCACGGCGCTGGTGGAGTTCCCTATTCGCTACATGCATACGCCGGTAGAGGCTGTATCGCTGAAAGATATTCAGCGCGCAGGAAGGCTCCTGGCTGAATTCATTGCTTCGCTCGAAGCGGATTTTGTTGAAAAGATCGTTTGGGAGTAAAAAGGCAAACAAGGAAGAATATTCTTTCATCCATGTGGAGAATGGTGTGGCTGAGAAAATAGCCCTGGGTAACACTCAATTGAAATTATTGGAAAAACTTTGCAATGCCATCGCGGTATCTGGCGATGAAGGGGAAGTGCGCGCGATCGTCCTCGAAGAAATCAAGCCTTTCGTCGAGGAAGTCCGGGTGGACGCGCTAGGCAATGTTCTGGCGATCAAGCCTGGGCGTGGAAAGAAGCGCCCGCGCGTCATGTTGGATGCGCACATGGATGAAGTTGGTTTGATGATTGTAGGCGAAGATGGGGAGGGCATTTATCGCTTTGAGGTGGTAGGCAATGTGGATGTTCGGTATCTGGTCGGCAAGCAGGTATGGGTTGGCAGAGAGCGCAAAGCGGGTGTGATTGGTGGTAAGCCTGTTCACTTGATGAGCGCAGACGAGCGTACACGTAAAGTCCCGCTCGAAGCACTGCGCATTGATGTCGGCTTGGATGGAAAAGTAAATGTTGGTGACCGTGCGGGTTTTGCTACAAAGTTTCGGCGCGTCGGTCCTTCCATCATGGCCAAGTCCATTGATGATCGGATTGGTGTGGCAACCTTGATCGAGTTGATCAAACATGCGCCCCCGAATATTGATCTCTGCGCCGCGTTCACAGTTCAAGAAGAGATCGGGCTGCGCGGCGCAAAGGTAGCGGCTCATTATTTCAACCCCGATCTGGCAATTGCTGTGGATTCGACACCTGCCTATGATTTGCCAATGTATGCAGGTGGCGAGAACACCTCCTACAATACCAAACTTGGGTTGGGTCCCGCAATTTATATTGCAGATGGCTTAGCCCTCCACGATCCGCGACTGGTTCGCTTTCTTCAAAGTGTTGCCGAATCCGAAGGGATTCCCTATCAAATCCGTCAGCCCGGTGGCGGCAGTACTGATTCGAGCGCGATTCAACGTTCACTGAGTGGCATCCCAACCGTTTCAGTCTCTGTACCGCATCGGTACACACATTCCCCGCTGAGCATCGCGCGCGTGGAGGATTGGAAAAATACAATAAACTTGCTTTACCTTGCCTTACAGCGCATTACACCCTCCATGATAGAACACTGATTGTCTTCGCTTTTACGCATTGTCCATCCCTCTCCAGGAGACCCATGAAAGGACTCATTGCTCTGGTTGGCTCAGGTGAATATCTCCCCGCTATGGAAGACGTGGATCGCTACCTGCTCGATAGCCTCCATATCAATGGACGCAAGCCGCGCGTTGTCTGCCTGCCCACAGCGGCGGGACGCGAAGGCGAGACGAGTATCCATCGCTGGTCGGAAATGGGCATTGCACACTTTCAAAAACTGGGCGCAGAAGTTTGTGCGCTTCGCATTGTTGACCGCCTCTCTGCAAACGATCCTCAATGGGAGCCGATCCTTGAAAACGCTGATCTTGTTTACTTTTCAGGCGGCGATCCAGGTTATTTGTATCAGACCTTGAACGGTTCGCGTGCTTGGTCTGCCATGCGGAAGGCATGGGATCGCGGTGCAGTCTATGCCGGTTGTTCGGCGGGCGCGATGATTCTGGCACAGCGAATGCCCAGTTTTCGGCTCGCGGGCACTCAGGAAGGATTTGGGCTACTACCTTTTACTTTTATCCTCCCGCATTTCGATACTATTCCCCTGATCTGGAAACCGCTTGTCTTTGCGCTCAAACGTCAACTCAAAAAAGGCGAAATGATGGTCGGCATTGACGAAAACACCGCCTTCATCGGTCAACTGAACGGAGAATGGAAAGTCATGGGTAAAGGCAAAGTGCACCTTCTGACCCGTCACAGTGAAACCCGCTACACCAATGACAATTCTCTGCTCCTCTAATTCCCTCACTTACCCAATCATCTACTCCTCCTATGAAAAAACTCCTCCAACAACTCACCGAAACGTTTGGCCCCTCCGGTTATGAAGACAAAGTCCGTGCGCTTGTGCGCGCCGAGGTCGAGCCCTATGCAGACGAAATCAGAACCGATGCGCTCGGCAACCTCATCGTTCGCAAAAAACCCAGCAGGCAAACAAAAGACACCAAGCGCATCATGATCGCCGCGCACATGGACGAGATTGGTTTAATCGTCAGCCACGTGGACGAAAAAGGATTCGTGCATTTTTCGCCCATTGGTGGCGTCTTCGGCAGGTACATGCTTGGCGGGCGCGTCCGCTTCCTGAACGGCGTACACGGTGTGA
>DATLZK010000002.1:0-4879 GCA_035574015.1 Anaerolineales bacterium
CCGGCACCTGTTCAACAAATTTTGCCAGCCGATACGACCAGCCCGACTCTCACGCTCAATGCCACGGATGTTGAGACGGCTATCACGCAATCGGTACAGAAAGTCAGCCCGGCGGTTGTGACGGTGGTGGGAATCATTCCGGGGCAGATGACTATCTTCGGTCCCACTCCCGATCAGACCGTGACCGGAAGCGGCTTTTTCATTACGCCTCAGGGGCATATCCTCACCAATCATCATGTCGTGGAAGACACAAAGGAAGTGAGCGTCATTCTCTCTGATGGAACGGAACAAAAGGCAACGCTTGTCGGAAGCGATTTGTATTCCGACATTGCGGTCTTGAAAACGGATGGCCCCGTGCCGGCCGTGGCAACTTTGGGAAATTCCGACGCGCTGGATCCAGGTGAATCGGTGATCGCCATCGGTTCTCCGCTTGGAACCTTTAAGAACACTGTAACAGTTGGTGTAGTCAGTGCGACGGGTCGTTCCATTGATACGGGTAGAGGGTATCAAATCGAGGATCTGATCCAGACCGACGCGGCGATCAATCATGGCAATTCGGGTGGTCCACTCGTCAATCTCGCGGGGGAAGTGATCGGAATCAATACATTGGTTGTCCGCAACACGGGGAGCGGCGATGTGGCGGAGGGATTAGGGTTTGCTATTCCGATCAATACGGCGCAAGCCATTGCACAACAGATCATTCAAAAGGGTTACTTCGCGCGTCCCTATATGGGCATCCGCTATCAGCCCATCAATCCCGAAATTGCTTCCAGATACGATCTGCCTGCAGAATGGGGAGTTTATGTGATGGAGGTAGTGGAGGGTAGTCCTGCGAGTAAAGCGGGATTAGAGCCGGGGGATATTATCACTAAGATTGGCGATATCGCTTTGGACGAGCGACACTCTTACGTCAATACGTTGTTTACCTTTAAGCCCGGCGATGAAATTACCTTGACGATTGTACGCGATGGCAAGGAAATGCAGGTACAGATTACATTGGGTGAAGCGAAACATTCGTAATGAAACATCAATTCGGGAATGAAACGTCCTTGTCCGAAAATTCACTGCCGAGACGCCGAGTTCGCAGAGATTTTTTGACTTTCTCAGCATCCTCTGCGCCTTCGCGGTGAGAAAGTCTTTATCCTGAACCGACATGAAATACACATGGACAGGTTGTTACACCTGTCCATGTCATTTTCTTGCTCTCTATTCCCTAAATATCCTCACATGCCTTCTCGGCTCCTTACCGTACGAATGGCTCACCAAGTCTGCCTGGCGCGCCATTTCATGCTGGAGACGGCGGACAATGGAGGGGCCTGGCGGTAAATCCACCCAACGCTCGCCATTTAACACCGCGGCAATTGCCCGCTCCGTTTCACGGCGAACTTCATCGAGATTGTCGTACGGGGTTTGCGCGGCGCTCAGATTATAGAGATCGCCAAGAAATTGTTCCACCTGTGCCACCGTGTTCGCGCGCAAAACATAGATAGGCATACCGCGCTGTTCGGCTTCGATCACTGTCTGCTGACGATTACGGTAATAGGTTCGCAGTGTCACCAAGGCATCGGCTTCGGAGACATCGCGCACGATAATGGCGGGTACGCCGAGACGCTTGGCGGCTTGTTGCAGTCGGTTGCGTGCCACGCCATACGGATACACACGCACAGGTTGCAGTGCCGTGCCGAGAGAAGGAGAGTTCGCTTTAGAGGTGGCAAAAGGTTGATCGGAAGCCGCGACGGGCTGATGTCCGCGCTGAAGCGTTTTGCCTCCTTTCACATCCACTCTGGAGAGCGGAAGCGCCTCCGCTTTCTCGATCTTGATTGCGCCTGTCTCATCGCGTGTGCGAATCTCCGGTGGAATGGGATAGCCACGCAAGAGCGCGTCTACCGATTGCATGATGTCGAGGTGAACAGCAAAACGGTCGCGAGTTTGGATTTCGATGAGGACATCGAAGGTGGGCGGGGCGCGTCTTTCCAGGACCGTTTTTTGGGTGCCGCGCCGACGCGCTTCCTCATCCGACAAGGTGACCGCTTCGATGCCGCCGACGAGATCACTTAGCGTTGGGTTGAGGAGCAGGTTTTCGAGGGTCTGGCCATGCGCCGTACCAATCAGTTGAACGCCGCGTTCGGCGATGGTGCGCGCTGCGAGGGCTTCAAGTTCGCGCCCGATCTCGTCAATGACGATGACTTCGGGGTTGTGATTCTCCACAGCTTCGATCATTACTTCATGTTGCAGCATGGGTTCGCGCACCTGCATACGGCGCGCCTTGCCCACTGCGGGATGTGGCACATCACCATCGCCGCCGATTTCGTTGGAGGTATCCACAATGACGACGCGTTTCTTTTCGGCGAGGATGCGGGCGGCCTCGCGCAGTAATGTGGTCTTGCCTACGCCGGGGCGTCCGAGAATGAGCACTGACTTGCCCGATTCGATGATGTCCTGAATGATGTCTACCGTTCCATATACGGCGCGACCGACGCGTAAAGTTAAACCAACAATGTGTCCACGCCGATTACGGATGGCAGAGATGCGATGCAATGTGCGCTCAATGCCGGCGCGATTGTCAGCGTCAAACTCGCCGATGCGTTCGTCCACGTAATCAATCTCAGCGCGGGTGACTTCGGTATCGCGCAGGTTGATTTCATGATCCACGAAGCGGGCAGTGGGAACACGTCCTAAATCTAAAATGATCTCGAGTAAATTCTCGCTGTCGTTTGCCCTCTCCACTGCGTGACGAATATCGGGGGGAAGGACATCGAGGAGTGCCTCGAGGTCGTCGGTAATTTTGAGATGTGTCATGGTTTGAGTTGATTAATCTGAATGAGATACATGAAGGTTAAAGGGAAATCTCTAAGTTACTTGCGCCGCGTAATCCCTTCTGCGCGGCTTACGAGGATTGGATGCAATTGATCATGAGAAAGTTCCTGTTTTTTCGCAAGGTGGCAGACTGTGTTTACTAATTATACGAGAAAGAGGTTCTCTTCGCATTGGAATATGATTGTAAGAAATTACTTCTTCTCTCTTATCTGACTCACCCGCGAAGGTTGAACGCTGACGCCTGAAGGCTGGGTCGCGCGTGCCACTACTGCATCTTTTACCAACCGAGCCAAATGTTTCACCATCACCGCCTGGCGTTCGGCGGCTTGTGCGCCTAAATCTTCCAAAACAGGCTCCAGCCATGCCTGATACGACCGTACACACATATACACGGGTCTGTGCTTGCGGTCAGGAAGATTGCCGATCAACGATGCCAGATTTGCGCCGACATCCTTAGCCTCGGGGTGAATGAGAGGCGTCAGCACAATCCCATATACTCCATGCGCTACGCTGATGTAACATAATGCCCCATCATTGCACATCCAACCCAATGGTTTCTTGGGCAATGGCTCGACGGGTTGAAGCAAAGGCGGGACGATTTGATAATAGAGACTTTGCACGGCCGGGATATGGATGGAACGAACGCGCAGCCATGCGTCAAATTTTGTTTTGTTTCTTCGTTCCGTACCTGAATCTAAGCCTGATTGCATGATCTTGGAGACATCCCACATCCTCTGCCATGCATAGACGGAAAAACCCGACCTGCGCAACGCGGTAAACGCCTCACTCATCTCCTCTACCTCTGCAAGGATGTGAAATGCGCCCCATGCGCCAGCCTGTGCAGAGAGATTCTCAATCAAATCAGGCAACTCAGGATGATTAAGGTGAGAGGAGGGAGCCAGGTAAAGTAACTTTGCAAACGTATCCTCGCTTGAGTGAGTAACTCCGCCGAAGATTGTTTCACCGTCTCCATTTGCGAGGGCTGAATAAATGTGCCGTGCAGGGTTAACGTAGGAAAACAATCCGATAGCCCTCAGCGGGTTTCCGCGCGTCAGCGTGCGCGTCGCATCCAGCCCCACCGCTTGATCGCGGAAGCCGTAGAGGGACGGCAAATCCAATAGGGCGAGTGAACGAACCGGCATGGTTCAATCAGCCAGCGAAAGGAAATACTCGTGGAAGCGCGTGTCGTTGGTCAGTTCAGGGTGGAAGGATGTGGCGAGGAGATGTCCTTGCTGCGCAGCGACAATCCTCCCGTCTGGGAGGGATGCGAGCACCTTTGCATCCCCCGTCACCGACTCGATGATCGGTGCGCGGATGAAGATCGCATGAAAAGGTGTCTCTGAGCCGGTGGCTTGTTTGAGTTCAGGAATATCAAGGTCTGCCTCGAAGGAGTCGATCTGTCGTCCGAATGCGTTGCGCTGGACTTTGATGTTCATCAATCCAAGCAAAGGTTGCTCGCGGCTCGCATCCTTTGATAAAAAGATTGCCCCTGCACACGTTCCCCAAATCGCATGTCGTTGTCCGAATTGTCGAAGTGGCTCCATCAGATTGAATGCTGTGGCGAGTTTGCCGATTGTCGTTGACTCGCCGCCGGGAATGATGAGCCCATCGAGACCGTTCAAGTGTTCAGGCAAGCGCACTTCGGCTGTTTCCACCTTCAGTCGTTTAAGCATTGCGATATGTTCCGCAAAGTCACCTTGCAGGGCAAGTACTCCTATTTTCATATCTTTAGTCAATTCAAGGTTGAGTAATCGGTTGTCAGTCATCAGTGATATTCGCTGACAACCGATCACTGAATACTCCATTACTTGCTCTTACCATCCTCTCCCCGCGATTCGTTCTGCCTCAGGCATTTGGGAGACATTGCGTCCCACCATCGGTTCGCCGAGGCCCTTGCTTACCTCTGCGAGGATGGCAGGATCATTGTAGTGTGTCACGGCCTTGACAATGGCAGCGGCACGTTTGGCGGGGTTGCCCGATTTGAAGATCCCTGAACCCACGAACACGCCATCCATACCCAATTGCATCATTAGTGCCGCGTCGGCGGGGGTGGCAATCCCAC
>DATLZK010000003.1:0-33532 GCA_035574015.1 Anaerolineales bacterium
GTTAGGGGATAACTTGTCGGCGTTAGGGGACGCGCTTTTAACGGAGGCAGGCTCAGGGGTTAGTATGGAAGCGCTGGCGGAACGTCTTGCCGGGGACGCCGATTTTTCGGTTCAGCCAATCCCAAAGCGGTTGAATCTAACCGTCGAAAGGTTGAATCGAATGAATTATCATGCGCGCTGGGAGGCGGGCGCGGAGGGACCACATGTCATCTTTACTCATTGCCCATATGCAAAGATTGTTGCGAATCATCCGGAATTGTGTGTGATGGATCAGGCGTTGTTGGAAATGTTGATGGGAATGCCGGCGATGACTTTGTCGAAGATTCGAGAGGGAAGTTCAACCTGTTTGTTTGCAATGACGCAGAGGGTTTAGCGCGCGAGGGGGTTGACAGTACCCTCAACTGTCAAAACCAAGACCTAACCAATTGGTGAAACGAAGCCAGAGATTTTCCCGTCCTCCGTTGCGATCTGCTTGATCCATTGACCAGCGCGTAAGGTGAATGCCGAGGGAGCGCAAAGGTTCTGGCGGGAAGGGGAGCGGTTTGGTTTTTACGAATTGGAGTTCTGTGCGTTCGGTTTTCTTTTTATCGAGAAGATCGAGCATGACGCGCGCGCCAAAGCGCGAAGCGCCGACGCCAAGGCCGGTATAGCCCATAGCGTATGCAGTTTTGCCGTGATGCGCAGTGCCCCAGAAGGGACTGAAGCGCGAGCAGGTGTCTATGGCTCCGCCCCAGGCGTGGGTGAAGCGAATTCCCTCGAGTTGGGGAAATGCCTGAAAGAAATGCTCAGCCAGCCGCGCGAACATGTGATTCGATTTTTCATAGCGTGGATCGAAGCCGTTGTTCCAATGGTAGATTGCGTCATAGCCGCCCCAGAGTATGCGCCCATCGGCTGTGGTGCGCGTGTAATGAAATTGACGGTTTGCGTCGCTGAGGCCTTCACGTCCTTTCCAGCCGATGGATTCGCGCTGGGCAGGGGTGAGGGGTTCGGTTACCAGGACGTAGTCGTATACAGGTACAACATAGTAGGAGAGTCGTTTGAGCAGAGGTGGAAAGGCGTTGGTGGCAAGTGCGAGGCGCGAGGCGCGTACGCGACCGTGTTTGGTATGCGCAACAATAAAATTGTTTTCCTCTTCCAGTTTGGTCACTGCGCTGTTTTCAAATAATTGCACTCCCCGTTCCAGGCATACTTTGCGTAATCCCCAGGCAAGATGAGCCGGGTTGACGAGAGCGGAGTCGGGGCGCTTCAGGCCCGCGATAAAGATTGGTGATTTTATGATCTTCTGGATTTGCTCGCGATCCAGAAACTGGAAATTGGTTTGATAGGGTGCGGCAAGCTCCAGTTCATTTTTCATTTCTTGGATGTGATGGGGTTCAGTTGCCAGATCAATACTGCCTGAGCGAATGTAGTCGCAGTCAATGCCGAAGCGCGCCAGCGTAGCTTCGATCTCGTTTAGGTTTGCGATGCCCAGTGCCAGCAGGGTTGGCAATTCTGTCTTCCAGCGCGTCAGCCCATTGCGAAATCCATGTGTGATGGATGCATCCATGAATCCGCCATTGCGTCCGCTCGCGCCGCTGGCAGTTTTGTTTGCTTCGAGGATAACAATGTCGCGCGAGGGGTTATCTTCCTTGGCGAGCAATGCTGTCCATAAACCTGTAAAGCCTGCTCCGATGATGAGCAGGTCGGTTGTAATAGATTGTGTCAGTTCAGGTCTTGGGGCTGGTCTGGCAGGATCGTCGAGCCAGAAAGGGGTGTAAATAACGTCAGAAAGGGATTTGAGCGATTGCGGTCGAATTTTGTTTGAATAGATCATGCTCTCATAACTGGTTTTATACCTCTGGGGTAGTTTGTGTGCAGATATTGTACTTGAAAGATGGCAATTCGTCAGGTTTGGTGTTCGGTTTGACTCTCTAAAAGACTGTTGTATAAAAACCCAATTCGGGGCTCAATGCATTTCTGCATCTTTGCGACGAAAAAGTCCTTATTTCGAACCGACGTTTATTGCCATTTTCTGTGACCACCTGTCCTTTCTTGCCCTCAATCATCGTCATCTTCGCCTCCCTCGCCGCCTTCATGCTCCTGTCCGCTGGGGTGACACCGCATACAATCCTGAAAATTGGAAATGCCCTCCTCCAGATGCTCGGCACGGACCTTTGCTTCATTATGTTCATGACAACCATAGCAGGTATAGGTGGAGAAACCGCTTGGATGACAAGTGGCGCAGGTTGCGCCGCCGCCATGATTGAGCGGGAACGAGTGAGGTCCGTTGAACTGTGCCGGCGTCCATGCCGCTGTGCTGTGGCAGACGGCGCAATCCGTCCCAAACAAACCGGCGTGGTAGGCAGGCTCGGCGTGACAACTCACGCATGCAGTGCTCAGCCCCTTGAACTGCCCGCCGGTATGACAGCGTTCGCAAGCCACGTTTACATGCGCACCCGTCAAGGGGAAGTTGCTGCGGCTGTGGTCGAAGGTGGCGTTCTCCCAATCCGACGGGTTGTGGCAGGCGGCGCAGTCCGTGCCAAATTGACCGTTGTGTTCATCGTCCTGGCGGTGACAGGAATAACAGTCGGTGGGCGTGCCTTTGTACACGTTGTTCACGTGGCACTGTTCACAGCGCGCCTCGGCGTGTTCGCCTTCCAGTTTGAAGGCAGAGAGATTGTGGTCGAAGGAGGCGGGCTTCCAACCTTCCACAGAGTGGCAGGCGGCGCAGTCCCGTCCGAAGCGTCCCTCGTGGGGCTCGTCGGCATAATGACAGGCATAACAATCCTGAGGGGCGGCGGCGAAATCCGCCAGGCGGCGGGCGTCCACATGGCATTTGACACAGTCCACGCCGGCATGTTTTCCATTCAACTTGAAGGCGAAAGAATCATGACTGAACCCGCTTACCAGGCTGTCCACGCCGTCGTGGCAATCCAGGCATGCTGACCCAAACGAGAGGACATGGGCGGTCATGAAGCCGAGGTCGGTTTGACGGTGACAGGCGTCGCAGGTTTGAGGATCGAACCTGGAAATATCGTCTGCATGACAATCGGAACAAACGAACGCTTCGCGCGTGACCTTGAACTGGTGCCCTTTCAAGGAGAATCCCACCGCCTCATGCGGGAACGAGATGCCGTCCAGTTCCGTCAGGCTTGCGGTGGGACCGCGGTGTTCGGGGTGACAAAAGCGGCAGCGCAGATCCGGCTGGTCGGTCAACAGTGAACCGTGCAGGGTCGCCACGTCCTTCATCTGCACGGCGATCTCCCCATGACAGGTCACACAGCGATCCTCCATGCGGGCGGATTCCCACGGCGCGGTGTGACAGGCTTTGCAGTTCCCCCCTGTCTCTGCGTGGGAAGTGACGCCGCCGAGCATTTCTCCACTTTGCGCGTTCAACGGGCCGGGGCTATACAACACACCACCCCGGGCATAGGCATACCCCGCAATGACCAGGGCGGTGACCAGCGCCGCAATGATCCCCACCCCAGATAAACAACCTAAACGACTTGTAGTTCGCATTTTGCCCTCCCAGGCTGATTTGCAATTGTAATTGCTATGTTTTGTCACCTCAGCCTTTTGGTGAGTGACATGCCGAGCAAATGGCGAACGCCACAATCAAGGTGGCAAGGATGCCAGTGCATATAAAACATCCCAGTCGGGTGTTTCGCAATTCTCCTCGCTCCCTTCTTTCAGGTCACTTCAAGAACGTTGCATAATACAAAGCTGCGCCAATATGAAAAAATGCAGAGACAAACAACACCATGCTGATTGGAATGTGAATAGAATGCCAGAGTGCCAGCAGTCGCCGCGCCTGCTTGAGCGCCTCCTGTGAAAGTGTTCCTTCGATCTCCAATCCGTCCATCGTGCGCGGAATGCGGGTAAAGATGTAACGACCGATAAAACCGCTCACCACAATAATTGCTGTCAACAGGGTCGTCACGCCGGCAAGACCATTGAACTTCCAGGACGAGTGCAACAAGACCATGTACGGTCCTACCAGCCCGGTGAAGATATGAAACTTGAGCCAAAAAGACATCCTTCCCCATCGCACGCTTCGACTGCGTTTGCGCAGGCTGTAGAGTGTTTCCGTCATCAGCATCAGGATAAAGCCGATAATGCCCATGCCATGACCGAACATATCACTTGCCTGAGGAATTTCGTGTGTCACTATGACCACAGCGCCATACACGCCGGTAATCAAAATCATGGTGAAGAAAGCCAGCCAAAGTTCTCTGTTGCCCTGAAGCATGAGCTCTCCCGTTATGCTTGTGTGGAATTTTTCTTCAGCCAAAAATCCGCAATCACGTCGCCAACGCGTGCCTTGGGCGCAAGTAATCTCTCTCGTATTGGTGAGATATCCATACCGTCCGAAATGATTTTTTCGAGCGGGAACGACAATTTCTGATCGCCCATCACCACTGCACCAAGCAGTGTCCGCTCGCCCACTAACAGGCGTAGACGGTTTACCTCGAACCCCGTCTGTGCAACGATGGCTTCCGGCAGGTGACGCCAAGTTTCGCTGTCGCCTCTGGCGATGCCGACCAAATCGTCATCGCGCCCGCTCCCCACCATGCCGATGATCGTCGTCGTCAGCCCCGCCAGGCGGGTCACATTGAATGGAACCGCTTTGCGGTACGCGGTGCGTTTCCCCGCCATGTTCAAGCCGGCGGCATATCCCTGCTGGCGCGCCGGTCCCCACAGACTATCCAAAACAGATTGCCCGCTGGCGGGATCATAGACCTGCGCCACATCCCCAGCCGCATAAATGGACGGATCGTTGGTCTGCAAATACTCGTTGACCAGAATCCCACGGTCGATCTCCAACCCAGCCTGCTTCGCCAACTCCAGCCGCGGACGAACGCCAATCGCATATGCCACCATGTTGCAGGCGAGCGTCTTTCCATCCGCCAAGCGGACGCCGTGGACGGCTCCCTTTTTTCCAAGAATTTCCGCAATCTCCGAATGGAAGTGCAGCCGCACTCCCTCCTCCTGGAGGCGGTGTTCGACAATGCGCGATTCCTGTTCGTCCAGCACATTGCTCCAATAACGGTCGCCTCGCAGCAAATAGTGAACCTTTACGCCGCGCGCCAGGAATCCCTCCACTAACTCCAGCGCCGTAATCCCGCCGCCCACCACCACCGCCGTCCTGCCGCGCCGCGCATGCTTCAAAATCTTTTTTGCATCTTCCAAATGATCGAGTTTCAGAACGCCATCCAGGTCGGCGCCGGGCGCTTTCAACGGCGCTGCCTGCGCACCCACCGCCAAAAGCACCTTGTCATACGACAGCGAAGTTCCTCCCTCCAATTCCAGCACATGCGCCTCGCGCAGGATTTTTTGCACCCTGCCTTTGACATACCGGAAATTCATTTTGCGGTACGCCGCGGCTGTGAAGGGAAAGAGTGCTTTGTCGTGGAGTTCACCGGTCAAAAAGTAAGCAAGACCGGGGCGCGAATAAAAGCCATGTGGATCGTCGCCAATCATCACGACCTCCCCCTCCCGGTCCAGTGAACGGATGGCTTCGATGGCGGCAATGCCCGCCACGCCCGAACCGACAATCACATACCTCATGATTTCCTCCCTGCGAACAAATCGGTCTTTTCGAATCTCAACACCCCGCGCGGACAGCGCGCCACACACTCGCCGCACGTTAGGCATTGGCTATGAATGATGGGTTCACCCCGCCAGGCATGAGCGCGCACATCAATCCCAACAGGACAATTGTACGAACAAATTCCGCACTGTACACAACGCGCGGGATCAGGTACTACATGCCCCGAAGTGAGGACCGTATGCCTATCTGCATCACGTCGAAGAAGTCCAAATAATGTCATTGCTTAGTAGTCGCTTTTCTTATCGAAAAGTTACGGCACTTTTAAATGATTATGAGAGAAAAAGATTGGCAAAACAAATGTCAAATGTCACCCTAGAGTTACAAAAATGCAAGTCAGTATCCCACCACGTTATCCATTTGAACATGCTTGGTTGCGAAGATAATAAGCCGGAAAACTCATCCCCGCTTTTCCTCACCCCGGGCAGGGGTGAGGAAAAGCAATGCCGACGACGATCCTTTGTCCATGTTTGCAGCAGAGTAATTTGAACATTAAAACACGAAACAAGGTAAGATAAAGCAGAAACTCTGCTCAGAGATTTGCTTATGCCTACCTTGCGAAACGAATTTGTTCTGGTTTTTGAAGCCCTTGCGTAGCGGTTACAGATTGCGCCTGAGGCTTTCCCTTCTCACTGTACCGCTTGTTAATATCTCGTGAATTCAGGATAAACGTTTTGAGGTAGCAGCACTCTCCCTCACCCCCTTTACCCCTCTCCCATTGGGAGAGGGGCAGGGGTGAGGGATGGCAAGCGATGCGAAGCATGAGCGTTCGTTTGCAACAGAGCAAGATGGAAAATTTATCGTCAAGTTGCTCAGTGGATGAAAAGCCCCTATCCCGAACTGACGTTAATATCAATTCCTCATTTTCACAGGTGAGGAGATGTCACACACTTTGTGTGTGCTCTTCTATTGCGCTAAACTCAATCTCCAGAAAAGTGGCCGAAGGGGTGAAGATTTTACTGGCGGGGCATAAGATTTTGGGGTCGGAACTTATACCCATACACGATCAACCCTCTTTCGTCCCCGTCATTCCTTATCTTGCGTGTCACCATCTCGACCGGCATGCCGATTTGTACCTCTGAGGCGTCCACATCCGTCAACTGTGCGGTGACCATAGGGCCTTCTTCCAGTTTGACGAGGGCGACAATGTAGGGAGCGGTGCTGTCATAGCCGCTAGGCGCTTCATAGACGGTGGTGTAGGAATACACTTCGCCCCGGCCGCTGAAGGTGTAGAGTTCCTTCGCTTCGTCACCGCAGTTTGGGCAAATATCACGCGGCGGAAAGATTTTGTAGTCACAGTGTGGGCAGACCTCGCCCACCAGGCCATAGCGTTGTTTCTTGAGTCTCCAATGTCTCGGAATTTCCATACACTTCGTTCCTTTCTTCGAGCCTAATTTTACGGGACTGGACTCTCAAAGACTCTCAAACTTTCTGCGTCCTGTACCTTTCAAAATCGGAAGCTGGGGAGAGCCTCGGGGGTTGTTCTGGCTGGAGGGAGGATTGCACCTCGAAACCGCTGCGGCATCGGCTGAGGACGAAGCGGGTTTTTATCTCCTCGAATATAATTCTTTATCCGATGAGAATCCTGTTGATCAACCAGGCTTTCGTCTCTCCCGATGAACCGGGACATACCCGCCATTTTGAAATGGCGCGATTTTTGCGCAAACATGGACACGAATTAGTTATCGTTGCCAGTGACCTGAATTATCAGACAGGGCAACGCACGGTGTCGCGACGTGGCATCTTTGCCGAACAGTGGATTGAGGGGGTGCGAGTTTTACGTGCCTATATTTATCCTGCCCTGCATCGCAGTTACGTGTGGCGTGTGGTCTCGTTTATCAGTTTTATGTTCAGTTCGATATGGACCGCCCTGCGCGTGAAAGAAGTGGATTTGGTGATGGGCACCACGCCGCCGATCTTTCAAGCGGTTTCTGCGTGGTTCGTGGCAGTGCTTCGCAGAAAGCCCTTTTTACTCGAAGTGCGCGATTTGTGGCCCGAGTTTGGCGTAAGCATGGGGGTATTGAAAAACAAGATTGTGATTGCGCTGGCGCGCGCCTTGGAGAAATTTTTATATGCGCGTGCGACCCATATTCTGGTGAATTCACCTGCCTATAAAGAGTACATGGTGGGTAAAGGCGTATCGGAAGAAAAGATTACGTTCATTGCTTATGGGACGGATGTGGATATGTTCAATCCGAATGTGGATGGCTCATCCGTTCGTGCCGAATTGGGAGTGCAGGATAAATTCCTTGTCTTGTATGCGGGCGCCTTGGGGCAGGCGAATGATATTGATACGATTTTGCGCGCTGCGCGACGGCTGAATGGGCAGGACAAAATCCGCTTTGTTTTGTTCGGCGATGGTAAGGAACGTCCACGACTTCAAGATGAGGCAGAACGCATGAAGTTGTCGAATGTCATCTTTGCGGGCGTGCGCGCAAAGAAAGACATGCCGCGCGTGGTTGCCGCGGCGGATGTATGTCTTGCCATTTTGCAAAATATCCCGATGTTTCGCATGACATATCCGAACAAGGTTTTCGATTACATGGCGGCCGGGCGCGCCACGGTGCTGGTCATTGACGGTATCACGCGCCACTTGATCGAGGCATCGAATGGAGGGGTATTTGTTCAGCCCGGCGATGATGAAATGCTGGCAAGCACCATTCTCGAACTTGCCAACGATCCGCAGCGCGTTCGGGAAATGGGGGATTGCGCGCGTGCTTATTTGGTCAAGCATCTCGATAGAAGAGATAAACTAAATGAAACCCTTGCGCTGCTTGTAAAGTTGGTGAATGAATGAAAGTCTTTGTCACAGGTGCGACGGGGTTTACAGGCTCACGCGTTGTTCCTTTGCTATTGAGGAACGGCTATGAAGTTCGCTGTCTGTATCGCGAGAGGAGTGACCGTTCGCTTCTTCCTCAGCCGGAAATTGAGTGGGTGTTAGGAGATTTATCCAACCCTCAAGCGTTGACCGCTTCGATGTGCGGGGCCGATGCACTTATCAACCTGGCGTCGCTCGGTTTTGGTCACGCGGAGGCGATCCTGCGCGCCACCAAGGAGGCAGGCATTCGGCGCGCCATCTTCATCAGTACGACTGCCATCTTTACGCAATTGAACGCGCGCAGCAAGGCGATTCGCTTGGCGGCGGAGAATGCGATCCAAAACAGTGGCCTGCAATACACCATCCTGCGTCCGACAATGATCTACGGCAGCCCGCGCGATCGTAATATGTGGCGGTTGATTCGCTTTCTACGTATTTCACCGATCATTCCCATCTTTGGCAAGGGTGAATATCTTCAACAACCTATTTATGTGGATGATGTGGCGCAGGCGGTGGTGAGTTGCCTCTCGAACGAGAAAACAATCGGTAAGTGTTATAACATTGCTGGCAAGTATCCCCTGACCTACAATCAAGTGATTGATGTGGTGGCGCATGCGATGGGGAGACGTGTGTGGAAAGTTCATCTGCCGTTTGAACCGATTGTGTATGGGCTTCGTTTCTTTGAGCGGATGCGCTTGCCGTTTCCCATCAAAGCCGAACAGGTCTTGCGGTTGAACGAGAATAAAGTGTTTTCCTACGAAGAGGCGCAAAAAGATTTTGGGTTTCGTCCGCTTTCGTTTGAAGAGGGGATCAGGCTTGAATTGGTGTGAGGCGTTGATGGAGCAGAGGGGAGGAGAAGGCCGATTTAACGGGAGGCAGGTTGAAGGTCGGGAAAGAGGCGGTGGGATCATTCCGTAGGTGAGATGGCGGTTTGATCTTCCATTGAGTTGTTTTGCGGAATCGTCTTTACTTTCATGATGGTCAGCAGGAGAATGAGAGGAACCCACAATCTAATTTCCCACGGTGAAGCCACTAACAGCATCAGGATAATGTAGGGAAGCGTGGCGATGAGGAACGCAAGCATTTCGTTCATTGCCGTTTGGGTGAGGAAGAGGAGGAGGGTAAGGCTTACAAAGAAGAGGATTCCTGCGAGGGAGAAGATATTGTAATTCTGGGGAAAGGTGAATGTTTGAAAGAGCGCATGTTCAAAGCCAAGGGTAAGGCGCAGGGCGGCGTAGGTCATCGTGAAGCAAACAGTGAGCAGAAGCAATGTTCCTTGTTCTTTGTTGAGTTTGAAGTGCGATGGCTTTGTGAGGATGGCTTTGTAGTGCTGAGCAAAGTAGAATGCTAAAATCAATGCGGCGGTTTCCCGCGTAAGGGTTGCAAGCACGACGATGATGCCTAACGCCAGGATGTTCCATGATCTTTGTTTGCTCTGTATGATGAGTGCGGCCGCACTGAGGAAAAGGTAAGTCAGTGTGTCGTATGGAACTACGGTGTATTGAGATAGTGCTATCAGCGAACATAGAAATAGGATGGGCAGGTCGGTGTTTAGGAATCCTGCATTTTTTCTATGCCCGCCAAAGATGAAAAAGAGGAGGAGGCATGTCAGGCAGAGGGAAAAGGTATTCACGTAAAAGTAGGCTGAATAGAATTGGCGATTTCCCTGTGGATCAATCAGTTTTAGGGAAGTGGGGGAAATGACCGGCAGATTGTATTGTTTGATGCGCTCGTAGGTTTCGAGGAGCAAGATTCTGCCGAGTACACGATATTTGTAGATGCCACTTTCATACTGACGCTTGAAACTTTGCTCCGAGAAGACGCGCGAGGTGTAGTTGGTCGAGAAGCCTTGATAGACAATGACGCCCATAATGAGGGGAATGATGAGACTCAGCAGGGACAACCGTATGAGGGGCACAGCAAGCCGTTTCATTTCACGCGAATTCTCCAATTGCTAGCACCTTCTGTAGCATCAGTGCCTTTGCCGTGAGGTGGTTAATAGGTCGGGCTATACAGCCTGCGATAGATGTTGAAGATTTCATAGATATAGCGGATATAGTCGCGCGTCTCCTGGAAGCGAATGATCTCCAGTAGCAAATCGGGGTCGTTGCCTGCAAGTTCGTTCCAGATCACCGCGTTGCCTGGACCGCCGTTGTATGCCGCCAGCCCGGCATAAAGGTTGTTTCCCAGCAACCTGCGATTCTTATCCAGATAATACGCGCCGAAGCGCACACTTACAATGGGGCGGTAGAGGTCTTCATCGCTGTAAGAGGGGGGCCAGTTCAGTTCGCTTGCGATCTGCGCGCCGGTGGAGGGAATGATCTGCATCAGTCCATGTGCGCCTGCCGTCGAGCGGACAAAGCCCTCGAACAGACTCTCCTGCCGCACCACGCTGAACAGAAAGAGCGGGTCATGGTTGTATCGCTGCGCTTCGGCGATGATCAGGTCGTGGTAATACAGGCCGTAGCGCACATGGTTGAAATAGGCGGGCGCGGCGAACGAATCTGCCTGATTGACCAAGCCTGCAAGCGTCAACACTTCGCGCGCCGCAAAAATCGCCGTGCGATACAGACCAATATCCAGCAGATAATTTGCCAGCCGGAAACTATTGACCGCGTCCCCGCGTACGGACTCTCGCAACGATTCGAATTCGAGCCGCGCCTCGTCATACATACCCAATTCCCACAACTCCGCACCGCGGATGAAGCGCTCATCCTGCGCGAGTGGACCGGGACCGCTTAAGTCGGTATCTGCAGGCAGGTTGAAGGTGATGCGCATCCAGGCTTCTGCATCTTTACGTTCCTGTTCGAGGTCCGGGTCGAGATTCAAGATGGGAGATGGTTCAAAGGGGGCGCGCCCGATGAGCAGGTCTCGCGCGCGTAGGCTGTAATAACCGGTAGGGTCAATTGCCTGTCCTTGTTGCCAGGAGGCTTGTGCGGAGGCATCGTCACCCAGTTTTTTCTGTGTGATGCCGATCCATAGATAAGCGCGCGCACGGTCTTCGGCCTTGGTGGCAAACAGCAAGCTTCGTTGAAACAGTGCCAGTGCGCCATTCCAATCGTTCAGCCGATATTTCGAAATGCCTGCAAGGAACAGGGCTGTAGGTACTTGTTCACTGCTCGGATATTCATTTGCCACGCGTTCCCAGATCTGCGCGGCTTCATCGAGCTTGCCGCTTCGTTCGGTGATGCGCGCCGCGCTCATCAAAAACTCCGGCGCAGAAGGTGAAGAGGGAACCGCTGTCACAAAATCGAGCAGGGTTTTTGTGGCGGCTTCGTAATTTCCCAAAACTGCCCATTGCAGCGCGGCTTTTTCGCTCCAGGCATCTGTCCAACGCGAGTGCTCCTGAAAGTTTTCGATGAAGTAGGTGTATTCATCCACGGCTTCTTGTGCGCGTTGAAGTTCCCGCAAGGTGCGCGCGCGGTAGTAATGGGCTGTGCCATCGTTGACCGGATTGTCCCGGATGTACCGATCCAGCGCGACGAGTGCTACATCGTATTGTTCGGCGAAATAATCCACCAGGCCCCGGTCGAGATCGTTGACGGTGACATTTGCGTTCACCAATTCAACTAACGCAAGATAGGAATAGTACGAAAGCGGATAATTTTCAATAGCATACAAGTAGCGTGCGTAGGCTTGCTCGGTTTGTCCCAGTTGAAGATGGGTTTGGCCAGCGCGGTAATCCATTTCCGCTTTGATGTAATCGTTCGTTGTGGAGGCAAAAATTTGATCGTACAGATTCAGCGCGCCCGCGTAGTCGCCGAAGTCGGCGCGAGTTTGGGCAATCTTAATTTGCAGAGTCAAGCCATCGTCCAGGCGTGAAGCGGAAAGTGCGGCTTCGTAGGCGTTCAGCGCGGCGGTGTAATCCTTTGCCTCGCGCAAGGCATCCCCGCGATATTCCTGCACATATCCGTCCAGTACGCCTGGCACGCGACTGAGGTATTGCTGATATGCGTCTGCCGCCTGCTGGAATTGTTTCATATGGTAATAAGCCTGACCCAGCAGGAAATAAGCGCGCGCGGCATAAGTAGATTCGGGATAATCATGGATGAGCGTAGTCAGTCTTTCAATAGCCGCCTGATCATTTCCATCGGCGAGTTCGGTGCGTCCAAGCCCCCATAGCGCGGCGGCTTGCAGGGCGCGGTCGGTTGAATCGTTAAATGCCGCGCCATACTGTTCGCGCGCGGTTTCGTAATCGCCAAAGAATAATGCCTTATCCCCTGTTTCAATGCGCACAACCGGCGGAGGCGTGGGCAATGGTGTGGGAGTGGGTGGAGGAAGAGGGATAGGGCTGGGTCCTGCTGTGAATGTGGGTGTAGGTGAGACAGGTGCGGCGGGAAGGGGAATTGCCTGACAAGCAGAAAGAATCAGAGCCATCCACAACCCCGCCCATCGTCTGATGAAATTCATGAGAAACCTTATACTGGAGAGGGGAGAGTGTGTCAATATGATGATTTATTTTCTTCTCAGGAATCAGGAATGTTCTGTGGCGGAGATGCTAACTCATCGCCACTTTCCCTCACCCCAACGGAGAGCGAGGGCGAACAGCAATGCCAACGACGATTCTTTGTCTATGTTTTGTAGCAGAGCACTCAGGAAAGAATTTCTACGGTCATTCCAACTTGGAGATAGCCCTCGTTTAATGGAATAACGTTCTGCCCAAAGATAACTCCAAGTTCGTGTCTGCGGTATGTTTCCAGCGTTTTGAGCGGCTCCTTGCTTCGTTCAAGCGTCTCTTTGTCAATGGTGGTGACCACGCAGCGCGCGCAGGGTTTGACGACCGCCAATTCAACGTCCCCGATTTTGATTTTGTTCCAAGTATCTTCTGCAAAGGGACCGCATCCTTTAACGACGATATTCGGGCGAAAGCGATTCATGGGAATGGGTGTATTCAGCCGCGCGTTCAAATCTTGAAGCGAATCCTCCGATGTCAGCAGGATGGGATAGCCATCTGCAAAGCCGGTGTGGTCATCAGGCGAGACAGCATATTTTTCGCTGACCCTGCGCTTGAATCCCTTTGCAATGTGGACAAGGCGCACTGAAGTGCCAAGCCAATCCGAAAACCATGCGGCGGCTTCCTCGCCCTGATCAATGGCTTCTACGTTTTGGCTTTTCCAAATTGTGACATGTACGGGTGTGCCTGTTTTTTGTACACCGATGCGAAGCGAATCGAAGCCCGGTGCGGAGAGTGTAAGCGTCTCGCCCTCCAGGGTAGGTGCGACCCACGCGAGGCGGGGATGTTCACGCTGTGTAAGAAATTTTCCTTCGGGCGTTACGACCATCATGCGGCGGTCGTCTTTCAAGCCCATACGCTCGACATTCCATTCGGTCACCTCAACGCCGCGGCAGGCTTTGATGGGATAATAGATCAGCGATGAGAGAAGGATAGGCATGGGCGCAATTGTATCAAACGCCTTCGATCACAACCATGTTCGTGTGCGCGCTCTTGTGGCGCATCTCTCTTGCTCCGCGGTATTCGGGTGAGTGTAGCCATTTCTTTGCCTGTTCGATGCTCTCGAACTGAAGAATGACCAATCGTTTCGGCGTCCACTCCCCTTCGAGTACTTCGGTTTGCCCGCCGCGCGCAATATATTTTCCACCATAGAGCGCAACCGAAGCAGGTGCAAGTTTTTTATACTCTTCGTAGAGAACCGGATCGGTTATATGGATATCTACAATAACATAAGCAGTCATGGAATCTCCTGATAACTCACCTTATGCAGTTTTTCTCGCTCATCCCTAACCCCTCAACCCTGTATGTTTTGCGAGAGCGCAAAACCTCGTGTCGTTATTCTTTGCTCTCGTATTTGAAGGAGAGTTTGATCTTGGTTCGATACAGCGCTACCTTGCCTTCATCTATGACCATGTCCATTTCGACGACCTCGGCGATACGCAGATCGCGCAGGGTTTGCGAGGCACGCTCAACCGCCGCGGCCGCCGCTTTTTCCCACGATTCGGAACTGGTGCCGACCAGTTCGATTACCTTATAAACGCTTTCAGTCATGGCTTGCTCCTTTCTGTGAATGGTTGAAGACACTATACAATATTTTTCAACCCGATGCAACTGGTGACGCCTACATCTTTGCCGCGCCCCGCTTCAGGGCGTGGAAGTCGGACGGAAGGCCAACGCCGAGTTCGCTTGAGCGGACTTTTAGGCACTGAGCAGACGGCTTTAGTCCCGCGATGCGAGATCGGGGCAACCTCCAAGATGTAACCGTTTGCATTCTCACGTCCAGTGCCACCGCGCCTTTGTTCGGTACGCGCGTAAAAGTCTGGAATTACCACCTCTCCCAATGCACTATTTCTTCCAGCGGTTTCCTGCCGCCTCTTCTCGGTGGAGCCGTCAATTTTTCCTCGTCCAGCGGATACCCAAACGAGAGTGCAATGCGCAAATGCCATTCGGGCGGAAAGCCCAAAATTTCGCGCGCCTTTTCAGGTTCATAGATCGAAGCGGGGCATGAACCGACGCCTAATTCCCATGCCATAAGTTGCATATACGCGGCGGCTTGACCGGCGTCGAACATCGTTTGGAACTTCGCCGTAGGGTCTGGCGTGAGAATGGCGATTCCCATTGCCGCTCCTGCAAGATGACCCGCATATTGACCCAGTTCAGACAGCGCCTTGAGCGTCTCCTTATTGCGAATGACGATGAATTGCCATCCCTGCTCGTTCTTGGATGATTGCGACCTTCGCCCCGCGTTCAGGATTGCCCGAATCACCTCATCAGGCAACGGTTTATCTTGAAACTTCCTCACCGCGCGCTTCAATCGAATTGCTTGTGCAACATTCATGGTTTCGTTCTCCTCTTTCTGCCCTTCACTCTCTCGACCACTTTTCTCATTATACTGAATAGTGGCGCAAGCACCGCAATAAGGATGTTGATATAATTCGCCCGCGTTTTTTACAAAGGAGAAAACATGGAACCTCTTATTTGCCGCCGAATCGGCTTTGTTTTGGGACTTGTGCTTGGGCTTGCTTATGGAACTGTTTCCAACCTCATCAATCGAATATATATGCCGGATATTCCGCTCTACGTCCCACCGCCGGGCGTGTCTGGCTTGATCGTGATGACGACATTGCTGTTTGCTTTGCAAGGTCTGCTCGCTGCCTAGATCGAAGAACCCCTCCCCGGTGTGTTTTTTTTCTGCTTTTGTAAGCTCTGTCCTTTCCTCCATCTGGGTTCTTGTCAGTGAGGCTTCCAATCGAGCCGCGGCGTTTGTGTTACGGTTTGTAGTATTTCTGCCGCGCGTCTTTTTCTTTCTTCCGCTGAGCCTGGCGGTCCGGTGGATATTATCGGCGTTTACTTTCAATCACTCGTCGCTTCCTTCACTGCGCAAGTTTGCGCCGTTGATTATCTCGCTCATCTTTTTCATGCTGGCTGGCTTCTTCTCATTGAAAGATAAGGAAACCCGTTTATCGCTAGCGGCGATGAACGAATTGATTAAAGCAGGGATGCAAGCCTCTGTGCCCGAGGAACTTCCGAAGCCCTTGCGTTCGGTTGAAGGATTCATACAAAACGCTAAAGGTGAATATTATTTCGTCATTGGCTCGAATCCAGATATGCTTCCTGTTCAGCGCCCGATTATAGAAGTGGGTGTGATTGAGCCGTTTATCATCACCCAATTTGAAAACGGATTTCGATTTGGCTGTGTCTTCTCGCCGCCGTATACCGTGCCTGTGTGTGGGAACTTTTAAGTCAGTTCGGAAAAGGACGTTTCACCACGGAGTAATGTGGTGGTAAATTTTCCGCATCGCTCCGTTGCAAACAAACGCTCATGCTTCGTGCCGCTTCGCGATCCCCTCACCCCCAGCCCCTCTCCCACTGGGAGAGGGGTGAAGGGATAAAGATGAGTTTATAACTTCTACCTCAAACCCTTTATCCCGAATTCGCGTTTTTAAGTTCTGTCCTTTTCTACCTGCTCTTCCTTTCCCTTCCGCACAGTATAATTCCATTCAATGGACGAAAAACTCCCCTTCCAGCCTTTTGGTATTTCTGCTCTCATTCTACTTGCTGTGGGCGGTGGCGGTTTATATCTGCTCATCACGCAAACGTTGCCATACGTCTGGTCTCGTTGGGGGTTCTTTGCGCTTCTGCTCATGGCACTCACAGGCATTGCACTGCCGGTTGTGTATTTTTTCCACCAACGCTTTCCAAGCAATCCGCCTGCCGAAGCGAATGTGATTGTCCGACAGGCGTTATGGTTTGGCGTCTATGGTGTTACCCTTGCCTGGCTTCAACTTGGACGTTTGGTCACCGTTTATCTTATTCTCGGGCTTGCCGGTGGACTGATCGCGATTGAGTTTTTCATCAGGCTGCGCGAAAAGTCTCGTTGGAAGCCTCCCACTTTTCCCGATGAATAACCTTCGTGAAATTCCGTCCGTCGAACTCCTTTTGCAGAGGGCGACTCATCTCATCGAGAGATATGGCCGCCCGCTGACCGTGGACGCGCTTCGATGGACTCTGGACGAAACCCGCGCCCGCCTCAAGACTCAGCCGGAAGCGGATCTGCCCCCGACCGATGTGATCCTGGCTCAAGCCGCATCCCGCCTCGCCGCGTGGACGATGCCGACTCTGCGCCCGGTCATCAATGCGACCGGTGTGATCCTGCATACCAATCTCGGTCGTGCGCCGCTTTCGCGCGCCACCATTGAAGCCATGCATGCAGTCGCGGCGGAATATTCCAACCTGGAATATGACATGGAAAAGGGTAAACGCGGCTCACGCCTCATTCATGTAGAGTCTGTTTTGCAAAAACTCTTAAACGCAGAAGCTGCACTTGTCGTCAATAACAATGCGGCGGCCGTGTTGCTCGTGCTAGCCGCGCTGGCAAACAGAAAACGCGTGATCATTGCACGCTCACAACTTGTGGAAATCGGCGGCGGCTTCCGCGTGCCGGAGGTGATGAAACAATCGGGCGCGAAACTTGTGGAAGTGGGGACAACGAACAAGGTGCGATTATCAGATTATGAAGAGGCATTGAAAGAGAACGCCGCGCTGGTTCTGCGGGCGCATCACAGTAATTTCAAAATCATCGGTTTCACGGAAGAACCCGCCTTGAAAGATATTGTGAATCTTGCCCACAAAGCCGGTGTAGCGGTGGTGGATGATTTGGGGTCGGGTGCGCTGCTCGATACCGCAAAGTATGGTCTTGCCCATGAGCCGACTGTGCAGGAGTCGCTGGCGGCAGGCGTGGATTTGGTCTGCTTTTCGGGCGATAAATTGCTGGGTGGTCCGCAGGCGGGAATTATCGTTGGCAAGAAGGATTTACTCGATAAGATCAAAAAGCATCCGCTGGCGCGCGCCGTCCGCGCGGACAAAATTACCTTAGCCGGCATCACTGCCACGCTATTGCACTATCTCAAAGACGAGGCGGAGCGGGAAGTGCCGGTCGTGAGGATGATGTCTATGTCGGCCGAGCAGGTTCGGGTCCGGGCTGAAGCGTGGAGGGATGCGTTAGGTCAGGGTGAAGTCGTGATGTCCGAATCCACTGTGGGAGGCGGAAGCCTTCCCGGGGAGTCTATCCCGACATTTGTTCTTGCTTTGAGCGTCGAAAATCCGAATCAATTTCTGAGAAAGTTGCGTGGGGCGAATCCGCCTGTCATTGCGCGCACAGTGAATGACAAGATTCTGCTCGACCCGCGTACGGTGATGAATGATGAGTTGTTGGTGATGGTTTTGAAAAGGGTTTTGAGCGAGCAAACTGAATAAGGAGCAAACATGAAATCCGATCTCGATGCACTCATGCAAGCCAGAAATCTCGATGCCATTTTGGTGTTCGGAAATGCCGAGCACAATCCCCCAATGTATTATTTGACAGGTGGAGGTCATGTGGCGAAGGCGGTGCTTATCAAGAAACGCGGTGAGCCTGCCGTACTTTATGTGAATGCAATGGAACGAGAGGAGGCAGAGAAGAGCGGTTTGAGGGTGATTCCGGTTCGTCAAAATGGGATGAAGGAACTTTCGCAAAAGCCCGCGCAAATCTTCCATGAGGTGGGGCTTTCCTCAGGTCGTGTGGGTGTGTATGGCAATGCGAATGTCAGCATGACATTGCATATTGTGCAAAGAATCAAGGAGGAGGTGCCGGGTGTTGAACTCGTTGGAGAGGCAGAGGAAGATAGTCTGTTTATGCATGCGATGGAGGCGAAGGATGAGTCGGAGGTGGCACGTATTCGCAAGATGGGAAAGATCACAACGCAGGTTGTCGAGAAGGTGAGGGAATATCTCACCTCCTGCAGAGTGCGTGAGGATGAAGTGTTGTTGAGGGAGGACGGAGCGCCGCTTACAGTAGGCGATGTGCATTCCAGGATACGCTTGTGGACTTCTGAACTCGGTGCCGAATTGCCGGAGGGCTTTATCTTTTCTATTGGGCATGATGCCGGTGTGCCGCATTCTGCCGGAAACCCTGCCGATCTGATGCGTCTCGGTCAAACGATTGTGTTCGACTTTTATCCTGCTGAAGCGGGGGGCGGATATTATTATGACTTTACCCGAACGTGGAGTTTGGGGTATGCCAGTCCTGAGGCGCAAAAGTTATATGATGAGGTCAAGGCGGTATATGATAAGGTCATCGAGAATGTTGATTTGAATGCCAGTTTCAAGGAGTATCAAAAACTGGTTTGCGATGAATTCAATAAAAATGGCCACAATACGCCCATGCATACGCCGGGGGTGGTGACGGAGGGATATGTGCATTCCATCGGTCACGGACTTGGTTTGAACTTGCACGAGCGCCCGTTTAGTCGGCATTCCGATAGCGATGATTACCTTTTGAAGCCGGGTGTCGTGATTACGATTGAACCGGGGTTGTATTACCCTGAGAAAGGAATGGGGGTGCGCATCGAAGATACATACTGGATGCGCCCTGATGGTCAATTGGAAAAACTTGCAGAGTATCCTTATGATTTCGTTTTGCCGATGAAGAAGTGGAATATAATCAACTCGAATACATCCACTTAATGCCTTGTTCTCCTGAATGCTCCGTTTCTATCTCAATTCGGGATAAACGCTCATGTCCGAAAATCTAGACGCTGAGTGTGCAGAGTTTTTTTGGAGTTTTCTCAGTGTTCTCTGCATCTTTGCGGTGAGAAAGTCTTATCCCGAACTGACGTTTCTTACGAGTCCCTGAATGACCGACCTTAAACCTGCCCGCGTTCTTGCCATCGAGACCTCCTGTGATGAAACTGCCTGCGCTATTGTCGAAAACGGACGGGCATTGCTTTCATCTGTCGTGGCTTCGCAAATGGACGTCCACGCGCGTTATGGTGGCGTCTTCCCCGAAGTGGCTTCGCGTCAACATGTGTTGAGCATTGTTCCCGTGGCGGAGCAGGCGCTGGCTCAGGCGAATCTCTCTCTGAAAGACATGGACGCGATTGCTGTCACCCAGGGACCAGGACTGGCGGGCTCGCTTGTCGTCGGGATGAATATGGCGAAAGGTCTGGCTTTGGGGACGGGATTGCCTCTTGTGGGGGTCAATCATCTGGAAGGGCATATCTACTCTGCGTGGGTTTATCACGCGGGCGAATCGGTTCCCTCTGAACCCCAATTTCCTTTGATCGCTTTGCTCGTCTCGGGCGGACATACCGAGCTGAATCTCATGACCGATCACTTGACGTATAAACGTCTCGGTTCGACGCTGGATGATGCGGCGGGTGAGGCATTCGACAAGGTGGCGCGGCTTTTGGATCTCCCTTATCCCGGCGGACCTTCCATTCAGCGCGCCGCGGAAAGTGGTGACCCCACGCGTTTTAAATTTCCACGCGCTCGCACAGAAGGAAAGTACGATTTTTCCTTCAGCGGGCTTAAAACGGCTGTGTTGTATGAAGTCAGCAATTTGAAGAAAAAGAGCAGGTCTCTGCCGGTTGAAGACCTTGCCGCCTCATTTCAGGCGGCAGTCGTGGAGGTATTGTTCAATAAGACCATGGAAGCGGCGCGTGAGTTTGGCGCAAAGGAAATTCTTGTTGCAGGCGGGGTCTCTGCCAATCGCGTTCTGCGGCAGGCGTTTCATGCTCAAACAGAGTTCAAGGTTCATATCCCGGCGCTTTCTCTCTGTACCGATAATGCGGCGATGATTGCGGCTGCGGGGTATTATCGTTTTGTGTTGGGTCATATTTCACCAATGGATATTGATGCTCAGCCGACATGGGCGCTTTCCTGACCTTATAAAAACCCAAACCGCCTCCGGCTTGCCCGAGCCTTTGGCGGTTCGAAAAGGAGAATGCAGTTGCCATTATAGAGGGGGAGTTTAATGCAATCTGAACTTCGGTTAAGTTTTTGATAAGAATTTGCCCTCGCTTCATCAGGCATACATTGTCGTTGTGGGCATCTTGCTGTTAGGCTCATCCCTTATGGATGAGGAGGTGATACAATGAAATCTGTGAATGAGTCCTCTGATTATATTCTTGTCGTGGAGGACATTCCCGACATCTTGAACCTGCTCGATGCGACGCTCAGGTTTAAAGGTTATCGCGTTGTTACTGCCCATAATGGGCAGGAGGCGTTGGATATTATTCAAAAAGAACGGCCGGCGTTGATTATCGCCGATATTCTGATGCCCAAGATGGATGGCTTCAGCCTTGTACATCGCTTGCGCATTAATCCCGAGACGCGAAATATTCCGGTTGTGTTCCTTTCGGCGACTTATGTGGCTCCCGAAGATAGAGAATTTGCGCTTGCCATTGGCGTTAACCGCTTCATTGAAAAACCCGTTGATCTTGAGTCGTTTCTGCCTTTAATTGCAGAACTTCTCTCGCAGAACGTTCCCGTCGTCCAACCCCCGATTAGCGAATATGAGTTCTACGAGGGGTATCGCAAACGATTGGAGACCAAACTGCATCAAAAGAACGCGCAAATTGCACGCTCTGAGCATCTTTTGCAGACCGCGCTATCCGAAGAAGAGAAGCACACCATACGCCTGTCTCTGCAAAACACGCTCAATGAGAGGGATGAGATTCGCCGTCTGATTGAAGAGGTGCGCGAGCGGCTCGACAAATTATCCGGAAAAAATAACCCCAATTAATACATTCGGCTTAGACAATCAAAGTATTTCAGCAGGCGGCATTTTATAACGTGAATTCGGGATAAACGGTTTGAGGTAGCCGCGCTCTCCCTCACCCCTTCACCCCTCTCCCAGCGGGAGAGGGGCAGGGGTGAGGGATGGCAAGCGATGCAAAGCATGAGCGTTTGTTTACAACAGAGCAAGGTGGAAAATTTATCGTCAAGTTACTCAATGATGAAAAGTCCCTATCCCGAACTGACGTTTTTATACCCATGTGCACTCAAGAGTTTCGGCACATGGCCTTATAGCACAACCCCTAGGAGTTGTGCTACTTTTGTGTGGACGTGGGGTTGGGGCGCCGCGCTGAGCCTGTCGGAGTGGTGAGGCGTTCAGGCGAATTTTCTGGAAGCGCGTAATATTCTGAACTGAGGTTATTTGATTTTCAAATTTACAATGCCGTTGAAAGCAAGCGCACACCATTTCCCCGGCTCATATTCGATCCATACACTTTTCGAATGCAGGCGTTTGCCGGTGATGGTTGCGCCTTTCTGTAGTTGACCAATGATGGAATATTCCACGCCGGGTCCATTGCGGACGTTTAGCACTTCCGAGGTGACTTCGAAGGTCATGGCAGGCAGGTTGATTGCATCGGGGAGATCTGCTGTGGGAGCGGATGTTCCTTCTGTGCTCGTCGCACCGCTTGTTGTAAAGTAGGGCATGGGGTCCACATACCCTTTATACGAGGGATTTTCTCCGTCAATTTTTAAGCCAAAATGCAGATGGGGTCCTGTGCTTGCTCCTGTGTTGTTGCTATAGCCAATGACATCGCCTGCTTTGACCTTTTGCCCTGCGGTGACTGCGGCGTTGGCGAGATGTGCATAATAGGTGTAATACGTCTTTGTGCCGTCTTGATGACTAAGTTTGACGTAATTGCCGTAACCCCCATTCTCGAAGGCGACTGCCGCTACCGTCCCATCTGCCGCGGCGCGAATAGGGGTGCCGTTGGGAATACCATAGTCAATTCCGTTATGACCCGGAAATCCCCACTTCTTGTAAAACTGTGGGTTCTCACCGAATAGTTGTGTAATCGGTCCGTTTACAGGGACAATCAATTTAATAGCCATGGCTGTTCTCCTCTTGGTGGGTTGGTGAAAGTAATGACATCATAACACAAACCAAAAGGTATGATTCTTTCCTTCTGGATGAAATTGCCTTTCAGCACTCCGAGCGCGAAGGAGTGACGGAAACACTTTCTAACCCGCGAGAGAAGGGTCGTTTTGAATTTTGCGCATGACAAAGGCGGCAATGCCAAAGGCAATGGCTACATTGAAAGATTTTTTCTCTCCGTACATAGGAATGCGATAAACCTCATCGCATAAATCGAGCAGACCTGGGTCAATGCCCGTGATTTCATTGCCGAGGATCAGCACGGCTTTTCCGCCGCTCTCGCGCGAGGCGTGCAAGATTTCTTTGGCGCCCTCCTTCTCCTCCAGCGCATAGATTTTCCAGCCCTCCTTTTTCAATCCTTTGACGAGTTTTACGGCGTCCTTGTGATAGGACCAGGGTATCGAATCTTCAGCGCCCAGCGAGGTGCGAGTCACGGCTTCATTTTCGGGCGTAGGCGTGATGCCGCATAGAAAGATGTGTGTCATGCCAAAGCCATCTGCCGTGCGGAAGATCGAACCGGTGTTCCATGCAGAACGGATATTGTCGAGAAGAACGGCGAGTTCTTCTCTTTTTGTAGAAGAGGGACGGGCGATGAGGGCGGTTGAGGGGAGATTGCGCGCGGGTTCAAGAATCAGGTGTCGGCTTAGAATGAGGCGGGTTTCTCCCAGGCAGGCGGGGCAGCGCGTTCCAAATGTATGTCCTTCAACGAGCGGATACCGCAATCCGCAAGCGAGGCAAGTTCGTATCTGGAAAGACTTTATTGTCATGTCATGATTATACATGCTACAATTTGTAAACGATGCATCGCGTGGTTCCTGATCTCATCATCGAGAATTATCGGGCAGGTTGTTTCAATGGTGTGCTCCGAGCCGTGGGGATGTTTCTCGACCTGTCCGGCTTTTCTGCTATGACCGATTCATTGATGCAGCATGGACAACGCGGCGCGGAGGTGTTGACCTCCCTCATGCGTGGTGTGTTTGATCCACTGGTGAGGAGTATTCTCGATTACGGGGGACACATTGTGAGTTTTGCGGGCGATGGCATCCTTGCGCTTTATCCGATTGATGCGAATGAGAGGGAAACGGCTTTGCGCGCGCTAGCATCGGCGTTAGTGATTCAACGGCGACTTAAAGATCATCCTGTGCGCGAAACGATCTATGGGAATTTTTCTTTTTCTGTAAGAATTGGACTTGCGTGTGGGATGGTAAAGTGGGGGATTTTACGCTCTAAGGAAGGGACACAGGCGTCTTATTATTTTCGCGGTTCAGTGGTGGAAGATGCCTCGCGGGCTGAACATCTTGCGAATGCTGGCGACATTGTATTAACGAATGACTTGAGCGGCTGGTTGCGTGATGCAATCCAGACAAGCCCGCTCGACGCTTCTTTTCAACGCCTCAGCCGCTTTCTCGGAGAGATGCCCGCGTCTGCCCCGAAGCCGTTGCCGCCTGTGGACCTTGAGATTGCACGCGTGTTCATGCCTGAGGATGTGATCGCGCTCGATTTGCGTGGTGAGTTTCGTCAGATCGTGAATCTGTTCATGCGCTTCCCTGACCTCACGGAAGAGAAGTTGAATGAGTTTTTTGGTGTGGTTTTCGAGTTGAAGAATAAGTATGGTGGACTGGTCAACCGTCTCGATTTCGGTGACAAAGGGTGCAATATGCTCATGCTGTGGGGGGCGCCGATTGCCTATGAAAACGATATTGGGCGCGCCCTGAATTTCGTACTGGAACTGAAGGCAAAGGTGGATTTTCCCATCACTGCGGGCGTGACTTATTACATTGCCCACGCGGGCTACCTGGGAAGCGAAATGTGTGAAGACTATACCTGCTATGGCTGGGGGGTGAATCTTGCTTCACGCTTTATGATGAACGCGCCCAACGGAGCGATTTGGGTGGACGAACGCATTGCTCGACGCGTATCTGTGCGGTTTGATATTGAGTATATCGGCGCTCAACGTTTCAAAGGTTTTGCGGCTGAGCAAAAAGTTTACGTGTTGCATGGGCGCAAACATGAGATGGATACCGTTTATCAGGGGGGAATTGTCGGTCGAGAGGAGGAACTTAAGAAACTTCACGAGTTTCTTGCGCCCCTGTGGCGTGGGCAGTTTGCGGGTGTGCATTTGATCGTGGGAGATGCCGGCATCGGTAAGGGACGCCTCGTGTATGAATTCAGGCGCTCGGAGATTTTCAACGAACGTACAGTGCTGTGGGCGCTTTGTCATTCTGACCAGATTTTGCGTCAATCGTTCAACCCGTTACGTTCATGGCTCATGCGGTATTTTGGACTTGCTCCCCAGCAATCTGCTGAAGAGCGTAGAGCGGCATTCGATGCAAAGTTGGATGATCTGCTTGCCTTACTTCCGGATTCGGCTTTGAAGTGGGAACTGGATCGGGCACGTTCTATCCTTGCGGCATTGGTGGATGTCTATTGGCATGATCCTCTCTTCGAGCAACTGGATGGTGAAGGACGCTATAACCATATGTTTCTTGCGCTGATTTCCCTCCTCAAAGCGGAAAGCTGTCGGCAGCCGGTGATTCTGCTCCTCGAAGATTTGCATTTCGCCGATCCCGATTCGATTCAATTCGTTGTCCGTCTCAAGCGTGCTGTCGTTGCAGAGGGTGGCGCGTATCCACTGGCAATTATCATTACCTCGCGCCCGCAAGGAATCATTCATACGCTCGATGCCAATCTTGTGGATCACCGCCTTGACCTGACCGGCTTGAGTGAAGAATCCATTAGCCGCCTTGCCGAGATCAGGTTGGGCGGAAATGTGGCGCCTGCCCTCGTTCGTTTGCTGTCTGAGCGTTCGGAGGGAAATCCGTTTTTTGCCGAGCAAATCATTCTGTATTTACAGGAAGAAAATCTGCTCGAGATGAGCAGAGAAGGCTGGACATACGTCAAGCATCTGCGTGATGTCTTTTTACCGGGTGATATACGCGCTGTGCTGGTTTCGAGGCTTGATCAACTGGCGCGCCATGTCAAGGAAGTGGTGCAAACGGCTTCGGTGTTGGGGCGTGAATTTGAAATACCCCTGCTGGCGGAGATTCTCCAAATGGGCGAGGAGCTCAAGGGGCATCTTGTTCAGGCAGAGCAAGCCGCCATTTGGATTCCGCGCGGGGAGACGCGTTACCTCTTTACTCATGGCCTTATGCGTGATGCCGCTTATTCTATGCAGACACACTCTCGGCAACGGGAACTGCACGCATTGGCCATGAAAGCGCTCGAACGGCTTCATGCCGACGATCTTGATCAACATTTCGATGAATTGGCATACCATGCTGAGCACGCCGAAGACGCTCCGCAGGCCAAAAAGTACTACACACTTGCCGGGAGGGTATCCAAAGCCATCTATCGCAACATCCAAGCCATTGAATGCTTTACCCGCGCGCTTGCTTTCACTCCATCTCATGCGCTGGAAGATCAGTTCTCGCTTTTAGTAGAGAGGGCGGAATTGTATGGGCGGATCGGCGACCGTTCCAAACAAGCGCATGACCTGGACACACTCGAGCGGATCGCCCGTCAACTCGAAGATGAATACCGTCTCGCACAGATAAATATGCTTCATACGCGCTATTGCTTTGATGCGGGAGATTATGCAGGTGCCGTCGAATATGCTGGGCGCGTCATGTCCTCTTCAGTTTTAGCGGAACATGCAGAAATCGCTTTGGAGACCTATACCGCATGGTGCCTTGCATTGCTCCGGCAAGGCAAACTGGCTGACGCCATGCGCATTGCGCAGGAGGGTGTTCAATTGGCGCGCGCAACTCATGACCGATTGAGAGAGGGATATCTCCTCAATGCGATGGGATTGATTGCGCTTGAACAGAAGGAGCCTGCGGCGGGCAGAGGCTATTTCGAACAGACACTGATCATCGCAAAAGAGACCGGCGATCTCAATCTCGAATTGAAATGCTTGAACAATCTGGGCAACGCAGCAGGGTACAGTGAACATGATTATCCTTCCGCGCGGCGTTATTTCGAGCAGTCGCTTGCCATCGCCCAGAAACGAGGCGACCGCTCCCTTGAAGGCATTCTCCTCTCAAATTTGGGCTGGGCATCCGGCATGCAGGGAGACCTCGACGCTGCACGCTCCTATTACCAGCGTTCCCTCCCCATCGCCCGCGAGGTTGGAAATCTTTATTTCGAAACCTACACGTTGATCAACCTGAGCGCAGTGGCCGGTTATCAAGGTGAAGCGCAAATCGCTTTGGAGTACGCGCGCGCTGCGCGTGATCTTGCTGTTCGATCTGGTGAGCGCTCGGGCGAGGCATGGTCTTTATTATTCGAGGGATATGCCTTACTCATGCTAGGGAATCTGGAGCAGGCTGAACACGCTTTTCGAAATTCCCTTGCCATTCGCGAGGAACTTGTTCAACCCAACCTGATGTTGGAGCCGATTGCCGGGCTTGTACACCTTGCATTGAAAAGAGGCGATCATGCCACTGCTTTGCACTATGCCGAAAGCATCCTCTCTCACTTTTCTAAGGGCGGAACTATGGATGGCGTCGAAGAGCCGCTGCGCGTTTATCATGCCTGTTATGAGGCGCTGAAACAAAACAATGACCCGCGCTCCACGACTATTCTGCAGCAGGCCATCGAATTTCTTGAAACGCAAATCGCTAGAATTCCGGATGAAAAGACACGCCGAATGTACGTGGAAAATATTTTCTGGCGACGTGCCATTCGCGATACATGGGAGGCGATACGAAATTCCTGATCATCCTGTCCCAATCGGTGGATCGCCAACTGTCAATGTTGCTTTGACGCGCTTTTTGTTACCCTTGTTCTCTGTGTCTTCATATGGTACAGGGTACGCAGTACCTTTGTAGTAATAATACAGCGTTCCCGATTCGGGTTTGTCGAACTTGATCGTATATGGAGGAAGCCTTTCCACATCCTTTCCTGATTTATCTTTGATTGTGAACGAAGCAAACCAATCGTATGTTGGGTATGCTTTTCTTGCCTCTTCCAGTTTGTCCTCTGCTGTGAACACATCATAGGTCTTGTCATCAATTCCCTCGATGTCCACATCCCTCCGTCCCCCTAAGGCATGCTTGTTGTTTCGGAACTCGATTTTTGGCATTCACATCTCCTAAAGCCCCTAAAATGATATAACTGCATTATAGCCGTTTTCAATTCTATGCGCTACCTTGTTTTCAACAAGCCTTATGGTGTGCTTTCCCAGTTCACGGATGAAGGCACAGGGCATCCCACCCTCAAGCAATACGTCAATGTGCCGGGCGTGTACGCAGCAGGCAGGCTTGATCGCGACAGCGAAGGCTTGTTATTGCTTACCGATGACGGCGCGCTGATCAAGCGACTGACCGATCCGCGCTATCACATTGAAAAAACGTATTGGGTCATGGTGGAGGGGATTCCTGACCCTGACTCGCTGGCGCGGCTCGAACGCGGGGTTCTGATTAAAGGCTATTGGACATTGCCTTGTAAAGTTCGCATCATTCCAACCCCGCGCCTGCCGCCGCGTCTCAAGCCTGTCACGCCCCATGGACCCACCGCGTGGCTCGAGATCAAACTCCGTGAGGGAAAGAAGCGGCAGATTCGCCACATGACCGCGGCGATTGGCTTACCGACGCTGCGCCTTGTCCGCGTAGCGATTGGTCCCCTCAAACTTGGAAAATTGCCGCCCGGCAAATGGCGCGACTTAACGCCCGATGAGATTGCGATGCTCAAAAAGTAAAACCAGTATAATCCTGATATGCACTTCGCTCGTCAGTTTTTGCGTTTCTTTGCATGGCTGCTTGTCTGTGTAACTGCTCTCGGCCTGCCGTTTCGATCACGAGCGGACTCTGCTTATGCACCTGCCTTTGCCGATACGCCCTATGACCTGATCAATGCAGTAAACAATTTACGGCTTGCGAATGGACTGCCACCGTACAGCGTCAATTCCATTTTGATGTACACCGCACAAGCGCAAGCAGAATTTATGGCTGCAACGGGAATGGTCACTCATTCTGGTCCCGGAGGCATCAGCCTCACTGATCGTTTGCTTGCGGCCGGTTACCCTCTCGCGGGCGATCTCTCGCAAGGTGGATTCCGCGCTGAGAACATCATTAGTGGCAGTGAAGAGATGAGTGCCCAAGAGGCTGTCCAGGCATGGACAGGTGACGCGCCGCATCTGAATACAATGCTCTCCCCAAACCTGACCGAAATTGGAGCGGGGGTGGCTGTGGCAAATGGAAGAGTATATTATGTGATTGACTGTGCGCGTCCGACCTCGAGTGGGTTGCCTCAGGCGTACACCCCGGCTCCGGGAGGTGGATCATCTGTCCCCGGGAATGAAGCGCCGATTTCTCCAGTGGTGGTCAGCACACCGAACGCGAATGGAGATGTGATTCACGAAGTCCTTTGGGGGCAGACCTTATGGCAAATTGCTATAGCGTATGGAGTCCGTATAGATGACATCAGGCGGTTGAACAATCTGTCGGGGGATGACATTTATCCCGGCAATAAACTGTTGATCAAAAAGAATGTAATTCAGCCAACAGCTTCTCCTGTGCCGACCGTTGAGGTTGTCGCGACCCATTCGCCGACTGTTGCCGTTGTGACCTTGACCTCTCCCTCGCTAACGGTATCCGCACCAAGTCCCACGCCATTGCCCTCTCCCGCTGCGTCTGCGCCAAACACCGCCTCGATCATGGGGATTGCCATAGGTATTCTTGTGCTGGCACTGCTTGGAGGTGGTCTCTTCACATGGTTAGGGAACTCGAAAAAGGCATAGCGCGGCTGCTGAAGAAAATCACAGTGAAATTGTGATACTCCTATCCTGCGCTTTTTCTGCAACGTTGATACACTCTTGCGTAAACTCTAATTTATGAGAGGTACCTATGAGCGAGATTCGTATTGATGCCCTTTTACCACAGGAGATGGCAACGCGGGCAGAGTATCTTGGTGTTCGCAAGGCAGAAATGCCTTTTCTCAAGATGTTTATGTTGGCGGTGTTGGCAGGGGCTTTTATTTCGCTCGGCGCGATCTTCGCCACGACGGTCAGCGCGGGCGGGATGACACTCACCGCATCAAACGGAGAGGTGGTTTTCAATGTGGGATTACCTTATGGGGTGGTCCGATTACTGATGGGCTTGTCATTTTGTCTAGGTTTGATACTGGTTGTTGTGGGCGGTGCAGAGTTATTTACCGGCAATAATTTGATTGTCATGGCATGGGCAAGTGGTAAAGTGAGCGGGCGTGCCTTGCTGCGGAATTGGGCAATCGTTTATGTGGGGAATTTTGTCGGTGCGATGGGAACAGTCATTCTGATGTTTTTGACGAGACAATATACGTTCGGTGCGAACTCGGTGGGCATGGTGGCACTCCGCATTGGCGTTGCGAAAGTTGAATTCACGTTCGTGCAGGCGCTCGCGTTGGGAATTTTGTGCAACGCGCTGGTGTGTCTTGCCGTGTGGTTGACTTTCAGTGCGCGTAGTACGGTGGATAAGATCGTTGCCATCATTTTCCCGATAACCGCGTTCGTCGCGGCGGGATTCGAGCATAGCATTGCCAATATGTATTTCATCCCCTATGCGTTGTTTATCAAATATTTCGATCCGTCCTTCATTTTGGCTGTGGGAGATCAAGTGGCGCATCTTGAGTTGTTAACCTGGCAGGCTTTTCTATTCAACAACCTCATACCGGTCACCATTGGAAACATCATCGGTGGGACTGTGTTGGTTGCGGCGGTGTATTGGGCAATCTTTTTACGCTCCACTGAAGGAATGTCTTGAAAGGAGTTCGAGATGAAGGCTTATGTTTTGATCAAGATTCGAACGGGCGAGGTAAAGGAGGTGGTGCGGCAATTGAAAAAGATCGAACATGTTGTCGAGGCGAACATGACATTCGGCCCTTATGATGCAGTGGCGGTTGTCGAGTCAGTGGACATTAGTACTTTAGGCTCGTTGATTGCCAATGCTATTCAGCCTATCCCCGGCGTCGAGCAGACGTTGACCTGTATTGCCGTGGATATTTAACCACACAGGGAAGAGAAATAGAAACACACCCCGAATGAAAGTCGGGGTGTGCATGTTTTGTGTGCATTATATATTACGGCAAGGTGTAGCGGAGAATGCGGTTGTTGCCGGCATCTGTTACCCAGATGTGTCCCTGCGTGTCAACAGCGATACCTGAGGCGAGGCCAATCTCTTCAGGTCCGCTTCCGTAATCGCCCCATGCCCGCACGAACTCTCCATTTTCTGTGAACTCAAGGACGCGGTAACCTTCGGGATCGGTGACAAAGACATGCCCGTTCTTGTTGACTGCAATGAAGGGTTTGTTTTCCAGCGATTGACCAAACCAACCGTGAATTTCCCATTCTAGGAGGGGTGTGTAGAAAGTTCCATCTTCGCTTGGCAGGAAAGCCTGGACGCGTTGATTCCACGTATCGGTCACATAGATGGTCCCGTTTGGTGCAATAGCAATGGCAACCGGTTCATCGAATTGACCCGGCGCGAAGCCCGCTGAACCAAATTCTGAAATGTAGTTGCCATCTTGGTCGAAGACCACTATGCGTTTGTTTCCAGTATCTGCCACCAGGACGCGCCCCTGCGCGTCTACGGCGATACCACGCGGTCCCCAAAACGAAGCAACCGATTCGGGATTTTCGGGCATCGGTTGTCCATATTGTCCCCACATGGTAATCGGGCTTCCATCGGGCGCAAATTTCTGAATGCGGTGATTCCAGGTATCGCTCACATAGACCGAGCCATCCGGACCAACTGCGACTCCCCAGGGTTCATTGAAAGTTCCAATGGGCGCGTTGCCCGCAAACACGTCGGCAAATGTTCCCCAGGCGTGCAGAAGAGTTCCATCTGCCGCGATATGCAGGATGCGATGATTGCGCGAGTCGGCGATATAGAAATCGTCATTGAGGCCGGGCGCAATGGCGCGTGGCGCGTTCAGGCCAAGCGGGGGATAGCGATCTGCGCCGAGGATGAGGTCAGCGGCTAATAAAACGGAACCGGCCTGGTAGGGGTCCGAAGCGAGAGGCGATTCGGAGGGGCCAACGCCGTAGTTCCAAATCTGCGCGGCTACGTCCTTGCGGATATAGAGTTTCATCAAATCTGCAGGCTGCCATGTGACCAGCGTCATGTTGCTATTGCCGGTTGCCTGTGCGTAACGTGTGTAGTCGCGATGGAACCAAATATCGAAAATGCCCGCGCGGATATTGGGATCGGTAATGGCATTCAGCACGCGGGTTCGGTCGAGGTTGAAGTAATCCTGATTGGGCCACCACATACGAATATAATCGAACTCATAGTACCCATCTCCAAGCGCACCTTGAATCTTGTCAAAATTCTTCTGGTCAACAATGACTGCCACAGCCTCGCGCAGCGAACGCGTGGGTTCGTCGAATGAGCGCAGGGCGGTGAAATCACGCAGATACCACACAAAGGGCCATGAAACACCTGTATCCGGCGAACTGGCATCATACGCCACTACCGCGTTGAGTCCGCCTGTTGTGCGTTTGGAAATTTCCTCCACTTGTTTCATCACGTCTTTGACGCCCGTCGCACCGTGCGCATACACAAGATATTCGGTCGCATTATCGTAATTGATATAACTCGCGCGGAAGGCAGTTCTTCCTGTTTGCACGGTGAGCAACCCAATCAGTGTAAGCGCAAAGAGATGTGTAAACGCACCTTTGCGAGGCATGTTCGCAACAAAGCGAATCCCAACAATACTTCCAATCAGGGCGAGGAGCGCCGCGCCGAGCCTTAACGTCTCAGGCTGAACACCTGCAAATTGATAAGCAGGATTCGAGGCGTTTTTGAGGAGCATCGCGCCATTGAGCAGGGCAGAGGCGACTGCGATTCCCGCGAAGACATATAACATCACCACACCAACACTGGCGAGGTCGTCGCGCATCAAATAGGCAAGCAGCGCGGCAGAGGCAATCGCCGCGAGGAACGGAAGTAGAAACGCCAAAGTCGCTTGCAGTTGTGCAAGTTCTGTTCCCTGAAAAGGTGGCGTCGGTCCATAATATGCCCTGAGTGCATTGAACACTGCCAGTGCAAAAATGACCGACACAGAAATGGCCAGCATCGTCTGCGGCATATCGCTTCCTTGCAGGCGTTTGATCGTCGCTTCGATCATTTGTCCGATACCCCAACCTGTAAGTAGCACCATGGGCCACGCCATGTGATATGTGAGCCACGGCATGCGCTCACCAGCAATTGTGAATGCCAGGGTACTCGTGATGACCCAGAAGACGAGCAGGCTGAAAACGTTTACGAAATTCGCATCTTCGGATCGAGGGTCCGCTTCTTTCTCAGGGACGGCGGTTCGCTGCCCGAAGAGTTTTTTCAAGCCCAAGCCGATTGCCACCAAACTTCCCAGCGCGGGCAGGAACTCATACATCGGGATTTGTACAAGGATGTAATAGTATTCCGGCTGACTACCGCGTTCCACACCATGCTGCATAAGCCAATACCCTAGTGAACCGAGCAGGCCGGTGAAGAAACCAGGCGCGTTCGTAAAGACAGTCGTGTAAAAAACTGTGAACCATCCCCAAAACAACGCGGCATACTTCCACCAATCGCGATTCCACAACATTCCAACGACAATCGTGATGATATAGGTGATGATGACGAAAATACTGAGAATGGTCACTGCTCGCGTATTGAGCAACTGCACCGAGGCGGCATCTGTTGGGATCGTCACGTGCAGGGTTGGTTCGAGCCATTTAACCGGGAAAGGAATAAGCATAGGCAGAACGAATGTGCCCAGCAAGATGAGCATATCAAAGGCGCGTTCCTTGCGTAGATTTTCCCATCCGTAGCCTTTGAGTAAGAGGATCAACGCGCCGATCAACACAAGCGCGGCAAGCCCGAACAGAGTGATGGCTGCCGATACGCCTTGTTGAGCTTCTGGCGGCGTAATACTTCCTGTGGGGTTGGCCGGCGCGGCGGTTTCGGTAGGGCTTAAGGTCAGATGTTCACTGCCGAGGATGCTCAT
>DATLZK010000004.1:0-44378 GCA_035574015.1 Anaerolineales bacterium
GCGTTAGAGTTGGCAGGAGCGTTGTTTTGGGCGATGCACGTCGCCTTGTTGGGCAAGTTTGCGTCCCGATTCGAGCCGATGTCCTTTTCGGTGGGGCAATTGCTCGTTTGCGGGATTCTGAATCTGGTTGTGGGACTGTTCACTGAACAGGTTGTATTCACGTGGGCGCTGGTGGGTGCGGCGCTTTATACGGCGGTCTTTTCGCTGGGGTTGTGTTATACGCTGCAGGTTTGGGCGCAGAGGCATACTCCCCCTGCGGATGCCGCGCTGATCTTGAGCCTGGAATCGGTGTTCGCTGTGCTAGCAGGATGGCTTTTCTTGAAAGAGTTTCTGACCGGGGTTCAGATTCTGGGTTGTTTTTTGATTTTTTTTGCGGTGGCAATTTCTCAGTTCAAGGAATGGATTTCAGGTACAATTGATCAAAACCATCTCATTGAGGGCAGATGACCGCAAAGGTAATTCTCAATCCCTACTCAAATCGCTGGAATGCACAAAAGCGCTGGCCTCAAGCTGAAGCCGCGCTCAAAGCCGCAGGTGTGGAATTCGATTTGGTAGTTTCGGAGCGGAAGGGACATATTGTTGAGTTGGCGGAACAAGCGGCCCGTGAAGGATTTTCGCCGATCCTCATCGCAGGAGGAGATGGTTCGATCGGTGAGGCAGTCAATGGTTTGGCAAGAGCCGCACGCTCGGAAGACGAGAGATGGGGTCCACTGGGGATCATACCGCTCGGTTCTGCAAATGATCTCGTGTTCTCTTTGGGATTGCCCACCGATTTGTATGAGGCGGCGAAGGTGATTGCCGCCGGCAAGACGAAGGTAATGGATGTGGGGAAATTGAATGACCGGTATTTTGCGAACAATTCTGCAGTGGGGTTCGAGCCATATGTCAGTACAAAGCACGAAAAGATTACCTGGATCAAGGGCATGATGCGTTATATCGTTTCGGCATTGCAAGCCATTCTGGATACGCCTCAATGGAGCGGATCGGTGAAATGGGATGATGGCGAGTATGTGGGTCCGCTGACGCTGGCTTCGGTGGGCAACGCGCGCCGCACAGGGGGGTTCTTTATGACGCCTCATGCCGATCCATTCGATGGTAAGTTGACTCTAGTGTATGGGTATCGTGGTACGCGCCTTGCGCTGTTTCAGGCGTTTCCTGCCGCGCTCAAGGAGGGGAAGGGAAATTATGTCGAACTGGATGGCATTTGGGAGGTTCACACCACGCGTGTCTCTATCCATCTGGATCAACCCTCTCCGGCGCATACCGATGGGGAATTATTACCCGGCTGGATACAAGATTTCGAGTATTCCATATTCCCGAAAAAATTGAACATCATTGTCCCCTAAAATGACCAGTGAACTTTCCTTCAAACCCATCAAACGAAATCTTTGGACGGATTTGGAAGAACTCTTTGGTCCTCGCGGCGCGTGCGGTGGATGCTGGTGCATGTACTGGAAATTGCGCGGTAAAGCCTTTGAGGAAGCGAAGGGTTTTGAAACGCGACAGATGCATAAATCTATCGTTGATTCGGGGGTCTCGACCGGTTTACTGGCTTATCTGCATGGGGATGTAGTGGGCTGGGTTGCTGTTGAGCCGCGTAGCGCTTACGAGCGATTGGCGCATTCGCGTATTCTCAAACCTGTTGATGATCAGCCGGTCTGGTCGGTGACTTGTCTTTTTGTCGCGAAGAAGTATCGGCGGCAGGGAATTATGGTCGAATTGTTGAAGGCCGCGGTGGAATACGTCAAGAATCAGGGCGGGAAGATCGTCGAGGGCTATCCGGTAGACGCGCAGAGCGATTTGCCCGCGTCGTTCGTGTACACGGGGACGGTCTCCGCGTTTCTTCGAGCCGGTTTCAAAGAAGTGGCTCGCCGTGCGCCGACGCGACCGATCTTTCGTTGTGTGATTGAATAAAGGACGCACCCTCACCTCTTCCCCTCCTCAAGCGAGAAGGAATGGGAGAGGGTTTGTCAGGTGAGCGATCAAGAATGGCTTTTCAGGATATTCGCAAGTCGCGAAGATGGTTAAGCAGGGAGGAAGTTGTTTTTCTTTTTTTGCTCCTTGTTCTGCTTGGTTTGCTGATTGCCGCGAACATTGCTCTGGCGCGGGTACTTCCCGGTGGGGAACTGTTTTTCCTGAGATGGAGCGGCGCGCGCGCCTTTCTCATTGAGCAAATTGAACCGTATAGTCGGACGATTGCAGAGCGCGTTCAGGAGGTTGCTTACGGGCGGCAGGCGTTTAGCAGCGAATATCCTTATGTTTTGAACGATCCTTTTTATATTGTTTTGCTTTATACGCCTCTGGCTTTGATCCCGGATTTTTCCGTCGCGCGTGGAATGTGGATGCTTTTCTCCGAAGTGGCGTTGATCGGTATCCTGTATCTTGCCGTTCAACTTGCCGAGTGGACACCGCCGCGCTGGCTATTCATCGCGTTGATGGGCTTGGGCCTGTTCAGTTATTTTGCTTTCCAATCCCTGCTTTCTGCCTCGCCGGCCATTATCTTGACGTTTCTTTATCTTTCCATCCTCTTTGCCTTGCGCTCCTTCTCCGATGAACTGGCGGGCGCGCTTTTGTTTCTCACTGCCTATCAATGGGAAGCGGGCGGTATGTTCTTTCTTTTCATGTTCCTCTTCATCTTTGCAAACCGCAGGTGGAGAGCGTTGGCAGGTTTCGGCATGGCGCTCGTGGTTTTGCTTTTTGTGTCTTTTTTGGTTTATCCCGGCTGGACCCTGCCATACCTGCGCGGCGTTCTGTCGGATTGGTATCGCAGCAGTAACTTGACCTTTGGTTCCATTCTCTCCTTTTGGTTCGAGAGCATCATCTCCTCAATGAGCGGATGGATCTACGTTGTGCCGGGAATTGTGCTTTTATTGGAGTGGATCGGTTCTTTCAACGCTCATTTTCGCCGCGTCTTTTGGACGGCTTCGCTCTCTCTCGCCCTCAATCCGTTTATGGGATTTGCAATCTTTCCTTCTAATTATGTGACCTTGATCCCTGCCTTTGTTCTCGTCATTGCACTGGTCTGGGAACGCTGGACGCGGCACCGCCTCTGGCTGACTGCTATTCTTGCGGCGATTCTTTTTCTTTTTCCTTATGTACTGCCTTTTCTTAGAACGGGATCGAATCTGCGCCTCATCTCTGACCTGACCTCTGTCCTTCCGCCCACTGTTGCCATAGTGGGTCTCTATTGGATGCGCTGGTGGGCAACCCGTTCCCCGCGCACTTGGTTCGATCAAATCGGAGGGCGTGCATGAAGCGACGCCACTACGCGATCCTTTTTGTGGTGGGGCTGATCGTTCCTTTTGTCATCTCACGTTTTCAATCCCTCCCCGGCTACATGGACGCCGATTATTACTTCGCGGGCGGGATTCAACTTGCACAAGGCAAAGGCTTCACTGAGCCATACATCTGGAATTATCTCAGTAACCCTCAAACGTTACCTCATCCCTCTCATACCTATTGGATGCCTCTCGCTTCGATTGTATCCGCCCTGGGGATGTGGATTACAGGGCAGACGACCTACGCGGCGGGGCGCCTCCCGTTCCTTCTTCTTTCAGCCTGTGTGCCGTTATTGACGGCGGCTCTTGCCTTTGACGTTTCCCGTCAAACGCGGCTTGCGATGGTCTCTGCTCTGTTATCTATCTTCTCGATGTATTACGCGCCTTTCATGCCTGTTCCCGACAACTATGCCCTTTACATGTTGTTTGGCGGAACGTTCCTTCTCCTTGCACCGTGCCCTCAAAAATGGATTCCTTTTGTTCTTGGCGCCTTAGCGGGCTTGCTTACCCTGGCGCGCAGCGACGGGTTGCTCTGGCTTGGGCTGGCAGGTTTGGCAATCTTATGGAAATCTGAGAACGAGAAACATGGAATGTCATTCCGCACGCGTTTTAGAAGCGTTCTTGCTGCCGCTTTGCTTGCCTTCCTCGGTTATTTGCTTGTAATGGGACCCTGGCACGCGCGCAGCATGAAACTCTTCGGTTCATTGATGACGCCGGGCGGTGGTCGGCTGTTATGGCTTCAGAGTTATAACGAAACATTCATCTACCCGCCGGAAAATCTCACACGAGAAGGTTTTCTGGAAGCAGGGTGGCGCGCGGCGATTGAGGATCGCCTCTTTGCGCTCAATGCCAATCTCAGCAATGCTTTTGCCGCGCAGGGCGAAATCTTTCTCTTGCCACTGATCCTTGTCGGGCTTTGGCAACTGCGCAGGGAATTGAGGACGCGCCTGGCGGTAAGTGGCTGGTTGATCTTGTTTCTTGTGATGACAGTTGTCTTTCCATTTGCCGGCGCACGCGGAAGTTTTTTCCACGCGGGCGCAGCGTTTCAGCCTTATTGGTGGGTTGCCGCGCCAATCGGTTTGGAGAGAATGCTCGCGTGGCTGCGCTCGCGTGGGCATTTTACCGATGCGAACGCGCCATTTGTCTTTCAAGGCATCATTGTGCTGCTTGCCGTTTTGACGACATCTTATTTGGTGAACTTTCGCGTCATCGCAAATGGTTGGGCGCGGGACGACGCGATCTATGCCTCAGTGGAGGAAAAACTTCGAGAGAATGGAATCGAGCCGCAGGATATTGTGATCGTTCGCAATCCGCCGGGTTACTTCATCCACTCTGGACGCTCTGCACTTGCACTGCCGTTTGGAGATGAAAGCACCATTCTGCAAGTTGCCCAGAAGTTTGGAGCAAAGTATCTTGTACTGGAAAAAAGTGGGACGTTCGAGACGATCCAAGATTTATTCGATCATCCACAAAGCAATCCCAGTTTTATTTATCTTGGAGAGGTACATGACGCGCAACTCTATCGCATCAAGCTCACGCCCTGATGCCCGCCTGCTCCTTGCACTGGTGGCGTTGGCAGGCGTTGTCTTTTTTCTGATCATGAGTGCTATCACCTATCGCATTGGCTTTCCACTCGATGACGCATGGATTCATCTCGTTTACGCGCGCAATCTGGTTGAACATGGCGAATGGGCATTTCGACTCGGTGAACACTCTGCTGGTTCGACCGCCCCGCTTTGGACAGTACTGCTTGCCATAGGATTCTTGATTCGCCTCGCTCCGTACGTATGGACCTTTTTCCTCGGTTGGCTTGCGCTGACGAGTATAGCCATCCTTGCTGAAACGACGGCGCGCAGATTCGTCAAATCCTATCAACCACGCTTTCCCTGGGTTGGCTCCTTCCTCGCTCTCGAATGGCATCTGACCTGGTCTGCGACATCCGGCATGGAAACGCTTTTGCACGGTTTACTTGCCATGACCGTTCTGGTTGCGTTGATGATGCGCTCGCGTCGCTATCTGACCCTGGGCTTGCTCGCCGGCCTAAGCGTCTGGGTTCGCCCCGATGGTTTGACGCTGCTCGGTCCGATTGTATTTACCGCTCTCTTTCAGGAAGATTCGTTCTCATCCCGCCTTAGAGCGATTGTCAATCTCCTGATCGGTTTTGGCGCCTTATTTTTGCCTTATCTGGCTTTTAACCTTTATCTTTCCGGCTCGCCTATGCCAAACACGTTTTACGCAAAGCAGGCGGAGTATGAAGCATACTGGCTTTCCAAATCGCTGACCGAACGTTTGACGGGCTATATTCTCCCGATTTTGGCAAGTCCGTTCATCGCCCTTCTGCCGGGGATGTTCTTGTGGATGCGTGAGGGGATCCGTCAACGGAATTGGGGCGCGCTGGCAGGGGTGATCTGGTTCCTGGGATATATTGGCATCTATTTCATGCGCTTGCCGGCTTACCAACATGGAAGGTATATCATCCCTGCCCTGCCCGTCCTGTACTTGTGGGGCATGCTTGGGTTGATCAGCTACCTGACTTCGCCACGCGCTCATCCGCGTATCTCACTGATGTGGAAGACCACTATTATCTTATTGACCCTTTCATTCCAATTTATTGGCGCGCGCCAAAACGCGCTGGATGTCGTATGGATTGAAACCCAAATGGTCCGCACAGCGAACTGGGTCAACCAAAATCTGCCCGCCCACACCGTTCTGGCTGTTCATGATATTGGTGCTATTGGCTACTATACCCAAAACCCCCTCATTGATCTTGCCGGTCTGCTTACGCCGGATGTTGTGCCCTTTATCCGGAATGAGGAAAGGTTGGAGGCATATCTCAACGCCTCGCCTGCGGAATACCTAATCACTTTCCCTGGGCTTTACCCCCAATTGACGGCTCAACGAAAGCCGATCTTTGAAGCGGGGATCGAACAGTTCCCCTTCGATGAAAACATGCATGTCTATCGTTGGAAATAATGCAGCGTTTATGAAATTGAAATGCGTTGTCGCGGCATAAAAATTGCCCATCCATCGGTAGTGTGCTATACTCACGTCAGATCACAATAGCAGGGTGCCGGGACGTATGAGAGAGATAACACTTCTGGTTGCAGATGATCATCCATTATTTCGGCAGGGTGTCGTAGATGCACTTTCGCTGGAAAAGGATTTCCGCGTCATTGCCCAGGCATCGAACGGTGTAGAGGCACTCTCGCTGATCCGTTCCCTCAAGCCGATGGTAGCGATCTTAGATGTCAGCATGCCAGGGTTGAACGGCCAGCAGGTGACCCATCAGGTGACCTCCGAGCATCTCCCCACGAATATCGTGCTCTTGACCGGTTACGATGATGTGGAACAAGCCATTCATGCCGTTTTGGCAGGCGCGGCGGGCTACTGCGCGAAGGAAATTGAACCCGAGGTCCTTGCTCGTACAATTCGTGCCGTAGCCGATGGACGATATGCCATTGGGGGTAACATCTTCACACGACGAGAACTCGACCGCTGGATTGATGAGCAAATCGAAGGCGCTCGTCGTTCTTATAGTGAACCGGGCTCACCCTTTCATCCACTTTCAGACCGCGAGATGGAAGTCCTTTCCTGTGTCGTACGCGGTATGAGCAATAAAGAAATTGCCACCCGCTTAGGAATCAGTCATCAAACCGTAAAGAACCATGTGACCTCCATCCTTCGCAAATTCAACGTCGAAGATCGAACACAGGCAGTGGTCTACGCGCTCAAACGCGGCTGGATAAAATTACGCGACACTGCTCTGGATCAGGAGTAAAGTATTTATGTTGACAGACGCCTACGCTGGTGACGAGCTGGATCTACAAAAAGAACTCGAAGATACCGAAAGGGCATTGCGCGAGATTACATTATTGATCGAACAGAGTCAGACTGAACTCCACAAACTTACCCAACGCAATGCGGCCATCACTGCCCACCTCCAACAAGTGCAAAGTCAGATTGGAACAATGTCCCCCGAGGAAATTCGCACCGTCTATGACTCGGCATTGGATGCGCAGCAGCGATTGTTCGTGATGCGCGGGCAATTGGAAAAACTTCAGGCCGAAAAAGCCCATCTCGAACGCTTCAAGGCAACCCTCGAACGGGCGCGCCGTTCTTCAGGCTTTGGTGGTGCCTCCGCGTCTGGTGGTAGCAAAGGTGCGCTTGCGAGCGTGGAAATGCTGGTCAACGCGCAAGAGTCAGAACGGCAGCGCCTCTCCCGTCAAATGCACGATGGTCCCGCCCAAGCGCTTTCCAATTTCATTCTCCAAACCGAAATTGCCATGCGGTTGATGGATATAGATGCCACCCAAGCGCGGGAAGAATTGAACAATCTCAAAACCTCTGCCATGGGCACATTCCAAAAAGTCCGCAACTTTATCTTTGAATTGCGCCCCATGATGCTCGATGATTTAGGCCTTGTACCCACGTTGCGCCGATACGCCGATGCATTTAAAGAACAAACCGGCTACGAAGTTACCGTCACCGTTACCGGCACCGAGCGCCGACTTGAGCCCTATCTGGAAGTCATGCTGTTTCGCGCCATACAGGAACTGATGGGCAACGCGGCGCGTCACAGCCAGGGGTCTGCGGTGAAAGTCATCCTCGATCTCGGAGAGGATCGCGTCCGTGTCAGCGTGGACGATAATGGCAAAGGATTTGACCCAGAGTCCATCCATCAAGAATCCAGCCTTGGGCTTAAATTGATCCGAGAGCGGGCAGAAATGCTAGGTGGCACTTTCGAAGTGGACAGTGCCATTGGAAAAGGTACGCGGGTTACGTTTACCGTTCCCGCGCGCTCTTGATTCGTCTTTCCGGCTCTCTGGGATTTGAGGATAAAAACTGCTTTACCACAGGGCGCACGGAGAACGTGGACTCCGTGATCACGGTGGTGAGAAGATTGGAAACCCCAACAAAATCTCAAAGGGCCGTCTTTTCCTAATCTGTTTAGAGTTTTCAGGACTGTAAATTGGACATAACAGGATTGTAAACAATTCTGCTTTTGTGCTCTTGCTTTGTACGCCATGCTTTTGATAAAATGTGGTCAGTTCCAGGGGTGGTCCCTGGCAAACAAAATTTTTATACGAAAGGAATTGCTACTATGTTATTCGCTCCCAAAGAAAAAGGTCAAGGCTTGGTTGAGTACGCGATCATCCTCGCTCTCGTCGCCATTGTCGTGATCGCGGTCATGCGCCTGCTGGGACCCAAGATCGGCAACACCTTCAGCACCATTAGCAGCTCCCTGCCGTAACCTCAGCACGCTTGACAATTTGGGACTCTGCCCTTGGGCAGAGTCCTACTTTTTTACTAAAATGGCATGATTGGAATTTGGGTTTATACTGTATAATACTTGAAAAACGAACATCTGCCGAACCTCCGGCAGAATTATAGAGAGGAGACCTGCCCCATGCGTCGCGGAAGAATACTCATATTCCTCGTGTTAATCGTCCTGGTCGGTTTGGGTATTTTGGCAGTATTTCTTACCCAAGTTGCCCCTCCGACGGTCGTCCCCACTCAAGCAAATTTCAAGCAAGTATACTATGCGGCTCAAAACATCCCAGCAGGGACGACGATCACCCAGGAAATGCTTGGAACCTTTTCATTGCCTCCTGAAAATGTGGCTGAGGTAATGTTCGAGGTAGGCGAGGAAGCCAATCTGGTTGGACAGATCGCCCGCTTCACCCTTGACCAAGGCACATTGATCACAACGGCTATGGTGGGAGCAGGTGTGGTGGAAGAAGCTGGTCCTGCGTGGGCAGTTAATATTCCTGCCGGCATGGTAGCGGCCACTATCCCGACCAACCGACTTGCCACTGTTGGATATGGCATCAATGACGGCGCGCGTGTAAATGTGAATGCGTGTATGTTGTTTGTAGATGTGGACCCAGCCTTCCAATCCGTTCTGCCAAATTATCTCTCCTCTATGCGTGATGTCTTTTTTCCAGAAGCTGATCGGCCGTATATTTCGATTGATCCGCTCACGGCTGAGTTGCCGGCAAGACAGGGACGCACGGAGATTGATCCGACCTTCCAGAAGCCGATTTATGTTGTTCCCTCCGAAACCCAGCGTCCTCGATTGGTTTGTCAAATGATCCTGCAAAATGTAAAAGTGATGAAGCTCGGCAACTTCCCGCTGCAAGCGCCTGCTGCTGTGCCGGGGGCTACTCCATCTCCCGCCCAGGCTCAACAGCAAGCCGCTCCTGACATCATTACTCTCATGGTAACACCGCAGGATTCTATTGCACTGAATTATTTCATTTACAGTGGTGCAATTCTGTCTATGACACTGCGCAATCCCAACGACAATTCTCGCATTGAAGCACAATCAGTGACCCTGACAAGCCTTTTGACACAATACAATATCTCGCTTCCATCCAAATTACCTTATGCCTTGCAACCACGCGTGGACGTGTTGACGCCACCGGTGTTGCCCAATGATGTGATCGTTGTCCAACCTCAACAATAACTGATGATTTAATAGCGTGAGGTGTTACCTACATGCCTGCTGGAGAGAAAATTCGAGTAATGATAGTTGATGACGTTTCCGAGACTCGTGAAAACGTCAGAAAATTACTGCAATTTGAGCCAGACGTAGAAGTGGTTGGCATTGCACGAACGGGTAAGGAGGCCATCCAAATCTCCCAGGAGTTGAATCCTGACGTTATCCTGATGGACATTAATATGCCGGATATGGATGGCATCGCTGCGACGGAGGCGATTCGCTCACGGCAGCCGGCAGTGCAGGTTGTCATCCTCTCCGTGCAGGGCGATCAAAATTATATGCGCCGGGCAATGCTGGCGGGCGCGCGTGATTTTCTGACCAAACCCCCTCTGGGCGATGAATTGATCTCCGCCATACGACGAGCAGGGGAAATGGCAAAGAACGAAAGATCAAAAAGCGCTCAAATACAAGCCGTTGTCGGAACGGCTGGTATGGCAGGCGTTGCCGGGCTCAGAGGAACACGCGGTAAGGTCATTACCGTTTACAGCCCTAAGGGCGGAACGGGCTGCACGACTTTAGCGGTCAATCTTGCATTGACTTTAAACAACCCCGACACCCGTGTTGTATTGGTAGATGGCAATTTACAGTTTGGGGATGTGGCAGTCTTCGTCAATGAGCAAGGCAAGAATACCATCCTGGATTTGGCACCAAGAGCCAATGAATTGGATCCCGACATCGTCGAAGAGGTAATGGTCAAACACAGTGCCTCTGGTATGCACATCCTCGCCGCACCGAGCCGCCCTGAATATGCTGAAAAAGTTACCAGCGATCAGTTTTCCAGTTTGCTGGAATACCTAAAGCAACTATATGCTTATGTTGTTGTGGACACCGCCCCGCTCTTGAATGACATTACTCTAGCGATCATTGACGTCAGTGATCTCATTGTGCTGGTGACTACTCAGGATATCCCCGCGATAAAAAATTGCCGCCTCTTCCTGGACCTATTGCAGACCCTAGGTATTGAGCGCGAACGTATCCTCTTTATTATGAATCGTTTTGACAAACGCATCAACATCACGCCCGAAAAGGTCGCCGAAAATCTGAAGCAAGAAGTTGCCCTTGTTGTTCCGCTGGATGAGCCCACTGCGGTCAAGGCCGTGAATCGTGGTATTCCTTTTGTGTTGGACAATAAAAATACTCTTGCGGCTCGCGGGGTTCTGGCTCTGGCAGAGAGTGTACGAGCGCGTGTCGCCGCTCAAGAAACGAATAGCGAAGTCAGTCGTGCTGGCCGACGATGATTCTTTGAGTTGGTCATAGTAAGGAGATTCAAAAATGTCCCTCTTAAAGCGTATTGAACAGGGTGGAGCTGCCTCAGGCAGTTCATCCTCGGATAGTCAGGGTAGCGAAGGTTCTCGCCTGGCATCCTTGCAGGCGCGCCGCGTCAATGCACCCATCACATCGCCTCAGGCCGGCTCCTATTTTGACCTGAAGACCCGCGTCCAGAACAAATTGTTAGCCGAGCTGGATCCAACCATGGATATCAGCCGGACCGATGAAGTCCGCCGAACCATTCAGGAACTTTTCGAGCAAATCCTCGCCGAAGAAAACATTGTCCTTTCCAGGCCCGAGAGAGCGAGGTTATTCGAGCAAATCGCGGCTGAGATTCTTGGATTTGGTCCCTTACAGCCTCTCCTCGAGGATGAAACCATCACCGAAATTATGGTGAATGGAGCGAAGAACATCTACATTGAACGCAAGGGAAAGATCCACCGCGTGCCGGTGACGTTCGAAAATAACGATCACGTGATGCGCATCATTGACCGCATCGTTGCTCCACTTGGCCGCCGCATTGACGAATCCAGTCCTTATGTGGATGCTCGCTTGCCAGATGGTTCTCGTGTGAATGCAGTTATCCCGCCCATCTCGCTGGTCGGTCCCGTTCTGACCATCCGTAAATTTTCAAAGAACCCGATCACGGTTGAACAGTTGATCCAATTTGGCTCAGTCACACCGGAAGCCATACAATTTCTCAAAGCCTGTGTGGAAGCCCGCCTGAATATCGTCATCTCCGGCGGTACTGGTTCAGGAAAGACGACCTTGCTAAATGTGTTATCCGGTTATATCCCCGGCGATGAGCGGATTATCACGATTGAAAACGCGGCAGAGTTGCAATTGCGGCAGGAACACGTTGTTACGCTGGAATCGCGCCCGCCCAACATCGAAGGACGCGGGGAAATTACCATTCGTCAACTGGTTATTAACGCGTTGCGTATGCGTCCGGATCGTATTATCGTGGGCGAAATCCGCGATGAAGCCGCGCTGGACATGCTGCAGGCAATGAACACGGGTCATGATGGTTCCATGACCACGCTGCACTCCAACAGCCCTCGCGATACACTCTCGCGCCTGGAGACGATGGTCTTGATGGCAGGCATGGATCTGCCCTCGCGCGCCATTCGCGAACAAATCGCCTCAGCAGTGGACCTCATCTGTCATCAGGAACGCATGCGCGATGGTACCCGGAAAATCACACACATCTCGGAAGTAAGTGGCATGGAAGGTGAGGTCATTACCATGACCGATATTTTCGTGTTCGAGCAAACGGGTATCGAAAACGGTCAGATTATTGGTCGCCTGCGCCCGACCGGTTTGCGCCCCAAGTTCATGGATCGCATTGAAGCGGCAGGCATTAATTTGCCCCCCTCTATTTTCGGGGTTGGCGAAAGACGCCGTTACTAGTCTGCTGTTTCTGTATTTATGGATAAAGTAAGATGAACCCAATGCTTCTCATCGGTGGTGGTGTTTTCATTCTGATCCTGCTCATCATTGGCGTGATCGTGTCTATCGCCAGTGAGCGATCGCTGGTTGAGGAGCGGCTTGGACGCTTCCTTGAAGGAGAAAAACCAAAGGAACCTGAAAAGGAAGCCGGAACCGCCTTGGTGACAGAGTGGTTGAATCGCAGGGTGGCAAAGTCGTCATGGGGCGAGCGCGTTGCCCGCGAACTGGCACGCGCCGACTTGAAATTCAAAGTAGCGGAATACTATGCCCTCGTGTTTATGTCCACTCTGATCACGGGGTTTGTGGCAATGTTGTTGCAGTGGCATTGGGCTTCCTTTGTCATTGGCGCGGTCGTTGGTTTCTTTCTCCCTCGTTTCTATGTGAAGCGGCAGCAGACCCTTCGTTTGAATCGCTTCAACGATCAGTTGGGCGATATGTTGAATTTGATGGTCAACGGTTTGCGCGCCGGTTATTCCACCATGCAGGCCATGGAAGCAGTGAGCCGCGAACTTCCTCCTCCCATCTCGGACGAGTTTCGCCGTGTGGTGCAGGAAATGCAAATCGGAATCCCTATGGAAAAAGCCCTTGACAATCTCTTACGGCGTATCCCTAGCGACGATCTCGATTTTGTTGTCACGGCTATTAACGTTCAGCGCGAGGTGGGTGGCAACCTTTCCGAGATTCTGGATACCATTTCTTTTACCATCCGGGAGCGCGTCCGTATTAAGGGAGAAATACGTGTCATGACTGCACAGGTGCGTACTTCTGGGCTGATCTTATCTCTCATCCCTCTCTTCCTGGCAGGCGCATTATGGTTTATTGACCCTACTTATCTGGGGACCTTCTTTGAAGAGGCACCTGGTGTACCACAGCCGATGTGTGGAATTATTGCTGTGGCTGTGATCATTACAATGATTGCTGCCGGCTACTTCGTCATGATGAAGATTGCAGATATCGAGGTGTAGATGAACATCATCCTCATTCTGTTTGGTGCTTTCGTCCTCGTTCTGGCCATTGCCGTTATCGCGGTCAATTTACGCCGCAGCACGGAGAGTGACGAAGATCCCTTGCAAAAGCGCCTGGCTGAATACATCCAGCGCGGCGACGTGGCTTCTCTGGAAGAGATTGAACTGTCGCAGCCATTCAGTGAACGTGTCATCATTCCGTTTATCAAACGAATCGGTGAGATCTCAGCGCGCTTCACTCCCCAAAAAGCCATTCAAGATACAGCCAGAAGGCTGGAACTGGCAGGAAACCCCTGGCCCATTGACGCGGCGACATTTCTTGCACTTCGCTTCATCCTGGCAATTGTGCTGGGCGGGTTTATCAGCGCCGTCCTCTTTCTTTCCGGTTCATCGAACATGACCGACAATTTTTTATATATTGGCGGAGCAACCTTTGGAGGGTTTTTCCTGCCTCATTTAATGCTGACGCGCAGAATTACCAGACGCCAGACCGAAATCCGCAAAGCCATGCCAGATGCGTTGGACTTGCTGACCATTTGCGTCGAAGCAGGGCTTGGATTCGATGCCGCTATGTCGAAGGTAAGCGAGAAATGGGATAATGAACTATCGCTCGCCTTCGCGCGCGTTATTCGTGAGATCCAACTTGGAAAAACCCGCCGTGAAGCCCTCAAAGACATGGCTGACCGCCTTGGCATTCAGGAAATGACAAGTTTTGTTGCTGCCATTATCCAAAGCGAGCAGCTTGGCGTCAGCATGGCAAAGGTCCTGCGCATCCAATCCGATCAAATGCGCCTCAAACGTCGTCAGCGTGCGGAAGAGGAAGCGCACAAAGCGCCTGTCAAGATGATTATCCCTATGGCGCTTCTCATCTTCCCTACCATCATTATCATCATTTTGACGCCGGCGGCGATTCAAATTATGAGCGCCCTGTGAAGCCTCAAACAAAAAGGCAGTAGTTCATCAGAAATCGAAGACTGCGGCTGGAAGGGTGCTACCAAAAAACTGCCGCGTTTTACATCCCGATATTTTGCCCTTCGCTCATTCGTGACGAACCGCTTTCCCTGGATATATTCTCTATATCAATTGCTTTGGAACGGGTTGGACTTGCTTTTCCCACCCGTATGTGCAGGTTGCGGTAGGGTGGGGAGCCGTTGGTGCGCGGATTGTCAAAAGCGCGTCCCTCTCATTTCTGGCACGCTCTGTGAGCGGTGTGGAATACCGACACGAAAAAACACCCTTTGTAGCAATTGCGAAGCGGAGCCGCCTGCCTATCGAATGATGCGGTCGTGGGCGATTTTTGATTCTCCGCTGCAGGATGCCCTCCACACCCTCAAATATCGCCGCAACATCGGACTGGGAGACGCTCTTGCCAATCAAATGACTTCCTTTGTGCAATCTCTGGGATGGTCAGTTCATCTGCTTGTTCCCGTGCCGCTTGGAAAAAAGCGTCTGAAAGAGAGAGGGTATAATCAAGTCGGATGAGTGGCGCGCCCGCTTGCATACAAACTCGGTTTACAATATACCCCTCAGGCTTTGCGGAAGACGCGCGATACACCCTCGCAGGTGGGATTGAATTACATGCAGCGCAAAGAAAATGTGCGAAACGCGTTCCAAGCCAACCCTGAGATTGTACAGGGGCGCTCTATTCTCTTAATGGACGACGTCGCTACAACCGGTTCTACCATCTTAGCCTGCACCGAAGCCCTACTTTCTGCAGACGCCCGAGAAGTGTATGCGCTCACCATCGCCCGCGCACCTTCACATCTTACTCCAACTCGTGTTTGACGATGGCGTGTGTGCGCCATTGATTATCTTTTTACAGGAGGCTTGTGATGGCAAGCAAAGTCGAAACACTGGCTCGCAATATGCGGTTGACTGAAAATATGCGGCAGTACGTGGAAAAGAAAGCCGCAAAATTGGAACGATATCTTCAAGAAATTGATGAGATTCGTGTGGAGTTGTCCCACGTTAAATCGGCGCGCAACGCGAATGACCGTCACGTGGCACAGATCACATTGAGAGGAAAAGGCTTTATCTTACGCACAGAGGAAAGATCAGAAGATTTACGCGCCGCATTCGACACCGCGCTTGACAAAATGCAAAGACAAATCGAACGCTACAAAGGCAAACATTATCGCGGGCGCGGGGACGGTCGCTCCGCGGCCGAAGTGGTCGAACAAGAAGAATTACCCGTTGAAGAGACCGGAGAACTTCCCCCTCTCATTGCCCGCCGCAAAAAATTCGTCGTGTTGCCCATGAGCGAGGAGGAAGCCATCGAACAAATGCGCCTCCTCGGACACGACAATTTCTTTATCTTCTTCAACGCCGACCAGAATGCGATACAAGTACTCTACCGCCGACGGGATGGAACATACGGCCTGATCGAACCGGTGATCGGCTGATCGCACAAATGCTGCAAACCTCCAGCCCGGCACATGTCGGGCTGGATTGCTCAAGGAGTGACTATGGAATTTGACGACGAAAATGAAATCCTCGATTGGACGCGCACCAATGTTGATGTAGAGGCGGCGCAAAAGATCGTCCTCGAGCTAATCAAAGCGGTGGGGGAGAACCCAGAACGAGAGGGACTGCGCAACACACCCACCCGTGTGGCTCGCATGTATGTTGAACTCCTCAGTGGCTACACTGCCGATCCTGAAAAGATCATCAACGGTGCCCTCTTCAATATCAATTATGACGAAATGGTGCTTGTGCGCGATATCGAATTCTACAGCCTGTGCGAACACCACATGCTGCCTTTTCTTGGGCGCGCCCATGTGGCCTACATCCCCAATGGCAAGGTCATTGGGCTTTCGAAGATCCCCCGCATTGTGGACATGTATGCACGCCGCTTACAGGTGCAAGAACGTCTCACCCGCCAAATTGCAGATTTCATCCAGCAAATTCTCGAACCCCAAGGCGTGGCTGTCGTTGTCGAAGCGGTGCATTTGTGCTCGATGATGCGTGGCGTTAAAAAACATGACGCCCGCATGACCACCTCAGCGATGCATGGAGCCTTCCGCGCCAACCTGGCAACAAGACAGGAATTCCTTGACAACATCTCTCGAGGCGCGCGTCCGCTTCAAATCTAACCCTTGAAGCGACTCCCGCTAAATTGACTTAACACACCCCGACGCGCCTCCACCCAAACCACCTTGCGGAGGCGCGTCGCAGTGTCAATAAGCCTTTCCCCCGTGAGCGGGTTGCGATACTCCGGGTAAATCTCTGCAAGCGGTACAACAACGAAGGCTGTCTCCCAAACCGATTCATCCTCCACGGCTCTGTCATCGAACAAAATAATATCAATATCCATCGTGCGCGGTGCGTATTTATCCTCGCTCCTTACCCGCCCCAACCGCGCCTCGATCGGGCGGAGGACATTGATCTTCAACTCCTCTTTTCCCCACGAGGTGGCAACCAGCACACATGCATTTAGATAGTTTGGTCCCTCTGCGCCAACCGACTTTGTTTCCCAGGCGCTGGACACTTTCAGAATTTCCACTTGCTCGGAAAGCAATTCGATAGCCTTCAGCAAATTGACCTCGGGCTGAATGTTCGACCCCAGACTCAAATAGGCTCTGTGACGCTCATCCATCGCGGCTTCGTTCGATTTCCACACCGACCGATTCGGCGAAACGCACCGCTCCCGGTTTCTCCACGCGGACAATGACCCGCTCTGCACCGTTTTCTTCGAGACAAAGTTTGGCAAGATCGTTTGCCAGTGCTTCGACTGTCATCCGCTGTGCGCTTTCAGCGTGGGCAAGGGCTTTCTTCGCGATGGTGCGGTAATTGACGCAGTCTTCGATGGAATCGGTCTCTGCAGCGCGGCGGGTATCGGTGTAAATGGTGATATTGATCAGGATATCCTGTGGATTCTCCCGCTCCCAGTCATTAATGCCGATGATTCCTCGCGCAAGTAGATTTTTGATAATGACTTTGTCCATGATTCGAGTTCCTTTTGTTTTTTGCATGGTCAGTCTTGATGGCTTTTTCATGCTGTGGCAGAGGTGAGGATGCCTTTATCTATGTTCGCAACAGCGTAACTTTTACTCCCCTCTCTCACACCAAATGCCTTCCTCCATCCACATGAATAATCTCGCCTGTAATATATGGCGGGCACGTCAATAAAAATATCAGTGCCTCTTCCACCTCTCCACTGTTTGCCCATCTTTTCATTGGAATATTTTTTGTGATTGCAGGGTTTTCCGTTCCGTCAGAAGGTGGGAGAATTGCGCCAAGCGCCAGCCCGTTTACAACAATTTTGGGTGCGAGTGCAATCGCCAGTGATTTGGTCATGGCGGCGAGCGCGGCTTTGCTGATGGTGTATGGGAAGTGATCGGAGCCGGGTCGCAGTGCGCGCCAATCGAGGATGTTGATGATGCGCGCGCCCTCATCCGCCCGTTTGGCGAATGCCTGACTCAGCAAAAATGGCGCAGTCAAATTGATGGCTATGTGACGTTCCCAATCCTGTAGGGTGGTTTCTTCGAGGGAGAGAGATTCGAAGATCGCCGCGTTGTTTACGAGAACATGTAAGGGTGTGGAGTCGCTGACTAACGGAATCAGGCTTTGGGCTTGGGATGAATCGCTCAGATCCGCCTTGAAGATCCAAACGTGTCGCCCAAGGGTTGTGATTTCGGCGGCTAATGATTCAGCCTCTATATCCGAGTGGGCATGGTGAAGCACAATGTTTGCGCCAGCCTTTGCACAGGAAAGGGCAAAGAGGCGTCCGAGGCGTCGCGCCGCACCGGTAATCATCACGGTTTTACCGTTCAAGGGTTGCCCGGTCATCGAAAAAGATTCTAACCCAATCTTTATGGAAATCATCCAATTTGGATATGAATGATCCTCTCTCTTGACGCTCCATTCTTGCGGTGATAATATTTTCAAGCACAGGGTGACCTTGCCTGTGTTTTGGGTTTTCGCTCCACATCCCTCTTTACTCAGGAAAGGTGACATATGGACCAGAATCAGAGCTCGACGTTTTACACCGGGGATATTGCCGCTCAACATATTGATCCAACACGCGAATACACTGCCGAAACCCAGGAAATCAATTTCACCGAAGAACAACATGCCATTTGGGCTGATCTCTATGCCGGCATTCATCGTCCCTACTTGCTCGAACACATCTGTCAGGAGTTCAAGTATGGCTTGACGCTTTTGGAACTCGATCCGTATCATATCCCTACCATCGCTCACCTCAACGAACATATCACTCCGCGCACAGGCTGGCGCGTGGAGCGCACGGTAGTTCGATATACGCCTGCCGATGACTGGTATGTCAAATTTGCGCAGCGCATCTTCCTGGTCACCGATTATTTGCGCACGCGCGATCAAATGGAGTTCACGCCTGAGCCGGATATGTTCCATGATATTTTTGGGCATCTTCCGTATCTGACGCAGGAATTCTATGCGCGCATTGAGGATAAATTTGCGCCTGCCTATATGAAGGCGACTCAGGAGGAAAAAGAGGTAATCAAGCGCCTTGCCTGGTACAGCACAGAATTTGGGCTGGTGATGGAGGACAATCGTTTCAAGGTGTTTGGCGCCGGCACGATCTCAGGACGCGCTGAGCTCGCCAATACGATCATGGAGTTCTACAGGCTTGCGCGGGATAAAGTGATTGATTACACAGGAAATGTATTCGAGCAGTTGCAGGAACATTTCCACAAACACAAGAAAACCATTGACCGTATTGTGGAAGGCGTCAATCAATTGCATCAGAAAGGGCAGATGTCGTCGCAAGATAAAGGGTGGAATGTGGTGCGCGGCTTATACAAGGAACTCGGTATTCCACGCGAAGGCTATCTCGGCGGCGACGTGATTCTGGCGCCCTTCGACATCGAGACGATTGCTCGCATCCCCAAGACCGTGTACGCTTTCAACCCGATGTTCTTTGTTTGTGAGTCGTTCGAGCAGATGGATGCCCTGCTTGATTCGTATCTCAAACCGATTGCCTCGAGAAACTGACCAACACAAGAAACCGCCTCGTTCCAACGAGGCGGTTTCGATTTGCAACAGGACCATTATGTTCGGAACTTCCAGGCGCCAGGACAAGAGAGGCTAAATTATCCCTTTCCATACGGATACCAATATGGTTTATCTTCGAGATTGAAGTCCCAATGCACATGCTTGGTTTCGCGAAATTCATCGAGACCTTCAACGCCCAATTCACGTGCGCCGCCCGATAACTTCATCCCACCAAATGGACCTGCATAATTATCGGTCAGTGGGTCATTGATCCAGATTGTTCCCGCCTTGACCTCTTCAAAGAACGTCTTGATTTTCTTTGGGTCTTGCGAAAGTAGCACCGCGCCCAAGCCGTATTGGCAATCGTTGACTAATTCGATGGCTTCCTCGAACGACTTGTATTCCATCAGTGGCACGGCAGGACCGAACGTCTCCTCGCGCATAATGAGCATGCTGTGATTCACGCCCGTCAGCACGGTTGGCTCATAGAACCAGCCCTTCTTGAACTGTTCGGGGATTCTTCCGCCGGTCAGCACCTGCGCGCCGCGCGCTCGTGCGTCTTCCACATGGGCAATGATCTTCGCGCGGTACGAATCTCCGATCATGGGTCCTACATCGGTGGCGGGATCGAGACCGGGTCCCAAGCGAAGCGAGCGGACATGCTCTACGATTGCTTCGGTGAATTGTTTTGCCTTTGGTTTTGGAATATACACTCGCTCTGTACTTGTGCAAACCTGACCAGCATTGATCAGCGCAGCATATGCGACAGCCTTCGCGGCGAGTAGGGGGTCGGCATCTTCGGCAATGACGGTTGCATCCTTGCCGCCGAGTTCGAGATGAAGTTTCTTCATCATTGGCGCGGCGAGCGAGGCAATGCGCTGACCCGTCCCTAGACTCCCTGTGAATGCGATCACCGGCACGTCCGCATGCTTCACCAGCGGCTCGCCTGCTTCTGCCCCATATCCCGTTACCACGTTGACGACGCCGGTAGGCAAATGATCAAAGCAATGTTCAGCCATATATAAGGCTGTCAGCGGTGTCATCTCCGAGGGTTTGATGACTACTGTATTGCCTGCAGCGAGCGCGGGCGCAACCTTCCACGCCATCAGCAGCAGTGGATAATTCCACGGCACGATGCATCCCACTACACCGTAAGGCTCTTTCAGGACAAAATTGAATTGCGAATGTTCGCCCGATGGGATAACTCGCCCGCGTTCATGACGCCCTAACTCGGCATAATAATCGAACGTGTTTGCCACCCATTCTGTTTCCTCCTCGTTTTCTGGGATTGGTTTGCCCTCCTCGAGGGTCAGTAAATGCACGATTTCCTCTTTATGACTTCGCACTTTGGAGGCGATCTCATGCAAGAGACTCGCGCGTTCATTTGCGCTTGTCCTCTTCCATAACTTGAACGCTTCTTTCGCAGCCCTTACAGCCGCTTCCACATCGTCAGCCGTCCCGCGCGGGACGGTGTCCAGCACCTCCTCCGTCGCAGGGTTTGTGACTTCGATCTCGCCCTTTGCTTTGCCTTGTGTAAACTCACCATTGATATACATCAGTCTCATGATTCTGCCTCCATTCTCCTGTTATCCACTCTCATCCTCGTGCCTGTGGCTTCTCCGATTCTTCGATCAATTCTTTTGGCGTTGCCGCCCCGCAACTTGGACAGACGTAGTTTTGCTCGGCTGGCACATACGAACGTCCACAGTAAGGACAGTTTACCGACCGAGGCGCGATGGTGACCTCCACTTCCTTCACCACTTCACGTGTGACCTCGCGAGTGTGAGTTTGCCCGCCGCCCAAAACGACCACATTGCCCATACTTGGGAAGCCCGATTCGCTCGAAGATGAGGATACGTTTCTCGCCTGCGCCTTTGACCCGCCGCGCGATCTGCTCTTCGAAGAGCCGCTGGAGATGCCCCTGCCACCGCTCAACACGAAGAACAGCACAGCCACAATCACCACGGCCGCCAGGGTTATGAACACGATGATGACTGTCAGTCGGATCGCGCGCGGGACGTTGTACAGTTCATATCCATAACTGAACAGAAAAACCCCGCCCACATAGAACGGCGCGAGGATGGCTAGCAATACGATTCCTGTACTTTGATCGAGTTGACCCTCGAACCATGTCAGATAGGCAACAAGGAGCATTACCCCCAGCGAAGCCAGCGCCACCAGGCCGCCGGGAATGAGAATGTGCAAAGGCTTGCCCGGTTTGGTTTCATCATGATCGTACTCGATCACTTCCTGTGTTTTTGCGCCGATTTGTCTTGCGCGATATTGTGATTGAGGCATGCCATCTCCTTATGCGATGAATTTCGGAATGCGACATGTATCGCCCGATTGAGATGTTAATTCGCAATCTCTTCTGCGGTCTCTTCCATTTGCCGCAGGATCAGGGGTACTTGGCCTTCAGTCAGGTCTGGATGACGAATTGTATCGAACATATCACGAAATGCATCTTCCATCATTACGCGTACGAGCCGCCATGATGAAAGTTGCGGTGTGCCGACTCCTTGCGGCAATAGTTTGACGGCATCCGCCCATTGGGGATGGGTGGCTGAGTAATCGGTAAGCAGGCTCATCGTCGAATCGCGAAGCGGAAAGAGTCCTGTGCTTTGCACCCAGCGCGCCTGATTCTCCGCGGAAAGCATCCAGCGCACAAATAGCCATGAAGCCAATTGAGTCGGCTCATCCGATTCGAAGATCACAAACGATGAACCGTAAATCACCACTGCGTCGCGTTCTTCGCCAGGGAACGCCAGAACAGTCCAATCGTCCCGACTGCCCAGGGCAGTGAAGGCGCGCGTTTGTTCTGGCAGGTCCTCGAGTGCGGCGGTGGCGAACAGTGCCTGACGCGCGGCAAATCGCTCAGAGGTGGGAATCTCCGGCGAGGCAACCCACGCGCAGCCGTTCAATTGTAATTTCTTCAAATATTTGAAGGCTTCGATGTTTTCAGAGGTCAAAAACCGATACCCGTTCTCCTCCTGCACGCCTCCACCGAACGCAATCATCCAGGAAAGCGAGGTTGCGGCATGCGTATCAATCAGCCAGCCGCCGAGCAGGTCGTTATTCGGGTCAGCATCTTCGCGCAATGCCCGATTCGCCGCGCAAGCCTGCTGTTCGAAATCGGAAGGAGTGGTGGGCGGAGAATCAAAACCGAGTTCACGCGCCCAAGTACGGTTGTAGAGAATGAAGCGCCCGGTTCGTTGCGCAGGCATTCCCAGGCGTTTTCCCTCCACTTCATCTTGCCTCCAAATCACAGAGGGAAACTCCGACCTTTCCAGCGCGCTTATCCCATAGAGTGGATCCTGAATGTATGCGTTTAAATCCAACACATTTTCCATCCAACCGAGCGCATGCTCGGGTAGGGCGATCACGAGATCCGGTTGCGTCGCGTTCTCGAGCGCGGCTTCGGTCTGCAAAAACAATTCGCTAAAATTGTTCATGCTTTGCGCTTCGACGATAATCCCCCATTCATTCTCTGTGTTGAATTGCGCGACTTGCGACTCGAACAGACTTGCCTCCGCGCCGAACCAGGGATGCCAAACCCTTACGCGGAGTCCGCGCAGCGCTTCTTTCTCGACCTGTAACCTGCTTGCCGCAGGAGTGGGCGTTTCCTCCGCCGAGGCTTCTTTTGTTGCCGTGGGGCGCGGCGTGGATGTGCTTGCATCGCTTGAGGGGGATTGCGCGCAGGAGGAGAGAATGAAAATGAATCCGAATATGGCGAGGCAGAATTTTCTTAATGTCCGCATCAGTACACTACTATAGGGATTGGTGTGAAGAGCAGGAAAAATACGATGAGCATGAAGATGCCGAGGGCGCGGCGCGGTGGATCGAGTTCGGTAATATCGTCCAGCGGCTGTGCACGGACATTGCCCAGCCAGAATAAAATGAACACCCACAACATCCAACTATAATTGAATGCACCCATTGAGAAGGTAAGAAGAGAGGGCAGGAAACTTAATGAGATTAAGACACCGATGACAATGGGGAAAATTTTGCGAGCCTTCTCTCCAAACAGACCATATGCCACATGCCCACCATCCAGTGTGCCAACCGGCACGAGGTTGAGCGCGGTAACGAGCAATCCTGCCCATCCTGCAAGTGCTACCGGGTCCAATTGCACGTCCAACCCATTGAATGGAATGGGATGACCGGTCAGGAAATAACGTATCCAGTACAGGAGGGTGGGTAGCCCACCTGTGCTTGCAGGCTCGGGGAGCAATTTGCCAAACACAACATATTTTGAAAACAAATAGAACAGAGAATTGCCTTCCAGGAAGCCGGAATAGCCCTCCGGCGCGGGTGTAATCGGTCCGAGCGGAGAAAGGGAAAGCCCCAGGAAAAGAACCGGAACAGCGATCAGCAATCCTGCAATTGGACCGGCAACGCCCACGTCGAAGAGAATACGTTTATTTTTTGGAACGCCGCGCATCATGATAAATGCGCCAAATGTTCCCAGCGGGCTGATCAAAGGAGCGGGTAAAAAGAATGGCAGCGTCGCTGGAACCTTGTAGTAGCGACAGGCAAGGTAATGTCCCATCTCGTGCGCGAGCAGAATGCCCATCATGCTCAGCGCAAAGGGCCAGCCGCTCAAAATATGCTGAAGGATGAAAAGGAAGGGATACGAACCATCGCGGGGAATGGATTCGGGGGGAATATCCACTCCCATCATCAGCATACTGAAGACTGTAGCAATGAACAGGATCGCGTTGAGATACCAGCGCGCGGCAGGCTTGGGTGGCGCAGGAGTTTTCACAAGCAGGATGACGTGCTTGTCGCCTTCTGCCTTTCGGAAGAGGGGAGTGAGTTGGTGAGGCTTGAGCAGTTCGGCGAGCAGATCATACGCGGCGGCACTGTCTTCTTGGTTCAATAGATGACCGCGATAGCGCGCAATCCACTCGCGCCCATTGCCCGCTGTCACATCTTCGATACGAAAGACGCGAGAAACATAATGAGTGAGAATATCCATTTCAGGAAGAGACATACAATACCTTTATCACTTTGTAAATTTGTCCATCATCTGTCATCTGCACTCGAAAAGATGGCGGGAGTGGATGGGAGTCGAACCCACCGCGGCCCGCCACGCGGCCCGCCACAGGTTTTGAAGACCAGGAAGCCCACCGGGACTTTACCACTCCCACCGACAAGGATAATCGAAGCAAGGAGGGATTGCAAGCAGGATTATCTAATATGAATTCGGGATAAACGTTTTGAGGTAGCAGCACCTCTCCCTCACCCGGGCAGGGGTGAGGGATGACAAGCGATGCGAAACATGAGCGTTTGTTTGCAACAGAACAAGGTGGAAAATTTATCGTCAAGTTACTCAATGATGAAAAGCCCCTATCCCAAACTGACTTAAGTAAGTATAAAAAATCAGTCCCCTGGGATTCAATGGAGGTAAAAACTGCTCTACGACGGAGCGCACTGCGAACACGAAGATTTTCAAAATTCTTTCTCTGTGCCATGATCTCGGTGGCGAGAAGATGGACAACCTCCCCAAAGAGCCAAAAAATCAAAACCCCGAAGGCCTCTGCACAACCTTCAGGGTCTGATCTGTCGGGGCGAGAGGATTTGAACCTCCGACCTCTTGCACCCCATGCAAGCGCGCTAGCCGGGCTGCGCCACGCCCCGATTGGCAAGGCGAGATTATAGCCGTATTTGAGTATTCTGACAACTCAATGACATCTGCCCTCGATTATGCTAAAATAAGTTACACTTAACGGAGTTCCCATGCGTGAGATGATCGAAGTTCAAGTTGATAGTGTGCGCGTCCATTTGATGACGCCACAGCGCCTGGTCGTGTTGAAGCAGGTTAATTCCGAGCGCTACCTTCCCATCTGGGTTGGACCTTATGAGGCGGAAGCCATCACAGTAGCCTTGCAAGAAGTGGAGATGAGCCGCCCGCTTACACATGACCTGTTGAAGAATGTTTTTGCCGCGCTCCAGGCGCGCATCCTGCGCGTTGAAATCGTCAAACTGCAAAACGACATCTTCTACGGTAATATCGTTGCAGAGGTAAATGGCAAGGAGGTGCATATTGATTCCCGCCCCTCCGATGCTATTGCCCTTTCGGTGCGTGCTCACGTTCCTATCCTTGTCCATCCCAGTGTGATGAATGAAGCGGGCATCGAACCGGAGAAAGACATCACCGAAGTCGGAACACAGCCGGAAAAACAAGAACCCCCTCCACTATCTAAGGAAGGGATGGAGCGTTTATCCGTCTTCGAGGATTTCCTGGGAAAACTCAATCTCGATAAACTCGATGATGAAGACAAGCCTGAGGACGATCCATCGGATAAGCCCAAGAAGCCCAAGAAGAAATGACCGATCTTCCCAACCCTGATGCAACCGCCCCTGCCACGTCCTCGTATTCGACCGTTCCGCACAACCGGGAAGCCGAAGAAGCCGTCGTTGGGGCGGTGCTCATTAACCCTGAAGTCTATTACGACGTCGCGCAATTTCTGAGCGCCGACGATTTTTACATTCACCGGCACAGGTGGATTTGGGAGGCGTTCAACCGTTTGCACGAACAGCGCATCCCCATTGACCTGCTCACGGTCTCCGATGAACTGGATCGGCGCGGTCTCTTGAGCGAGATCGGCGGCACAGCCTATTTAACCGCGCTGGTGAATCAAGTGCCGTCTTCACTGAACGCAGAAGCCTACGCGCGTATTGTGGAGGGATATGCAGTTCGCCGCAAGATGATTGCCGCGGCGAATCAGATCGCTTCGATTGCCTACAACGAGAAAGCTTCGATTGACGATGTAATGGATGAGGCGGAAAAAGCCGTCTTCAACGTGAGCGAACGCCGCCTCAAACATGACCTCCAGCCGATCTCCGCCGTCCTGAGCGAATACTACGACCGCCTTGATAGCCTCGCCAAACGTCCCGAAGAGATTCACGGTGTTCCGACGGGTTTTATTGACCTCGACAAATTGCTGAGCGGTTTACAGCCTTCCGACCTGCTTATCATCGCAGGGCGCCCCGGTCAGGGCAAGACGGGTTTCCTGCTCTCGGTGGCAAAGAACGCCGCGTTGACGCATAAAAAGCACGTGGCCATTTTCTCACTGGAGATGTCTAATGAACAGGTCGTGCAGCGCCTCATCGCGCAGGAAACCGGCATTGACTCGCAGCGCCTGCGCACCGGCAAGTTGCAGGAGAATGAATGGCCCCTCTTCACCCACGCCATCGAAGTCTTTGGGGATACACATATCTATCTCGACGATACGCCTGCCATCACGCCACTTCAATTGCGGACGAAATGCCGTCGCTTGCATATGGAATTCGGGCTCGACCTGATCATCATTGATTACCTCCAGTTGATGGGCGGCGATATGCGCACCGATAACCGCGTGCAGGAGGTTTCCTACATTTCGCGCAATTTGAAGATTCTAGCCCGCGAGTTGAATGTCCCCGTCTTGGCGGCGGCGCAACTCTCGCGCGCCGTAGAACAGCGCTCGGATAAGCGACCGGTTCTTTCCGATTTGCGTGAAAGCGGAAGCCTGGAACAGGATGCCGACGTCGTTATGTTCATCTATCGTCCCGACCAATACGAGAAGGACACAGTCAAGCAGAATATCGCTGAGATCATCGTCGCCAAGCACCGCAATGGACCGGTAGGCAGTGTGGAGTTGGTCTTCCGTAGCACGCTGGCAAAATTTGAAAACGCGGCGACAAGGGTGTTCAGACCGAATGAGTAGCGTTATGGCGAGGAGCGTCAGGCTCAACCAGGTCATTTCATCATGTGCAAGGTGAGGCTTTCCTGGGTCGCCTGCGAAGGCATAGAGAGATGATGAATCGATTCAAAGGCTTCACCGACGCTGAAACATTTACTCCGCTCCCCGACTCCTTCTTTCATCAATTATTGAAGCAGATTGATGATGCGGCGGAATTGAAGATCACGTTGTATATGCTCTGGCGTGTCGCGCACATGGACGGTCCATTCCGGGCGCTGAGTAGAATGGATTTCGATGTGAAGGAACTGGGTTTGAGTGCGGAGGAGATCACGCGTGGGCTAGAAAAAGGTGTCCAGCGTGGGAGTCTGCTCAAGGTCCAGAAAGAAGCGAAGGTGTATTTTCTGCTGAATTCGCCGCGAGGCAGAGCCGCCGTTCAGGCAATCGAAAGCGGGAGGTGGGATCCCGCGGCTCACGTCGCTGTGCCACCACCGGAACGCCCAAACGTGTTCAAGTTGTATGAAGAGAACATCGGTCCCCTTACACCGTTGCTTGCCGACGCGCTGAAGGATGCAGAGGAACTGTATCCTGCCGAGTGGATTGCCGATGCCATTGCGCTGGCGGTGAAGAACAACAAGAGAAATTGGAAGTACTGCGAGGCTGTTTTGAAGCATTGGAAGAACGAAGGCAGACATGGAAAAAAAGATCAGCAAAACTCTCTCCAAGGTTCTGAGCGATACACAAAGAGCGAGTTCGCAGAATATCTCGACCGGGATTAGTGCGGCGCCCCTGCTGGGCAAGCCCGATTGCCCGCACTGTGGCGGGGTTGGTTTTTTGCGCGTGGATGTGCCAGTGGGACACGAAAAGTTTGGGAAGCTCGAACCGTGTGTGTGCCGCGCTAATGAAATTGCCGAGAACGCACGCAAACGCCTCTATGAGTTGAGCAATCTCGAGCGTTTGGGCCATTTGACTTTCGCAAATTTCAACCCCACCGGAAATCCTAAGGCGGAATTTATCTCGCCGCAGGAGGTTGCTAGCCTGCGGGAGGCTTTGGATGCTTCGGAAGACTTCGCCAAAACATTGAAAGGCTGGCTGCTGCTCGAAGGTTCATATGGCTGTGGCAAGACGCATCTCGCCGCCGCTATTGCAAATGAATGCGTGCAGCGTGGTGTGCCAACCTTGTTCATTACTGTTCCCGATCTGCTGGACAATCTCCGCTTTTCGTTCAGCGATCCCGAAACCTCGTTCGAAGCGCGTTTCGAGGATATTCGCAACGCGGCGCTGTTGGTGATGGATGATTTCGGCACACAGAACGCCACACCCTGGGCACAGGAAAAACTCTTTCAGATTATCAACTATCGCTACATCAACAAACTGCCTACGGTCATTACCACGAATTTGATTCTGGATGAGATCGAAAGCCGCATTCGTTCGCGTTTACAGGATGCGGAGTTTGTGCGCTATGTGCGCATCACCGCGCCCGATTATCGCCGCCCCACCGAGACGAGCAACCCCGGCATTTCCATGCTCTCGCTTCCACACATCAAGGAAATGTCCTTTGGCAATTTCGAAACCCGCGACGATGAAGTGGGCAGAGAAATTGTCACCACCATCATCAGGGAAAAAGAGGATCGCTACGGGCGTCCGTTCAAGGATAAGGAGATCATTCGCGAGAAGGTCACGCAGCAGCATGTCAAGCGCCTGCATGAGGCGTTGGATGCCGCAGTTCACTTTGCAGAGAATCCAAATGGCTGGCTGGTGTTTTTGGGTCAATCGTATTGTGGCAAGACCCATCTCGCCGCGGCGATTGGCAATTACCGTTTGCTTTTGGGAGGGCAGGCGCTACTTGTCGAAGTTTCGGCTCTTCTCGATTATTTGCGAGCCACCTTCCGCCCCAATTCCGACGTGACCTTTGACCGCCGTGCTTATGAGATCCGCACCACGCCGCTGTTGTTGCTCGATGATCTCAAGGAAAGCGGCATCAGTTCGGTATGGGCGGAGGATAAACTGCATCAGATTTTGAATTACCGTTACTACGCAAATTTGCCGACGGTGATCACCTCTACCCTCGACCCTGAAAGTTTTGCCAAGAGTTATCCGAGTTTGTGGAATAAACTTTTGGATACAAGTAAATGTCGTATCTGTGTGATTGACATGCCTCCCTATCGCCGCGTCGTGAAGGGCAGGAAAAGCACAAAAAAGAGCGCAAAAGGGTGAGACGCGGCGCTTCCGACTCAGGGCAGGCTTGATTCCGTTATGACGAGCAACTTCACCCCTTTACCCTTTTCCCTTTGGGAGGAGGTTAGGTATTACGTTTTCTTAGCGTTCTCCGCGTCTCCGCCGTGAAAAAGCCCTTATCCTGAACTGAAGTTTATTAACGTGAATTCGGGATAAACGTTTTGAGGGGCAGGGGCGAGGGATGGCAAGCAACGCGAAGCAGGAGCGTTTGTTTGCAACAGAGCAAGGTGGAAAATTTATCGTCAAGTTACTCAGTGGATGAAAAGTCCCTATCCCGAACTGACGTTTATTAGCAATAAAATGGGCTTTGTCGCTCTCGAGGGTATCCCTGTGGTTTTCCTATCCTCTCGCTGCCTGGTGGATGAAATTGATCTCAAAGGCAAACACTTCGCCGAATGCCTTTGCCACTTCGCGTTTGACTTGCTCCATCGAAGGCGGCTCGGCAAACAAATCAGCCAGCGAAGCGACTGGTTCATTCTGCAAGCCGCAGGCAATGATGCCATCCCAATACTTCATATCCGGATTCACATTCAAAGCAAAGCCGTGACGCGAGATACCGCGCGCATCCACTTTGACGCCGATGGCAGCGATCTTGGCAGGCTTCTTTCGATCTTCCGGCTTGCAACGCGGACAGCGCGAATGCACATCGGCTTGAATCCAGACGCCGGTCAAACCGGGGCGCTGTCCTGCGGCGAGCCCCAGGCGCGCCAGCGCTACAATGATCGTCTTTTCGAGTTTGCGAATATAGCCGACATAATCTGCATCGGGAATGTGCCCTTCTTTTTCCCCTTGAGCGAGAGGCATTCCCAACGGAATTAACGGATAGCCAACCAATTGACCGGGTCCGTGATAAGTCACATCGCCGCCGCGATCCACCCAATGAATGGCAATGCCCTTTTCCTTGAGTTGGGCTTCGCTCCAGAGCAGATTTTCCTGCTTCCCACGCCTTCCAAATGTGTACACGTGAGGATGTTCGAGCAGCAATAACGTGGGAGGACGCTTCCCTTCCGCAATGTCAGCCGCGTATTGGTCCTGCAGTTTCCACGCGGTTTCGTATTCGATCAAGCCGAGGTCCTCAACGATAAGGTTCATCGTTGACACAAAAACGTCCTACGCAAAGATTCTCCGATACAAATCCGATTCAAGCAGTCCATTTGGGTCACAGCGCTTCTTGAGTTTCTTGAACTTCAAGATGACCTCATCGCCCAAAAACTTTCGTGCCGTTTCCGGCGTCGTTTCACTGTTCTTGGCAAAGTAAAATCGCCCTCCAGCCTCCAAGACGATGCGGTCGAACTCCTGGAGCATTTGGCTTAACCTAGTGCGATTTTCCTCTGTCACCTTGAAATCCAGTGCGAGAGAAAATCCATCCACAGAATGAGAGAGCAGGAACGGGTCCGGGCGGTGGCGTTTTGTCACACCGAGATAGGAGGGCAATTTGTGGCGGTGTGAGAGGCTGAGCATCTCGCGCCAGGCGTCTTCAGCGGTATCTTTTGGCAAAAATGACTGATATTGGATCAAGCCGTTGCGCCCGAACGAGCGCTCCCAATTCGGGACGTAATCGAGCAGAAAATGAAACTCTGCATGCGATTCGCGAAAAGAATGATCGCGCAAAGCAGAGAGATACCTTGCCGTGTTGATCAGCCTCACGCCGAAGTTGTTCAGGAAGGGATTCATAAAATAATGTAGAAGCGATTTCGGCATGATGCCAAAGAGGCGATCCGGCAAGTGCTGGTTTTCGAGTGCCATGGACTGTTGCGGATTTCGATCCTCGCCCTCTTTGAGGTTGCGCGCCGCGTGAATCTGCCCGCGCCCAAGACTCTTTCCGCGAGCCATTGTATCGAGCCAGCCTACAATGTAATCGTAATGCGGCGCGTGTTCGAGCAAATCGTTTAAGTGTCGGTGGAGATTCGGCACATGCCAGGCGTCCACGGCGACCAGTCCCGAATAGATGCGCTTCATTTGCATGGTGATGGAGGTGAATATGCCGAGCATCCCCAGTCCACCGATCATCGCATAGAATAAATCCGCATTTTTCTTTGGCGTGCAGGTGATATGCGCGCCTGTGGGGAGCATGGCGGTAAACTCCAGCACATGTTCGCCGATTGTCCCGACTTGAAAATTGTTTTTGCCGTGAATGTTCATGGCAAGACACCCACCCAGGGTGGTTTTCATTGTGCCGGAGACGACGGGGGGCCACCAGCCATCGGGTTCCACACACTTCCATAATTGTTCGATGGTGACACCGGGCTCGCAGCGCACTAAGCCCGAGGCGGGGTCCCACTCAAGGATACGATTCATCCCCGATAGGTCCAGCACGATGCCACCGCCGTTGAGCGAGGCGTCATTGTAACTGATCCCCGCGCCGCGCGCTGCGACAGTCAGCCCCAGTTTTTTTGCCCAGCGGAAGGCCTCATAAATATCTTCTATTCGTTTGACGGGAATGCGATAGCAGGAAGCTTTGAGAGAATGACCAAAATTTTCGAGTTGTGTAAAATGCACGTTTAGGTTTGTGGACATGATTTTATTAACCGTTTACCTGATGTAGGTTCTCGCCCTTCCTCTCTGTCATTGAAAAAGGGATAGGAGTACGCAAGATCAAAGAAGAGACTTGAGAGAGTCGTTCGATAATTCAATTCATCCGCCCGCGCTTACACCGCTAGAATGACAATCTTCGAAAAATAAATGAAGGCGTATGTTGAATAGCCAGCATAATCCAGCGCCAGATGGGCGCAATATAAATGACCTGTTTGCGCTTTTGAATGGCTTTGAAGATGTCTTCTGCGGCGCGTTCAGGTGTGATGGCAAATGGGGTAGGCCCCTGGGCGGCTTTGAGCATTTCCGTCTTCATAAAGCCGGGTTTGACCGTGAGTACATGCACGCCGCGTCGTGTGAGCCGATTGCGTAAGGCTTCGAGGTAGGTTGTCAGCCCTGCCTTTGAAGCGTTGTAGGCGGGGTTGCCCACGCGCCCGCGATCGCCTGCTACCGAAGAGATGCCCACGATTTGCCCGGCTCCGGCCGATTGAAACATCTCGGCGATGGGATTCAGCCACGCCATTGCGCCGATGAGGTTGACTTCGATCATGCGGCGGTCGTTTTCAAAGTTATATTTATCCATGCCGCCGGGCGGAAGGTTGACGCTGGCAATATAAATGACCAGATCCAAACCGCCAAGTTCGGCAACGATGCGACGGAGCAGATCGGGAATTTCCTCGTAATGGGTCACATCGTGGACATAGGAGCGTGCAATGTTTTCGGTTGTATTGAGTTCCCTGCAAAGCGCTTCAAGTTTTTCCTTGCGCCGTGCGATCAGCGCGAGCAGGTATCCTTCGCGGGCAAGTTTGCGCGCTAGCGCCGCGCCGAGCCCATCCGAGGCGCCAATGAGGAGCGCGCGTCGGCGTGGCGTGAGAGGGGTGGTGGGAACCAGCTTGCTCTGAGTTTGATCGAAGGGTATGCCCCGTGGCTGAGCAGGGGAAGGGCTTTGTTTCACCGTTTTGGATTTGGGATTGTTTTTCTTGAGTGCAGGCACACTATTCTCCACAAAAAGATTGCATTCATTTTAGCATATCCTCTGTAAGGTTGTAACGCGCATGTAATATTCAGGTTGTCTTCGCTTGTTATAATGCTTTCGAGACGATAGGATAAAAGAGCCGACTGAAATCGGATGGTTTCATGATTAAATGTCAGCCAGTCAATTCGTGAGAATGGGCGACCAAAGGTTGCAAATCCTTGAAGAGGCTCGCAGGCGGCTTGAAGAGGAGGGGGAGAATCCCGTTGAGCGAGAACACCTGCTCAAATTGATCGAGGTTCTGTTCGCCGCGCTTGAAAGATCCGCCCCCGTATCTTCCGAAAGCGCGGCTGAACTTGTTCAAAGCCTGATTGATCATCGTGCCTTGCTGACACTTCTCCGACAACTCACGGATGAACTCGACGCACTCAAAAAACTGAGCATCCATCTCACCTCGAGCCTGGATTTGCCGGACGTGCTGGACGCGGTTGCGCATGAAGCCATGCGGTTGATCGAAAACGCACGCGATGTTAATATCTTTCTGTATAAGAATCAAAAACTCTCCTTTGGCGCTGCCCTTAGTGCCGATGGCACACGCAATAAACCTTGGGCTATCCCTCGCCCCAATGGCTTGACCTACACGGTCGCCCGTCACGGCAAGATGATTATCGTCGAAGACATGCAGAATCACCCGCTTTTTCAAAATGTCCCCAGCGATTGGACAGGCTCCATCATTGGTATTCCGCTGAAAGTGGGGGATGTCGTCGTTGGCGTGATGAATCTTTCACGCTCGACGATTGGCGGCTTTACGGCTTCGGAACTGCGTTTACTCAGCTTGCTTTCCGATCAGGCGGCGGTTGCCATTTCGAATGCCAGCCTGCATCAAATGATCAGCCATCAGGCGTATAGCGATACTTTAACGGGCCTCCCCAATCGCCGCGCGCTGGATGAACGACTCGAAGAGGAGGTGCAGGCGGCGCGGCGAAATAACTATTCTTTTGCCGTCGTCATGATGGATCTCGACGGCTTCAAATACATCAACGACACCTATGGACACAGCGTCGGTGATGAAGTGTTGAGACTGGTCTTCAATCATATTGCACGTGGCGTGCGCGCAACCGACTTTTTGGCGCGCTACGGCGGTGATGAATTGACCCTCATCCTCACCCAGTCCGACATCTCTTCCGCCATGGTCGTGACGGAAAAGATCATTGACACAATGAAAAAGATCAACTTTACGCTTCCCGATCATAAAAAACTCGAGTTGGGTATCTCCGGTGGAGTGGCTCTGTATCCCCTCCACGCGCGCAATGGGCCCGACCTGCTGCGCGCTGCCGACGCGGCCCTCTATCAGGCCAAGAAGTATAAGCGTGGAACCTTTCAGATTGCACGCGGCTTCACAGCGCCTCTCGAGCAGCATTCTGTCTAATCTCAAAAGACTTGGGGGTATAATCGCTGAAACATCTTACCGACCCTGAAGGTTCTTCAACCCTCACTCAATTCATGTATTCCACATGGGAAGCCCTTCAGGGTTTTTCTTCGTGGAGGCGTTTTTCATGCATCGCAAAATCAAAATCATTCTGAATCCCATGGCAGATATGGGCAACGCCTGGCGTGTGGCGCGTGATTTGCGTTCCATTACCGAAGAACATGGAGGGATTGACTGGAGCGGCACAGTGTATCCCGGTCATGCTGTTGAACTGGCAAGACAGGCAGGCCACGAAGGTTACGATCTGGTCATTGCCGTCGGCGGTGATGGCACGGTACACGAAGTGATGAATGGGCTCATGCAAGTCCCCGAAAACCAACGCCCCATCCTCGGCGTCGTGCCGGTTGGCTCGGGGAACGATTTTGCACATAGCATCGGCGTTCCCAAAAATCCTGCCGAAGCGCTCCATCATGCCATCCACGGCGCACCGTCCACGGTTGATCTGGGTGTGATGACCGATGAACACGGACGTCGCGAATATTTCGATAACACCCTCGGCGTCGGTTTTGGTGCTATCGTCACCATTCGCTCGCATCAACTTCCCCTTTTGCGCGGCTTCCTCATATACCTCACCGCTGTCCTTCAAACCATCATCCTCGATCACAATCCTATCAAGATGAAAATTGAAGTGGACGGCAAAACGTTCGAAGAAAACATCATCTACCTTGTGATCTGCAACGGTCCACGTGAAGGCGGCGGCTTCCTCATCGCGCCTGAAGCCAAAATTGACGATGGCATGCTCCACTACGCCATGATTACAGACGTCAGCCGCCTCATGCTGCTTCGCATCGTTCCCGAAGTGATGAAAGGCACACATGGGCGCTTCAAACAAGTCACCATAGATCAATGCAAAAAATTCACCCTCACGGCAGATCGTCCCCTCTACATCCACGCCGACGGCGAAATCTTTTCCGGTCCCGGCACCGATGTGCGCAAAGTCAGTTTTGAAATCCTGCCTCATGCGCTCAAAGTTGTGCGCGGTTAACACCTGTTTCCAGTCTCCTGTCATTGGCATTTCCCATGCCTGATTTATTTCATTCCCTTCTCAATCATGATATGGGACACCTCCGCATCATCGCCGAACTATGGGGATTGGAATTGAAATCCTCCAAAACCGACGCCGCCCTGGAGGAACTTTGCGCTTCACTCCTCGACCCTAGCCTGCTCGCTGAGATTCGGGCTTCTCTCTCCCCCGAGGCGGAGTCCGCGCTTTCCGCCCTCCTTCGTGCGGGCGGACGTCTCCCCTGGGGCACCTTTACGCGTCGCTTTGGCGAAATCCGTGAAATGGGACCCGGCAAACGTGATCGCGAAAAGCCCTATCTCCATCCCATCTCCTCCACTGAAGTGCTTTACTATCGTGGCTTGCTGGCAAGAGCATTCTTCGATACAGAAAAGGGTCCGCAAGAATTTGCTTATATTCCCGATGATTTACTTGAGTTGTTGCAAGAGGAAAGCAAAGAAACCGTAGAAGAAGTGGAAAGTCCTGCCGAGCCGCTGGGGCGACCGGCTTCGCCAGGTGAAAAAGGAAAGGAGATTCTCGCTACTGATTTCATTCTCGATGATGCTACCACCATGCTTGCCGCGCTGCGTATGGGCAGAGCCGATTGGGCGTTCGACCCTCGCCTCAAAGCACTGCTCATCGCAGCAGACCTGATCCTGCCTGAGGGAAAGGGAGTCCGCGCGGAAGCCGTGAAAGCCTTTCTTGAAGCCTCCCGCGCCGATGCCTTGAATATGTTACAGGAGGCTTGGCTGGAAAGTGAAATCTTCAACGAACTCAAACTCATGCCGAGTATCCTCTGCGAGGGTGAGTGGACGAACCAGCCGCAGGAAACGCGCGAGTTCCTCCTCAACCTGCTCGATGAAATTCCCGAGGGAAAATGGTGGAGCCTCAATGCCTTCATCCGCGATGTCAAACAAAAGTATGCCGATTTTCAGCGCCCTGCCGGCGATTACGATTCCTGGTTTATCAAACGCGCTGCCGATGGACAGTACCTGCGCGGCTTTGCATATTGGGATGAGGTGGATGGCGCGCTCATCCGCTATTTCATTACAAATATCCTGCATTGGCTGGGACAGGTGGATTTGTCCATTGCAGAAGGGGCGACAGAGCCGACGGCTTTTCGGATTTCCCCTTGTGAGAGCGCGAAAGAAGAAAAAGGAAAGATTACAGTGACTTCAGCCGGAAAAGTTTCCATCCCGCGCGAGGCGCCCAGGACTGTGCGTTATCAGGTCTCCCGCTTTTGCGAATGGGATGAGCCCAGAGAGGGTGTTTTTCATTACCGCATCACAACTCGCTCACTTGCAAAGGCAAAAGAACAGGGCTTGAAGGTGGAACATCTGCTTGCGCTTCTCGCGAAGTATTCCGACGCCGGAGTTCCACCTGTGCTGGTCAAGGCGCTCAAGCGTTGGGAAGTTAACGGGACCGAGGCGCGAGCGGAGACTCAAGTCATTTTGAGGGTAAGCAGGCCCGAGGTCCTGGAGGAGATGCGTAAATCGAGGGCGGCAAAATATCTGGGCGAGGTGCTCAGTCCCACAGCTGTTATCGTCAAAAGTGGAGCCATCCAAAAAGTGATGGAAGCCATGACGGAATTGGGTGTGCTGGTGGAGGATGCAAGCATAAGGACGAAAGAAGACGAATGAAAGGGAACAGAAAGTGGGGAGGATGTCATGGCAGTTCTGTGACATTTTTTGATGCTGAATTCGCTATAATGCAGTCACCGATTCTGAATCTTCCAATTGCTATTTCACGGAGTGTCTATGTCCAAACTCGACTGGCTTGCACAGGAAATTGAAAGTTTGAAAGAGCAGGGTTTATACAATCGTATTCGCACGATTGGCTCGGCACAGGGAGCGCGCCTGATTGTGGATGGTAGGCATGTGCTCAATTTTTGCTCGAACAATTATCTCGGTTTGGCGAATCATCCTCGTCTGGTGCAGGCGGCAGAGGAAGCCATGAAGAAGTACGGCGTGGGTCCTGCCGCTGTGCGTACAATTGCCGGCACAACCGATTTGCATGTGTTGCTCGAGCAGCGGCTTGCAAAGTTCAAGGGTGCAGAGGAGGTGATTACCTTTCAATCTGGCTTTACGGCAAATCTCGGCACGATCTCTGCTCTGGTTGGTAAGGAAGACGTGATTTTTTCGGATAGGTTGAATCACGCTTCGATCATTGATGGATGCCGACTTTCCGGCGCGAAGATCGTCGCCTATGAACATAATGATCCTGAGGCGTTGGAGGATGCGATCAAAGAACACGCGTCGAATTATCGGCGCGCGCTCATTGTTACGGATGGCGTCTTTAGCATGGACGGAGATATTGCACCTTTGCCCGATCTGGTGGCGGTGGCAAAGAAGTACGAAATTCCTCTCATGGTGGATGACGCGCACGGCGAAGGGGTGCTGGGCAAGGGCGGACGCGGTATCGTGGATCACTTTGGTTTGCACGGTCAGGTGGATATCGAAGTCGGCACGATGTCCAAAGCCTTCGGCGTGGTGGGCGGAATGGTCGCGGGGGATAAGGTGATCATCGAATGGTTGAGGCAACGCGGCAGGCCCTTCCTGTTCTCCTCTGCCATGACTGTGCCGGACGCGGCGGCTTGTCTCGCCGCGGTAGATTTGCTCGAAGAATCTACTGAACTGGTGGATAGGCTCTGGGATAATGCAAAATATTTCAAAGCGGAGATGAAGAAACTGGGCTTCGATACTGGTCTCAGCGAGACGCCGATTACGCCGGTCATGCTCGGCGAAGCGCCGCTGGCACAACAGTTCAGCCGCGAGTTGTTCGAGGAGGGTGTCTTTGCGATGGCGATCGGGTATCCGACCGTGCCAAAGGGCAAGGCAAGAATCCGCGTGATGATCTCCGCTTCGCACAGTCGCAAGGATTTGGATCAAGGGCTGGAAGCGTTCGCCAAGGTGGGGAGGAGGCTCGGGGTGATCCCCATGTGAGCGAAGAAGCAAGCGAGGGCCTCCAATCCCCAAAGAAACTCTTCGGCTACATCTTTCCTTCAAACGACAGGAGATAAAATGATTATTGTTAACTCACTGATGGCGGCTCTGCATCACCTCTTTGCATTTACTCTGACATCTTGTCTGATCTATGAATTTATTGTCTTCCGAAGGAGCATGACGGTCGAGGAAGCGCGCCGCCTTCAGCGCGTGGACTTGATATATGGTATCTCCGCGGGATTGTTGTTGATCGTTGGTTTGCTACGCGTCTTTTTCTTCGAGAAGGGTGTGAATTTTTACATCCATAATCTGTTCTTCTGGGTGAAGATGGCAGCGTTTGCACTGGTGGGTTTGTTGTCCATGGATCCAACGATTCGATATATTCGTTGGAACAGGGCATTGAGACAGAACAACGTGCCCGAAGTTTCGGATGGAGAATATCAGCACACGCGCCTGATCCTCTGGCTGGAAGTGATCGGCATTGGCGTCATTTTGTTTGTGGCTCCCATGATGGCGCGTGGCATCGGGATGAATTGACGCAATCTTGCAGGCGTGGCGGGATGGGTAAAATATCAACCCATCCTGTTTTTTTATCAAAATTGTGATTTTCGTCCCTTTCAAACTTTATCGCATACCAGTATCATTCACCCATGCCTCATAAACAAGCAGAGCATCACGATTTAATGACGCATCGCACCTCGTTGACGAAATTTGCGTGGTTATCCATTGGCGCGGCGCTTGCAACGATCTTTCTCAAAGCGGCTGCGTATTTTTTGACGGGCTCCATCGGTTTGTTGTCCGATGCGCTCGAGTCGGTGGTGAATCTGGCGGGGTCCATCATGGCGCTACTGATGTTGATCATTGCCGCGCGCCCAGCCGATGAGGGCCATGTTTATGGACACAGTAAAGCGGAATATTTCGCCAGCATCACAGAAGGTTTGCTCATTCTCGGCGCAGCGGCGGGGATTATCCACGCGGCTGTGCAGAGGTTGATGAATCTGCGCCCCCTGGAGCAACTTGGCGTGGGTTTGGCTGTCTCCCTCAGCGCATCACTCATCAACTTCATCGTGGCGCGTATTCTTTTGACAACGGGCAGAAAACGCCGCTCCATCACACTCGAGGCGGATGCCTCTCATTTGATGGCCGATGTGTGGACCTCTGTGGGGGTGATCGGCGGCGTTGCCCTTGCAGGCATCACAGGATGGCATATTCTCGATCCGCTCATTGCCATTGCAGTTGCCATCAACATCCTGTGGACGGGCGTGCAATTGATGCGCCGATCTGTGGCGGGTCTAATGGACGCGGCATTGCCCGAAAGCGACCAGCAGAAAATTCAAGCCGTCATCGAAAGATACCGTCAAAAAGGAGTGAACTTCCATGCACTGCGCACGCGTCAGGCGGCGGCGCGCCGCTTCGTCTCCATTCATATTCTCTTCCCCGGCGATTGGACCGTCCACGACGCACACCACGTTGCTGAAGAGTTCGAGGCAGAGATTCGTGCCGCTCTGGGAAGTGGGGTGACGGTGTTTACTCATCTTGAACCCCTTGAAGATGAACTTTCCATGCAGGATATGTTCCTGGATAGAGAGCATTAATCATGACGAGCGAGGTGTTCTATTCTCAACAACCTTCATCACAGACAAGGGTCTATTTTCCCAACCTGAACGGATTGCGCTTCATCGCCGCGCTCCTTGTTATTGTGCATCACATTGAGCAACTCAAAAGCATGTATGGGTTACCCAATGTTTACTCTTCGTCGTTTATTCAAATCATTGGGGAACTCGGTGTTGTCCTTTTCTTCGTGTTGAGCGGTTTTCTCATTACGTATTTGTTGCTGGAGGAGGAAAGCCGCACTGGCGGCATTGGCATCCGAAACTTTTACGTGAGGCGCATCCTGCGCATCTGGCCCCTTTATTTTCTGATCATCCTGCTGGCGTTGGGCGTTCTGCCGCACATTCCGCTCTTTACCCTGCCGGACTATGAAAAGGAACGCGTTCTCTCGAATCTATTTGCCAAGGTCTTGCTTTACATCTTCTTCTTGCCGAATCTGGTCTCGCCGTTGTTTGGCATCGTGCCGTATGCATCGCTTACATGGTCTATCGGCACAGAGGAGCAGTTTTATCTGGTCTGGCCCCATGTTCTAAAGTTCGTGAAAAAGCACAGAGCGGCGCTCATGTTCATCATCTTGTTTGGCTATTTGCTGGTTGCCCGCGCCTTGTTTTCGGATCGCACCGATTTTCTGCCGCTCAAAGATGCACTCAGTGCATTCTGGTACACCTTCAGTATCGCCAGCATGGCTATCGGCGGATTTTTTGCCATCTTGCTACACACAAACAGCCCGGCGCTGAAGTTCTTTTTGAACAAGTATCTTTTCTACTTTGCTCTTGTCTTCACCTCCCTCATGCTGTACAAGGGTGTGTACTTTCCTCAAGTGGTGATCCATGGCATGAAATTTCCCTACCTCTACAAGGAATTCTATTCCATTTGGTTTGGCATCATCATTCTGAACTTTGCGGCGAATAGAGATATTCTCATCAATCTGGAAATACAACCGTTCAACTATCTGGGGAAGATTTCCTATGGACTTTACATGTACCATCCTATCGCGATTACCGCGGCGCTTCAAACCAACCTTCGGCTGGGTCCCGTGTCCGATGCGTTGATCTACCCCCTCAGCCTTGCTCTGACGATTCTCTTTGCGGGTTTATCTTACCGATATTTCGAGTCCTTCTTCTTGAACTTAAAAACAAATTTTGCCAGTGTCCTGAGCGGAAATGGATCATTCGTAGAAGGAGCGCGGCGTAACCAGTCGTTTCGATCTTCTCCTCAAACGAGCCAGACTGCGCGGCGCGAATGAAGCGCTACTGGGGAAACGCTCCAAGCCATTGGGGAAAAACTCCCAGGCGATGCGGCAGGCAAACTTCTAGTACATTAGCCCGAAGCATCGGGGGCCAGGCTCGCGCTGCCCAGAGCTTGCCCTGAGCGAAGTCGAAGGGTAGAACGGGTGCTCAGGGGTGGTTTCAATCCACTCGCCGTCAAGGATGAGTTCGGTGAGAACCTGGTCTTCATGTGAAAATGTAGCCGTGACTTCGTAGTAGCCAAGCGGCGAGTCTCTTTGCTACAGATAGGGATGTAGTGAAAAAAAGGAAAACTCGGCTATGTTTTGGAATATACAGCCGAGCAAATCATGAATAATGAGGAAGGTTATGCAACGCCTTCATGCACTATCAGGATCGGCCTGAGAGAGAGCAATCCTTATTGAATAGATATTTTAGAAACTCATAAAATGTAGAACCACAGGTTTTTATTTCTTTGATATGAATGCTCATATCTGGAATTTCAACGAAGGCTGGGGGTGATCGTCGTACGTCGAATGCGTATGACATGCCACTGCCATCGGAACCAAATAATACTAAGCCCGGCGTAAATTCATCAACTTTAGCCAGACGGTTAATTTCTTCAATATCCTCTAATGGCCAAATTAAAAGATAGGATTTTCCAACAAACCCGCTGGCTCCATTTGACTTTAATAGAAATTCCTTGTAATCATTGGGAAATTCAAAATTGTATTTCGATTCAACTTTCTTGATCGTTGCTTGAGATGCACCAGGCTGAAATTTTAGCTTGCTGGTCAACTTCTTTATATCTTCGCTCATCTGGTTTGCACCTTCTTGTAAAAACTCTGGTTTCTACCTGAGATATTTCTTTGGATCATTTTCAATTAGCGCTTGAAGCCTCTTCCACCAGGCGGTCAGTTCGGTGGATTGGACTTGTCTGTTCGCGTCGTGCCGTTCGTGGCGTAGGTGGTGAGGAGCGTGGAAATGCGGATGCGCTTTCTTCATTCATTTTGGCTCAGGCAGGCTCAGCATCCATCAATAAAGGATAAGCAGGTGATAGATCTGAATCTGCTAGAAGAATTCGCGCCTTTACATGCGTATCAGGAACAAAAGTAAAACTGCACCACATAATCCCACTATTAGTACGTCCTGTTTCAAAGACAAGTGCGTATTTGTCTTCGGGAACTTGGACTTGCTTACCATCTTGATCTACACTAGCAATTTCTACAATTCCTAATGGATCGACGGAGAATGGCACAAGTATTGCTCGTATGACATCTGGCCTGCTTTCAATTTGACCACCCAATTGCACCTTGACTTGAAGAAGGCCAAATTCATCAAGCAGCCTAAATGAAACACTTCCTGGTCGCCAAGAAAATCCTTGTGCATAATGTTGGGGTTGCCACTTATTGAATGGATAGATTAGATTCGAGTTGAAAACAGCCACCTGAGCATATCCAAATGAGAGTTCAAATGACTCTATTTCTTTCATGCGTAAACCTCACTTGACTACAACAATGCGCACCCTCGTACCATCGCGATAAGGACGACATAAGTTTCCCAGACAGGCACCTGCCCCCATATTGTCAGATGGGTCAATATATCGGACACTGGCTCCAGCCCCTCCTTCTTCAAACATAGCAGGGGGATATTCATCTCTATGCAATCCTGGCTTTGGCGGGTAATTCTTAAGTGCTTCTGCTCGACGAGTAGATGCTCCTGAGTGATAATAGTCAATATACTTGGTTGGCCTGTTGCCTGAGCATCCTCAATATGTTTAGCTGCTTCCGGCTATTGACTCTTAGAAACTTTAATTGTCGGACACGCATTATGCACCAGCCATTGACCCTCGCCCACGAAGAAGGTGTGGGCGGTGTCAACGGTGAGATTATACATCGCCTGGGTCTTGTGGATATTCCATTTCAGCCAGACGATGCCCGTTGTGCCGTCCGCCTGGCGGATTTTATCGGCCGTGCGCAGGTCATTGGCTTTCACCGAGCCCCCATTCTTAGGGAAAGGCTTTATATACAAAACATCCTTTTCATAACTCTAATTCATCTAAAGCTATTTGCTTGGAATCTGGGACAATGTAATTTCTATTTCTTATGTCTTCTAAGAAGTCCAAGGGTAGTGCTACGTGATATTTCCTTAAGTAATAGGATAAACTTTCAGGCCATGCCCATTGTCCGTCTGTAAATATATTCAACGAGCCAATTATAGTTTTTGATGAATCTAAAATATCATATTCTATTCCAGGAGCGGATATAAACAAGACTCCGGACTGTAAATATTGCAACACGTCAGATTCATCCCAAAGTAATGTTGGTTGCCGGTCGTTTATACTTGGGTCTTCCGGAAACCCATATGGTAACTCTCGGAAAAAGCCGACTCTTTTTAGTTTCATTCGAGCGTCCTTTTTGGCGTAAAAATTTTCCACTTCCTGTATTGACAAAGGGCTTAGGTCCAATAGTTAATTTACCAGTATTGTAAACCCACAAGGTGTCATCTGGTGCTTTTACTGGCACCTTTAACTTATTTGCCAAATTTTGAGCCACTCCGGTTGGGCAAGCTCCGGAACTACATGAAAGCAAACGAATAGGCTCACCCTGCCACTCGCTCTTCTTGAATGTTGCCAGCGTACGATGGTCTATATCAACCCAGTTGCCATTATGTTTTACATGGAATGAATTTGGCGAACCATGAACCATCACGTCAAAGAAACCATTCTCTTGTTTGACCCAATTTGTTGCTTTCTTGAGATCATCACCTAATTTCGTTCCAGCCGAAACAAAATCATCTGCTTTAAATAAGCTTCGCCGCATCCTCTGCGGTATCCACGGCGTTGACCGCTTTATTGGCGAGTTTGGCGGCGCGCAGGGCGTGACTCACCCCCGCCGGCACGACCGGAATGACGATCGAAGCCACATCCGTCACCAACGAAATGGTGTTCATCACCGTCCACCCTTCGTTGCGGATGTCGTTAATCGTCATTCCTAGCGAGATCGCGTCGAAGACAGTCTCAGCCCAGTGACCGTTTGGGTCTGTATAATACAAAGGGTTGTTATTTGCATACGCGTACTGTTCAGCGCCTGCGGGTTACCCGCCTCCGGCACGATAGTATCCGCGCTGAGGAAGCGACCCAGGGACGGCGAGTAGAAGCGCGCTTTGTAATCCATCAAGCCGGTATCAGGCAATGCTCTCTGCCCGGTGTACCCGAAATCAGTCTGGGTAATTGGAGTTGGATCTGCTCGT
>DATLZK010000005.1:0-21287 GCA_035574015.1 Anaerolineales bacterium
TCATTGCTAATGGCAAGTGTGAAGTGAAGTCAGGTGCGCCCAGCGGCGCAGCGAACATGACGCTCACCGCTGATTCCAGCGATTACGTCAAAATCTTCACCGGCGAATTGGATGCCATGCAAGCCTTCATGCAAGGCAAGCTCAAATTGGGTGGTGACTTGAACCTTGCCATGAAGTTGATGCAAATGTTCAAAATCAGATAAAAACAGAACTCGGAGATGGTCAATCTCCGAGTTCTCTTTTCGGAACGCCGAGAGCGATCTTACACAAAAAGCGCGAACACGGAATAAATGGCATATGTGATCAGACACATGGTGAGGAGGGCAAAGAAAGTGGTCAAAATACCGGCGGCTTTCGAGCGCATCCAGCCGGAAAGCCCCACGCCTCCCACAAAGATGTAAATTGCCGCGAACAGAATCAACAATGCTCCCACGTTGAGGTTGTCCAATTCGGTAGGGATGCTGTTCAATTCCGCCGCTGCAGAAAAGGATAGGACGGCGACAAGCAGGGAATATAAGAACATCACAGATGCCGCCGCGAAAATCACGATGCTAATGGTTGTCAGCCTGCCGCTATTGTTTGCAGTGAGGAGTTGCACAACGGCCGCAAGCGAGAAGCCGGCCAATACTCCTGCCAATCCTGCCAGCGCACCAGCTTCAGCCAGATAGTTTTCGAGTGTCATGTTCGCTCCTTTGAATAGTTTGTCGTAATTATAAGTCGAAAGGCCTTTCCTTTCGTCATATAAATAAGATGATGAGTTAGGATGGTTGTCGTATGCCGTTTCTTGGTGAGGGTATAAGTGGCTGAGAAAGAATGAAGCCAGAAACTGTACAGGGTGGGTCTAAATTGCTGTACAATAGTAACACTGGGTTCCTATTCGACAAGGAGTTCCCATGATCAAACAACCCACAGATTTGCATTTCATCCAGAGGCGTTTTCAGGATGTGAGGGCGTCATTGGCTGTGATTGCCGGGCGGCTTTCCAATGCAGAGAATCCAGATTCCCTGAAGGTGGTACAGGATATTTCGCGAATCACCCAGTCATTGGTCAACCTGGAGAAAGAGGTTGTAGAACATCTTGGAATCAGGCAGAGTCAACTTGGTGCGCTGATGGGGGTGGGGCACGTGATCAATTCATCTCTGGGGAGGAAGCGAGTGCTCGAAGAGGTCATGGACACACTTATCGAACTCATGCGCGCCGAGCGTGGCTTTCTGATGCTGCGCGATCCGAACGGGAAACTCAAAGTGGAGATTGCGCGCGGTATGGCTCATACCGATCTTGAGGGAGAAGAATTTAGGGGAAGTCGTACAGTTGTCTACAAGGTCATAGAGGCAGGTGAGCCAATTCTGACGACCAATGCACAGGAAGATCCGCGTTTTGAAAAACAATTGAGCGTGGCGGCTTATCAACTGCGTTCGATCCTTTGCGCACCGCTCAAAGTCAAGGACCGATTGATTGGGGTGATCTATGTGGATAACCGCGCCCGCGCCGGTATCTTTCGCGATAGCGATCGCGAACTGATTCGCGCTTTTGCCGATCAGGCCGCAGTGGCAATTGACAACGCAGAATTGTTCGAGAATTTACAAGCGACCAATGCTGAACTGGAGAGAGCATATCAGATGACGCTCGAGGGATGGGTGCGCGCATTGGACTTACGTGATAAGGAGACGGAGGGACATACCCAACGCGTCACAGTTCTGACCGAACGTCTGGCGCGTTTAATGGGCGTGGATGAAAGGCGCATCATCCATATTCGACGCGGCGCGCTTTTGCATGACATTGGCAAAATGGCGATTCCGGATTCGATCTTGCTCAAGCCGGGAGAATTAACTGAAGAGGAACGCGCCCTCATGCGCAAACACCCTGAATATGCTTATGAAATGCTCTATCCTATTGATTTTCTCCGTCCAGCCATTGATATTCCCTATTGTCATCATGAGAAGTGGGACGGCACAGGTTACCCGCGTGGACTAAAAGGGGAGGAGATCCCCTTCGCTGCGCGTCTCTTTCCTGTAATTGATGTATGGGACGCGCTGACTTCGGATCGTCCTTACCGCAAGGGGATACCACAGGCTGAAGTGCGTCGTTACATCCGCGCCGAGGCAGGAAAGCATTTTGATCCGCGCGTGGTAGAGGCATTTATGGAGATGAAGGATTTGTCAGTGGAATAAGATCGTCCCGTATAATGCCGCCATGAGCAATACCACGGCAATTGTCCATTTGGTGCGGGAGCGGAAGAGAATGATTAAGCCGATGCTAAAAATAATCCATGCGTGAAGACCGACGACCGTTTTGCTTAGAATATCGAGCGCTGTCGCGCTGATCAAGCCAACGACACCCGCTGTTACACCATCGAGAAAGGCGTGAGCAAATCGATTCTCCACCAGTCGTTCAAGATAATTGTGTCCGATCAGGGTGAACGAGAAGGCAGGGGCAAAGATGGCAATCGTGATCAGAAGTGCGCCAAGCGGACCACCGCTGATGTACCCCACAAACGTAGAGAAAATGATCAACGGTGCGGGTAGGAGGCCGGAAAGGGCCAGACCATCGAGGAACTGCGCGTTTGTCATCCAGCCGCCGACCTCAACAGCATCGTGCTGTAGGAATGGGATGACAGTATAGGCACCGCCAAAGGTGAGAAGCCCGCTTCTTAAACCGGACCAGAACAAGGCTGAGAGTGAAGCGAGTTCGGTGGAGGTGGAGGGTGCTTGCGTTGGGATCGTCCGCGAATCGGAAAATCCAATAAAGGTAAGATATATCAAAAAGCCGATCAAGAGAATTCCCGCCAGGACGATTTGACGGCGTTGTGCGAATGTGTAAATCAATCCCGCGATGAGAAGCGTGAACAGAAAGTTCACACTGAGTAACTGTGCGAGGGCGGCGACGAATGCAATGCTCCAAAGCCATGCGCTGTTTTGGAGGGCATGGCTACCGATGCGATGAACCGCGCGCACGATGAGCGCGGCAACAGCAGGTTGCATTCCCGCAAATATGGATTGGAACAGAGGCGTGTTGATGCCATAGGTGACATAAAACCACGAAAGAGCAAACATCAACACGAAGCCGGGGAGCATGAAACCTAGGCCTGCGAGCAGTGCGCCCAGGTGTCCGCGTGCAATCATGCCGAAGTATACGCACAGTTCATGCGCTTCGGGTCCTGGCAGTGCCTGATAGACGGCCAGTACGCGGTTGAAGCGATCAGGCGTAATCCATTTTTCCTCCTCCACGAGTTCGTGTCGTATCATGGCAATCTGCGCAACGGGGCCTCCCCAGGCGAGGAGTCCGAATTTGAGAAAGCGGAGAAAAATCTCTGTGTAGGATTGATGAGGGATGGGGGTGGCGATGGTCATAGTAAGAAAAGCGGCAGAAGAGATTGAAGGTTAGCGAAGCGGAGAATTGGAGAAGCGGGGGGAATGTAAATAAAGTGAGATGGCGAACATCACGAGGCCGACAAATAATAGGAAAGGTGGATTAAGTATAGTCCCAGAAATCAATCCCGCGATCAGAATGTAGAGATGGGTAAGAAGTGGAATCCAAAAAACGAGTGATGGGGCAGGCTTAATGTGAAACTTCGGGCGAAATGCCAGGACAATCACAATGCCTGCACCAATGACAGTCATCGCCGCCAGGCTGTGATAGTTGAGTGGAATGTGGAAGGCAATCAACGCGTTGGTCCCCAACACGCCCGCAAGACCAATGGCCAGTGCAGAGACAGGGGATACTCCTATACCAATCCAGTCTGTTCGCCGTGCAAAGATACGATAGCCGAGCGAGAAGAAGAAGATCACCCAGAACCACGCCCAGAAATTCGCATAAGGCACGCCAAAGTATTGAAATTTCAATCCTTGACCCCAATCCCAAAAGCCGAGACGGATAGCCACTGCGTCGAGAGCAAGGTCGAGATTGAGGGCAAGCAGGCCATCGAGCACCGGGCGCACGAAATAGGGCAGGTTACTTGCATCGGAAAACTCCATGGAGGCGTAGAGGATACAGCTCCATGCAATGCCAATGCAAAGAGGCACATCGAGGATCATGATGAGAAATTTTCCGTATTCGTAGGCGCTCAGTTGGCGAATGGTTGCTAGTTCGAGCGAAACACCGAAGAGGATGCCTGCGAACAGCCTGAGCCATTTTGCCGCGCCGTGCTTCCATGCGTGGTGAAGACAGATCGCAAACTGGATATAAATAATGAATTCGAGGAGAAGAAAATAAGGGTTGGGCATAGGAGATCGGCTGGAGTTTCTAGTTAATGGATTATAAGCCAGCAATTCCAATGCGATCGAACATCTTTTTGCAGTGGAAAATTCGTGGACGGTTCGATAAAACAGTGCTGTACGGCAGGCGCAGGCTTAACGTTGGGTTAGTGTGTGGGGAATGCGGGTTGACTTTCAATTTTTGCCCATGTTATGATGCGAAACGGAGTTTGAATATTCAATGGAGACTAAAAAGAACGATGGTTTTTTCAAGCGCTGGCTTGAATTATTTTTGCATATAGGCTTAGGCGAGTCGCTCTTGCGGCTTGGGACGGCTGTTCTGTCCGTTCTCATGGTGGGAGGGGCAATCTGGCTTTTGCAGTTGTTCTATACCCGCTCTGCACAAGCCGAGGGCGAGATCAGCGCGCCGATAACGGAGTCTGCTCCCGTTGTGGAAAGAATCGAGGCGACGCCACAAGCTGAGGTGGAGTCGTTTGGCGGTATCCCGCGTTTGGCGCAGGAGCGTACTATCATTCCCTCTCGTCCTCGATTGGAGGTGATCAAGTATACGGTTGTGGAGGGCGATACAATTTTTGGAATTGCGGAAAAGTTTGGACTCAAACCGGAGACGATTTTATGGGGAAATTATTTTACGCTGTTGGACAATCCACATGCGCTGCAGCCTGGTCAGGAGTTGAACATTTTGCCGGTGGACGGGACGTATCACCAGTGGCAGGCAGGTGAGGGATTGAATGGTGTCGCGCGTTATTACGGTGTGAAGCCAGAGGATATTATCAATTTCCCTGCAAATGGACTTGACCCGGCGACGATTGGGGATTATTCCAATCCAAACATTCCACCTGGAAAGTGGTTGGTGGTGCCTGGAGGAAGGCGTGAGTTTGTTTCGTGGAGCGCACCGCTCGGCGTGACGCGCGAGAATCCCGCGACAGCGCGAGTTTTAGGTCCGGGGGCGTGTGAACCGGTAAGTGGCGGTGCAGTTGGCTTTGGCACGTTTATTTGGCCATCGAATAAGCATTATCTTTCTGGTTTTGATTATTCGCCCAGTACGAATCATTGGGGAATTGACATTGCAGGTAATGAAGGGGAGGCGGTGTACGCGACGGATGCGGGTGTGATCGTCTATGCCGGGTGGAACAATTATGGTTATGGCAATATGATTATGGTGGATCACGGAAATAATTTCCAGTCGTTGTATGCGCACTTGAGCGCGATCCATGTAGTATGCGGTCAAAGTGTTGGACAGGGGGATGTGATCGGTGCTATTGGAAATACAGGTCGTTCAAGTGGCGCGCATTTGCACTTTGAGATTCGCGCCCTGTCATCGTATGTAAATCCCTGGGATGTGCTGCCGCCGCCGTAGGGGAGGGGGAACGAAATCTTTTCCTTGCGCGTCGTCTTTTTCTCGACTATAATCTGCGTCGCTTTGGGCGCGTAGCTCAGCTGGTTAGAGCGCATGTATCACACACATGAGGTCGGGGGTTCGAGTCCCTCCGCGCCCACAGGAAACTGCCGCGAGGCAGTTTTTTGTTTTCTGCAATCGAGGCCATTTCTTCGTCTGTTGGAATTTTCAAAGGAGAGGGATTTGGGTGAGGGTGAACGACAATCCTTATGTCCATGTTTGCAGCAGAGCAAATGATCTTTGAAAAGCCCGTGTGAGGATCATCTCGAAATGAAAAGCCGACTCTCAGGTCGGCTTGGTTTGAGGTAAAGCAGTGGTGAAGAAATAGAGAAACTGGAGGCATGATGCTATCACAAGCGCTTGCCCAGCAGTTCCTCTTTAAGTTGTTCAACAGTGGAAAAGCGCCCAAACACCGATGGAACTTCGGTCACTTTGATCGAAAGCCGCTTGGGATTCGTGGCCGCCTGTTCACGATCCCGGATAGGATAGAAGTAATCCAGAGACTGTTCAAGGCGGGAGCGAATCCGTTCTTGGAAAGGAGCCAAATGTTCGGGGGAGATTACCACAACAAAATCAGTCGGGCTGATGTGGCCAAGGAAATCGTCCGTTGAACCTGTCTCTTTCATTGTGTTGTGGATCATCAGGCTGATCGCGCGTAGAACATCATCGGATGCGACGAAGCCGTACGATTCACGGAAGGCATCGAGATGATTGATGGAGATATGAAGCAGCGCCCATCCGCTTTTGTGGATCACCTCGGAGAGGCGTTCGTCTACGAGCGGACCTTCGGGCAAGCCGCTGACCGGATTGGTCAGCGTTCCCTGGCTAACGCGCTTGAGGGCATTGCGCACGCGCAGGCGGAGTTCTTGCACATCGAAAGGTTTGGTGATGTAATCATCTGCGCCGACTTCGAAGCCCATCAGTTTGTCCACGCGTTCGCGCTTTTCTGTGAGGAAAATAATTGGGATTTCGCGCGTTCGTCTGTCGCCGCGCAGACGTCGTGCCACTTCGTAACCGTCAATGTCTGGCAGGCGGATGTCGAGAATGACCAGATCGGGCTGGATGGTTTGCCCGGCGCGCACGCCATCCTCCCCCCAGTTGACGGTGAAAACGTCATAGCCCTGAACGCGAAAATAGGCGTTCAGCATTTCGGCTATGTCGAGATCATCTTCAACGATCAGGATTTTGGGCTTGGCATCTGCCACGTTAACCCCGCTTTACTATGAGATGGGTTCTTTGTGGATGATGAATTCGCAAACCGCGTCTCCCATAGCGACGCATTTCGATTCGTTGACGCGGAATTCGCTTCCACCGGAAACCCACTTCAATGACTCTTGTAAAAGCCCGGTGGCAATGTAGCAAACGGGCTTATCTGCGTTGGTTCGGCCCCAGCAAACGGGGCATTTGTGAATTGTCCAAACGAACTCCGAATCTCTTTCCTCGACGGTGCTGTATTGGTCGCTCAATTGAGAAAAGATCTTGGCAAAGGCCGGCAAGCCAATGCGTAGTTTGGATTGAAGGGGAAGCACAACGAATGCCAAATCCGCGGCGCCGGCTAGTGCGCCAAAATTTTTCAAGGCATCGGAGAAGGTCGCACGTCCGGCACGCAGCGCAAGCCCGCGTCCGCCGCGCGGACCATACATTTCCTCCAGAGCAATCCCAATGGCAGAGAGTTCTGCAAAATCAAAACCTTTTTCTAGGTTGTCGGGAGGATAATTCTCAATGTAGTGATTCAAACCTGCCAGATTGAGAATGGCGTTCAAGCCATTTCGCCCCATCACCTCTTCGAGTGATTTGATGATGATTAGACCAAATTTGTTTGGATAATAAAGACCGCTTTTTTGAACAGGGCTCATACAGGACTCCACTAGATCAGTTTCGCCAAATCTTCGGCGGCACGTCGCATGTCCAGGAAGATCAAGCCTAATTTTGCCTGCTCCCGTGCCAATGCAGTGAGGACAGCGTCTTCCCCCACCGACATGAGGATGACATACCCCTTTTCACCTTTGATATAAACCTGCTCCAGTGAGCCGCGACCCAGTTCATTGGCAATTCTCTCGCCCAGGGAAAGCATGGCGGCAGACATGGCAGAGACGCGATCTTCCTCCACACCTTGAGGCAATGCTGAGGCAATGCTCAAGCCGTCCACGCTTACAACTGCCGAGGCTTCAATATCAGGAGAGGAAGCCTGCAGCTCCCGAAGACGATCCACCATTTGTTGAGTGCGAGATTTAGACAAGACAGCCCTCCTGCTCAGAGATGTCACCGGCTGTTATCGAACCGGTCAGGCTTGAAATGAATTGCGGATAATTTAGCATAGGGGTCAAAATGTGTCAAGCCAACACCTTTGATAAGAGGCTGATCGCTTACAGAAATGTTAAGTATTGCCATGTTAAAATCACAGGGAATGAAGCCATGACAAACAAACTGTTCCTTTGCAATGTCTTGATCCTATTGGTGTTGTCACTGCCTTCGCCCGCAAATACTTTTGCTCAAGAGATCGAATCAGAAGATGGAGCGGTGGTGTGCGCGCCAGAGGCATATTATTCTCCGCCGGATGATTGTCTTCTCGCCGGTCCTTCTGAATACATCAGCGAAATGGCTAAACTCGGATTGACCTTTCCGCCACGCCCTCTTCGTGCCTACAAGCCTGATCCTGCCCTCACTTCGCTTCCTTACCGCTATTTCAGACTGGAGGAGGACTATGTCCCCCTCCTGACTGAGCCGGCTGGCGCAGAGACTGGACAATACTTTGCTCCAGGTTTTGTGTATGTGTCATATGTGGATCGCGTGGAGGTTGGACGCGGAATTTATTACCTGCTCGAATCGGGGCTATGGATTCCGGGCAAAGGCGCGCGCGTGTCGGAAATTTCCCGCTTTCAGGGTCTGCTGTTTCATTCAACGCCTCACAACGCGTTTGGCTGGTCCTTCGAATATATCCCCATAAAAAAGGCGCCCGGCTACAACGCACCGGAAACCGGAGAGTATCTTTATCCGCTCACTGATGTCTTTCAAGTGTACGACACAAAAAACGTGGATGGAGCAGACTGGAATATGATCGGTCCAAACCAATGGGTGGAAGCGCGTAAAGTCGCAGTTGTTACACCAAAGACCACTCCTCCCGAAGGGGTCACTGCGAACCGTTGGATCGAGGTCAACTTGGCTGAACAGACGCTTGCAGTTTATGATACGAATGAACTGGTTTTTGCGACGGTCATTGCCAGCGGTCTTGAGCCGTTCTGGACGCGCCCAGGTCTCTTTCAAATCTATCTGAAGAAAGAAACCGAGACCATGCGCAACAGCGACCCGACCGATTATTATCATCTCGATAACGTTCCCTGGACGATGTATTTCGATAAAGCGCGTGCCTTACATGGCGCGTATTGGCGTACGCGATTTGGTTACCCTCAATCACATGGATGTATCAACCTGTCGGTGGGCGATGCACATTGGTTGTTCAACTGGGCGCGTGAGGGAGATTACGTGTACGTTCACGATCCATCGGGACAAACACCAACCGATCCTGCTCTGTATCCAGATTGGGCATATTGACACCCACTTAGCCGTATGATAAACTACGCCCCGCTTCGCTAGAATTGGTCCCGTGGTGTAGCGGCCTAACATGCGGCCCTGTCAAGGCCGAGATCGCGGGTTCGAATCCCGTCGGGACCGCACTAAATCTCTCCGCAAGGAGGGATTTTTTGTCTCCTCACAGGTGGGTAGAAAATGTGCGGCGGAAATTATCTCTTGCTCTCACCGCTTCACGGAGATTGTTATTTCCATTTAGGCGCATAAATGATTTGTGCGAACAAAAAAACAGAATTTTGGGCGTAAAATTGGTTTTTACTTGGGCAATTGAACAGGAAAAAATAATTGTAAAAATTCCCCTTGTTCTTTTGACCATGTTTTTTTCCAATACACAGGTTTGATGGATAAACCCTGGTTTTTTTGTGAATTGCTATTCCTATGATAGTGCGTGATAGTGAGTGGGTGCCCTTCCTCCGAGTCCTGGCAATTTTGAAGCGCCTGATGGAGGGACCTGCAACCAGCGAGCAGTTGATTCAATCCGTTCTGGATACGGTGGGGATGGATTCCTATCCTTCTGCGCCCAGCGCGAGAAAATACGCCTTCAAGCACGACCGGGACAACTTAAGAAAACGCCTGAGGGTGGATTATGTCTTCGATCCCAAGACTCAGCTCTATGTCCTGAATGACGCGGGGCCATTTGGCAGAATCTCGCTGTCGCCGCCGATGCTGCGGGCGTTGTCCATTCTCTCGCAGCAATACGATAACGTTGTCGGTGAACTGGCGGGAGTGCGAGATCTCGTCCAGCAAATCATTGGCTGGCTCCCGCCTGAAACGCGTTTGCAGATCGAAGCAGCGAGCGAGGAGTGGTCGCTGGATTTTGAGCAGGACGTGGATCGGAGCGTCATTTCGAAGCGGGTCTGGGATGCGGCAAACCGCGCGCTGGCTCAGCATCGTAAGTTGACCTTTAACTATCTTTCGCCGCGCCGCGCAGATCGAAAACCTGTTTACCACGAACTCGCGCCGTATCAAATCCGATTTCAGGACGGACATTGGTATTTACGCGGTTACAGTTTGAACACCGGTTGGTATGGGGAAACACCCTTTTTACGCTTCCGCATGAGTTACATTTTGGATGATGAGAAATTGCATGTCTTGCCCACCAAAGTGGAGACGCGTCATCGCCAGCCGCCGCGTTTCCCCGTGCATTACTGGCTTGCGCCCGAGATAGGACGCGGCGAGATCAGTCACCGCTTTGCCGAAATGCAGATCACGCGCAACGAGGACGGAAGCGCTGAAATCCGCGCGGTGACCGACGACGTGTGGGATGCGGCGCGTACGCTTCTTGCCTACGGGGAAGCCTGTATCGTGCTGGGAGGAATTGACCTGCGCCGCGAGATGGAACGTCGGGTGAAGCAAATGGCGAAAAATTACAACTTTTACTCGGAAGAATTTTGATTTCCCTCTCGCAAAGGGTGGAGCATGTATGTGGTCTACCCTGTGGTGTAAGATGAGGTTGTCCCAGCCAATGGGGAAGTTTAAAGGGGGAGCGCTGAGTTGGTAGTCGAATAGTCTGATGGTCGGATAGTCAAGTGGTCGGACGGTTGGATGATCGGTGGAAGAGACGATGAAGATACGAACATTGCCTGTTTACTCGAAACTTGCGGATGAGGCGGAGATTCCGCCCGAACTGCAAGCACGCCTGCCGGAAGGAAGTTTTGCTCAGGAGAGTGGATATGCTAAATGAAACGATGAAATTGCAAATCCTGGCCGTTCATGCTGCCGTAAAACCAGATACAGCATTGCGAGATGCCTTGATTGCAACCTATGGCACAGGTGAAAAACGCCGTGTTCTAGAAGATACCTGGCGTGCCATTGACGCCCATGCCTGCCTGCGTCAACTGGCGCGCAGCGGGATTAGGGGAGCATCTATTCTGGATTTGAGCCACTTAGAGCAATACGACGATACGTTTTACTGGCAAGGTGAGGAAATCGGCAAACTACTCACGCTCTATAAGCCGCCCTTGCCTGAAGAATGGCAAGCGAGGATTGCCTATGAGAGTTTTTTGGATAGGTTTGTGATTTATCTTCAGGCACGCAAACAGACTCTTTTGCTGGTTGACAATGACTGTTACCAATGTTTCTTCTGTGAACATGCTTTTGAATTAACAAGCATATGGGATGACTTTATCAAAAAAGCATTTTCAGTAAGTGAATTAACAAGAACGTTTGTCGCTTTACTCAACTCCGTTCGATTGGCAGAAAGCGGCGGTTTTAGTGTTTTGCAAGTCCCAATTGTTTCAAGGGAACACGCAAAACTGCTGGCGGGGTTTTATTTGGCCAGCATGAATGCGCGTGTCCGTGGGCTTAAACAACTTGAACAGCAAATTGCAGAAGCAAGAAGCAAGGGCCACGCAGAAAAAGTTGTAAAACTGGAGGGAAAATATAACCAGCAATTTAAGCGATATAACGATTCAATTGAGGCAATGAGAAACTTACGTACAAAATACGGGGAAGAATTTAGTGATGTTATTCGACTGGCTAGTTTGTACACACTTACCGCGCGTGGGCAGCTCAAAGTTACTGGTCCAGTCGTTAGAAAATATGTGACCGAAACGGAACGCTTACTTACTCTTTCGCCAGCAGATTACTACTCGCTTCCCCCGTTACTTTCCTCTAATGTAGGAATGCTTTTGACGAACAGACCTACAGGTGATAACCCGGAAACAACTTGTTACGTGTGCGGACGTGAAATTAGAGAAGGTGATGGCTTTGAAGCTAACAAGATCATTTTGCCAAGTCCATCACAGGCATTGCAATCGAAAAGTATCCAGACAAATCCTCTAGTTTGTGGCACCTGCGCTAGCCTAGCAATCGTCTCGCCAATCAAGATCACCAACCAGTCGCTGGTTATTCGTTTGCGTGATAAGGAAACGAAAAGATATCTTCTCGAAGACCATCTCCGTATGTTCGTCTTGGGCGAGCTTAACGTATATGCCGGGCGCTATGTGATGCTAACTTGCGCAAAGAAAGTTGGTAAAGATTCGCTCATGAAAGAATATGGGCGAGAGCCTTATGCTCTCTGGAAAGTTGCAACCCTGTTCCCGGCGGATGTTTTCCGCACTTACCTAGTGGAAGCCATTATCGAAGGGGCGCAGGTTGTTTTGCCAGGACGACATTTAGCCTGGCTGAGCGCTTTGATGGAAATCTTTCCCGACTTGAAATTTCCTTACCGTTTGGAAAACGATAAAGGCCGATTGACTGCCGCGAAAAAATCCATTCGCCATATTCAAAACGAGGAGGTGATTTTCGCTATTTACGAATTGACCAAAGCATTCATGTCTGAACGACAGGGTGGTTTTAGCCCCGTCGAAGCCAGTCGCCTGGAAGATTTGCGTGCTTTGCATGTCTGGTGGCTGGAGCATAATCCCTTTGAAGAAGCAGAAAGGAGGTCCCGCATGGGCGATTTGATGAGCAAAGCCCGTTTGTTTCGCGATGTGGCAGGACTGACAGGGATTCTGTATGCCTTTGCCACGCGTGTACGTAGTGAAGCCAGCCCCCAACAGGCAGAACGAGAAGTGGAAAAATTGTTGGAAAAGGTAGATGAACCAAACCATTTCATTTACGATGCTGCCGGTGGCTTGCAAAACGTCTCGGCGCGGCTCTGGCGCGGTCCCGAAACGCATTTCATCTACGACCAGGCAAAAGCCTTACTGGAAGAAGCCGATGTTGAAGTACGCGAGAGCAGTGAAAACGGTAAGCCATCGTTGCAAGTAACCTTCGACGACATCAGTAAGGTTTACACCTATCTGTTCGAGACGCGCTATAAGACTGAAAAAGACCAGCGCGAGTTCACCTATCAGGTCAAATTGAGCCTGTACGCTCGATTCCCCGAATATCTTGGCAAAAAGAAGGAGGCATAACATGGCTGATAAATTCAAAGCATCCAGCGGCTTGCCCACCAGCAATGAACAACGGTATCACTATGACATTTACGCCATTCTCGAAGGCCCACAAGAAGTATACCTGGGGCATGATGTGGCGGTAAACGTCAATCTGGTGGAAACAGTCAAAATTGCCGCTCCCCAAGGCGAGCGCGACATCGAAAAGTGCTATCTCTCTCCCACCAAACGACGCGGCATTGAGCGGCGCGCGCTGATTAACATGGACATCAACGGCATGCTATTGGGAGAAAAATTTGGATGTGGCATTCCCCACACCTGTGGACAGCAAAATTGTCCTATTTGCCGCATCTTCGGCGCAATGTTACCCAGCGAAATCGAAGTCGAAATACCAAATGTCGAACAACCCGTCAAACGTTCACCCGTTACTTACGTTGGTCGCCTGACGCATGGCGGCGGGACAGCAGTGCAGGAACAGGCCCCGGCCGAAAAACAACGTGCTATGCACCCATCGAACTTGAGGCGCGAGGGCGAAAGTCCCATGCCGTTCAAGCGTGAGTACAACGAGCCGGGTTTGCTTTACCCGATTTACAACCACGCGCTCAGCGTGGCACAGTCAGAATTCAACGGCGCGGCGTATGCCTTTTTACAGTCGCTGGCGCGGTTGGGGGCAGGTAACCCAAAGGGAATGGCGCTCTTTTACAGCGATGTGTTAACTGGCGCGCTAGAACCGATGCTTGTGGTGGATAAATATCTCTCCCCGCTTGGCAGCCGTCCGGTGATTTCGCCGCATATTACCGATGTGGACGAAGCGCTCAAACGTTTCTCCATTCTGGCGCATACGGTACAGGGCCAAGAGCAAAAGGAAATCCACATCAAGCATGAGCGCTTCGAGCGCTGGATGGGGAACGAAGCCCTGAAAATCTTGCAAGAGTGGGCAGATTTGTTTGTTCAGGATATGCTGAAATAGCGGAGCGTGCCATGTACCTGCTCAAACTGGTCATCGTCCCGACCGGTTCGCTCCTGTTTCGACGCATTCCTTTTGCCACCACCGTCTTCCCTACCTACCCCTTTGCCCCGCCTACTGCTTTGGCAGGATTCTTGCGCCGGCTGGTGATGCTGGCACATGGACATGAATTGCCTGGTGATATTCGTGGAAAACCAAAGCGCGCGTTGAATGAAGATGCGCAGTTCTATACACTTCCACCCGATTATGTCTGCTTGGGAGCATACCCATCTGCCTATACTACCCATCGCACCAAACGCCATCAGCCCTGGGGCGCAGCAGCAAAATTTGGGCATTTCAAGTTTTCCGCATTACGGTACGTGGAAGACAAAGATAACAAGTTGAATGCCCAAATCCCCATCTGGGAATACTTGCATACCGAGCGGATGACTGGCTACGTGGTACATGAACAGCGCGAGCCGCTGGAACAATTGCGCGCTTTGGAAAACTGGGGTGGCAAATTGGGTAAGGAAGGGTATGCGTTCATCGAATCAGTCAGCGAAGTAGTGGAATTGCAGGGACCGCAACGGAGGAAGGCAAAACCTGCCACCCCCATCCCTGCGGAAGCGCTGGGCAGCGAACCGGCGAATTTCTTCACCCTCTACGCCTACAACTGGAAAACCCAGGATGCACCTGAACCCACAAGCGCAGAGGGTGTGCCAGGGAATGGCATCCTCATCCAGCCGTTTCTTGCGGCTTGGGTGCAAGAGGAAATCGAATTGGAATATTACACAGATGGGCAAGAATACTTTCCAAAAGCGTGGATTGATAAACTCCGAGGAGGCGCGTGATGGATACTGGACGCGTGTTTTTCCTTCCAAATAGCAGACAGGTTGAAACTATTCGCGCCGTAACGCTTGAATCACATCTCGCGAATGTCACGCGCCTGGCGCAAGCCTGGGAGCCCAGCAAAGCCTTTTTGCAAGTCCCTCCGCATCTACAGATGTTGTTTGCCCAAACACGGCCCAAACTCATTCGCGCTGCCGAACGGCATGACGAGGGAAAGCGGCATCGCTTTCGAATAGAGCGCAACGGGAATGGCGAATTGGCTTACTCTTATCGCGGTCATCGCTTCGATGTTACCGATTCCGACCTGTATGTGGAATTGCTCATTCGCCTGCACCATAACGCGTATGCGGTCGGCGAGATCAACGATGCAATAGCCCGTTTGCGCCTGGAAAGCGGCTTGCAAGACCTGGCGGAACTTTTTCCCTTCGACGCCTATGCCCTGCAAATGTGCGACCAGGTCATCGCTGAAGTCGAAATCTACGCTCTGGACGACAAAAATCCACGCAAGCCGGAATTCATGGAGTTCAAGACGGAACGAGTGGACGAGCGAAGAATCGCGGTCGAGCCTTACCCTTTCAGCGAGAGTGAAGTTACCCTGGCTATCACCTATGCAGACATTTCTGTCCCGGCGGAGATTGCCCAGGATGCAAAGGAACTCACTGCATTGGTAAAAAATGCTTCGCCAACTATCCAGAGCAAGGAGGCCATCCTATGCCCATCAATGTGAAAGACGCTTATCAGACGATTGCCGGCTTTGCTACGCCAAATCCAATGCAAGAGAAGATGTTCGAGCGCATTACCTCGGGCGATTGTGCCATCTTGCTTAAAGCACCGACTGGCAGCGGCAAGACCGAAGCCGTATTGGTTCCAGCTTTGGCGGGACTTTTAGACGGTGGTTCCTCTCACCGTTTGTTTCTGGTTCTTCCCACCCGAAGCCTGGTGGATGACCAGGTTCAGCGTGTGGAAAAGACTCTGGCACATCTCTCGACAGAAGTTGCGCGTGAACTTGCGCTTGTGGTGGATACGGGCAGCCGATCTTATCGTGAAACATGGAAGGGTGGAAAAAGTAGCGGCAAGCATGATCGCCATCTTTACGATGGCGATGTTATCCTGACCACACTGGATAAATTTCTATACCGCTTCTTCAGTTTTGGTGAGCCGTTCAAGAACTATATCTTTCCGTTGCGGATTCATTATGGTGCGAAGAAACCGCTCTTCTGCTTCGATGAAGCCCATACTTACGAAGATGTGGCATTTACCAATTTCGTCAACCTGGTATACACCCTGGCTATCGAAAAGGGACATAACGTGGTCGTAATGACGGCTACGATGCCCCAGTCCTATGCCGAACATCTAAAATTCCTGGAAGTTTTAGACTATGTGGATGTTTCAGCAAACAACCAGGCGCTCAGCAACTTCTATCAGCGCTCGCATGAAGGCAAAACACTGGAGTACATCCCGGTGGATGAAAAAGACCCGGTTACGACCTTGATCGAACAGGCGAAGAAACATTATCAGCCCGGGCGGCGTGTGATCGTGACTGCCGAACTAGTCAAAGATGCAGTGGATGTATACGAACAGTTGCGTCAACAATTTGGAGAAGATGTTCTGCTTTATCACGGGCGTATTCCTGATTGGGTAGATGGTCATTTGAACATAGGCAGAGTAAATATCTACAAAGAACTTAAGTGGCGCAACGAGGCCGACAAAGGCTATTTGTTAGTTACGACCAGTGCCATCGAAGTAGGTTGCGATTTGAATGCGCATACCATCATTACCGAATTGTGCAACCCTGACCAGTTGATTCAGCGCTCCGGGCGTTGTAACCGTAAAGGAGACATTCCCGATGCGCGTGTGATTGTGGTAGGGAACAAAATCAAAGAATTTCTGAGTGATTTGGACGAAGAAGCGCAGGCGGCTTACATCGAGACGCTCAGAGCCATGAATGCGAAGCCGCTCGACCGGCAAGCCATCCTTGCCCACTTGCGCCTCATCCCACAAATGGATTATCGCGTCCAGATGATGTTTGACATGCTCTATGAATACGTCTATGAAGCCAACCAGGTCTATAAGGGTTTGCACGAAAAAGGGCTGGTCATCACCCGTAGCTGGGAACCTTCACTGACCGTTTGTACAGGTTTCGATGAAAGTGGGCGTCCACTCAATCCAGTATCGGTCAATTTTCGATCTTTGATTGCATGGCAAGAAAGAGGAGAAACGATTACACCCGATTGCGTACTTTTTCGGCGTCGTTATGAAGGCGATGAATCGCATCATTTTCGACTTGAGCCAGTCACAAGCGGATGCCATTGTGCCTACTTTTTGGATTTGTACTTGCAGGTTCCCGACGCCTATTTTGACCCACTCACCGGCTACAAGGATTTGCCCAAAGTATTTCAGAAAAAGTATGCCGGCGCTTATCGAGAAGGCGTGACCTTTGAAAGCGGGTCAACCGCGCTCGTTGCTGAACAATCCCAGAAGAAGGGAAAACGGACAAGTGCAAAAAATGACGACTCATCGGAGAACAAAAAGCCTTCTTTCTGGTATCTTCGCAAACTTGCAATTGCTCAAGAAGCTGAAAGCGAAGTGGAGACCGTAGAAAGCAACGACAGCGATGAATAGCCTGCGGGAGCGGACACATTCCTTCCTCCCGCAGGGTCCCCCCTCGCGGCGCACCGTCACTTGACCGCTTGACTATCAGACTATCCAAGTAACCGACCACCCGACCACTTGACTATCTGACTACCAGACCACTTGACCATGAGACTCTACTCCTCCGTCATCCGCCTTCTCAACCTCTACTCCGTCACCATCCTCCCGCCGGGTGGACAGCACGCCCACGCCGCATTTCTGGACATCGTCCGCGCGGTGGACTCGGCGCTTTCCCAACGGCTGCATGATTTGAACGGACGCAAGCCGTTCACGGTCAGCTCACTGATGGGGTTGCCGCGGCAACGCGAGACGGCAGAAGTCTATCTGCGCGAAGGTTGGGAGTGCTGGCTGCGCGTGACCCTGCTCAACGAGGAGTTGTTCCGCACATTCATCGAGTATTTCCTCGATGGCCGCGGCAAGGAGATGCCCAAAATCCGCCTGGGAGATGCTCACTTTGCGGTAAGCGAGATTCTGACCACGCCGGGCAGTCATCCCTGGGCGGGGTATGTGTCGGTGGAGGAGTTACAAAAGCGACTGGATGAGCCCGCGCCGGAAAAGTTCACTTTCGAGTTGCATACACCAACTTCCTTCCGCTTGCAGGATAAGGAAGTGGCGACTCTGCCTACGCCGAAACTGGTCTTTGGCAATCTGGCGGGCGCCTGGCGCGCTCTGACCGGCGAGAACAACGTCGAAGCCGTGGAGAAGTACGCGGAGAAGAATCTGAGGATGGGAACGTACAAACTCCGCACAGAACGCCTGTTTCTTCACAACAACCCGCAGTTGGGGTCGGTTGGACGTTTGGAGTTTGTCCGCACTGATACAACAGACAATCCCACCGCCCGGGCGTTGAATCTGCTTGCAGACCTTGCTTTCTTCGCCGGACTGGGACGCAAAACGGCGCAGGGAATGGGGATGGCACGTCGTTTGGTCAATTAGTTACATGGTCTTGTAGTCTCGTAGTTGCCTAGTCTTGTGGTCGGTTGATATACACATAAAGGAAGGAGCGCAGGAATGGCAAAGATTGAAAAGTTTGAGGATGTACGCGCATGGCAGATGGCGCGGGAGTTGACCAATCTGATTTACGACGCAACGGAAATCGGGAACTTTGCGCGCGATTTCAGGTTGCGCGATCAAATTCAAGGCGCAGCCGCCTCTATCATGCACAACATTGCAGAAGGCTTCGACGCCGGCGCACATACAGAATTCATCCCCTTTCTCAAATACGCTCGTCGTTCTGCCAGCGAGGTGCAATCCCAACTTTACCTAGCGCTAGACCGGAAATATATTTCTGCCGAACAGTTTTAGGACTTCTATCACCGCGCCACCGAAATCATGAAGAGCATCAACGCTCTTATTGCATATCTCCGTAAAAGCAAACGATCCACCACTTAACCGCTCAACCGGCTAACAAGACTACTCGGTTATTCAACTACAAAACTACCCGACCACTCGACCACTTGACCATATGACCACCGAACTAACCGACTATCTACCGATTTCCATGCTCAACCAACTTGAATACTGTGAGCGGCGCTTCTACCTGATGCACGTACTGGGCGAGATGGAGGTCAATGTCCACGTGCTGGAAGGGACGCTGCGCCATGAGACCGTCCATGCCGGCGGGGATGAGCAGCAAGGCGATACGCTCCGTCACCGGCGGGTGTACCTGTGGTCCGATTCGTTGAGGATTGCCGGCTACTGTGACATGGTGGAGGAGATTCTTTCGCCGGGGGCGGAGGGACGTACGGAGTTGATTCCGGTGGAATATAAGAAGGGCCGTATGGGTCGTTGGCTGAACGATCACATCCAGTTGTGCGCGCAGGCGCTTTGTCTGGAAGAACGCAGCGGGAGAAGCGTGGAACGCGGCTATCTCTTCTATTTTGGCTCACGACGCCGCGAGGAGGTGCGCTTCACCCCGGAATTACGGGCGCGGACGATGACCAGTATTCAGCGGGCGCACGAACTGGCGCGCGCTGAACGCATTCCGTCGCCGCTGGAGAACGACAACAAGTGCCGCGATTGTAGCCTGGAGCCGGTTTGCCTGCCGCGAGAAGTGAAGATACTGGTGGGAACGCCATGACGACGTTGTACGTCACCGAGCCTTACTCAGTCCTCAGGAAGGATGGCGATACGCTGATTGTCCACGTACCGGCAGATGAGCAACGTCGGCGGCCGGCGCAGAAAGTGACGGTGCCGCTAATCAAGGTGAAGGAAGTAGTCATCCTGGGCGATAGCACGCTGACTCCGCAGGCGTTAGCGGCGCTCCTCGACCAGAAGACGGTCATCACCTTCCTGACGGCCTACGGCCAGTTTCGCGGTCGGGTCGTGCCGGCGGAGACTCGTAACGGCCCGTTGCGGCTGGCGCAGGTGCGCGCCCACGATGACCCGCGCCGCTTGTTTGCCCTGGCCAAAGGCTTCGTCCTCGGCAAAATCCATAATTGTCGTACGTTGCTCCTGCGTACGAACCGCCGTCTGAGCGATGCGCAGGTGGCCGTAGAAGCCGAGTCGCTGCGGGAAATCAGCGAGCAGGTAGAGCGTCTTGAGAGCGACGGCGCGCCGCCGCCTGATCCCGAAAGGCCGCAGGCGGGGAGCGCGCTAGGGAGCCTACAGGGGCTGGAAGGGGCCGCCTCGGCGCGCTACTTCAACGCCTTTGGCCGTCTGTTGCGCTCCGATTCCGGCCTATCCTTCGATACACGTTCGCGTCGCCCACCGCGCGATCCGGTCAATGCGCTGCTTTCCTACGGGTACACGTTACTTCTCCATCAGGCAATGGCCGCGGCGCAGATGGTCGGCTTGGATCCGTACATCGGTTATCTGCATTCGACCCAGTACAGCAAGCCGGCGCTGGCCCTCGACTTGATGGAAGAGTTCCGTGCGCCGGTGGTCGACTCGGTGGTGTTGACCCTAATCAACAACCGCATTCTGGAGGACAAAGATTTCGTGGAAGAGTTTGGCAGTTGGCGGTTGAACGATGGCGCGCGGCGGACGTTTTTGCAGAAGTTCGAGGAGCGCCTGCGCACGGAGATCACTCATCCTGTCTTCAAATACCAAGCCACGTACCGGCGGTGCATTGAATTGCAGGCGCGCTTGCTTGCCAAGGTCCTGACCGGCGAAATCCAGGCCTATACGCCGTTTAAGGTTCGTTGAAAGAGATGGGATAGCGTTCGCGAAAACAGGGTATACTATGAGTAAAGAGACCACATTCTATGTAGTTGCCTATGACATTCCCTCCGACCGCCGGCGGACGAAGGTTCACAAGGTGTTGAGCGGCTTCGGGCAGTGGACGCAGTACAGTTTGTTCGAGTTGTTTCTGAGCGATAAGGAATTGGTCTTGTTGCAAAGCAAACTAGAGAAATTGCTCAATCCTAAGCAGGATAGCGTGCGCTTCTATCCGCTGTGCGCCTCGTGCCTGAAGCATATTGAAACGATAGGGTCGAAGCCTCCTGAGGAGCCGTTGGTGTATATCACCTAGTCTGGCGAGAGGGGTAGCGAGGGCCGAGGTGCGGCTCGCCTCTCGCAGATGGTGGACGGCAGATATGGCGGTGGCTGGCTGCTGGCTGTCATGGCTGGCGGGAAAAAGTGTGATGTTCTTAGAAAGGTTTTTGTGAAAGGAAGGCGCTCGCAAGACAGGCCTTGGATGGAGAAAGTGGGATGAGCATGAGGGATTGGGGCGTTGTTTTACCCCTGCAGTGGGAGACGTGGTGTGCGAGAGAGCGGTCGTTTACCTTTCTAGTGGGAGAAAGGCGTTGCCTTGCGAGAGCCGTCTAAACCCCGCTTATCCCGACTGAGGGATTGAAACA
>DATLZK010000006.1:0-44524 GCA_035574015.1 Anaerolineales bacterium
GTGTTTGAGTCGGTGTGCGCGTTGGCGTGAACGACGGTGTAAAGGTTGCAGTCGGTGTAAATGACGGCGTAAAGGTTGCAGTCGGTGTGTGGCTTGGCGTTTGAGTCGGTGTGAAGGTTGGCGTCGGTGTGCGCGTTGGCGTGGATGACGGTGTGAACGTCGCGGTCGGTGTGTTACTTGGTGTTTGAGTCGGTGTGAAGGTTGACGTTGGCGTGCGCGTCGGTGTGAACGACGGCGTAAACGTCGCGGTCGGTGTGTGGCTCGGCGTTTGTGTCGGTGTGAAGGTTGGCGTCGGTGTGAATGAGGGTGTGAAGGTCGCAGTGTTTGACGGAGTCAGAGTCGGGGTGAGACTTGGAGTCCATGTAGCGGTAGCAGTTTTGGTCGGAGTCTGAGTCGGGGTAAAGGTCAGGGTAGGAGTGTTCGTAAATGTTGGGGTTGCGGTTGGAGATGGCGTGAAAGTCGAAGTATTCGTAGGAGTGTATGAAGGCGTAAACGTGGCAGAAGGCGTTGCGCTAGGCGTGAAGGTCGGGTCGAGGCAAACGGGCGTTGAGTCGGTACGGGCCGCAGGCTCGCGCGTATCACCATATTGATCGTAGATCTTCACGAACTGCACTTCGGGGAATTGTTTGAGATTCGCCATGAGCGGTTGAGCAATTGTGTAAAGCGTTCCATTCGATTGACAATTGCCCGCCAGATAAAGATGCGCAACGCCATCGGCATATACAAGGCGTTTATAGCCAGTAAAACCGTTCAAAACGAGAGCAAGTCCCCTGTTGCGCTCTACATCGCTGGGTCCCTTGAAGAATTCGTCCAAGACTGCGCCGATCAAGTTTTTGGATGAGGGGACAAAACGGACAACCGACACTTCATAAGGGAGCTGGCCACTGATGAGGCGATTGTTATCCGTAAAGTAAACATTGACCTTCACATACAACGGTGTGCGCGTCGGTGTGGGTGAGAGTGTGGCAGTCGGCGTCAGGCTTGGGGTAAAGGTAGGAGTAGGTGATGGAGTGATGGTAGAGGTTGGCGTGCGCGAGGGAGTAGAAGTCTTTGTCGGTGTGCGCGAGGGTGTGGCGGTGGCGGTTGGAGTGAAGGTGGGTGTCAGCGAAGGCGTAGACGTGGCAGATGGTGTCGGTGTACTAGTGGGAGTGAGAGTCGGCGTGAAGGTTGGTGTCGGTGTGCGCGTTGGTGTGGATGAGGGCGTAAAGGTCGCGGTCGGTGTGTGGCTCGGTGTTTGGGTCGGCGTGAAGGTTGATGTCGGTGTGCTGGTTGGGGTACGCGTCGGTGTGGAGGAAGGTGTTTGTGTTGGAGTCAATGAGGGCGTGAAGGTCGCGGTCGGTGTGTAGCTTGGCGTTTGAGTCGGCGTGAAGGTTGGTGTCGGTGTGCGCGTTGGTGTGGATGATGGCGTGAACGTCGCGGTCGGTGTGTGGCTCGGTGTTTGAGTCGGCGTGAAGGTTGGTGTCGGTGTGCTGGTTGGGGTGAATGTCAAAGTCGGCGAAGGGGTCAACGTGGCAGTCAATGTATTGGTGGGTGTGTGCGAAGGTGTGACAGATGAAGTTGGAGTTGATGTAGGGGTACTTGAGGGAGTGAGTGTGTAAGTTGGCGTGAAGGTTGGAGTAAAGGTTTGTGAAGGTGTAAACGTTTGTGTAGGCGTAGCCGAAGCAGTCGGTGTGTTCGTGATGGTTGCAGTAGATGTCGCAGTGCGAGTTGGTTGACGTGTGGCTGTGGGACGCGGCGTATTAGAGGGGCGCATGGTTGAAGTGGGAATCGGTGTGCGCGTCCACGTGGGCGTTGCCGAGACAGTGGGTGTGCGCGAGGGGGTAAAGGTTTGTGAAGGAGTTTGTGTCTGCGAAGGAGTGACCGAAGCAGTTGGAGTTGAAGAGGGAGCAGGCGTTCGCGATGGAGTTGGAGTGGCTGTTGAGGTAAGAGAGGGGGTAAGGGTAAACGTCGCGGTCGAAGAAGGGGTGAAGGTTTGTGTGGGCGTTTGAGTTGGCGAAGGCGTAAGCGTGATGGTTGGAGTAAAAGTGTATGTGTGAGTCGGTTGACGCGTGGCGGTTGGACGTGGCGTATTGGATGGACGAAGAGTGGAAGTGGGTATCGGGGTACGCGAAGGAGTTCGCGAGGGTGTGATTGTGAAAGTCTGCGAGGGGGTCGGTGTAAGGGTTGGAGTGAAGGATGGCGTTATTGACGATGTAAGTGTGAAGGACGCGGTCACGGTCGGCGTGGATGTTTGTGATGGCGTAATCGAAGCAGTTGAAGTCGAAGAGGGTGTGATGGTTTGCGAGGGCGTTATCGTGGCAGACAGCGCGGCGCTAGGTCGCCTTGTCTGTTCGGTGCGCGTGGCAGAGGTGGAAATGTCACTCACGTCTCGCGTCGGCGAGGAGGTGGGGCTCGGGGTCTGGCTTGGGGTGAGGGTAAGGGTCCGGGTAACGGCAGGCGGCTCGGTCTGAGTCGGAGGCGGCGTTATCGCATCGGTGGCGGGAGGTCGGGTTGAGGTCGGCGCAAGGAGCGGTGTGGGTGGTAGTGGGGTGGAACTGGGAGAAGGAGGTGATGTCGCTGTGAGGGAAATAAGAGGAACGGGCGCAAATACTTGATTGGCAAGTGGCACACCAAAGATCGCAAATGCCACAGCAAACGAAAACAGAATGAACGAAGTGGCAAGCCATCGCCAACCCGAAAGTTTGTAGGCGCGGCGTGTGCGATAGAAGACGACCTTACGGGCAGATTGAAGAGACCGGATACCGGCGCGTGCGGCAAGAAACGCCCCCACCGTGAAAAGAACGACAAGCAAAATTACGCCCGCGCTGATGCTCATAAACTTTGTGATTATACTTCTTCATCCACCGGACTTCGGAAGTTTTCAAAAACTTCCTCAATCTGCAAAATGGTTTTGTGGTTAAATTGAATTATGGCAGAACTCGTTTTTCTCAAACTTGGCGGATCACTGATCACCGATAAAACACAACCCTACACACCGCGTTTGGATGTGATCAACGACGCGGCACTGCAAATCGCGACGGCGCTTCGGACTCAGCCGGGCTTGCGTCTCGTGATTGGACATGGAGCAGGCTCCTTTGGCCATGTTCCGGCAAGTGAGTATCGGACGCGCGATGGATTGCCGCCGCGCGCCACGCCACTGACTCACAGGGAGCGCGATGAGAACGATGATCATTACTGGAAGGGCTTTGCCGAAGTTTGGTATCAGGCTTCATCGTTGAATCGCTACGTCATGAAGGCGCTGCACAAAGCGGAGGTACGCGCCATTTCGCTGCCTCCTTCCTCCAGTGTAATTGCCAGCGATGGAAACGTGTCTATCTGGGAGACCACGCCGATCCGCATGGCGCTGGCAGCGGGGATTGTGCCGGTGATCTTCGGGGATGTGGTCTTCGATGAGATACGCGGCGGAACGATCCTTTCGACCGAAGACCTGTTCATGCATTTGGCGCGCGCGCTCAACCCGGAGCGGATTCTGCTCGCCGGGCTCGAAGCCGCCGTGTGGGCGGACTTCCCGGCGCGCACAAAACCGATTGAGAGAATTACGCCCTCCTCTTTTGAAGAGATCAAGGCAAAGGTTGGAGGGTCCGAAGGTGCGGATGTGACCGGGGGTATGGAGTCGAAAGTCAGGCAAATGTTAGGAATAGTGCAGGAATCGCCGGAGTTGTCTGTTCAAATCTTTTCCGGGGAGGAACCGGGGAATATCGCGCGAGCGCTTTCGGGGGAAACGCTCGGAACGTTAATTGTCGCGCAGGGTTTATAGAACCAAGCCACAAATACCAAAATCAATATGACAATTGAGTGACGGAAGTCCATTGTCAGCCCCACGATTCCTTTCGATAATAGGAGCGTGCCTTTTCATAACATTTCCACCAAGAAACAAAGGAGAAGATATGGCTAAGAAGACAGTGACAAAGAAGAAAAGCGTGGTAAAGAAAGATGTCGCCAAAAAAACTCCGGCGAAAAACAAATTCCCCTTTACCCGCACAAAATTAAAACTGTTGAGGCCCGTCCCACCGGATATTGAAATTGCCCAGGCGGCAAAACTCAAGCCCATTCTCCAACTTGCACAGGAAATGGGGATCAAAGAAAGCGAACTCGAGCTCTTTGGACCATACAAAGCCAAGGTCAAACTTGAAATCCTCGATCGCCTCGCCAAACGTCCCGACGGCAAGTACATTGTCGTGACCGCCATCACCCCCACTCCGCTCGGCGAAGGCAAGACCACAACTACCGTTGGATTGAGTCAGGCACTCGGCGCGCATTTGGGAAAACGTGTGATCACGGTGATTCGTCAGCCCTCGCAGGGACCGACGTTTGGCATCAAAGGTGGTGCGGCGGGTGGCGGGTACTCGCAAATCGTTCCCATGGAGGATTTCAATCTGCATCTCACCGGCGATATTCACGCCATCACTGCCGCGCATAACCTGTGCGCGGCGGCGCTGGATGCGCGTATTTTCCACGAAGCCCGAACCCCCGATGACGATAAATTGTTCGACGCGCTCTGCCCACCGGATAAAAACGGCAAACGCAAATTCTCGCCGACCATGCTGCGCCGATTGAAAAAACTCGGTATCGAGAAGACCGACCCCAACGATTTGACGCCCGAAGAACGCCGCCGCTTTGCCCGCCTCGATATTGACTTCAGCGGTGTGCAGTGGCGCCGCGTCATTGATGTCAACGATCGTTTTCTGCGCGAGATCGAAGTGGGGCTTGGCAAGGAGGAACAGGGATTCGCACATCGCTCCGGCTATGATATTACCGTCGCTTCAGAGATCATGGCAATCCTCGCGCTGACCACCAGCCTCGAAGATATGCGCGAGCGATTGGGGCGCATGGTCGTCGCCGTCAACAGGCAGGGAGAAGCCATCACCGCAGAAGATTTGGGCGTTGCTGGCGCACTGACCGTGTTGATGAAGGATGCCATCAAGCCCAATCTCATGCAAACCCTCGAAGGGACTCCCGCCTTTGTTCACGCGGGACCTTTTGCCAACATCGCACACGGCAACAGTTCCATCATCGCCGATAAGATCGCCCTCAAACTCGCCGATTATGTCGTCACCGAATCCGGCTTCGGCGCAGACATTGGCATGGAGAAATTCTTCAACATCAAATGCCGTTATTCCGGTTTGATCCCACACGTAGTAGTGCTCGTTGCCACTGTGCGCGCCCTCAAAATGCACGGCGGCGGTCCTAAAGTTGTCGCCGGTAAACCGCTAGCGCATGAATATACCGAAGAGAATCTCGAATTGCTCAAGCAGGGTTTGCCCAATCTCATTCAACACATCGAAAACGCCCGGAAGTTCGGCGTGAACGTCGTGGTGGCGATCAACTCCTTTGCCAGCGACACGCCTGCCGAATTGGAACTCATCCGTCAGGCAGCTTTGGAAGCAGGCGCAGTAGATTCAATTGTCTCTACGCACTGGATGGATGGCGGCAAAGGCGCGGTCAAACTCGCCGAGGCAGTGGTCAAAGCCTGCGATATGCCCAGCAACTTCCGATTCCTGTATGACCTGGACCGTCCGATCAAGGAAAAAATCGAAACAATCGCGCGCGAAATTTACCGCGCCGATGGTGTGGATTACACACCCGAAGCCGAAGCCAAGATCGAGCAATTCACCAAACTGGGATTCGATAAACTTCCCCTGTGCATGGCGAAGACGCATCTTTCCTTTACTGACAAAGCCGAAGTGAAAGGCGCACCGCGCGGTTTCCGCGTCACCATTAGCGATATTCGCGCGAGCGTCGGCGCGGGTTTCCTCTATCCGCTCCTCGGTGAGATGCGCACCATGCCGGGCTTGCCCACTCGTCCTGCCTTCTATGATGTAGATATAGACCTCAAAACCGGCAAGGTAGTCGGCTTGTTCTAAACAAGGAGAGAAAGCGCCTTCCCTTCCCACCTGGATGAGACTACAAAAAGACCCTAAAGGTCCGCAAAACCTTTAGGGTCTTTTTTTCAACGGGGTCGCACGTAATAGATCTTTCCATTTTCCCCTTCAAAGATCAGTTCCAATGAGGCAAACTCGGCGATCTGCTGCGGGGAAAGATAATGCTTATACTCATTCGGTTCAAACCAAACCAGATAGCCGGGTTTATCATGAGGCCAACCGGCATAAGCCGCCACAGGATCAGGCACATTCGCGAGCGGCAAAAGGGAAACCGGCTTGCGCGTATAGAACCAGACAGCATCCACATAGTTGCTGTAGAACACGGCTTCGGGCTGTTCCTCCCGAATGCGCTGCATCTCTGCCACAGCAGGCATCTCGCGAAAATAGGCGCGGTTGAAAATGTTGTAAATGATCGGCACGCCAGCAGACTTAATCAAATATTCGCTCATACTGTAAACCGGGTAGATGAACCAGCACGCCAGCGCCACTCTTCCCGCGATCCAAGCGATGCGTGGCGAAAAGCGCAAATGAGGAAAGATTAATTTATCCAATGTAAATGCAACGAGAAAAACCACAGGCACAAGCAAGATGAAATAATAACGATCCGAAAAAAGGTCCCGATGATCTGCTGTGAGAGCCGTCAATGAGACAGCCAGAAAATACACCACCCCATGAATCATAGCCGGGTAAACAGAAGCAGAAGCAAACGAACGCAACCATTCCTTCCAGGCCACGGCACGATGCCGATTGAGCCAGACCAAAATCAACCCTGCTACGACCAGTGGAATCCAGGGACGCGTCATCATCGGCATCAAAAAGGAGAGATATGGTACGAACCAATGCAAAATCTTCGTCGTCCCCAGCGAAAAATTGGCACCCACATCAACGGGTTGACTCTCCAACCCCCAGAGCGACCCATACATGATGACATTATGCACCACAAGCCACCACCCAATTGGCAAAATGGAGGAAACGCCGAGGATCAAACCATCCCGCCAGAACACACGCATAGACTTTCTATTCTCGACCAGGATGACAATCCCAGCAGTGATTGCCAAAGCTAGCCCAACATAACGAAGCAGAGGCGCTAAGGCGCTCAGCACAAGCATCCACGCGTAAGCCCCGTAAGACTTTCCCCGAATGTATCGCTCAGCCGCCAGCACAAACGCCAGCACCATCGTGTGATAGAGTGGGTCAGTACTGATCACCACATGGATGCGGAGCGCCGACAAAGAAAGCAAAACAAAAAGAACAGCCGGATAAGCATAATGTGGCTTTTCCACGAAGGCGCGGCGAAAGATCACACCACACAAAAACAAATTTACCCCCAGCAACAGAATATTCAAGTGCCAGCCGAGAAGGAAAACATCCAAACCCGTCAGCAAGCCCAGCCCTGCCAGGATCATCGAATAAAGCGGAGGCCAGGAAAGAAGCGGGGAGCCACGATGATCGAACAACCCATTCCCGGCAAGCAGATTTTCTGCCACAGCCAGATACTTGATCGAATCCGAAGCCATCCCCGCGCCATACCGATACGTATTCGCCCAGCCCAGGATCATCGCCACAACGGCAAGAGCAGAAAGAAAGACCCAATAAATATCTTTTCGATACCTTAGCGACATGTTGACCATTATAATTGACAACATGATTACGCCCACCGCGCTGACCATCCACACCGCGCTCGACCTCCTCAAATATGGAGACCTCACGCCTCAAGACTTAGCCGAAACCTGCTTCCGCCAAATCGAGCGACTCAACCCGACACTTAATGCCTACATCACCGTCATCCCTCCTGAAGATTCACTCAAAGCCCAATATCCTGTCGGCACCGGTGCGCTCTCCAAAGCTCTGCGCGGCATTCCCATTGCACTCAAAGACCTGTTCAACACAGCAGGCATTCGCACGACCATCGGCTCGAAGTTCTTTGCCGATCACATTCCCGACCATGACGCGTTCGTCGTCGAAAAAATCAAGCAAGCAGGTGCGCTCATCAACGGCAAGACCAATACACATGAGATCGCGTTGGGCGTTACGGGAAATAATCCACACTACGGCACTGCGCGCAACCCCTGGGATCCAACGCGCATTCCCGGCGGCTCATCCAGCGGTTCAGCGATTGCCGTCGCAACAGGCATGGCGCTGGGAGCACTTGGCACCGACACAGGTGGCTCAATCCGCATCCCTGCTTCGTTGTGTGGAATCGTCGGCTTCAAGCCCACTTATGGACGCGTCAGCCTGCGCGGCGTCTTCCCCCTCTCCTGGAATCTCGATCACGTAGGACCGCTCACGAAATGCGTAAAAGACGCGGCGCTGATTTTGCAGGTCATCTCTGTTTACGATCCTCTCGACCCAGCCTCCATCAAGATGCTTGCGGGTGATTATCTTAGTCATCTGGTAGATGACATGGAAGGTAGAAAGATAGCGCTTGGCGCCGGTGAGTTCATCGAAACATCAGACGCGGAGGTCCTGGATGCAGTACAGGAAGCAGCGCGCGTCTTCGCGGATATGAAATGTAAAGTCGAAAAGGTCAACGTGGACTGGATGCGAGAGGCGGCGCTCGCCAACAAACTCATGACCCAAACCGACGGCGCAGCCGTCCACCGTGACCGCCTGGAAGAACATCCCGAAATGTTTGGTGAGGATGTCCGCCGCAGATTGGAAGAGGGCGCCAAAACCACTTCGATCGCCTACGCTCTCGCAAGGCGTACTCAGGCTGAGATCCGGAAACGATGCGAATTGTTTTTTGAGACCTACGATCTCTTGATTCTCCCCACCACCCCCATCGCCGCACCGACTATCGCCGGTCACGATGCAGTTGAGCAAGCCGCGCGTCTCACACGCTTCACCGCACCGTTCAACCTGACAGGTTTGCCTGCCCTATCGGTTCCGTGTGGCTTCACAAAAGATGGTCTGCCCATCGGCTTACAAATCGTCTCGCGCGCCTGGGCAGATGCAAAAGTCCTGAACGCAGGTTATGCTTACGAGCAAATGACGAATTGGCACAAACAACAACCGAGAATAATTCAAGAGGAGTGATTCTCCTCACCCTCGAATTGATGGGACAACTTCAGGCCGAGAGAAGGGCTTCCCACTGCTGAGCAACCTGGCAGTAAATTTTCTACCTGTTCTGTTGAAAACAAGCGCTCATGCTTCGTACCGCATTGCCATCAGGCAGTCTCGTGCTTCTGATACAACGCCATCTCCCAAACGAACAACCTGCGCATTGAAATACGCACAAAGCCCCCTTTTCGGAGAATTGCATCCATTTCAGAGACAGGGTGGAGAAAGACGCGAAAGGGGTCCCTCATCACTTTTTGGAAAAAATTGATGATCGTCACACCGATTCGCGTGTACCACACCTCGCGCGGATAGGTCATGGCAATCGCAGTTCGGCTCTTGCTCGCCGCGGCATTCAACAGACCACGAAAATCGGGATAACAACACACGACGCGGTCAAGGGTGACAACGTCTGCTTGAGGGAGGTCGGCGGCAACATCCGTGAAATCGGCATGGATGAAGTTGACGCGTTCGAGATGCCCGCGCCGCGCAGCTTCCTCTTTGGCAAACTTCAAATACGCCGAAGAGGCATCTACATGAGTGGCTGTGCGCGCCACATCCTGCAGCAATTCATGATAAATTGCGCCAACACCGCCGCCAATGTCCAGCAATTCTGCATCTCTCAAACCCAATGAACGAATAGCCTCCAGAATCAATTTCGTTTGCTGTGCAGGTCCATGAGCGCGATACTCTTTGAGATTCGCCTCGGCTTCGGCTTCGCCGAATGTACGATCCGTAATTTCGCAACAATGACAGGGCATGAGAAAACCTTTCAAACGATAGACCGGACGACTTTACAGCCTGCAGTCGCCCAGACATGGCGCCATTTACTTCAACGTCTCTGCTACCTTCTCATAAAACTCCAAAGAGCCCGGATTGATCAGTGCATCTCTATTGGTCACCGCGCGGCCGTTGATGATGTTCGTCACAGCGCTCTCCACCTTCTTCATGTTCAGCGTATAAGGGATCTCCGGTGCTTCCAGGATCAAGGCCGGCACGTGCCGCGGTGAGGCATTCTCGCGCAGAGTCTTTTTGATTTTTTCTTTCAATTCATCGGTCAATGAAAATCCCGGCGCGAGTTTGACAAAGAGAATGACACGCTGATCGCCTTCATAGTTTTGTCCCACAGCGAGACTATCGGCGATCTCCGGCAATTTTTCCAGTTGAGAATAAATCTCCGCGGTACCGATGCGCACACCCGAAGGTTTCAGCACAGCATCCGAGCGGCCATAAAAGGTAATACCACCCGTATCGGAGTGAATCAACACATAATCGCCATGTCGCCACACTCCAGGATAGACATCGAAGTACGCGCTGTGATATTTTGATCCATCCGGATCATTCCAGAAATACAATGGCATAGAGGGTGCAGGCGCTTCGCACACTAATTCCCCTTGTTCATCACGAATAGAATTTCCCTTCTCATCATACGCGTTGATCTTCATTCCCAGCGCGGGACTTTGCAGTTCACCCGCGTAGACTGGCAGGATCGGGCTTCCCGCCGCAAAACAGCCATTGATATCTGTACCACCGGAAATAGAATTGAAGTGCAGATCAGATTTGATTTCCCGATACACGTACTCGAATCCCTCTGCGGAGAGCGGTGACCCGGTCTGCGAGATTTCGCGCAGAGACGATAAGTCATAATGCTGACGCGGTGAGAAGCCTTCTTTTCTCAAAAAGTTGAGGTAACTGGCACTACATCCAAAAATCGTAATCTTCTCATCTTGAATCAACTTCCACATGGCGCCAGGATCGGGATAATTCGGGTTGCCATCGTATAGCAGAATCGTTGCCCCCACCGCCAGTGAACTGATGAGCCAGTTCCACATCATCCAACTGCAGGAGGTGATGTACATGATCGTGTCGTGGCGCTTGAGGTCAGTGTGCAGCAGCAACTCCTTGAGATGATTGATCAGCACACCGCCCGCGCCTTGCACCATACATTTGGGCTTACCGGTTGTCCCGGATGAAAACATGATGTACTGCGGATGATCGAACGGCAATTGTTCAAACTGGATTTCAGGATTTTCTCCCTTTGCCAGAAAATCCTCATAATGCACCGCGTTCGGAATCTGCGCAATATCGGGGCGTTCACGCGTATAGGAAACAACGATCACTTTTTGCAAAGACGGAATCCCCCGCGCCACGTCAGCGGCATGTTCGAGTGTGTCAAACACCTTTCCTTTGTAAAAATATCCATCAGCAGTGATCATCACCTTTGGCTCGACCTGCCCCAATCGCTCAATCGCCGCGGCGGGACCAATATCGGTGGCGCACGAAGCCCACGTCGCGCCGAGGCTCGATGCCGCCAACATGCCGATGACGGTCTCGATCATGTTCGGCATATATCCCACAACTCGATCCCCCACCCCAACACCAATCTCCCGCAACGAATGAGCCAGCCGCGCCACAGACTCATACAATTCCGCGTAAGTCATGCGCTTCGTCGTTTGCGTTTCACCCTTGAAGATGAAAGCAACCTGGTCATCGCGATAGCGCAAAAGGTTTTCTGCAAAGTTCAAACGCGCGCCGGGAAACCACTTTGCACCGGGGAAGACAGACAAATCCGTCACAACGACCTCATAAGGCTGTGAGGCTTTTATACCGACAAAGTCCCACACGTCCGCCCAGAAATCGGGAATATGGTTCACAGACCAGGCATAGAGGTCCGAATAAGAAGCGAGCGCCAGGCCGCGCCGCGCGTTAACCACCTCTATAAAGCGCGTGATATTGGCTTCACGCTTTCGTTCCTCAGAAGGTATCCAAAGTGGTTTTTTCATACTCTGCTCCTCAGGGAACAAATTATAACTATTTCGATTGCAAGCATCCGATCAATCGAGCAATCACATCCTCTGGTTTGTCAGGTGTAATCGCCAGCACCGGGGCTACCCCCACTGCATAAACTTCGCGCACATTCTCAATCATCCAACGACGCGGTAAGATGCCGACCGCCTGGATTTCTCTGCTCAACACGTCGGACATATGCGACGGGCTAATTGCAATCTTCGCCGACGAGGCGACGCTTCTTCCTTTCATCACGAGTTGATCGAAGACCCTTTGCACATCCTCCACCGACGCGTACACCCACACTTGCACGGACGGGTCCCCCACGCCCGCGAACAACGTCTGCGTTTCTTCGAGGGTCAAAGTTTGAATGGGACTTTGACGATGCACGGCAATCAAGATTTCCTCTTCATCAATTTGATAGGCAAATGAAGAAAGCAACTCCGGCTCGCCCACGCGCAAAAGAAGGTCAGCTGTTGAAGGGTCATCCACGCGGGTGATAACGGCGAACGAGTCGGCGCACGCGTACAGGTCACTCAGCCAAGGGGTGGCGGCAAAGGTCGAGTAAACAGAAACCGACTCGGGCGGAGTCTGAGGCGCAGATGTCCCACAAGAGAGAAGAAGCGCGCAAAGCGCCATCAACAAAATGAGTTTTTTGATCATCGGGCAAAAGTTGACAAGAGCATCCCCATAATCGCACAATAGATGGCGAAGACATATAACGAGCGTTTGCCCAAATAAGCAAGTAACCATTTGATAGCAAACCAGCCTGCTATTGCGGCTGTGATAAATCCTACTGCAAGCAGGGAGAGGAATTCGCTCAGATTAGGCATTTGTATTACATCCAGCATTTCATATCCACCTGCGGCGAGCATCACCGGCACAGACATGAGAAATGCAAACCGCGCCGCGCTCGGACGGTCGAAGCCGCGAAACATGCCGCCGCTGATGGTCGTGCCGCTGCGCGAGGCACCCGGAAAGACCGCGAGGATTTGCATAACGCCGATGAAAACTGCATCGAGCCAGGTCATCGAGTCAAGCATGCGGTTCTTTTTCGTCAGCCATTCGGCGAGGGTGAGCAGAACCGCCGCCGTGAACAGGCGGATGGAGGCTTCGAGCATGGGCTGTTGGAAGAGGGCTTCCACCGCGTCTTTGAGCAGATAGCCGGCGAGCAAGGCGGGAATGGTCGCGAGGAGGATATAAATTCCCAGGTTTCTTTCGAGGGTCGAACAGCGAAAGTTCCAAGTTGCTTTCGCGATGAGGAGCAGGTCTTTCCAATAAAAAGCAAAAAGCGAGACAAGCGTGCCAAGTTGGACGATAACGAGAAAGGAAAACATGGCGTCATCGGCAGGCAAGCCAAACAGTCTCTGCGCGATGAGCAGATGCGCCGTGGATGAGATGGGGATGAATTCGGTCAATCCTTGAACGATGCCGAGGAGGAAGGCGTGAAAGAGGGTCAATGATTCTCCAAAGAGTTCCTCGCGAAGAGGCAGAGATTTTTATTCTTTCAATACGCTTGTGATGTCCTGTTGAGTTTTCGACTTTCGTTCTGCATTCCCGCGCCATTGATACAACAATTCGGGGGCACGCGATGCGAAAGTTCCGTCCGCAATATAGACTCGGATCTGCTCCATCAGCCGTATCAAGGCGCGCAGGTTGTGAATGGAAATCAACGTCCCTGCCAGCAGTTCTTTGGCGACGATCAGATGTCGGATATATGCCCGTGTAAATGTCTTACATGTGTAACAATCGCAGGTTTCATCTATGGGCTTCTCATCGCGGGCAAATGCCGCGTTCATGAGGTTCAATCGCCCTTCAGAGGAGAATGCGGCATGATGGCGCGCCAGGCGTGTGGGCAGTACACAATCGAAGATGTCAATGCCACGCATCACACCATCAATCAAATCTTCGGGTGTTCCAACCCCCATCAGATAACGCGGTTTGTTTTCAGGGAGGAGTGGAACAACCACATCGAGCATGGCGCGCATCTCTTCTTTCGTCTCGCCCACAGAGAGACCGCCGATGGCAATGCCAGGCGTATCGAGCGAAGCAATGAATTTTGCCGATTCGGCGCGCAGGTCCGCTTGAACGCCACCCTGCACGATGCCGAATAAAGCCTGATCGCGGCGCGTCTGTGCTTTGAGGGAACGTTCCGCCCAGCGATGCGTCCGCTCCATGGCAATTTTGCTATAGGCGTGATCGTTGGGATCGGAACATTCGTCGAATGCCATGATGATGTCTGCACCGAGGTTTTCCTGAATCGCAATCGCTTTTTCGGGTGTAAAGCGGTGTAGAGAACCGTCTATGTGACTCTTGAAGGTCACCCCGTCATCGTCAATGGTGCGGGTTTGCGCGAGGGAGAAAACTTGAAAGCCACCCGAGTCAGTGAGCAGGGGGCGATGCCACCCCATAAACTTGTGCAAGCCACCCATGTCGCGGATCAGTTCGTCGCCGGGGCGCAAATAGAGATGATAGGTGTTGGCAAGCACAAGCGTAGCGTTGATTTCCTTGAGGTGTTCGGGCGTGAGCGTCTTGACGGTTGCCTGTGTGCCAACCGGTGCAAAGACCGGCGTGATGAGGTCACCGTGTGGTGTGGTGAAGATGCCCGTGCGGGCGCGGTTGTCTCTGGAAGTGATTTGAAACTCAAACATCGGACTGATTATACTTTGTCATTCGATATGCGGCTTCAAGTACATCCCATAGGGAAGCGGCTAATGAAACGGGCTTCCCCCTCCAGAGGCCAAGCGCGCAGAGGGTTCAATGCATATCCCCGGTCATCTTAAGACATCAGCCCGAATGTCACATATCGTGGGTCCACCAGCATCATCGGCACATGCAGGGGAGGCATCTGAGGTAGATATGGATTGGTAACCTCCACTTCATAGACCGACATCCACGAAATGCGCGCTACCTCCAAGGTGGTGCCGATTTCCGCGTGAGTCGAGATGCGAACTTTTCCCTTCATCACAAAGGTACCCACCAACACATCCACCGCGTGCATCGTTCGATTCTCCTCCGCAGGATCATAATCCAGCGGTTCCTCTACAGGCGGGACGAGATGAAAAGCGATGATGCGCTCGGTTGGAAAAAAGATTTCAGTGTAAGTGGCTGAGCGGGGCGTCGCGCCGCCAAAAATCAAAACGGTGGGATGCAAGAGATGCGCAAACTGTTGAATCCCCTGCGTCCTCAACCAAACGCTGACGCGCGGAATATTCTCCCTCGTCACCAGGTTGCCGCGCACCAAAGCATTCTGTGAATAAATCATCACAGGCGTCGTTTTCTCATCCGGCCTCAAAACATACATATTGCCTCCATAGATGGATTATACACTTGCCCGCCGTTGAAATTCCCGTTTATACTGTGACAGCAGTACCACTCCCAATACTTCATGGAAACCGATAAATCATGCACACAAAACGCTGGGTGATTGCGCCTCCCATCACTCCACAAGCCGAAGAAGCCCTTGCCAATTTTCCACCCGTCCTCAGGCAAATCCTCTTCAATCGTGGTTACGCGACGGAGACAGAGGCGCGCTCCTTCCTCAAGGGTGAGCCGAGCGTAAACACCGATCCCTTCCAACTCAACGGCATGCAACTGGCTGTGGATCGAATCGAGTTCGCCCTCAAACATTATGAACCGATTGCCATCTACGGTGATTACGACGTGGACGGTGTCACCGCTACCGCTTTGCTTGTCGAGGCGCTGCAGCGGCTTGGCGCGGAAGTACGCGGCTATATTCCCAATCGCTTCGACGAAGGGTATGGACTCAATAAGGATGCACTGGAGGCACTGAAAGCAGATGGCGTCAAACTGATCATTACGGTAGATTGCGGAATCCGCTCGCCAGACGAAGCGCATCACGCGCAGACCATTGGGCTCGACCTCGTGATCAGCGACCATCACCACCCCGACTCCGCCTCCCTTCCCCCCGCCCTTGCTGTCATCAACCCAAAACAGCCCGGCGACCCGTATCCCGACAAAGACCTGGCTGGCGTGGGCATCGCCTACAAGATCGTAGAGGCATTAGCAAAAGAAAGAGGAACGATGAAAGACGACAACCTCTTTCCTCTTTCCTCTTTCCTCGATTTGGTTGCCCTTGGCACTGTTGCTGACCTCGCTCCCCTTGTTGGCGAGAATCGTTCCCTCGTTCGTCAGGGACTCAACCAAATCCGGGAAACGAAGCGCCAGGGATTGTTCTCTCTTGCCGGCGTTGCCAACCTCAACATCAAAAATATCACCGCCGGCGACATTGGCTTCATCTTAGGACCCCGCCTCAACGCCTCGGGCAGACTCGAATCGGCGCTCGCCTCACTCGAATTACTTCTCACCACCGACTTCATGCGCGCCGGTCAACTTGCCCAGCAACTCGAGTTGCAGAACCGAAACAGACAAACCATCACCCGCGCCACACAAGAACAGGCTGAAGCGATTGCTCTGGCAGAAGACCCCGAAGCCTATCTGCTCTTCGCCGCGCATGAGGAGTTCAATCCCGGCGTTGTGGGGCTTGCCGCCTCGCGTCTGACCGAAATCTATTACCGCCCCTCTATCGTCGCGGCAAAGGGAGCCGAGGAAACGCGCGGTTCTTGTCGCTCTATCCCGGAATTCCACATCACCGACGCGCTCGACCAATGCAAGGATTTGCTTGTCCGTCATGGAGGTCACGCCGCGGCAGCGGGATTCACCATCAAGAACAAAAATCTTCCTGAATTCATCACGCGCCTCAAATCCATTGCCAAAGAACAACTCGCCGGAAAAGATTTGCGCCACACCCTCTTCGCCGACATGGAAATTCCACTCTCGCAACTCACCTTCGACACTCTGAAATACCTCAGCCACCTCGAACCCACCGGCTATGGCAATCCAGGTGCCGTCTTCGTATCGCGAAACATCAAAGTCCGATCCTCTCGCGCTGTAGGCTCGGAAGGCAAACACCTCAAATTGACTCTCGAAGATGAGCGCGGCGCGATCTTCGACGCCATCGGTTTCCGCATGGGACACCTCCAACCCACACTTCCCTCACGCATTGATGTACTCTACCATCTCGAAGCCAACGAATGGAACGGGCGCACAACCCTGCAGCTCAACCTCAAAGACATCAAAGCCGCAGGCATCCCTGATTGAAGGCATACAACCCTCCTCCTGAAACAGCGTATATGAAAGTGACATCGCTTCAGGAGAAAATCATGAACACACAAAAACCCACGCTCGTCCACCTCATCGCATGGATGACCCTTGCCAGCGGAATCATCAACCTGTTCTGGGGCATCGCGGCAACCTTCAACATGCTTGTCACCATCCTCGGCGCCATTTGCGTACCCTTTACCATTCTACCTACCATCCTTGGCATCTTCGAGTTGATCTATGCCGCTAAACTCTTTAGCAACCCTGCGCAGCCCGTAAAGCCTTCCACCAACCTCGCGATCTTCGAAATTGCCTGTGTGCTGATTGGCAACATCTTTTCGATGGTCGTAGGAATCCTCGCGCTAGTGTTTTATAACGACCTGGCGGTCAAAGAATATTTTGCCCGGCTGAATGAGGTCCCCGCGCCGACCACACCCACTCCGCCCGCTTCCTCATCAGACCTTTCACCTGCTCCCGTTATGGAAGAATCACCTCTCCCTCCCGCCGAACAATCCCCCACGCCCCAGCCTACTCCCGCCAAGCCCAAGCAGACGCCACGCAAAGTGGCAAAAAAATAAGTCGTCGCAAGGCCTGAAGCCCTCATGAATCACAGACATTCTTCCTCTTGACTCCCATTCCCCTCGCTCATAAAATGGATTCAAACAATCGAACGGGCAACAGGGAAGAGCCTCGAACGTGACACGAGAAACATGACCCATGTCACGTGAGAGCGCCGAAGGGGCAAGTCTGGATTTGGCGAAGCCAGGCGAAACTCTCAGGCAAAAGGACCCTGCCCCGCACCCAACCTCTGGAAAGTTTCCCGCAGGCTACCCTTGCGAGGAACACCGACGGTGAAAGATTAGCCAGATAGTCAATCGTCTCATCGGCAACACAATCTTCGACGATCAGACCCTCCAGAAGCCGACTATCCGACTAATCGAATCTCTCAGGTTCCAATACAGAGGCGCACGATGATATTCGTGCGCCTTTATCTTTTCTAACGCGTCCACTCGCGTTCTTTGCACCTTCGCAAATTCTCACAAAGGAGAAATTACCATGAACATTCCCTCTCATCTGAAATACACCAAATCCGACGAATGGTTCGATCCCGCTTCGGGCAAAATCGGCATCACCGACTACGCCCAAGGGCAACTCTCCGACATCGTCTTCGTGGAAATCTTCGTCGAAGAAGGCGAAACCATCGAAGCCGGCAAAGCGATTGCCTCCGTTGAATCTGTGAAAGCCTCAGCAGAGATTTACTCCCCCGCCTCGGGAAAAGTCGCGGCAGTAAACAAAGACCTTGCCAACAAACCAGAAGTTATCAATTCCGATCCCTACGGCGAAGCATGGATGATCCAACTCGCCGACGCCTCCGAAGGCGATCTGATGGACTCCGCCGCCTACGAAAAGTATTGCGCGGAACGCACCCACTAACTAACCCGTAATCAGTGACCAGTAACCCGTCATCCGTTTCGCTCACCGATCACTGATGACCGATTACTCCCTCACTGAACGTGGAGGCACCATGACCTACATTCCCATCTCCCCTAAAGAACGGGACGCGATGCTGGCAACCATTGGCGTCAAATCGCTCGATGATCTCTTCGAAGATATTCCTGCCAAGTATCGCTTCCCCAAACTCAACTTACCCCCTGCCCTCACCGAAATGGAAGCACTGGACAAACTCTCAAATCTCGCGCTGGCAAACGAAAACATCCGCGAGGATCTCATCTCCTTCCTCGGTGCCGGCATGTACAACCACTACATCCCCTCTGTCGTTGACCACATCCTCAGACGCGGCGAATTCTACACTGCCTACACCCCCTACCAGCCCGAAATCTCACAAGGCACCCTGCAAGCCATCTTCGAATATCAATCCCTCATGTGCGCGCTGACCGGCATGGAAGTCTCCAACGCCTCGCACTACGACGGCGCTACCGCCACCGCCGAAGCCGTGAACCTTGCCAACGCACAGTTCCGCGGCAAGCGCAAAAAAGTCGTCATCTCCCCCACCGTCCACCCACAATACCGCGCCGTCATCCGCACCTACACCCAGGGCATGGACATGCAACTCGTTGGCGACGACAACTCCCTCCTCACCAACTCTCCCCTCGCCTCAACCGACCTCCTCGACGCCCTCACCTCCCTCACCGACGAAACCACCTGCCTCGTCATCGTCCAATACCCCGACTTCTTCGGGCGCATCTATGATTACACCTCACTCATCAATGCCGCACACGCCAAAGGCGCGCTGGTATGTGTCGTTGCCAACCCCACTGCCCTCGCCCTCTTCAAAACCCCAGGCTCAATGGGCGCGGATATCGTCGTCGGCGATGGGCAGCCGCTAGGCATCCCGCTTTGGTATGGCGGACCCAGCGTCGGCTTTTTCACGACGCGCAAGCAATACGTCCACAAAATGGCGGGACGCCTCGTTGGTGAAACTGTTGACAGTCGCGGTCAGCGCGGCTATGTCCTCACCCTCACTGCGCGCGAACAACACATCAAACGCGAGCGCGCCACATCCAACATCTGCACCAATCAAAGCCTGCTTGCACTCGCAAATGCAGTTTATCTTTCACTGCTCGGCAAACAAGGCTTACGCCAGGTCGCCGAACTTTGCTATCACAAAGCACATTACGCCGCAGAGCAACTCAGCAAAATCGAAGGCATGGGATTGTGTTTCACCGAACCGTTCTTCCATGAATTTGCCTTGTGTGTGGGACGCCCCGTGGAAGAAGTCAACGCCTACCTCCTCGACCACGGCATCCTCGGTGGTTATGACCTGGGTCAGGATTACCCCGCGCTCAAAGACCACATGCTGATTGCCGTAACCGAAATGAACACAAAGGAAGAAATTGACACACTCGTCGAAGTTTTATCGGAGGTGAACCATGGCTGATACGATGGAAAAAGTGATTCCGAAGATCGTTGAACCGACGATTTTCGACCTCTCTTCACCGGGACGAACGGGCGTGACCATGCCCGCTTCAGACGTCCCCGAAGCGCCTCTACCTCCCGAACATCTCCTCCGCCCCGATCTTCCCCTGCCCGAACTCGCCGAAGTGGACGTCGTCCGCCACTACATGCATCTCTCCTCCTTCAACTACTCCGTAGACACGGGCTTCTATCCTCTCGGCTCCTGCACCATGAAATACAACCCAAAGATCAACGAAGATACTTGCAGATTGCCCGGATTTTTATACACCCACCCTCTACAGCCCATCGAAACCGTACAAGGCAATCTCACCTTGATGTATCAATTACAGGAATGGCTGAAGGAAATTAGCGGCTTCGCAGGCGTGACGTTACAACCCGCCGCAGGCGCGCACGGAGAATTCACGGGCGTGTTGATCATGCGCGCCTATCACAAATCGCGCGGCGACCACAAGCGCGTGAAGATGCTCATCCCAGACTCCGCGCACGGCACCAACCCCGCCTCAGTCGGCATGATGGGCATGCAAGTCGTCCAAATCCCCTCCGACGCGCGCGGCAACGTAGACCTCAAAGCCCTCGAAGCCGCCTGCGATGATACCGTCGTTGGCATGATGCTCACCAACCCCAATACGCTCGGTCTGTTCGACGAAAATATCGAGAAGATCATCGAACTCGTCCACGGCTGCGGTGGCTTGATGTATGGCGACGGTGCGAACCTCAACGCTTTGCTGGGCATCGTCCGTCCCGGCGATTTGGGCTTCGACGTAATGCACTTCAACCTACACAAGACCTTTTCGGTCCCGCACGGAGGCGGCGGACCGGGCTCCGGACCGGTTGGAGTTGCCGAACACCTCGTAGATTTTCTCCCCGAACCAATTGTCGGCATCATCGAAGAGGGTGACGATGATACACCTCCACTATATGGCTTCATCAAACCCGCTAAAACGATTGGTCGCATGAAAGCCTTCCACGGACATTTCGGCGGTGGTCTCGTGCGTGCCTTTACCTATATAGCCATGCACGGACCCGATGGACTCAAGGACGTTGCTCAACACGCCGTCCTGAACGCCAATTATCTGCAAGCCCGTTTGCGCGGGACGTATAAGATTCCCTATGATCGCATTTGCATGCACGAGTTCGTCGCAGAAGGGCGCTTCGCGGAAAGCGATGTTCGCGCATTGGACATCTCCAAACGTCTAATGGACTATGGCTTCCATCCGCCCACAAATTACTTCCCACTCATCGTCCATGAAGCGCTGATGATCGAGCCGACCGAGACCGAAAACAAGGACACCCTCGACGCCTTCGCCGACGCACTCATCAAGATTGCCGAAGAAGCAAAGACCCAGCCCGAAGTCGTCAAATCTGCACCGCACACGACGAAATTTGGCCGCATGGATGAGGTCAAAGCAGCGAGAGAGTTGGTGCTATGTTGTTGGTTGCCGGAGAACTTCAGCAACCAGTGAGCTAGCGATCAATGACCAGGAACGCCTCGCGGGCGAAAGCCGGCGAGGCGTTTTTATAATGCGACGCGCCACTTCCATCGGTCAGGATCAAGATGAACTTCTTTACGGTTACTGTGTAAGATGGATTACAGAGCAATTCTCGCAAAGAACATTGACCTAAAAATGAGGTTGTGCTACACTCAAAAAAATTCAACCAATCCCCTTCTATTTATCCAGAATCCCAATTCACACTCACCGATTGGCGCGCAAAACATCGAAAGGAAGACCTTATGATCCTCAAAGGTGATGTTTCAATCCGTGCACCGCGAAAAAAGGTCTGGGACTTCATGACCGACCCAAACCAAATCGGGCAGTGCGCGCCGGGGGTGGAAGAAATCGAAATGATCGAGCCGCTGAAGCGCTATCGCGGCGTGATTTCCGTTGGCTTCGGCGCGGTGAAAGCCCGCTTCACAGGGGAGGTGGAAGTCCTTGAACTGGACGAACCCAATTACGCGAAATTAAAGGCACATGGTTCAGCCAGCGGTAGCGTTGCCGACGCGGTGAGCGAAATGCGCCTCAGCGATGGACCCGATGGTTCGACACTGGTAACCTGGACGGCTGACGTCACCGTTTCCGGTCAACTGGCAAGCCTCGCCTCACGGCTTATGCTTCCGGTCTCTCAAAAACTCGCCCAGGAATTTTACAATCGCGTTAAGAAGAAAATCGAAACAGAGAATACAAATATGCCGGTCTAGGAATGATTTCGCCGCTTTCGAGCACCGCGCTCGATTTCCCGCAACTCACCGCCACTACAACCATTCCCGTCAAACAAATCGCCTCTACGCTCAAGCAGAATAAGCATAAAGCAAGTGATCTCCTTTTGCCCTCCCTGTAAATTTCTGGAGGCACTTCATGAAATTCGAGCCGCTTCCTCTTTCGGAAGCCAGAGGGAAGATATTAGGGCACAACGTTGCCGGGGTAGATGGTCGGCGCCTGCTTCGCAAAGGCAAGCCTCTCACTGACGATGACCTGGAAACCTTGCGCGCCTTGGGACGGTCTTCCGTCTACGTTGCGATTTTAGAGAATGGGGATGTTGATGAAGAAACCGCTGCGCGGCGTGTTGCCGAAGCAGTGTGTGGACCGGGACTGCACATCCCCGGTGCTTCGTATGGACGTGCCAACCTCCTTTCAAATGAAGCCGGCATTGTAAGGGTGGACGTTGAACGACTGAGGCGCATCAATGAGTGTGATGGTGTTACCCTTGCTACACTGACTAACCATTCCCCCGTTTCTGCAAAACAGATTGTCGCAACGGTCAAGATCATCCCGTACGCGCTGCCGGAGTCCACCGTCAGGGCAGCTGAAGCCATCGCAAACGGGAGCGCGCCCATCGTGCGCGTGGATGCGCTGCCGTCTCGTTCGGTCGGGATGATTCTCTCTGGTTCGATTTCCATCCAGTCGCGATTGCTCTCCGATTTTTCTCCTCTGCGCGAGCGCATCGAAAGACTGGGTTCTTTTGTCAGCCGTACTGATTTTGTTGCCCTAGATGATGAAGCCAGTGAAGCCTTGCTGGCAGAAACCCTGAAACAGCAGATTTCGAGTGGGGCAGAGATGATCCTGATTGCCGGAGAGACTGCCATCATGGATGCGCACGATATTGTCCCGCGCGCTGTCGAACGCGCAGGCGGCTCGATCGAGACTGTCGGCGCGCCGGTAGATCCGGGCAATCTGCTCATGCTAGCATACCTCGAAGAGGTACCTGTGGTCGGCGCGCCCGGCTGTGCACGCAGCCGTAAGACTAACATTGTAGATTGGCTCCTGCCGCGTCTGCTGGCTGGTGATAGATTGACTCGCAAAGACATCATCGAACTCGGGCATGGCGGCCTCTTGCTGGATGTGCGCGAACGTGGCATGCCACGCGCTCTCCTAGAGGATGACACCGAAGCAAAAACCATGACAACTTCGGGTGACTGACTCCAAACGCGCTGGGAAGCGGTTTGGAGTTTTTGTTTTTAGCCGGTGAAATGGACAGTCCAACCAGAAGGAGGAACATGTTATGAAGCACAAAGTTTCGATCACCGTCAACGGCACAACTCACACGCGAGAAGTGGAACCGCGTCAGTTACTCGTACATTTCTTGCGCGATGAACTGGGCTTGACGGGCACAAACATCGGCTGCGATACCAGTCAATGCGGAGCGTGCACCGTATTGATGGATGGTGTCGCCGTCAAGTCCTGCACAGTGCTGGCTGTGCAGGCAGATGGAAGCAGTGTCACCACGATTGAAGGTCTGGCTTCAGATAGCAAACTGCATCCGGTGCAGAATGCTTTCTGGGAGAAGCACGGCCTTCAATGTGGATTCTGCACGCCCGGCATGATCATCACCGTCGTAGATTTGCTCAACCGCAACCCACATCCGACGGAAGAGGAGATCCGGCACGGATTGGAAGGGAATATTTGCCGGTGCACAGGCTATCAGAACATCGTTGAAGCGGTGAAACACGCCGCCGAGGCGATGCCCGCGTGAAAGGAGGTTGTAATGGCAACACAAGTTATCGGTGCGGCGCTCAAGCGCAAAGAGGATCCGCGCCTGATTACGGGCGAAGCGAAATATCTCGACGATATTAGATTGCCTGGGATGTTGTTTGCGGCCATCCTGCGTAGCCCCTATGCCCATGCAAAGATCAAAAGCATTCGAACCGATAAAGCCGCCAAACTTCCGGGCGTAGTGGCGGTATTCACAGGTGAAGATTTCAAGGACTTGCCTCCGCTTCCCTGCGCATGGCAGGCAGATGCTGGACGCATTCAAAACAACATCAACACACCGCGCGTACTTGAGATTGATCGCGTCACGCATGCCGGCATGGGCGTGGCAGTCGTCGTGGCAGAAGATCGCTACACGGCGGAAGACGCGTTGAATCTGATCGAAGTCGAGTATGAGCCGTTGCCGGTCGTAGTGGATGCAGAAAAAGCCACACAGCCCGGTGCGCCACAAATCCATGCGAACGCGCCGAACAACATCTGCTTCGACTGGTCCTGCGGAAACAAGGAAGCGACAGAAAAAGCATTGAGCGAGTCCGATGTGGTGGTCAAGCAAAAGTTGATCAATCAACGCTTGATTCCCACTGCCATGGAGCCGCGCGGTTGCATTGCACAATACCTACCGGCCTCCGATGAATACACGGTGTGGATGACCTCCCAAGCTCCACACATTATGCGCCTCTTGTTGACTGCCTTTATCTTTGGCATTCCTGAAACGAAGATGCGCGTCATCGCGCCGCAAATCGGCGGCGGCTTCGGCACAAAGATTTTCCTCTATCCAGAATATTGTCTCACCGTCGCACTTGCCAAGAAACTCGGCAGACCTGTCAAATGGATGGAGACGCGGCGTGAGAACTATCTTGCCACCATCCACGGACGTGACCACGTCACCTACCTCGAAGTCGGCGCAAAACGCGATGGCACGATCACGGCGCTCAAAGTCAAGACCTATGCCAATCTCGGCGGCATCCTCTCCACGATTGGCCCCGGTATCCCCACCACCCTCTATGGGCGCATGCTATCCGGCGCGTACAAGATTCCGCACATTTATTGCAACGTGCTAGGCACCTATACTAATACCGCCATGGTAGATGCCTATCGCGGCGCGGGCAGACCCGAAGCAACCTATGTCGTCGAGCGCGCTGTGGACTTGGTAGCACGCGAGTTGAACATGGATCCGGCGGAGGTCAGGCGCAAAAACTTTATCCAACCTGGAGACTTCCCCTACGCACCTGCCGACAACCTCCTTGCCGGCCTCAAATACGACAGCGGCGACTACGAAAAAGCGCTGAACAAAGCCCTTGAGATGGTAGGCTATTCATCCTTCCGCAAAGAGCAAGAGGAGGCTCGCAAACAGGGGCGCTACCTAGGAATCGGGCTCTCGTCTTACGTCGAAATCTGCGGCGCAGCACCTTCTGCGTGGATCGGCGTCAGCGCTACCGGTCAGGGTTGGGGCGCGGCGATGTGGGAAAGCGCAAATCTGCGCGTGCACCTCACAGGCAAGGTTGTGCTAACCGTCGGCACGCAACCACAAGGTCAAGGCCACGAGACGACGATGGCACAGATCGTCGCCGAACAATTGGGCATTCCGGTGGAAGATGTCATCGTTCAGGTAGGCGATACACTCGGCACGCCGTTCGGCTATGGAACCTACGCAAGCCGCAGCGCGGCGGTCGGTGGAACAGCCGTTTATCACAGCGCACAAAAGATCAAAGAGAAAGCCAAACGCATCGCCGCCCATCTACTGGAAGCCGCGCCAGAGGACATGGTATTCGAGGGTGGACGCGCCTACGTCAAAGGCTCGCCCGACAAAGGCAAAACCATCCAAGAAATCGCCGCGGCCGCTGCGCTGGGATACAGTTTGCCACCCGGCTTGGAACCCTACCTCGACGACATCACCTACTACGATCCCCCCGAATGCACCTATCCATTCGGCACTCACATCTGCGTAGTCGAAGTGGATAAAGACACTGGCGAAGTCAAAGTTCTCCGCTACGTTGCTGTGGACGATGTAGGCAAACGCATCAACCCCATGATCGTAGAAGGGCAGATTCACGGCGGCATTGCACAAGGTGTGGCACAGGCTCTCTGGGAGGGCGCGGTCTATAACGAGAACGCCCAATTAATAACCGGTTCGCTGATGGATTACGCCGTTCCGAAAGCCACCTTCTTCCCCAAATTTGAACTGGGAAGCACAGAAACGCCATCGCCGACGAATCCGCTCGGCGTCAAGGGAGTAGGCGAGACCGGCACCATCGCTTCAACCGCCGCCGCAGCGAACGCCGTGATAGACGCGTTATCTCCCTTCGGCATTCGCCACCTCGACATGCCACTCACACCCGAAAAGATCTGGCGTGCCATGCAGTCCGCCGCAAAGTGAGAGAGGAGGTTTGTCATGTATCCTGCAAAAGTGGATTACTACCGCGCCACCACAGTGGCGGAAGCCGTTAAATTGCTCCAAAAGAACCGAGGGGCAAGATTGCTGGCAGGAGGTCACAGCCTGTTGCCAATGATGAAACTCCGCACGGCTTCGCCCACCGTTCTCGTGGACATCGGACGCATTAAGAACCTCAGCGGAATCAAAGTCGGCAAAAAGGAAGTGAAAATCGGCGCGCTCACCACTCACACAATGATTGCCACCTCAGAAGAACTCAAAGTCGCCTGCCCCATCCTGCCCGAAACTGCTATGCAAGTTGCCGATCAACAAGTGCGTAATCGCGGCACTATCGGAGGCAGTCTTGCCAATGCCGATCCTGCCGCTGACTATCCCACCGTGATGCTGGCGCTGGAGGCGACCTTCACAGCCGTGGGCCCCAAGGGTGAACGTCAAATCCCGGCAGGGAAATTTTTCAAAGACCTGTTCACTACAGCGCTCAAACGGGATGAAATCCTGACAACGATCACTGTCCCTGCCTATGGTGGTATGGCAGGCATGGGCGGAGCATATCTCAAACATCGCCATCCGGCCTCCAGCTTTGCAGTCGTGGGAGTTGCAGTGATGATGGGAGTGGAAGAGGGAAAGATTGCACGCATCAACGTGGTGGTGGGTGGCACAACCGCCACACCGGTACATGCCGCTTCGGTCGAAGCCGCGCTGATGGGCATGGAACCGACAGAAGAGAACATCGCCACCGCCGCTGAGAAAATGAACATCGAAGCCACCATAGGCGATGCCTATGCCTCACCCGAATATCGCGCCCATCTGGCAAAGGTCATGGCAAAACGCGCTCTCATGCTCGCCGCGCAGCGCGCCATGAAGTAGACCACCCGACGACATCGAGACCCTAAAGGTTTCCCGGTCGGCTCCCCACGAAAGAAACCTTTAGGGTCTTTCTTCTGTTATGATAAAAGAAAAACGTTGCTCTGTTGCGAAGATAATAAGCCGGGACACTCATCCCCGCTTTCCATCACCCTAACCCCTCTAGTGGGAGAGGGGCAGGGGTGAGGGTGGGCAGGCAGTTACGAAAAAACGATATAACAACCACGCCATAAACGGCGCAAGACGAGAGGTAAACTTGATTTTTACTTCCATCGACTCCCTCCAAACTGCTATGCGTGAGCGGCATTACATTGCCGAGCGCGGACTCGCCACTTCGCTCTATCTCGCCCTGAAACTCAATCGCCCGCTCTTTCTCGAAGGGGAAGCGGGGGTTGGCAAAACAGAAGTGGCAAAGATCCTTGCTTCTCTGCTCGACACGGACTTGATTCGCTTACAATGCTATGAAGGCCTCGATGTTCATCACGCGGTCTATGAGTGGAACTACACTCGCCAGATGATGCATATCCGCCTGCTGGAGGCGCGCGGCGAAAAAGCGAATGAAGCAGAATTATTTGGTCCCGAATTCTTGCTTCGCCGTCCGCTTTTACAAGCCATTGAACAATCCAGAGAACGCCCAACGGTTTTATTGATTGATGAACTCGACCGCAGCGACGAAGAATTCGAAGCCTTCCTGCTCGAAGTGCTTTCCGATTTTCAAATTACCATTCCCGAAATTGGAACGATCAAAACCCCCAACCCGCCGGTAGTCGTCATTACCTCCAACCGCACCCGTGAAGTGCACGACGCGCTCAAACGCCGTTGTCTGTATTATTGGATTGATTATCCGACCTTTGAAAAGGAACTAGAAATTGTGCAAACCAGATTGCCTCACGCACCCGAAAAGTTGGCAAAGCAGGTTACAGGATTCATTCAGGAACTGCGCAAAGAGGATTTATACAAATTGCCCGGCGTGGCTGAAACGTTGGATTGGACAGCGGCGCTCGTGGCATTGGATCAGCAAGCCCTCGATCCCGTCATTGTGGATGAAACGCTTGGAGCCGTCCTGAAATATCAGGATGACGTGGAAAAAATCAAAGGCGAACACGCGCGCCTGATTCTGGAGCGCGTGAAAGCAGAAGTAGGATGAGCGGTCACCTCCTGCACAATCTCCTCCTGTTTGGGCGTGTCCTGCGCGGCCTTGGGCTGGATGTGAACACCGGGCGCGTGATGGATCTGGTCAGCGCGCTGGAGCACATTGAGATCGGCAGAAAGTCCGATTTCTTCTATGCAGCGCGCACCCTGCTCGTCCATAAGCGTGACGACCTGCCGCTCTTCGATGAAGCCTTTGAATTATTCTGGCGCAAACCATCAGAAGCCTGGTATGTACTGAATTGGCAGGAACTTGTGCGCCCGAGAAAGCCCAAAGGTCCCGTCATTACCCCCCCACCGCTAAAAGAAGCCGCGCCACCAACCAACGATCCCACCTCCATCAACGCAGAACCAATGACCGTTATCGAAGTCACGCGCACCTATAGCGACCGCGAAGTGCTGCGGCACAAAAACTTCGCCGAAATGAGCGAAGAAGAGGCGCAGGCTGTCAAGCATATGATCTCCCATCTCTTTTGGAAAATGAGCGAACGCCGCACGCGCCGAAAACGTCCTGGCAAAGGACACCGCATAGACATGCGGCGCACGCTACGGCGGAGTTTGCGCTCAGAAGGCGAGATCATGCGCTGGTCTTATCGTGAACCGAAGAGGAAGCCGCGTCCGCTGGTCATCATCGCCGACATCAGTGGTTCGATGGAGCGCTACACCCGTTTATTGCTCCATTTCATTTACGGAATGAAAGCCGCTCTGCGTCAGCCGGTGGAGGCATTCGTCTTCAGCACACGACTGACGCGCATCACGCGTCCGCTTCAAATCCGCGACCTCGATCTGGCTCTGAAAAACATCGGCGTTCTCGTCAACGATTGGGCGGGCGGGACGCGCATCGGCGACTCGCTCAAAACCTTCAACTTCGAGTGGGGGCGGCGTGTACTCGGACACGGCGCGGTGGTTCTTATCATCAGCGATGGTTGGGACCGCGGCGATGTGGACCTGTTGAAGCGTGAGATGGCGCGTTTGAAGCGGAACTGCCACCGCCTCATCTGGTTGAACCCGCTTCTGGGCGCACCGGATTACGAGCCTCTCACGCGCGGTATGCAGGCGGCACTCCCCTTCATAGATGACTTTCTACCTGTGCATAATCTGGCAAGTCTCGAAGATTTAGCAGAACGATTGGCTGAACTCGACCGCTGAACACAATCTTATCCCCCAAACTTCATGGAGAGGTCTTTCCACAGGTTAGACGGAGACAGATATGCGCGACATCTTGCATGACCTTGAAAAGTGGCTGAGGGAAAATAAACCCATCGCGCTCGCAACAGTAATCGAGACCTGGGGCTCTTCCCCGCGCCGCGTCGGGGCAAAGATGGCGCTCACTGCAGATGGAAAAATCACCGGCTCAGTCAGCGGCGGATGCGTGGAAGGCGCGGTCTTCGAGGCAGGCGTTGAGGTCTTGAAAACGAATCGCCCCACTCTCCTTCATTTTGGCGTAGCAGATGAAACAGCCTGGGAGGTGGGTCTTGCCTGCGGCGGAAGCATTGAGGTCTTCGTCAAGCCACTCGATGTGGAGCTCTTTCACTCATTGCGCTCCGTGTTGACCGAGGATGAGACAGCCCTTCTCGTCACCGTCGTACGCGGTCGAAACGAGTTATTGGGGCGTGAATTGCTACTTAAAGACAACGGTAGTGTGACAGGCACAATCAGCGACGGATTAAACGAGGAGATAGTAAATTTAGCCAGAGCAACTTTAGCAGAAGGCATATCCCGCCGCGTCAAATTGAATGAAGAGGTCGAGGTCTTCATGGAAGTCATCCTGCCGCCTCCCACCCTTATTGCTGTCGGGGGAGTTCACATCACGATTGCATTGATGTCGCTGGCCAAGACACTTGGCTATCGCACAGTTGTCATTGATCCGCGCCGCGCCTTCGGTAGCGAGGAACGCTTCCCTCATGTGGATAAACTCATTCAAAAATGGCCCCAGGAGGCATTTCAGGAAATTCCGCTGACGCGCTCGACAGCCGTTGCCATGCTCACCCACGATCCCAAACTAGACGATCCAGCCCTGAAGATCGCATTATCCAGCCCGGCCTTTTACGTAGGCGCCTTGGGAAGCAAGACCACGCAAGCCAAACGCCGCAAACGCCTCCTCGCCGAAGGACTCACCGAAGAGCAGTTGAATCGCCTGCACGGACCCATCGGCCTCGAAATCGGTGCGGGGACGCCGGAGGAGATCGCCATGTCCATCATGGCAGAGATCGTGGCGGAGAGAAATAAAGCGGGTAGAAAAACGCAACCTGAATCGTGAAAACTTGTTAATGAATGAAGGAACATCCTACGTGAAGACTTACAGAAAAATAGCAATATGCGACTGACAGGAAAAGCAACAACCCCTGAATACACACCTCTTAAATCTTGACGAAACTCCAGCAATCAAATAAGATACGAATGTCCATGAATTCGATCTAAAATCTCATATAAACGCCGCTCATATTATTAGGAGTACCGATGCGGCAGTTGGGTTTCTACAAGCTACTTGATATCAATCACGCGACATTGTCTGTCGTACTATAAATTTGCGCGTCCTTCTGACGCGCATTTTTATTTAGACTCCAAAGGAGGTGCCCTGCCAGATTAACTTCTCTTATCGTCCTTTCGTCAGTGTTCTCTTTCGAACCATAAGGAGATAGTATGATCCCCCCTTCGTTCGATTACGTTGCCCCAAAAACACTCTCCGAAGCAGTGGCAGCGCTCGGAGGGAATGAGAATGCCAAAATCCTCGCGGGCGGACAAAGCCTCATTCCCCTCATGAGATTCAGGCTTGCCTCACCCGCGCTGCTCGTGGACCTGAATCGCGTGGAAGGCCTCTCCCACATCGAGGAGAAAGAGGGGTGGCTCAAGATCGGCGCGATGACGCGTGAGGCGGATGTCGAGCGTTCATCGCTTATCCATAACAAATATCCACTTCTTGCCGACACGGTAAAAGTCATCTCTGATCCCATCGTACGCAACCTGGGGACCGTCGGCGGGAATCTGGCAAATGCCGATCCCGGCAACGATCACCCTGCCACGATGCTTGCCTATGGAGCAGAGGTCGTTGCTGTGGGACCCAAAGGCGAGCGCGTTATTCCCATCACCTCATTTTTCTTGGGACTGTACGAATCTGCCCTCAGCCGAGACGAGATTCTGACCGAGGTGCGGATTCCTGTCCCTCGACCGCGTAGCGGAGGTGCTTATCTCAAAGTTGAACGCAAGGTTGGCGATTTCGCTACCGCCGCCGTCGCCGTGCAGGTGGAGTTAGATGATCAAGGCAATTTTGCCTCTGTTGGTATTGGCTTGACGAACGTCGGGCTAACCGCTATCAAAGCCACAACCGCCGAGGATTTCCTTAAAGGAAAACCCCCTTCTGAGGAAAATTTCCGTGAAGCTGCCAAACTTGCCGCCGACGCCGCCCAACCTGTCGCCGATGTTCGCGGCTCCGAAGAATATAAACGCTCCTTGGTCAGGACGTTGACCGTTCGAGCGCTGCGACGAGCCGTCCAACGCGCTAAAGGAGGTTGACATGAGCCGTCACAATATTCAGGTCACTATTAACGGAAAGCCTTATCAAGCAGAGGTTGAGGCTCGCTTGCTTCTCGTGCACTTTCTGCGTGAGAACTTAAACCTGACCGGCACGCACATTGGCTGTGACACCACCTCCTGCGGGGCATGTACTGTCCTTTTCAACGGCAAAGCAGTAAAGTCCTGTACAGTCTTCGCAGTGCAAGCGGATGGAGCCGAAATCCGCACGGTTGAAGGTCTCGCTACAAACGGGAAGTTGCACCCAATTCAGGAAGGCTTTCACGAGATGCATGGACTGCAGTGTGGCTACTGCACACCTGGCATGATGATGTCGGCGCTCGCTTTGTTGGAGCAAAACCCGCATCCAACCGAGGACGAGATCCGACATGGCATTTCAGGCAACCTCTGCCGCTGCACAGGTTATGTGAATATTGTCAAAGCGATCCAGTATGCAGCCGAAAAAATGGCGAACGTCAAGAAAGAGGTGGCAGATTGATTTTCTCCTGCCCTTGCAAAGAAAGCAATCCCTTCACCATGAAGATTGCCCCCAATAAGCGTTCGCAATAACCTGTTTTATAAGGAGATAAACATGGCTGTAGCAGAAGTTGAATCCAAAGTACATGGTTTGGGCTTTCGCAGAAAACGTGTGGAAGACGCGCGCTTCCTTCGCGGCCAAGGCACTTACATTGACGACATCAAATTGCCGGGCATGTTGCATCTGGATATTGTCCGCAGCCCGTATGCCCATGCAAGGATCAAAGCCATCAAAACTGAAAAAGCGCTTGCCATCCCCGGCGTATTGGCCGTCATTGACGGCAAAACCCTCCAGCAATACAACGTCCACACGATGCCCACGCTGATGAGGGACACGCAGATGGTGTTGCCGATTGACACGGTGAAATATCAATATCAGGAGGTCGCCGCGGTCCTGGCAACAGACAGATATACCGCCGCAGATGGCGTGGCGGCTGTTGAGGTCGAGTATGAACCGTTGCCGGTTGTCGTGGATCCGTTTAAGGCTTTGGAGCCCGGTGCGCCGAAAGTCCGCGAGGATAAAGAGAGCAATCACATCTGGCATTGGGAATGGGGAGATAAGGAAAAAACAAATCGAGACTTCGAAAACGCTGAAGTGACTGTCAAACAACAGATCTACATCCCGCGCATTCACGTTGCCTCTATCGAGACTTGCGGCTGTGTCGCCAAATGGAATCCGGCCGAAGGACACCTCACTTTGTGGATGACCACACAAGCACCCCATGCCATTCGCACGGTCGTGGCTCTCATCACCGCGCATCTCGGATTATCAGAAGAGAAAATTCGCGTAATTTCTCCGGATATCGGCGGTGGATTTGGCGGAAAGGTCCCCGCATACCCCGGCTATGTGATTGCCGTCGCGGCTTCCATCGTGACCGGCGCGCCCGTCAAGTGGATTGAAGACCGCACCGAAAATCTCGCGGCGGATTCGTTCGCGCGCGATTATCACATTACTGCAGAACTCGCCGGCAAAAAAGATGGAACGCTCACCTCGCTTCGCTTCAAGACGATAGCGGATCACGGTTACACAGACGCCGCGGCGAACCCCTCGAAGTTTCCTGCCGGGTTGTTCCACATCTGCACAGGCTCATACGATTTCAAGAGCGCATTCGTTGAAGTGGACGGCGTGTACACCAACAAACCGCCGGGAGGTATTGCCTATCGTTGTTCGTTCCGCGTAACCGAAGCCGTCTATGCCATCGAGCGCATGGCAGACATTTTTGCTCATGAACTTGGCATGGATCCGGCAGAATTCCGCCTCAAGAATTTCATCAAGCCGGAGCAGTTCCCGTACAAGTCTGCCCTCGGGTGGGAATACGATAGTGGAAACTATCACGCCGCCCTGCGCAAAGCGATGGACATAATCGGTTATGAAGAATTACGCAAGGAACAAGCCGAGAAACGGAAACGCGGCGAATTGATGGGCATTGGCATTTCATCCTTCACCGAGATCGTTGGCGCAGGACCATCACACACGTTCGATATTTTGGGCTTGAAGATGTTCGATTCGTGTGAGATACGCGTCCATCCAACGGGTAAAGTGCTTGCTCGTTTCGGAACCAAGTCTCAGGGACAGGGACACGAGACCACATACGCGCAGATCATCGCTGAAGAGTTGGGTATCCCTGCCGAGCATATCAAAGTCGAAGAAGGCGACACAGACACCGCGCCCTACGGACTGGGTACGTATGCCAGCCGCAGCACACCAACTGCGGGAGCCGCCGCGGCCATCGCCGCGCGCAAGATCCGCGAGAAGGCAAGGAAGATCGCCGCGCATCTGCTCGAGGCTGCGGAAGAAGATCTCGAATGGGAGACCGGCCGATTCTACGTCAAAGGCTCACCCGATCGAGGCAAGACGATTCAGGAAATTGCCTTCGCCGCGTACACTAATCATCCGCCGGGCATGGAGGCAGGGCTTGAGGCTGTCAATTACTACGATCCGCCCAACCTGACTTTCCCATTTGGCTCATATATCTGTGTTGTGGACATTGATCGCGGCACCGGACAAGTGAAGGTACGCCGCTTTGTAGCAGTGGATGATTGCGGTGTGCGCATCAACCCGATGATCGTTGAAGGGCAGATTCACGGCGGCTTGACGATGGGCTTCGCGCCCGCGCTGATGGAGGAAATCACCTACGATGAAAATGGCAATATCCATGGCGCGAACTTCATGGATTACCTCCTGCCGACCGCGGTCGAGACGCCCAAATGGGAACTCGGTGAGACCGTCACGCCATCGCCGCATCATCCTATCGGCGCGAAGGGTGTGGGTGAGTCGGCAACCGTCGGCGCGCCCGCTGCGATCGCGAACGCGGTCGTGGATGCGCTCTGGCATCTCGGCGTCCGCCATATTGATATTCCAATTACAGCGCGCAAAGTCTGGGAAGTGTTGCATCAGCACGGCGCGACATTGGATGAGTGAGTCTGTTATTGCGAGCCGCCGCGGGTCGAACACAAAGCGTGTTGAGACCTGCGGCGGCAGAACAATCTCTTCTAAGATAAAGACGACTCATTAACGACATCTCTTATCGAACAGGAGATTGCTTTGAATATTCGAGTCTCGCAACGACAATCGGTGATGCAGTCCATGGATGCAGAAATAACCGTTCCATTTCGTGATGGCTCAGCATGAGATTTCTCCCCTCTTCGCGACTCCTGAAGATATTAATCCTTGCCTCCAGCCCAACAACGTCTGTTTCGTTTTCGTCGCTTAATCCGATGTGAAAATGACCATGAACAAGTTAAGTGTTCTCAAGGTCTTGATCGTTGGAACGATCATCCTTGTTCTAGTGGCAGAAGCTACAGTCCTTATCTATTGGGCAAGAGGTACATGGAGTGCACGCATTGGGACCATCTTGCAAATCCTTGCGTTTTACGGTATAGGCCTTGGGTTTGTGACGCGATCTGAAATACTACGCGACTTTGGCACAGTGGCTGAGGACATGACTTCCCCCGATCTCTTCAAGTTCATCTCTGGCAATCTAATATTTTTGAGCTTGCTTTTTGGAATTTCTTCTGTCGGGTTGAATCCGAGGCGTTCCAAGTCAGCATCCCTACCTTTGGGGTGTTTGGGGGGACTTCTGCTCTTGTTTTCGGCGCCCTTGTTGTTCGCTTATTCGATATTCCATCTGCTCATTATTGTACCCATTGCATACCTGGGCTATCTCGTCACCTCTGCAGTGGTAGACAGTATACAGCATTCCTCGGAAGACTTAAAATGGTCTATTAAGTCGGCAAACAGTACCAAGCAGGTAACTGCTAAGGAGATCATTGCAATTGACCCTATAGCGGTCAAGAGCTTTCTGCTCGGTATACCTTCGGCAGTTTTGGCCTTAGTGACACGCGTGGTAGGGCTTTTCATAGGTGATTGATAAGGTCACATAACAGGTTGTGTTGTGGAGTCGTGATTACCTGCTCTACCTAGCGATAGATGAGAGGCACAGTTAGATTGACTGGAAGAAAACATGCAAACTGATTTCTACGACAAGGTTCAAGAATTGAGAAATACGGGCAATCTATTTGCCATCGCGACGGTTGTACGCGCGGAGAAGCCAACCTCCGTGAAGGTGGGGGCGAAGGCAATCATCAGCGAGGATGGCAAACTTTCCGGCTGGATCGGCGGGAGTTGTGCAGAACCAACAGTGAAACGCGAAGCAATGAAGGCGATGCAGGATGGACAGCCGCGTCTCGTTCGCCTCTGTCCACCAGAAAAACTAGGGCAACTGCCACAAGAGGGGGTAATCGAGATTCCGCTTACCTGTATTAGCGGAGGTACGTTGGAGATCTATATTGAGCCCCAACTTGCTCAGCCGCATCTGGTCGTGGTCGGTCATCTCGCGACGGCAGAGGCGCTCGTCAGGGTAGGAAAAAGCCTGGGCTGGCGCGTCAGCCTCCTTGGTTTGGGAGTGACGCGGGAGCGCTTTCCAGAAGCAGATCATTTAATTGATGAACTCGATTTCTCGCGCGTACAAGTCTCAAACAACACCTGTGTCGTGATCGCGAGCCATGGCAATTATGATGAGGACATGCTCGTTGCCGCCCTGCAATCGCAGGCTTCCTACGTTGCGCTGATCGCCAGCAAGAAACGCGCGAGCGCAATTATCCAATATTTGCACGAGGCCAATCTCACCCAAGAACAAATCGCAAGGCTCAAATATCCTGCCGGGCTTGACTTGGGCGCAGTCACACCTGAAGAAATCGCTATCAGTATCTTTGCCGAAATCATCCAACGCCGACGTCAATTCTCCACCTCTCAAATCACTAGTTCTCCAGCCTCTAGCCACGAATTGTCCATCAGTTCCCCTCCTGCCCTTGAGGCTCTCGATCCCGTCTGTGGCATGGCTGTTAAAATCGCTGAGGCTCATTTCATAAGTGAATACGGTGGACAGAGTTATTATTTCTGCTCTGCCTCCTGCAAGCGTTCTTTCGATAAGGAGCCCATGAAATTCATTCAGCCTGCAGAGTCAGGTGGATAAGCCATCGAGTCCCAGGGGTAGAGATGACTTGAGTGCCCGACTTTTCTCCAAGGAATGGAGAAAGGTAGAGACGCGCGAACGTTTGTGGTGTTAAAGTACATAGCCTGTCATCTCCTATTCATGAGGATTTTCGATGAAGCCTGCACCATTTACCTATTACGCCCCACAAGCACTCGATGAAGCTTTGGAATTGATGCAAAAATTTGGGGGGGAAGCCCGCTTACTGGCAGGCGGACAAAGTCTTGTGCCTGCGATGAATTTCCGCGTGGTGACGCCTGCTGTGCTGATTGACCTGAACCGCGTGGAAGCGTTGAATTACATTCATGAAGAGGGAAACGTCCTGCGCATCGGCGCGATGACGCGTGAGCGACAGCTAGAATTCGACCGAATCATTGCGAAACGAACACCTTTGCTGCATGAGGCGGTTCCCTTTATCGCGCATCCGCAAATCCGCAATCGTGGCACGATCGGCGGGAGCCTTGCCCACGCGGATCCCGCGGCGGAATTGCCCGTGCTGATGGTGGCACTGGAGGCGCGCTTGAAAGTCAGGAAGGCTTCTGGCGAACGATGGGTTGATGCAAGGGATTTCTTTGTTGGAATGTTCACCACAGCCCTCCAACCCGATGAAATTTTGGTGGAGATCGAAGTACCGTTCATGAAACCGCGCACAGGCTGGTCGTTCATGGAAGTTGCGCCGCGCGCGGGCGATTACGCGCTAATGGGAGTCGCCGCATGGGTTATGCTCGATGAGGCGGAAATTTGCACGAACGCCAAACTGGTCTATCTGAATGCGGGCGAGGGACCGGTGGAAGCGAAGGAAGCAGCGAAGCGCTTACAAGGCGAATCCATCACAGACAAACTCATTGACGATGCCGCGGCGATGGCAAGCGAAAAAGAGATTCATCCATTTGGAAATGTTCATGCATCTCCAGATTTTCAACGCCACCTGGCAAAGGTGTTGACGAGAAGGGCATTGCGTGAGGCGGCTCAGCGTGCAAAGAATTTCGAGAAGTAGAGGACATACCATGACACAATCCATTTCCATCACTCTCACTGTCAATGGAAAGGAATACACCCGCACCGTTGAATCACGCCTGTTGCTCAGCGATTTTCTGCGCCATGAACTAGGTCTGACGGGCACACATGTCGGCTGTGAACATGGGGTATGCGGTGCTTGCACCATTCTGTTCGATGGCGAAGCGGTACGGTCATGTTTAATGTTTGCTGTACAGGCAGATGGTCATTCCATCACAACAGTTGAAGGCCTTGCGTCGGATAAAGATAACTTGCATCCGCTTCAGCAATCCTTCTGGGAAGCCCACGGCTTGCAATGTGGCTACTGCACGCCAGGTATTTTGATGACGCTGATTCCATTTTTGAGAGATAATCCCAACCCAACAGAGGAGGAAATCCGCCATGCACTGTCGGGCAATCTTTGCCGCTGCACGGGGTACCAGCATATTGTGGATGCGGTGAAGTTGGCAAGTGAGAAGATGAAGGCTATTGAGGAGCGATGAACGGTGGGGAAACATCTCGAAACCTCAGCAGTAAGTGGAAATTGGAGAAGCGGAGAATTGGTGTCGAGTAAGCCAAGCGACAGCAAAAGGCATATCGAGACCATACTTTGTTGGATAAGGAACAGTTGAAGTGCATGATCCCATACCGCATCATCGAAACATTGTGTTCCAATCAAATGACATTCCCCGAATATCTCTCGCAGGTTGAGGCGCGCTTTATTGCCCGTGAACCTTCCATTCTTGCCTTGATTCCTGAAAAAGATCGCTTCACGCGCTTATATCAAGAGGCAGAAGCGCTTCTCGCGCGTTATCCTGAGGCAGTCAGACGCCCTCCGCTTTTTGGAATGTTGGTTGGCGTAAAAGATATTTTTCATGTAAAAGGCTTCTCCACGCAGGCAGGAAGTAAACTCCCTGCAGAAGAATTGCAAGGCAAAGAAGCACGATGCGTAACACAACTCAAAAACGCTGGCGCGCTCATCCTGGGAAAGACGGTCACCACCGAGTTTGCTTACTTCACGCCGGGTCCCACGCGCAATCCCCACAATCCCGCGCATACACCAGGCGGTTCGAGTAGCGGATCGGCAGCCGCAGTCGCCGCGGGATTCTGTACTGTCGCCCTGGGGACACAAACCATCGGCTCGATTATTCGACCTGCGGCGTTTTGCGGTGTGGTTGGATTCAAGCCCACCTATGATCGCATCTCGCGTGACGGCGTCATCCCCCTTTCGCCTTCGCTCGATCATGTTGGCTTTTTTACCCCTGATGTCGAGACGGCGGAACGCGTCGCGGCTGTGCTGTTAGAGGATTGGAGAATGGAGGAATGGGATACCGCGCGTGGAAACAGAAAACCCGTGCTTGGTATTCCTGAGGGGCAGTATTTGGAAAGCGCTTCGGGAGAAGGGCTCAAACACTTTGAGGATACGTGCAAATTACTAAGCGCTCATTACGAATTGCGTTCCATCCGCGTCATGGACGATTTTCAGGAAATTCGCAATCGCCATGACGCTATCATGTCGTACGAAGCCGCGCAGGTCCACAAAGAATGGTTCGCTAAATACGAACCCCTCTACTCCTCCAAGTTTTCCGATTTAATCAAGCGCGGACAAAAAATTGCCAACTACCAACTACACCTTGAAGCCCGTGATACCTTCCGCGCTTCCATCACCCAAACCATGAACGAGAATCAAATTGACCTATGGGTTTGTCCTCCCACCGTCGGTCCAGCACCTAAAGGACTCGAGAGCACAGGCGATCCGGTCATGTGCCTGCCGTGGACTCAAATCGGCTTTCCCGCTATCAGCATTCCAACGACAAAAAACGAAGAAGGCCTGCCCATGGGCTTGCAGATTGTCGGGAAATGGAACATGGACGAGGAATTGCTGGCATGGGCAGAGGCAATTGAGAAAGTGGTGAGAAGGATATGAGCATCATCAAATGGCACATCCGCAAGGGAACATACTATGATTCGGTAGTGTTAATGCAATTGCAGCGTGGCTTGCTCGAATTACCGGGCATTCTGGATGCAGGCGTGGTCATGGCAACGCCGGCAAATCGTGCCTTGCTCGCGGCAAACAATCTCCTGCCCGAAGGTATCACTGCCAACCCTGACGATTTGCTCATTGTTGTCAAAGCAAATGACGAGACCTGTGCCACGAATGCAATCGGTCAGGTGGATGAACTGCTCGCCCGCCGCCAATCTTCTACTTCTCCCGCTTCTTCGGATTTTCGCCCACGAAGTTTGAGTGCCGCGGTCAAGCAATTACCGGAAGCGAATTGGGTACTGGTATCCGTTCCAGGTCGTTATGCGGCAGGCGTCGCGCGTGAAGCGCTCGATTTAGGCAAACACGTTTTTCTTTATAGTGATAACGTCCCACTCGAAGATGAAATCGCCTTGAAGAAAACGGCGCGTGAAAAAGGCCTGCTTGTGATGGGGCCTGACTGCGGTACGGCAATTCTCAACGGCATTGGCCTGGGATTTGCCAACCGCGTCCGGCGCGGACCGATCGGCGTGATCGGCGCTTCGGGAACGGGAACTCAAGCCGTGACGGTCCACATTCACAATCTCGGCTCGGGCGTTTCCCATGCCATCGGCACAGGCGGACGCGATCTCAAATCCGAAGTTGGCGCGATCACAGCACACCAGGCACTCGATGTGCTGACACGCGATGATGAAACGAAGGTCATTGTCCTCCTCTCCAAACCCCCTTCACCCGACGTGGCAACAAGCCTCATCTCTGCCGCGCAAGGGGCAGGAAAACCTGTTATCGTGTATTTCATTGGTTACCCTCCGCCTGCTCGGAAAATTGGCAATTTGCGGTATGCAATCAGTTTGAGCGAGGCGGCAGAACTGGCGATTGAAGAATTAGGGAGGGAGGGAATTGGGGCTTCGAGAATTCCCAAGACTCCCAATTCTCGCTTCGTCCGCGGTTTATTCTCAGGTGGAACCCTTGCCTATGAAATCATGGTCGGCTTACAGGCTTCACTCTCTCCCTTATTCTCCAATTCCCCAATTACACATTCTCAGACCTTAGAAACCCCCTTGCAGAGTAAGGCTCACACGATCATAGACCTCGGCGATGAATTCTTTATGGTCGGACGCCTGCATCCTATGATTGACAACGATCTTCGCATCCGCCGCATGAAGCAGGAAGCCGCCGATCCTGAGGTGGGGATGATTTTGTTTGATGTAGTTTTAGGAGAGGGCTCGCATCTTAATCCGGCAGGGGAATTTGCCCCGCTAATAAACGAGATTCAGAAAACGAGAAATGGAGAATTGGAGTTCGTGGCGATTGTAATCGGAACGGACGACGACCCACAGAACCTACAATCACAAATCACTCAACTCAGAGATGTTGGCGTTCTCGTTTTTAGAACAGTAACAGAAGCCGTGGAATATGTCAGTTTGCGATTGGGCAACAAAAAGGATCAGTCTTTTACACCGGTTCGTCTTGATCACTTGAAACAGCCTTTTGCCGCTATCAACGTGGGATTGGAATCATTTTATGAAAGCCTGATCTCGCAGGGCGCGCAAGCCGTACATGTGGAATGGCGCCCCCCTGCGGGAGGGAACGAGAAACTCGCATCGCTGTTGGAAAAGATGAAAAGCAAAAAGGAGAATGAGTGAATTCTCTAATCTTCACTTTTTCATACGGAGATCATCATGAACATAGATGAAGCAAACAAGATTGCTGTCAGTCGCATCATGGAAGCAAGACCAATTCTCAAAGGCGTTGCCCCTGCACGCGAGGTCATTCCAGGGATGAAAGACAATCTGTTCCTTCATGCGGGTCCACCGATCGAATGGGGACGAATGTCGGGTCCGCTACGCGGGGCAATTATTGGGGCAATGCTTTTCGAGGGAATCGCCAAATCGGAGGCAGAGGCGGTTTCCATGGCAGAAAGAGGCGAGGTCGAGTTCGACGCGTGTCATCATCACGGCGCGGTCGGTCCGATGGCCGGGGTCATATCCGCTTCGATGAAGGTGTACATCGTCGAAAATGCTGAACACGGGAACAAATCATTTTCCAATTTGAACGAAGGCTATGGAAAAGTTTTGCGTTATGGCGCGTATAGCGAAGAGGTATTGAAACGCCTGCGCTGGATGAACGATGTCATGGGCGTTGTTTTGGCAGATGCGCTGGCGCAATCCAATGGCATTGATTTACGCGCGCTGATTGCTGAGGCACTGCACATGGGCGATGAGGGACATAATCGCAATAAGGCAGGGTCGCTACTTTTTTTGAAACTGCTCGCGCCGCTGATCGCGAAGGTTGTGAAGGATGAGGCGGTCGAGGCAGAAGTGTTGCAGTTCATCGGCGATAACGCATTGAGTGTGTTGAATCCCGTCATGGCGGCATGCAAGGCAATGGCTGACGCGGCACACGGTGTGGAGGGAAGTACGATTGTCACGACCATGGCGCGCAACGGTACAGATTTTGGAATCCGCGTGAGTGGGCTTGGTGAAAAACAATGGTTCACAGCCCCTGCTGAAATTCCTGTGGGTCTGTTTTTTCCGGGCTTTTCCCAAGCCGACGCGAATCCTGACATTGGCGACAGCGCCATCACCGAAACCGCAGGCATTGGTGGTTTTGCCATGGCAACTGCGCCTGCCATTGTCACCTTTGTAGGCGGCACGCCAAAGGATGCCATGAATGCGACCCTGGAAATGTATGAAATCACAGTGGCGGAGAGCAAATACTTTACCATCCCTGCGCTCGATTTTCGCGGCACACCGACTGGGATTGATATTCGCAAAGTCGTCGAATTGGGCATCACACCACGAATTAACACAGGCATCGCCCATAAGAATGCTGGCATAGGTCAAGTGGGAGCAGGGTTGGTGAGGCCGCCGTTGAAGATTTTTGAGGATGCGTTGTTGGCGTTCGCGGAGAAGTACAATCTGTAAAAGAGGATTGGAGGATTGGAGAATTGGAGGTTGTTATGCCCACTTCCCTGGAAGATGTAAGGGTGTTGAAAAATGTCGAGCAGATTGCAGATGCCATATACAAGGTTGCAGCAACATGGGATGATTTTGCAAAGGATGTAATTGGCAAACAAATCCCTCGCGCGGCCGATTCGATCGGCGCGAATATTGCCGAGTCGTTTGGGCGTTATTACTTTGGGGAGACAATCCAATTTTTGTATTATGCACGCGGTAGCGTGTTTGAGACAAAATATTGGCTCAACCGGGCATTGGCACAGGAATTGATGTCGGCTACCGATGCGCAAAGTTACACAACGCGTCTGACCAACATCGCGCGTCAACTCAACCTGTATGTCTCCAGCCTCAAGGGGCAAAAAGCAGGTGAAATTAAGGTTGCTAAGGCAGTTAAAGAAAGCCCTGTCGAATACCTCACCTCACGCCTTCCGGAAAATTTTCCCGATGTTCTTTTTGACGAGAGCGATATTGCATGGTTGGAATCACCGCCCTAACTCTCTAATTCTCTAATTCTCGAATTCTCGAATTCTCTAACTCTCTAATTCCCTACCTGTCCAATTCTCTATCCTCTTCATAGTTCACTAATCCATCAACCTAAAAAGGAGCCTCTTATGAAAATCTACGACCTCTCCCAAGACCTCAATCAGGATTGTTCTTTTTGGCCCTTCTATCCACCTTTTGAAGTCAAATACATCAAGCGCAAGGCGGAACACGGTGTGAACGCGCAATACATTATGACCTCCAATCACATGGGTACACATCTGGATGCGCCGCGCCATTTCGTGACCAAAGGCAAAACCATTGATCAAATTCCCATTGAGTGGTGCTATGGTCCCGGCGTGATCGTTGACCTGAGCGACATGCTCGATGAACTCGATCTCTTTACGCCGGAGGACATCGAGAAGCGTGTCGAAGTACGCGAGGGCGATATCCTCTTCATTCATACAGGCTGGCACAAATACTCATTCTTCGGTGAAGAACCGGACGAAGAGAAGTACATCCATCGCCATCCGGGTCCGCATTACAGCATTTGCGATTGGCTGTTAAAGAAAAAGATTCACATCTGGGGTGTGGATATGATTTCGACGGACCATCCTATGAATCTGCCCATCGGCAGGTTTCTCGGCAAGGGAGGATTAGAGCATTGGCAGAAAGTCCGCGCCAAGGTGGAAGCGAAATTCGGCAAAGACAAAATCGAAGAACTTTTCCCCGAATCGGCCTATCAACTCACCCACAACGCCTTGTTTCCACATGACTGCATCCACGTGGAGAATCTCGGCGGCGACATCGGCTTGAAAGAACTGCACAACAAGCGTCTCACACTCGGGGTCTTCCCGTGGAAGTTCAAAGGCGGTGAAGCCGCGTTTTGTAGAGCAGTAGCTTGGGCATAATCCTCTACTCCTCTACTTCTCCAATCCTCCAATCATCACAATCGAGAGGGTTGGAGAATTATAGAAATGGAGAATTAATAGAGAAATGGAGAATTAGACTGGAGAATTTATGACCACTCGATACTTCGGCGAACGGATCAAACGCAATGAAGACCCGCGTCTGCTCACCGGGCAGGGATTGTATGTTGACGATGTGGATTTGCCCCATATGCTCCACGCAGCGTTCTTACGCAGCCCGTATGCCCACGCGCGAATAAAGAGGATTGATGTTTCGCAAGCCTTGCGGCGCCAAGGTGTTGTAGCAGTGTATACAGCCAATGATCTAGGCGATTACTGGAAGCCCGGTCCGCTTCTCGTCTCGCCACCACCTGTCAAGGACATCGTCTTTAACCAAAAAACGCAGGTCCCGCTGGCAAAAGATAAGGTCAAATTTGCGGGCGAGCCAGTGGCAATGGTCGTTGCAGAAAGTCGCTATATTGCT
>DATLZK010000007.1:0-26385 GCA_035574015.1 Anaerolineales bacterium
CTTCGGCTTTACCCTCGATGACTTTGACCGCCTCCAGCGCGAAAACCCTGATGAAGCTGCCGCTATCCTCTGGCTGAAATCCGCGCCCGATGGGATCATCCTCGAAGCGACGGGCAATCCCTATTCCAGTGTTGGGCGCATCTCCATTTACAGCGGACGCCCCACCATTCTAGGCTGGAGCAATCATGAAGGTCAATGGCGCGGAACCGATTTTCAGGGCATCCTTGCCCAGCGCACGAGAGACATCGAAACCCTCTACACTATCTCCGACTGGCAAACCACCCATGCCCTCCTTCAGCAATACAATGTTCGTTACGTCATTGTCGGAGGCCTCGAGCGCAGTTCCTACCGCGTCAACGAAGAGAAGTTCAACAACTTTCTCAGCCGCGTCTTCCAACAGGGAAGCGTGACCATTTACGAAGTGCCTTAATTGCATTTGAGACGTTGGTTGTTATATCGGGCGAGATATGGACGAAGCCTTTCTGTGGAAAAAATCACTCGATTGAGCGTGATTACCCCTTTGATGTAACACTCTTCCTCCGAGATTTCATCGAAGGAGATGCGCGTCTGAATGACATGCGGTGCGGCAAGAATTGCCTTCTGCACGGCGGCATAATACTCGCGCGATTTCCAATGGAGACCCCGAGAGAATCTCATACCGCTCGCGCCACAATCTCGCTCCGCGCAAGGCGGCATACCAATCAAAGAATTCCTGTTTGTCGCCTAGTTTGCCCGCCTCAAACTGCTCCAGAAACTTTGCCGATGACATTTTGTGCTTCTTCTCGAACTGTTTGCACAGGGCATCATAATGCTTCATACGCTAACGCGCGTTCAACCTGGCACTGTTCAACGCAAAAGTCAACGCATTGCGAACGCTACCTTTTTCATATCGAGATGATTTTGTTCTTACGGAAAGGTTCATAAGACACCTCAATCAAAGTAAACTGTAGCACAATCCACCACTTGCTTTCGTTGTAATTCATTGCCTCATGTAACCCACAATAACAGGTAAAATAATCCCATGACCTCTCCCCGACCCAAATACGAAGGCTGGCTGTATGGGCTGGCTTTTCTTGTTGCCCTCGGTCTTCGCCTCATCCAACTTGGCGCAAAACCGCTTACCGACTCAGAAGCCTCATTCGCCCTGCAAGCCTATCAAATCGCACAGGGTAAAACTCCCCTTCTTGCTCCACAGCCCGCCTACATTCTTTTCACTGGCTTCTTCTTTGCGGTCATCGAAGCGACGAACTTTTTGGCACGCTTTGTTCCCTCCATTGTGGGAAGCACACTGGTCTTTGCGCCATGGTTCTTCCGCGAGCAACTCAAACCGCGTCCCGCCCTCATCCTTGCCTTTCTCCTTGCCTTCGACCCTGGCTTCGTTGCCCTTTCCCGTCAAGCCGGCGGAACCATCCTCGCCGTGACCTTTCTTTTCTTCGCATGGGCAATGTGGAAGGAACGACATTTCATCCCTGCTGGAATTTTCGCCGGCCTTGCGCTTCTTTCAGGACCCTCGATCTGGTCCGGTTTACTCGTGCTGAGTCTCAGCCGCATCTTCGCCCGCGGAACGAACACAGCCCCCTCCTCGAATTCTCTACGCTCAAATTCCCCAACCTCAAACCCCCAGCCTTCCTCTGACCCCAAACCGTCAACTTCTGCTACCTCTCCATTACTTCCACTGCAATCGTTCTTGCCTCTCAATTCTCAACTTCGTGCTACCCTCCTCGCCTTCCTTTCCACCCTTCTCCTGTGCGGCACGCTTTTCTTCATTGTGCCAAATGGATTAAGTGCAGCATTCTCTTCACTGCCTGCTTATCTCAATGGTTGGGTTTTGCCATCTGCTTTTACACCCGGCCTCGTCCTCTGGACATTCATTGCCTATGAACCGCTTGGCATTTTCCTTGCACTTCTTGGGCTTTATCGAGGCATGCGGTTGAAAAGTGCGCGCATCATCCGTCTGAGCATTTGGCTGGGTGTGGCATTACTCCTCGCCGTTTTTTACCGCCAACCCGCCGAACTTGCCTGGGCGATCATTCCCCTACTTATCCTTTCTGCGCAGGAACTCTCACGTGCCCTCGAAACATTCCCTGAAGAGCGCCTTGAGATCGGGATCATCGCCGGAGCAATTCTGATCTTGCTTACCTATATCTGGTTCAACCTTTCCAACATCGCCCTCAACCCCTATGACACAACCTCCACACCCATCCAACTCTTTGGCAGGGCATACCAGCTTCCCATCAGCGTGCGCTACGTGATCTTGATCGGTGCCCTGCTGATTCTCGGACTTAGCATCGCGCTGGTTGCCCTGGGTTGGTCAACACGAACTGCCCGCCTCGGAACAACATGGGCACTTTCCATTTTTCTCGGCATCTATACTTTTGCAGCCGCATGGGGCGCAAGTGGCGTGCGGACGCAAAACGGCATGGAACTGTGGTCAGCCGATCAACCTCCTGTTCAGGCTGATTTGCTCCTATCCACCGTACAAGACCTTTCCCTCTTGAGCCTCGGTCACGCGCGATCCCAGCCTGTCACTATCACCGGCATCAACTCTCCCGCCCTCGAATGGCTTCTGCGAGATCACAACGTAAATGTTGTGACCGCACTCGACCCGCAGAATATGCCGCCCATTATTATTACGCCGCTTATGAATGACCTCGGTCTGCCTGCCGCATACCGCGGACAGGACTTCATATGGAGACAATCTGTGGTCTGGAATGGAATTCAAAACCCCGAGTGGATACGATGGTTGGTTTTTCGACAGTTGCCGCTGGGAAACGAAACCATTATCCTGTGGGCACGCGACGATCTCTTCCCCGACGCGCGTGAAAACATCCAGCCATGAGTTTCACACCCCTCATCACTTCAACACAAAAATAAAATGTCACCCACTCCACCTTCTATCATTGCCATAGACGGTCCCGCCGCGTCGGGCAAATCCACACTCGGATTGAAACTTGCCAATGCATTGGGTTATCTCTTTTTTGACACCGGTGTCATGTATCGCGCGCTCACCTGGCTTGCTCTACATCGCGACATTGATGTGCGCGACGAAAAAGCGATCACCGCTCTAGCGGAGAACGCGCAAATTGACATTGCCCCCGCCTCAAAGTCCGATGGACGCGCCTGCGATGTACTCATTGACGGCAAAGACATCACATGGGAAACGCGCCTTCCCGAAGTGGAAGCAAATGTCTCCATGATCTCCACTTATCGCGGCGTGCGCGAAGCGCTGAGCCGACAACAGCGGCGCATCGGTCAGCGTGGACGCGTCGTCATGGTGGGACGCGACATCGGCACGGTTGTTCTGCCCGAAGCGGATTTGAAAATCTACCTCGATGCCTCCGCCGAAGAGCGCGCAAAGAGACGCTACGAGGAAATCCTGAAGCGCGGCGGAACGGCAAACTACGAGGAAATCCTGGCAAAAGTCATCGAACGCGACCGCATTGATTCGACCCGAGACGTAGCACCGCTCAAAGCGGCTCCTGACGCGATTATCATTGATACCAACAACCTGACCGCCGAGGAGGTCTTCGAGCGGGTGCTGGCTCTCTGCAAATAAGGAGGACATGGTATTCATGTATTCTGTGAACGAACCTTACCGCGTTCCCTGGCGCTATCGTTTGATCAGACCGCTTGCCAAAGCGGTCTTTCGCGGTATTTTTCATATCCTTGCGCGCGTGCGCATTACAGGAAAAGAAAACATCCCGTACGGCAAGCCTTATATCGTGGCCATGAATCACATTTCGATTTATGACCCTCCATTTATCGGAGCGTTCTGGCCTGAAGAAGTGGAAATCATGGGCGCCGCCGATGTGTTTGATAAATCCGGCCAGGGACTTGTGCTGAAAACATATGGCGTGATCCCGGTCCATCGCGGCGAGTATGACCGCGCCCTGTTTATCAAAGTAGTCCATATCCTCCGTTCGGGCTTGCCGTTGTTAATCGCTCCAGAGGGTGGACGCTCTCACGTTCCAGCCATGCGGCGCGCCAAGCCGGGCATTGCATATATTGTCGAGCAGACAGGGGTGCCGGTTGTACCCGTGGGACTGGTGGGAACCACAGAGGATTTCTGGCAGCGTGCACGCCGCGGCGAGAGACCTCTTCTCGAAATGCACATCGGTAAACCGATTACACTTCCTCCCATCACAGCCAAAGGCGCAGCGCGCCGTGCTGAACGTCAACGAAATGCAGACCTTGTGATGTCTTTCATTGCCGGCCTATTGCCGGAGGAATATCGCGGCGTCTATGCAGAGTCAGCCATCCCTCCCGCCTAAACCCGTCACCGAAGTATGGCGGCCAGACCTGGTTGCCTTGCCGCGTCTGACGCCAGCGCGCCGACTATTTCGCCTCCTTCTGCGCGGCTTGGTGAGAATCATTGTGCGCCTCGCAGCGCGCCTTACCGTAAGCGGCATGGAAAATTTTCCCAAGCGCGGACCTGCGCTCATCGTCATCAATCACCTCGGCGATGCAGATGCGCTAGTAGTTGCCGCATCAATTCCAACTACGATTGACGGACTTGCAAAGATCGAATTGCATGAACATTGGCTGGCTGGGCCGATCCTCAGCGCGTATGGTGTGATCTGGGTGCATCGCGGCAGACCCGACCGCAAAGCCCTGCACGCCGCGCTGGATGGATTGGCAGAGGGACGCATGGTCGCTATTGCGCCTGAGGGCAGAGAATCGGTAAGCGGAGGGTTGGAAGAGGGAACAGAGGGTGCAGCGTTCCTCGCTATGAAGTCGAGGGTCCCCATCGTCCCTATTGCGATCACAGGAACAGAGAATAAAACCATCTACGGCAATATGAGGCGCTTGAAGCGTTCGCAGATCACGCTTCGGGTGGGGAAACCGTTCTTCATCCAGGAGCAGGCAAATCGTCAAGAAACGATGCGGGAGGGCACGCGTCAAATCATGGAGTCGCTGGCGCGTCTGCTTCCAGAACCTTATAGAGGGAACTATAAAGTCAGTTAATGGGTATAATCTCTCCCATCCAGCCTAAGGAGAGACCCATGCCCTTTAAACCTGTGCATCTTTCTCAGCAGGACCCGCAGTGGAAAAGCGATGCGTTGGGCCATAGCACGGAAACGTTGATGAAATCGGGATGCGCGGTGACCTGCGTGGCAATGTTACTGAGTGGATGGGGGTATCCAGAAACACCGAGGACGCTCAATCAAAAACTCAAGCAGAACGGTGGGTTTGTGGGCGCAAGCATTGTATGGGGTGCGGTGAGCAAACTCTATCCCCAAATCAAGGTTCGTTCGACAGGCTTGTTGGAGAACAAGGACGCGCCGATTGAGGAGATCAATGCCTCGCTGGCGGCAGGACAACCTGTGATCGCCTTGATTGACTACGCTCCCGATGCCGACCTCGACTGGCATTACGTGCTCATCTATGAGAAGCGAGAGGAGAATGACTACATGATTCTCGATCCATTCCCTCTCAACGAACCGCAAGGCGCTTCGCTGATGTCGAGGTTCGGGCATCAACGTCCTCTCCGACGCGCGATCTTTCAGGTGGTCTTTTTCGAATGCACAAAAGCAGGGGATGGCGTGTCTCTCCCTTCCTCTTCAACTACGACAACCCCCACCGCACCACCGCCACCTGTCGTGGAAACAGACTTCTTTATCGAAGTACAGCCTATGGAATTGCCGGGTCTTCGCCTACGCTCGCAACCCAACACAAATCCCGATTCGGCTACACTTGCCATGCTGCCGGGCGGAACCCGCTTGCGCGTGATCGAGGAGGAGAGAGGCGCACGTCAAAAAGTGGGTCAATATAATCAATGGATTCGCGTGCGCGACCCGAACGGAAACGAAGGGTATGTCGCGGCATGGTTCGTGATGCTACCCGCTCCGCCAACTTCGAGTGGCACATCAAGCGCTGAAGGATCCCCCGCTTCATCACCCACCATCAATCGCTCGCGTCCTTCCATCGGCGATGGGCTGGAGCAGGTTCCGCTGGAAGCGCCCCCCGACGAGCGCATCAACGATGACAGTTTGCTGGCGCGCATCTGGAACAAATATGGTGGACTGCTGGCTCCCATTGCCGAAAAGATGAATTTCGATCCAGCCATCGCTGTAGCAATCCTCGCCCAGGAATCGGGAGGACAGGCTTATGGAGCAGATGGACGATTGATCATCCGCTTTGAGAATCATCTCTTTTACGAATATTGGGGAAAGAGGAATCAAGCCGTTTACAACGATCACTTTAAAATCGGCTCGCCTCCTTGGACAGGACATCAATGGAGGCCCAAAGCCAATGAACCCTGGCGAAATTGCCACACCAATCAAAGCGTCGAATGGGAAGTATTTTCGTTTGCCAGCCAACTCGATGACACCGCGGCAAAGAAATCCATTAGCATGGGTCTTCCCCAAGTGCTTGGCTCGAACTTTGCTGTTCTCGGTTTTGCCTCCGTACAGGATATGTTCAACGCGTTCGTTGCCAGCGAGCGTAATCAGGTCATCGCCTTTTTCGACTTTCTGGAGGGTAATGGTCCCAGGGCTGTGAATGCTTTGAGAAGACGGGACTTCCGCACGATCGCCTCTATTTACAATGGCGCGGGGCAGGCGGATTATTATGGAACATTGATTAGCAACCACTATAACAGATTCCTCGCGCTGCGAGGGATTCAACCGCCGGTCTCCTCGACCCCCACCACAACGCCTCCTTCTACGCCGACAGCGGATTCTGCTCCGACGGGCGAAATCTACGCCCGCGTCAAAGCGGAGGTTACCCTGGGTTTGAATCTCCGCTCAAGCCTGGAGACAACGCGTGCAGCAAATATCATCGCCACGATTCCTGCCGGCACGCAACTTCTCGTTCTTGATGCAAACGATGCTTCAAAAATTGGAGTGATGAATCACTGGATACGCGTTCGAGAGCCGGGCGGGAAGGAAGGTTACGTCGCGGCGTGGTATCTGGAAAAGGTTTCGGGGGTGGCTTCTGCTCCTTCAACGGGACCCGCTTCGGGTGAGAGTGAAGCGCCCGAGTCATCTCCCTCCGCTCCAGCCGAGCCGCCCACCGAAGTGCCGCGAGAGCCTGGGCTGTTCGTGTACGTGTCCAATGTCGTTGGCACAGGCGGGCTGCGCATGAGGAAAACCCCATCGAAGGGCGGAGCGCTGATCACCATCCTCAAAGCCGGCACAAGGTTGAGAGTGGTTGAATCACCCGCAAAGGCAAAAGCCAAAATCGGTAAAGTCAATCAGTGGCTGTATGTGCGCGAACCTAGCGGCAAGCGTGGTTATGTCAGCGCCGAATTCGTTCAGGTGAATCCGTAGGAGGCATAATGGCTCATTCAATTCTCCTCAGTCCAGCCACTGCATTGCGCATCGTGTGGGCGCAAATGGGCATTTTTTCAGATGACGACCATTCGAAGCAGACGGCACAGGAAGCAGATGCAATTCTCAAAAATATCGAAGAACGGTCAAGGAAAAACGAAAAGGAACATCGGTATATAAGCAGTGCAATTGGCGCGATGAAGGCAAGTCTGCGCAGTCTGGATATCATATACAAGTCACGTCAGCACAATTTCGCAGAGACGGAAAAACTTCGCAATCTATACATGCAGTCCATCACGGATAGTTTGGAATTTGGAAAGAAGGCAGAGGATCTTTTCAAATCTCTCCCCACAATGACCATTACAGCCGCTGGGGGAATCACGCTCGGGGAGTTGTTGAATCTCTCCAGCGGTTACGTGTGGGCGCTCGCTTTGGGGTTGGGCGCGGCAGGATATTTGATCAATCTGTGGTTTGTCACTCGCTCTCGAAAGCAAACGCAGATGGAGTTAATTCAGCAGGATTATGAGCGTAATCTCTATTACAAGCAATATATTGATCGTGTGTCAACTGTGTTGATTTCGCTTTATACCGATTTGGACCGTCTCCATACCAACGTATTCGGTGCACCATATCCCTTGAAAAACAAGGACTTGGGCGCGCTGGTGAATGAGATTTTGAGTGGCGTGCGCCCCACCTTCTGCCCACTGGTCCATGAACATCTCCGTGCAGGAAAGGTTACTCCCGAACTATGGGCACTGTGTGAGACGGGTGCAGAGGAAGTGGTGAGGCATTGTCCACACTGGTCGCATCCGAGATAGTTTTCTCTTCTTCACAGACGGGCTGAGAAATCTAACAAAGGCTTGGTGGCTCGGGAAAGCGGGACCAAAGTTAAACCCATTTGCTTTTGAAGTCATGGAGGGAAAGGCGCAGGGCGAGGGAGAACTGCTTTGGGGAGAGTGTGGTCTATATAAAGCATGTTACAATCGCCAAGGCGCAAACCGCGCAAGGCAGGAAGCCATGAAATCTGACTTTACCCTGACAACCGAGAGGCGGCAAGCGAGAGTACCTGTGACGGTGTTTCACGTTGGCGGCTGGCTGGACGCTCAAAGTGAGGGACAGTTCTTTGAAACCGCGCGAGCAGCATATGAAGGCGGTGCGCGTTATCTCGTGATTGATATGAGCGATCTCGACACGCTCACCAGTGCGGGAATGCGCGCCATCCAAAAGGCCTATCAACTGTTCACGCCGAGGGATGAACGCTCGAAAGTCGCCCATTTGAAATTGTGCAGTGCGCCGCCGCAGATTTATCACATTCTCGGTATGACAGGGTTTTTGCAACATATTCCCATGTACGAAAGTTTGGACTCCGCACTCGAATCGCTTGGGGAGGGGTAACTTGAGCGGTTCTTCCATACAGGCTCATCGGCTGATGCGACGAGCCTTTTGTTTTTTTTACGAACTATCAAGGTGGTGTAGTGTGTGATCGGCGAGATGCCTTCAGAAGGAACCTGTAAAGGAGGTTCAGGGCTGAACATAAAATGCTCTATCAAATTCATCCTCATTCCCTCATTCTTTCCATCTCTGCATCATTAACACTGATTGTCTTTCTTCTCATCCGACGAAGAAGCGCACCGGGATCGGGGGCGTTGAGAGGTATGTTGCTCGGCATGTTCATTTGGGCGACCGCCTACGCGCTGACCTGGGCAATGGTGTCCATGGAACATAAGGTTTTCTGGTTGAAGACAATGTATCTGGGGGTATTAATGGTGCCGAGTTTCTTTCTGATCTTCACGCTTCGCATCACGCACCGCGACCGCTGGCTGACCTTCCGCAATCTGGTGTTGTTATCTCTTGAGCCTCTCCTCATGCTGATCCTCGTGTGGGGTGCGGACCGGTTCGTATTCGCCGAAATCAACCTCCTCACGCAAAACGGTTATGTCATCATGCAAATTCGGCGAGGAACCTGGTTCTGGATCAATGTTCTCTATTCCTACGTCTTGATTTTGCTGGCGTTTTATGTGCTTGGCAGCAGCGCCCTGCGCGCCAATCGTTTTTTCAAGAGGCAATATTTGCTGGTATTAGGGGGGTCTGTGGTGCCGTTTGCTTTCAGTGTGATCACGCAGACACGCTACGATTCGCTCAATAATCTGGACCTGGCGCCTGTTTCATTTGGTATAGCGGGCGCAGTTTACGCCTACGCTATCTTTCGCCATCGGTTCATGGATTTGATTCCCGTGGCGCGCAGCACACTGATCGAAAATATGAGCGATGGTGTACTCGTGCTGGATGAGCGCGGGCGCATCATTGACATCAACCCTGCTATGAAGGCTTTCCTCGGGGAGGAACCTTCCACACTCATTGGAAAGGATGCATCCAGCGTCTTGAGCATCTGGCAGGAGAACTCGGAGCAATTGCTAAGCCCCACCGAAACACGCACCGAGATTCAACTCCCGGACCATTCACGCTACCTTGATCTGCGTGTGACCCCTTTATATGACGACGATAAGCGCCTGACCGGCAGGTTGATCGTCTTTCGCGATATCACGGATCGAAAACAGGTGGAAAAAGATTTGCGCTATGCAATGGATAGACTACAAACTCAGTTGATCGAGATCGGTATACTGCAAAGCCAATTGCGCGAGCAGGCGATTCGTGATGCCCTGACCAACCTTTTCAACCGCCGCTATCTGGAGGAGACCCTCGACCGTGAATTGGCGCGCGCTGCGCGTGAACTGTATCCCCTCTGCATCATCATGATGGACCTCGATCACTTCAAGGATGTGAACGACACCTACGGACATGAAGCAGGGGACGTTGTCTTGCGTACCCTGGCGGATCTGGTCACCCGACAAAGCCGGCACGGCGATTTCGCCTGTCGTTACGGAGGCGAGGAGTTTGTGCTTGTCATGCCGAATATTGGGATCGAAGTGGCAAAGGAACGTGCCCTTCAATTGCAGCGCAGCATCAACTCACTCGTCATTCCGTTTGGCCCTTTCAATCTCTCCACTACGGTTTCGATGGGTGTCGCTTCGTATCCCGCTCACGGTGATACGAAGGAAAAACTCCTGCGCGCCGCAGACCGCGCGCTTTACGCCGCCAAGAACGCCGGACGGAACCGCGTCTTTGTATACCGTGACTTAGAAATGAAGGAAGAGTGAAGACCTGAAAGTCTTAAACTAGGGAGAAAAACTTGCTCTGTTGTAAACATGGACAAAGGATTGTCGTCGGCATTGCTTTTCACCCTCACCCTTGCCCCTCTCCCAGCAGGAGATTGAGGTGAGGGAAAGCGGGATGAGTGGTCTATTCTTAGTCTCAGCGAGCGGGCAAATTTCCAGAAGCGCACAATATCTCGAACTGGCGTTATTTTAGGATTTACTCAGCATTGTGTAATCTTCCCGTAAGGAAGTTTTTTTAGAATGGGAGCATCAAGTAAAAAGATCATGTGAAGGCTTTGTTTTCTGTACCAGAATTTTGTAAAGTGTGCAAAGGGTTGCCAAGAATCCTGAGTTGGGAGTATCCATATCCACGCGGTAAGATGGAATTCGTTTCCTGAAGCGAAGAGAGAACCTGCGCACAGCAAGTGGGCATTATGAGGTAAGCCTATGAACGACAAATACAAATCTGTACCTGTCAAGTCATACGAGATCACCCCCTATTCACTCTATCTTTCGCGGCGCGATTTTCTCAAAGCCGCGGGGTTCGTCAGCGGAGCGGCGTTGCTCGCCGCGTGTGCGCCCGATATAACGGGATCACGCGTCCCTGCGAATGAAGCGGGCGTTCCCTCTGCCTCAGGCAAGACCGATGAACTGGGTGATCCCGTCAATTCATTCGAGGACATCACCCATTACAACAATTATTATGAGTTCAGTACGAATAAAGAGTCTGTGGCGTCGCTGGCGGAAAATTTCACCACGCGCCCATGGACAGTGGAAGTCTATGGTATGGTGAATAAGCCGAAGACGTATGGCATTGAAGACCTCTTGAAGAAATTTCCACAAGAGGAGCGCATTTATCGCCTACGTTGCGTGGAGGGATGGAGCATGGTCATCCCGTGGATGGGCTTTCCTCTGGCAAGCCTGCTGAAGGAAGTGGAGCCAACCTCAAAGGCGAAGTATGTGCGTTTTGAGTCCGTCTATCGCCCGGAGGAAATGAGGGGACAAAGGAGTCCATTTTACCCATGGCCCTATCAGGAGGGTTTGAGGCTCGATGAGGCGATGAACGAGTTGACGATTTTGGCGACAGGTTTGTATGGCCTGCCAATGCCAAATCAAAATGGCGCCCCCATCCGGCTCGTCGTGCCGTGGAAGTATGGGTTCAAATCCATCAAAGCCGTTGTGAAGATCGAATTGACCGATAAACAGCCGGCAACGTTATGGAACACGGTTGCGCCGCATGAGTACGGTTTCTATTCGAATGTGAATCCCGACGTGCCACACCCGCGCTGGTCTCAAGCAACAGAACGTCGTATTGGTGAGTTGGGACGTCGCCCAACGCTCCTGTTCAATGGATATGCGGAGCAGGTGGCATATATGTATGAGGGTATGGATCTGAGGGTAAATTATTAGCCCGCCTTTGAGTGGTCAGTTGGAATTTACATGAAAAACCTCTTCAAGCGTTACACGCCTCTCCAGATCGCCGTGCACCTCTATGCCTGGTCTGCGCTCGCACACATCCTGTTTGACCTTCTCACCGGGAATCTCTCAGCCAATCCGATTCAGGAATTGGAACAGCGCACAGGACGCCATGCTATTACCTTGCTGGTCTTGGCGCTGGCCTGTTCACCGCTCAACGCGCTTTTCAAATGGACTGAACCCCTTAAGCGGCGGCGTGCTTTGGGGTTGTACGCGTTCTTGTATGCGACTCTCCACGTCCTCATTTTTGTCCATCTCGATTATGGCCTGGCATGGAGTTTCATCATTCAAACCGTTTTCGAGAAACCATACATTGTGGTCGGTTCGATTACGTTCCTTATGCTCGTCCCGCTTGCGGTGACTTCTTTCGATCTGTGGAAGAAACGCCTCGGCAAGAACTGGAAGCGCCTGCATCAAACCCTCTATCTCATCGCTCCGCTGGCCACTTTGCATTATGCATGGAGCAAGAAGGGCGATCTATTCAGTTTGCAAGGGGAGATCCTCCGCCCGCTGATCTATGCGTTGATCGTCCTTCTATTCCTCCTCGTGCGCATTCCACAGGTGAAGAAGGGCATCACTTCTTTACGGGACCACCTCCTGATGCTGTTTCGGAGGAAACAGTATCCCAAAACAATTCCTCAATGACTTTTGCGCAATGAAAAAGGCGAAGAGAGCAGAAGTTCTTTTCCTTACGCCCTTCGCATTGTCATGTTTGGAATCTCTATCAGAATATTCCCTTGATGAACAACAGCAACCCCACAATGGCGAGCGGAATGCCAATGATCGCACCTATAACGGTCAGGCTGATGATCACACCCACCATCATCAAAACAATACCAAGGATCATGGCGAGGAGACGCCCTGTCATTTCCACGATCACAGCCAACAATTTCCAGATGGCAGTAAAGGGCCACAAATACCAGGGGATGTGTCTTTCTTGTGTTGTCATTTTGACCTCCATATTTCATCGAATGGCAATTAAGTGATCCTACCCTCATTCCCCAGCCCTGCTCCCGTGGGATAGGGGAGCAAAATGCAAAAAAATTTGTCGTTTCCCCTTCCACAAATTTCGGCTGCCGATTCCCTCTCCTAAAGGGAGAGGGTTAGGGTAGGTAATTACAAGGTGCGTCAAACTTAAGTGACTTGAAGTCCTGTTGCAGATAGGACGGACATCTTGCATTGATATACGTTTGTATCGCCGAAAAGTATCAATAAAGAGGGGCATGTTATAATGCCCCCATGCCCACTCGAACGAAAACAGCACCCCCTATTCTTGAACCTGAAGTCATAGATTCATCTTCACCTCCTTCCCAACTCGCGGAGGAAGATTTTGTCAAATTCAAGCGCAGTCATTTTTATGCGGTGATCACCGTGTTGGCATTTGCCACAGGCGTGTTGCTCGGGTACGTGACTTGGGGACTGGACTCCGCTTCGGCGGTGGTGCAGACTCAAGGTGCGGCGATCGAAGCGCCGGCTGAGGAAGAAGCGCAGTTCGTCCGCTATAACATCCCCTCGGAGGGGTTTCCCTCTTTCGGTCCAAAGGATGCGCCGATCACCATCGTCGAGTTCAGCGATTATCAATGCCCGTATTGCCGCCGCTGGCATCAGGAGGTTTTTGAACCTCTGTTTGCCGCATATCCCGGAAAGATTCGGCTCGTCTACCGACATCTGCCACTGACCTCTATTCACCCCGACGCATTCTCTGCCGCAGAAGCCGCCATGTGCGCAGGCGAGCAGAATGCTTACTGGCAATTTCATGATATGTTGTTCGATGGAGAAATGTTGGGAAGCGCAGTCTACATACAATATGCGCGGGAACTGGGTCTCAACATGGATGTTTTTGAATCCTGCATGAGAGAACGCCGATATCAATCTGCTGTGCAAGCAGATGTAGATTTTGCCATCAATTTGGGCGTGCGCTCCACGCCAACATTCTTTATCAACGGTCTTGCCATCGTCGGTGCACAGCCGCTCGAAGTGTTCAAAGATGTCATAGACCAGGAACTGGCAGGAGAAATACCTAAATAACATGAATTTGGCTTAACAAGCAGAGCCTTTCAGTATGTGTCTTTTCTCGCCCGCTTTCCCCTCACTCCAACTCCTCTTTCGCTGGGAGAGAGAGGCAGGAGTGAGAACGTCAGGCGAATTTTCCAGAAGTGTGTAAGATCCCAGACTGACCTAAATAACTTTTGAGGAGGAGAGCGATGAAAAAATATGTGGCTGTAGCCGGTAACATTGGTGTTGGAAAATCCACGCTTGTAGAACTGCTTTGTGTTCGTTTGGGTTGGGAACCGTTCTATGAGCCGGTGGCGGAGAATCCCTATCTTGCTGACTTTTATCAGAATATGAGTGCGTGGGCATTTCACTCACAGGTCTTTTTCCTTGCCCATCGCTTGCGCACGCATTACCGCTTGAGTCAGCATCCCAATTCGGTGGTACAGGATCGCAGCGTCTATGAGGATGCTGAAATCTTTGCACGGAACCTCTACCTTCAAGGATACATCAATCAAAGAGACTACCAGACCTATCGCGATCTCTATGAGACTTCTTCACGCTTCCTACCGCCCCCGGACCTGGTCGTGTATCTAAGGGCTTCTGTCCCCACCCTGTTGAAACGCATCGCCCGCCGCGGACGCGATTACGAACGGACAATCTCGCCCGAATATTTGCACAGTTTGAATGTGCTTTACGAGCAATGGATCGAGAATTTTACGCTCTGTCCTGTGCTGGCGGTCCCAGCGGATGATTTGGATTATGTTTCGCATTCCGGCCATTTGCGGTTGATTCTCGAAAAGGTACAAGACAAGTTAACCGGCAAGGAAGAAGTGGTCTTCGAGCCGGAGGAAGTTGCTCGCGCTGCAGACGATTAAGCAGGACGGCTCCTTTCGGAGCCGTCCTTTTTTCAATCCACATAGACATCCCATTTGCCGTTGATCTCGGGCAAGATTCTCTCTCCAAACCATCCGCCAAGATCCCAAAAGAATCGATTCCAAATATTGTTCCCGAATGCCGCGCATTCCGCGAGATAAAAATCGAGCGGGAGTGTATCTGCAATGGGACAGAGCGGTTCTTCGCCTGTTTGCGTCGGTGGCGGGACGAAATCCCCGCTTAGGTTGTTCGCCAACCCCGGCGTGGGATAACAGTTTGTGCTCCAATCATCCAAGCCGCCGTTATCGGGCAGACGACAGAAGGATTGATCAGGATAATTCACCACGAAATAGTTGTATGCATCTGCCAGTTGACCGTTTGGCTTGAGCAGGCGCACACCATCGCCACCATCGCTGAGCAGGAGTCCCGTTTGACTGCCATAAAAGACAATGCGCTCTCCCGGTTTGAGAACAATGGAGGGCAAGCGATAAGGCACCGATCCGATGTTGGCTTCGTCATCGAGGCTGTAACCGCTAAGGTTCACGTCAATCACGCCGTGATTGATAAGTTCTATGAATTCATCGCCCACGTTTATCAACCCATCGTTGTTCCAGTCACGCCCCGGGCGAGGCAGAAATTCATTGATGGCAATCAGAGGCGGCGGAGGTGGAGGCGTGAGGGTCCGTGTGGCAGTTGGGCGAAGGGTGGGGGTGCGACTTGGGGTGATCGTTGGGGTAGGCGTTGGGTTTCCGCAGCGCGTGAGAGGACTGGAGGAGTTCTGCGGGTCACTGGGGCTACGGAGGAAAAAGTCCACTGCGTTATTATTCGTATCGGCACAGATGCCCGTCGAACTGGATTTTCGGTCGTAACTTCGATTCGTATTCGTCGTGAGCGGAGCAAGTGCATTGCCTTCTTTATAGGCAGTGGTATTACAAAGCCCAACCTGATCAATAATGACGCTACTGGAATCAAGCAAGGCAATGCCTCCATCGTTGGCAATCCCCAGGTCAGCAGAGAGATCAGCGGTTACTGTGCCGCTGTAATTGGTTCCCCGGATCAGATAGTGTTGTCCCGCTGCGAGCGTCACCCCGGCGGGGATGGTTGCGATCAGCGCAGTGGTCGTGCCACATCCGGTGGAGCGCCTGAGCGTCCAACCGCCGATGGAAACTGTCAAACTGGTTGGGTTATAAAGTTCGATGAATTCATCACTTCCACCGTTGGGTCCAACCGCTCGGAATTCGCTGATGACAATGTCCGTCGCGGGGGTAAGCGCGGTGGATGTGATCGTAGGTGTACTGGTGCGGGTGGGCGTGTTTGTAGGGGTAGCAGTAGAGGTTGCTGTTGCAGTACTGGTAGAAGTGGGAGTAAACGTTGGAGTAACATTGATTTGCGAATTAGCGGCTCCAGGCGTCCCGTAAATGCTAAAACCGCTGGCATCGGTGGCAACAGGTGTGCCGTCAAACGTTACCCAGGAAAAGTCAGAGTCCGGGACCGGTCCCGTTCTTTCCATGGAGGGGCGATTGGATAAGTTGCTGCCGGCAGGCCAGGCGCCTCCATTGGAATTGGCGGTGTCCACAATTTGACTAAACTGATTAACTAAATAAAGGGTTTCGCCGTTGTCATTCAGGAGTCTGCTGAAATAGGTGTACGCAACTACATTACCACCTGTTGATACATTTGTGACATTCGGACTGCCACGCTCCAACAATAAAAATCCCCCCGCAGGGATGGTAAGTCCCGACAAATTGATAATGGGATCGCCCTCTGCGGCTTCAAGTCGCCAGTTGGTTAAGTCAACAGGAGCGCCGGTGGCATTGTACAGTTCAATCCACTCGTCGCCGTAAAAAGCAAGCGTCCCCGCCCAAGCCACTTCGTTGATCACAACGCTAAGAGCAGGAGTCGGTGTTGGGGTTGGAGTATACGTCCCTACGCCACAGATATTCCCTATTGAATTTTTGTTTCGTGGGCTGGGAGAGTTAGTTACAAAATCAGTATTATTGTTATCGGTATCAGTACAGCCAGCCCCATTTCGAAGAGCTGCGGTATTATTACCTAAAGTAGGTGCAGCTGCTGCCCCCTCAAAGCAATTTGCTCCTGAACCGCCTGTTCCATAGCCAACAAAATCAACCACATTTGTATCAAAAGGGCAACCAGTACCGCTCAATGCTGTTATTGTGTTTACTAATGCGATTTTCCCAGCAGTTGCTGAAATATTTACTGTGGCAGTCTGATCAGGGGCAGGCAATGGGTTCCCCACTGAGCCATTTGAACCCAATTGCACAAGGTAATATTGCCCGGGTGCGATTGTACCAGTAAGAGATATAACATTCCATGAAGTGCCAGTTGCAGAGGCATACTGGATTGACCAGCCATCAAGAGAAACTGGTGTAGTTGTGCTTAGATTAAATAGTTCGACAAAATCATGAGTATAAAGCGCACCTGCATTTCCCCCGCCTCCATATATCTGACTTATCACAACAGTCGTCGAAGGAACAAATTCTGGTGCCGCCTGTGCAGGCAATTGTACAATTCCTGTCAGCCCGCTTAGCAGGCAGATAAGCAGAAAGAGGGGAAAAACGATGCGGGGGAACGGTTTGCGAAAGGACATAAAAGGCTCGAGGGGTGGAACGAGATCTCACGCGTTGAAACAAACGTCCCTGCGCGGGAAGCGAAAGGAGACCTGATCGCTCCTCGCTCTATTATTATAAGCCGCCCTTTTGTGAGTCAGGCAATCCTACCGCGGCTCAACGACGATTTTGATCGCCGTCCGAACCTTGTCGTCAATCGTCACATCTGCAAACTCTGGGATGCAAACCACATTGATCCCATCGTTCTTGAGATAGCCGATTGCCAACACCAGAGCCTTCACAGCCTGGTTGACCGCTCCGGCGCCGATTGCCTGCACTTCCGCCCGTTTATGCTCACGGACGACACCCGCAATTGCCCCGGCAACAGCAGAGGTACGGGAGTTTGCAGAAACTTTGATCATTTCCATGGTGAACCTCCCAACAGTGAAAAAGGGGGCTGTCTAGAGAAATTGTACAGGATTTAAACCCTGTATTCAAGCGTTTTATTAAACCAAAACTAAGATTTCGTAATCGTAGTAGGGAGTGGGGATAGTGTGGATATTCATCCGTTGGCGGTAAATATGGGGGGCTGCCAGCGCCTCATGCCGGATGTGGGGTCTGCTACCGTTATAGAAGGCGTTTCACCCTGTGGAAGGAATCTGCAAAGAACCATCCACAATCCATCCACAGAAAAAGAAGAAATTTCCACAAAACAATATGTTGGATTGCAAACCTTACGAAGTCCATATATGGGGGTAGGGGGAAAGAGAGATTCTCTGCACTTCAAGGAAGTTTCCACATGAGATGCCCGTTATCCACAAATCTTCGCGGGTTATCCACAGAGCCGCATGCTCGTTTGGCGTTTTTGAAAGGGAGACTCCCCAAAATATAGTCACCCATAGGTACTAGGATGCCTCAATCCATGAAAATCGGCTCAGGCTTTCCTAAAACGGGCAATGGTTTCTCCACATAGACATCGAGGAAAGCGGCAACCGTAGCCAGAAATTCGCGGAAATTCCAAATGAGCAGGGAACTCCGCCGATAAGTCCTGTTATTTGCCTCCACGCCAAGCGCCTCCACCCCCAGTGCATTGCACAAGAACAAAGCCCGCGGCAAATGGAATCGCTGAGTGATCAGCAGGGCGCGCTTCACCCCGAAAATGGCTTTTGCGCGATAGCAAGTATCGTAAGTACGCCTGCCTGCATAATCGAGCGTGATCACATCATTTGGCACGCCCAGCGAAAGGGCATATCGGCGCATGGCCTCCGGTTCATTGTAGTTCAGAAAACGGTTATCTCCGCTGAACAGTAACTTTTCTACTTTGCCGTTGAAATAGAGACGAGCGGCGGTTTCTACACGATCCTGCAGAATGGCTGTAGGAGACCCGTCACGGCGCAGACCTGCTCCAAAGACAATAGCAACTCTTTCTGCTGGAGCCGACTCCACAGAGTGGATGCGGTTCCATGAAAAAACGATCGTAATCAGGCGTGGCAGGATGATGCTCAGCACCCCCACACCTAATCCCATCCAAAAGAGTTTAATGATCCACTTCTTGAAAGATTGTGTTTGCATGGCTGGAATTCTAATTGAAATGAGATATTCCTGTTAAGGCGTTTTCGAATTGTAACTTTTCTAGTCCCCATGTGTCATGAAATTAGTGCTGAGGTAGTCCTCAGACATAACAACTTTTTCTAGAGAAAGGGTTTACACAATGTTGTTTGTACCTCAAGAGAAAGGGCAGGGCTTGGTCGAGTATGCGATCATTCTTGCACTCGTCGCCATCGTGGTGATTGCCGTTATGCGTCTGCTCGGTCCCAAGATCGGTAATACCTTCAGCACAATTGCCAGTTCCCTGCCGTAAGACGGCTCGCGAGAGCCATTCCTGTATTACCCCGGTCCCTTTATATTCAGAAAGGAATTCATATGTTTTTTTCTTCAAACCAAAAAGGGCAGGGCTTGATCGAATACGCGATGCTTCTGGTATTTGTTGCTATTGTCGTCGTTGCTGTGATGTATTTGATCGGTCCAAAGGTAGGCAATATCTTTAGCAGTATCAATAGTTCACTTTAGAAACATTCAAGCATAAAATTTTTAAAGAGCCGCGTTCCTCGCAGAATCAAAATCCCCGCCACTGTGGCGGGGATTTTTGTCAAGCGGAAGTTCTTTGCTTTCACACATATTTCTCGCGTAAAACCGAAGAGATGTAATCCATGGTTGCGACAACGACAGCAATCGCAAGCATTTGGGCGCTCGCCGCGCGGTAGTTCAACAGATTGATATTTTGTTGAAGTAGGAATCCAATTCCACCGCCGCCCACAAAGCCGATGATGGTGGACATGCGAACATTGATGTCCCAGCGGTACATCGTGTAAGAGATGTATGGCGGGATGATCTGCGGTACAACAGCATAGATAATGGTTTGCAGGCGATTGGCTCCCGTGGCTTGGATCGCTTCCAGAGGTCCGGGCAAGATGCTTTCCACCTGCTCAGAATACAACTTGGCAAGACTGACAATGGTATGCAATCCCAGCGCCATCACGCCGGCAAAGGGACCGATTCCGACAGCAATGACAAACACAATTGCCATCACGAGCGCTTCTACCGAACGCAACGTGTTGAGGATGGTTCGAGTAATGTAATAAATGACCATCCCAATAGCAAGCGTTTCTTTTGCGCGGGTAAACGCTGCCAGCAAAAAGCCGAACGCCGCACCGAATCCCATCGCTCCCCACAGTGTGTATTCTGGACGTCCGATCTGATACAGCCACTCCACCACTAAACCGAGCAACCCCATCACGGTAGCACCTGCGGCCGCAGCAAGAATCATGTTCAATAGTTTGATGCTTCCTGCCGATAATTTTTCAGTGCTGTATTGACCTAATCGTCCAAAAAGACTGCTTACCGTTCCACCTGCGGCGAGAGCACCCAAAGCAGGCGTTGAGACACGAAGAATATCGCTAACCTGGAAGAGGAAATTACCGATGAAGCCGAAGGCGCCAAGCGAAGCAGATAGGAATGTCCCTATGTTACCCACCAGAGCCGCCAATTGAAATAAGCCATAAAAGCCAACGAATACAGCAATAAGTATCACAAGAATACGTGCCATTCGCAGGGAAAGCGTCGGTGGCTTGACCTCCACCTGGGGCATTGACCAGCGGAATGCTACCCACATCACAGCAGGGGAAAGGATAACCCCTGCGAGATTTACAGGAACACTCGATGCAAAAGGCGCGCTCAATGCGGCAATCCACCGCACCAGTCCATAACCTAGAACGATCCCAATGACCCATCCCATTGTGGAAAGCGAGATACTTGCCAATGGACTCCTCACGGTCTTCATCAGGTTGCGCGCAGCAATAAAACTCAGCGGCACTGCAAGAACCGTTCCAAGCGCTGTAGCAAGTAGTGCCAGAAACACGGTCTCAACGATTTTGTCCCACGTATCATACGCGGTTTGTGTCAACCGAGGTATGCCAACATTACGACGGACGATCGTGCGGATATATTGAACTTCATTACTGGGACGGTCGGGTAATTGAAAAGTGGCGATGAAATGACCCTCACCGTCGGTCTTTACGGTATCATTCCCCAACATCAGAGGGCTGGATGGATCACTTCCGGGGACGAAGCGCAGAGGACCTTCGGCGTTTGGAAAGAAATTGAATCCTTCCACCGTTACTGTTTCGCCCGGTTCGGCGCAGGTTGGTGATACCTGCACGTAAGGACCTGAGGTCTCCTGGGGAGGCACGGCAGGCAGGCTTCCATCTGTCGGGCAAGGCACGTAAACAGGCGCGTTGAAGACCTGTTCTTCCTGTTCATATTCGAAAATATCTGGGCGAGCGAGGGCGCGCACTACGCGCACGAGGCTTTCTCGTCGCTGTTCGCTTCGCAATTCAGCCAAATTGACCTTTGTGATTTGAAAGCCGTAGGCAAAAACAACCATAACGGCAAGGGCGTTCAAACCAACTTTAATGGATTTCCAGAGAGAGGGTTTACCACTTGTCATGTGTGTCATCCTACCCGTTCGGCATCTCGCCCATAAATTTCTTTGAACTTCTTGTCGTCAATTTCACCGGGTAATCCTTCAAAAACCAGTTTTCCCTCGTTCAATGCAATAACCCTGTCAGCATAGCGATGCACAAGGTCGAGAAAATGCAAACTGCACAAAATGGTCACACCGTCTTCTTTGTTGATTTGTTCCAGGTGTTTCATGATACTGTGAGCCAGCACTGGGTCCAGGCTGGCAACCGGTTCATCCGCCAGAATAATCTCCGGGTCTTGCATCAGGGCGCGGGCAATGCCGACGCGCTGCTGCTGACCGCCGCTGAGTTCGTCTGCACGCTGATAAGCCTTGTCGGCGATCCCCACGCGCTCGAGTTGTCTCATCGCTTTTTCCACATCCTCCTTCGGGAAGCGATTAAACAGACTCCAGAAAGGATTGACATAGCCCAATCTCCCCGCCAGCACATTGGTGATCACGCGTGAGCGATGGACGAGGTTAAAGTGTTGAAAGACCATGCCAATCTTGCGGCGTATGCGACGCATTTCTTCTGGGGAAGCGGCGGTGATCTCCACACCGTTCCAGAAGATTTGCCCGGACGTTGGTTCGATTAAACGATTGATGCAGCGCAGCAAGGTAGATTTGCCGGAGCCGCTCAAGCCAATGATTGCCAAAAATTGTCCCTGGGGAACTTCGAATGATACGTTATCGAGCGCTTTGACCCCTCCTTCATAGATTTTGGTCAGGTTTTTCACTTGGAGCATGATCGCTTCTCACCGGTTTATGATTGATCACCAGAGGGTGTTTACGGTTCTTCATCCCCCGATTATAAAAGAAAAATGGATTTGCCAAGAAAAATTCGGGCAGGGTTTTTTTCCCTGCCCGAATGGCTTGAAACGCTATTATCTGAGAGACTCGAGGGTTGTTCCGGACTCTGCTACCATCAAGCGGATGAAGTCATACTCCGCATCGGTTGCAGGCTCGATGCCGGACCAGCCGTAGAAGTCTTCATTACCGATGGATTGGCCCCATGCTTCAGTCTGGGAGAATGCTAGCAGCGCCTCTTCAATTTTTGCGCGCAGATCGGCCGGGAAGTCGGGACCGAAGGACAGGGTATCGTTCGGAATCTCCGGTGAGAGCGTTAGGATGCGCACCTTTTGAACAACATCCGGGAATTCTTCGCGGATGGTTTGGCGTGCATCGAGGACGCGATAGCCCGAGCAGAGCAATTGGCTTTTATCTTCGTTCAGCCCACAGGTGTTGACATCCACCGGAACTTCAGGGTCATCGCCAATCTTCCAGGGTTCGGCACCTTCGGGGGCTGCCCAGGGGCTGTAGAAGGCAGTGGCAAAGTCTGCTTCTCCAGTGTAGACAGCGCGAACTGCTTGTGGGTGACCACCTGCTTCGAGGGTTTCACCGGGGGTGACGCCTGCTTGTTTGAACATCACGGTTGGGACGAGGAAGCCGGAGGTTGAACCGGCATCGGGATATGCCCATTTCTTGCCGTTCAGATCGTCGAGCGAGTCAATGTCGCTATCGCGCGCCACAACGATCATGGTCCAGTAAACGCCCCAGCCGCGGCGAACAGCCTTGAATGCGACATCAACGCCACACAGGTCGTTTGCAAGAACATAACCGAAAGCAGGGATGAACGCCATGGTATCGCTTGGCGAAGCGCACATCTCCTCAATAGTAGCGGCGTAGGAGGTCGGTACGCTGACTTCGAAGGTCAGTCCGGTTGCCTCGTTGAGTGCTTTTGCCATGATCTCACCACCGGCGGTGATCACGCTTGCCTCTACAGAGGGAACGAACAGAACTTTGATGGGATGTTCGGGTGAACCAATGGCAGGCGTGGGCTCAACAGTAGGCGCCGGCGTATCTGTTGGGGGAACAGGAGTGGGTTCCTCGGGCGCTTCGGTGGGTGCCGGAGTGGCGGGTGCGCAGGCAGAGATTGCCAACGCAAAGACCGTCATCACAGCCAGGAACAGATATAGTGATTTTTTCATATTCTTCTCCTCTTCGGAAGGATAGATTTGGGAAAGGCTCCCTTGCACGGATGATAATACATCCGAACGGCGAATTAGACAAGTGACCAATTATTAAATTTTTTTGAACGTTTTGACGCCGTGGCAAAAGATGTTCAATTGCAACGGGCATAAAGAACACGACGAAATTTTGATTTCCCATTTGTCGTCGTGCGATCAGTTATTTGAGCAAGGTGAGCAGATCGAGCCTGGATTCTTTCAAATAGGTGCGAAACTCGTTGTAAAAAGCATCGTTTACCGCTTGCAGTTCTTCGATGTCATAAGCGGTTTTGAACGCGGCTTTTCCTGCATCGGTTTGCAGGATGGCAAGCACAAGATTGGCAAATAACTCGCGCATAGATTGTGGCATATGGGTCGAGAATGCAAATATTTGATAAGGGATGATCTCTGGGATGCGCCAGATGACAATGACCTGTTCCATCAGATCGGGATACTGATCTTCGAGGGAAGGAAATTTGCGTGCGTCAATGTATGTTGCACCGAAATCACAAATTCCACCTGCATAGAGCGAACGGACAACTGTTGGGTGCCCTTGTACGAATGCCGCAGGACGGGTGAATACACCGCTTGCGTTGAGGTAGCCAAGCGGGATGACATATCCCGAAGGAGAAGTTTCATCGCTCCAACAGGGTTTTTTATCGTTGAATTGTACAAGCGCAGTGCGCGCATCGGCGATATTTTTTTCTGTGGGCGCATCGAAATAGGACGTGAAGCCGCCTCGGCGTGTGGCGAGGAATTGCGCGCCGTATGTGGCTTTTCCATCTCTCAACACAGCATAGGATGCCCGAACCAGCCCCTTTTGATAAGCAAGTTCGTAAGAGTATGGGTCGAGTAAGACGATGTGCGCGTTGCCCTTTTCCAATGCTTCCACGAGCGCGGCATAGGTATCGGGGACGATGGTCACAACGGCATATCCCGTCCGTTGTGTGAATTGAAGGGCAATCTCCTTTGCGGCGTTGATCTGTTCCGGTGAGTTGGCGGAAGGGGGCAGGGCGAGGATCAAAGGATTTTCAACGAGACCCAGTTCGGGTGTGGGAAGAAGCGGCGCAGGAGTCTCCGTCGCAGGGGGAGGAGTGGCAGACTCGATTGTCGGAATTGTGGTGGGGCGCGGCACACAGGCGCTTATCAGCGCGAGCGCGAGAGACAGACAAAGGTAAGAGGTTGTGCGGTTTGCCACGCGTGAAAGATTATAATACGTGCATGCGAAACAATAACCTGCTCTCTCTTTTGATCCTGATTGTGATTGTGGTGGCAGCATACCTTATCGTGCAAACGGTGCGTGAGTCGGCGCGCCTGGCAAGTGAACCGTTTCAGCAAGTGAATGAGGCTAATCGCGCGCTTCAAACTCAGGTCGCCAGCTTACTCAATCCCACGCCCACCATTATTCCAGACCCGGTGACGTACATCAACGAAATCCGCGCTCTGGCGCGGCTGGAGACGATCCAATATAGTGTGGAAAAAGTGATTACAGGTCAAACCGGCGGGGGGACGTTTGAAGCGCTATTCGGCGACAAGATTCTGTTCGTGGGTCATGGCACGGTGATCGCTGGAATTGACATGGAGAAACTCAGACCCGAAGACCTGCATTTTGAGAATGGGGTGCTGACTGTGAGGCTACCACCTGCCGAGATTTTCATCGCCACGCTCGATAATGATAAATCGTATGTGTACGACCGCGATACGGGTCTGCTCACCAAACCCGATCCGAATCTCGAGACGCTTGTGCGCCAAAAGGCTGAGGAGGAGATTCTCAAAGCCGCCCTCGAGGACGGTATTCTCGAACAAGCGCAGATCAACGCTGAGGCGTATTTGCTCAAATTCTTCGCGGCACTCGGTTACCCCAACACAATCTTTGTGCAAGATCAAAATTAACGGGTGAGTTCGATCATGTTCGCTGTGTCCATGAGGGGTGATCGTATTTTTCTTTGACCAGTTCCTCTGCCCTTCTGGATTCGGATTCGGATAGTTCCCCTCGCTCGAAGTTTAATCCCAATTGCGCTTCGAAGGCGCGGACGAAAGCCTGCGCGGCCTCCTCCCAACTGACCGCGCGCCCTAAAGCGGATTCAACGGTTGCGGCTCGGGCTAACAGCCGCCTCGCCGCTTTTTGACGCGCTGCTTCGTTTTCGAAGACCAAAGCCTGACAGATGCGCGAAATATCGCCCCTCAGGGGAAGCGATCCGTGTTGCAGAACGCCTTCTTTTCTGCGCGCCTGTGCCGAACCGATCAATTTCTTTCCGTTCACCGTGATTTCGTAGGTGGACGGTACCTCGAAGCAAACGGGATTGGGTGTCCCTTGTTGGTTTGTCTTTTCTTCCTTCAACTCAACCGGTAGGTCCAACTCTTTTACAGCCAGAAGCAAGGCTTGTGCAAGGCGGTTGTAACTTTCGAGTACGCTTCCTTCCACGCGCGGTTCGTCATTTGGCGCGATGACGGAGTAGGTCAATTCGTCCGTGTGCAGGATGGCGCGCCCGCCGGTGGGTCGGCGGACCACCTCCCAGCCGCGTTCTTTGAGGCGGGTTACATCAACCTCTGCAAAGGGCTGGGCATGTCCCAAGGATAAGCATGGAGGTTCCCACGCGTACAGTCGCAAGGTTGGGGGTGATGCGCCGCGGCCGATATGCTCGAGGATGGATTCATCCACCGCCATATTCCACGCGCCGCGCGCGGGTGGGGTGATGAGGAGCCGCCAGATGTTCATGGGGTTTTGTTGTCTCACTCCGCAAAGTTTATCTTATGGCAAGGCTTTCGAATTCTTGCAGGATTTGTTCTTCCAGCGTTTCCGAAATCTCTTCCAAAGGGGACCTGACCGACCAGCGCGGTAAGCCGTGCAGGCGGTGAAGTAATACCTTCAACGTTGGCGGGAAGGGAGGATATTTTTCGAGGATGTGTCTCTGTTTCCTCACACGCTCCTGGGCTTGTGAAGCGTCTTTTCCTGCCTTCATCGCATCCCATATTTCGCGCAAATCGGGGGAAATCAAATTGGCAGGTGCGGTAATGCATCCT
>DATLZK010000008.1:0-9352 GCA_035574015.1 Anaerolineales bacterium
ATTTGTTGACCAGATTTCACGCCACAACCGCCATTGCCACACTGGTCAAGGAAGTGAAGGGCACATCTTCGCATCTGGTCACGCACGCCATCATGCCCGAATCGTTCTTCAAATGGCAGGGTGCGTATGGTGCGTTCACCATCCGCAAATCGGAAGTGCCGACTGTGAAAGCATACATTGAAAATCAAAAGAGACATCATGCAGAGAATCAACTCATCCCCGAACTAGAAGAGGTATTCGAGCCGGATGAGGAGTGATGGTTTGCGACTGAAGTCGCCACAACCATTGGGAAGTCCACCTTCGTGGACTTCCTGAAGACGACGAAGGTCGTCTTCGCAAATGTTGAAGCGGTTTCAACCGCCAACATTCACCATCTGAACATAGAGGAAAACACATGGCAAAAATCACCATGCGCGAGGCGATCTCGCAAGCACTTATGGAAGAAATGGACCGTGACCCCGCCGTCTTCATTCTTGGCGAGGAGGTCGGCGTGTGGGGCGGCACGTATGCCGTCACCAAGGGCTTTTACGACAAATACGGCCCCAAACGCGTAAAGGACACACCCATTGCTGAAAATGTCATCATCGGTGCCGCAATCGGCGCAGCCATGGTGGGACAGCGTCCCATCGCAGAATTGATGACCATCAACTTCGCCTTCTCCGCTATGGATATGATCGTCAACCAGGCTGCCAAACTGCGCTACATGTTCGGCGGACAATTCACCCTTCCGTTGGTGATTCGCGCGGTCGGTGGCGGTGGGCGTCAACTCGGCGCGACCCATTCCCAGACCCCCGATGCAGTCTTTGCGCACTTTCCGGGTCTCAAAGTCGTCAGCCCCGGCACGCCTGCAGACGCGAAGGGCTTGCTCAAGTCCGCCATTCGCTCGAACGACCCGATTCTCTTCATCGAACACGCCACGATGTACCAGGTGCGCGGCGAAGTGCCAGAGGGTGAGTATCTCATCCCGATTGGCAAATCCAAAGTCCAGCGCGAGGGCAGCGACCTGACCATCGTCACCTACTGCAAAGGGCTCGAACTCTCGATGAAAGCCGCCGAGGAACTGGCCAAGGAAGGCATCGAAGCCGAGATTGTTGACCTGCGCACGCTCCGTCCGCTCGACATGGAACCCGTCATCGAATCGTTCAAAAAAACCAATCGCGCCATCGTTGTCGAAGAAGGCTGGAAGTCCTACGGAGTTGGAGCGGAAGTCGTCAGTCGCCTGTATGAAGAAGCATTCGATTATGTAGACGCGCCCATTCTGCGCGTGGCGCAAAAGGAAGTGCCGCTCCCCTACAACCGTACCCTCGAGCAAGCCGCACTGCCACAAGTACACGACATCATTGCCGCGGCAAAGGAGGTGTTGAGATAATGGCTGAAATTATCAACATGCCCAAACTCGGTTTCGACATGGCAGAAGGTACACTCGTCCGCTGGGTGAAGCAAGTGGGCGAACCGATCAACAAAGGTGACGTGCTTGCCGAAATCGAAACCGACAAAGCCACAGTGGAAGTCGAATCTCCTGCCAGCGGCATTGTCCTGCAACACATTGTAGATCAAGGGACAATCGTTCCCGTCAACGCGCCCATCGCAGTAATAGGACAGCCCGGAGAAAAGGTCGCTGAATTATTGAAAGGGGAAAGTGAAAAGCCTGCGGAGGAAAAACCAGCGCCTCCGACTCAGCCGACACCGGTTCCCGTTCCCCAAGCCCCTACCCCGCCGCAAGCAGGTCCCGTTAAAGCCAGTCCGCTTGCCAAGAAGATCGCTCGCGACAATAAACTCGATCTTTCGCTCATTCAAGGGACAGGTCCCGGTGGACGCGTGGTCAAAAGAGACGTAGAAGCTGCATTGGCAACCGCCACACAGAAAGCAGCAGCCGGCCCGATACCTGTTGCTCCTGCCTTCGTTCCTGTTTCGCATGAAGATCAACCCATTCAATTGACCAAGCTGCGCCAAGCCATCGCGCGCCGCATGACCGAATCCAAGACCAGCGCTCCCCATTTCTATGTCACCCATGAATACAAAATGGACGCGGTGATGGCGCTGCGCAAACAGATCAACGAATTTCTGCCCGAGAATGAAAAACTCTCCGTCAACGATTTCATCGTCAAAGCGGTTGCCTTGACTCTGCGTGAATTCCCTAATCTGAACGCATCGTTCTCGGGCGATAAAGTCATCCGCCACGGTGCAGTAAACATAGGCGTTGCCGTGGCAGTCGAAAACGGCTTATTGACGGTCGCCCACAAAGACACCGACCAAAAACCCCTGCGGCAAATCTCGAACGAACTCAAAGCAATGGTCGCGCGCGCCCGCGAAGGCAAGGTCAAACCGGAAGACATTGAAGGCTCGACGTTCTCCGTCAGCAATTTGGGAATGTATGATGTGGAGAACTTCATCGCTATCATCAACCCCCCTGAAGCCGCAATTCTCGCAGTTGGTTCTGCAAGAGAAGTGCCCGTTGTAGAAAATGGCGAGATCAAAATCGGCTGGAGAATGAAAGCAACGATTTCAGTGGATCATCGCGTCAGCGATGGGGCAGAGGCGGCACAGTTCATGCAAGCGCTAGCAAAGTTCCTGGAGAATCCAATTAGAATGTTAGTGTAGAAATGACAAACTTCGGAAGTCCTGAGGGCTTCCGAAGTTTTCATAACGCCAGTTCAAGATAGTAGACTTTATCGGTAATAAGCAAGAGTTTTGATCTTCGCATCGAATTTGCACGCATGACCCGAAAAAAATCGCGCAATTCGAGACATTCGGTGCTCCTGCCAATAGTGTTTATTACACACCTCTGGAAAATTCGTCTGACCATCCCACCGCTGTTGCTTTCGTTTTGCGGCAAAACGGCTTATCCGTAAATCTCCTTCCTGAAAAACTCTGGCAGCGCAAACGCGGCTCGGTGAATGTCAGGGTTGAGATAGTGATTCTCGCCGGGCGGATAAGGTGTCTCCAAGCCATTTTCCCAGGGCAGATCGGAAACATACATGAAGCCAATGCCCCCGCCGGGGTAGGTGGGAATGTTGGCGTAGTAATACGCGGGATTTTTGACCAAGCCCTTTGCTACTTGATAGATCCGCTTGATGAGATCGGTATCAAAGAAAGGTTGCTCGCATTGTGTCGCCGCGGCGCCGCCGGGCGTGAGCGCACCTACCATGAGCACGTAAAACTCGTCCGAAAACAAACGTTCCGCCATACCGATAGGATCGGTGGTGTCTGAAATGATCACATCGAACCGACCGGGATTTTCCGCGAGATAGGCAAACGCGTCTCGGACGATCAGCCTGACGCGCGGATCCGCCCATGGGTCCCCGAAAGAAGCGGCAAAGAATTCACGTGAGAGATCCACCACGCGCTGATCCAGTTCGCAAACTACCACCTCGTCTACGGATTCGTATCGAAGCACCTGCCGCAGCGACCCGCCATCCCCTCCACCGACAATCAGCACGCGCCTTGGCTTTCCAACAGCGAGCATCGGCACATGCACGATCATCTCGTGGTAGCCCATGTTGTCCCGTTCAGTCAGTTGAATGATGCCATCGAGAATCATCGTTCTGCCAAAAAACTCAGTTTCAACGAATTGAACATGTTGAAACTGAGTCTGTTCATCGGCAAGGATCTTTTTGACGCGGAGGCCCTTGCGATAGAAAGGATGTAATTCTTCTGTAAACCAGATGCTCATTCGAATTCCTTTTTATCCGCTCCGCTGAGCATCTCTGCCAGGCCTCATTGTCATCTCGGCAATTCCTGTGTACTGAACACGGGCGGGTGTTCCAGGGTATAGACTGTGGTTTCTCTGGCAATTGCCTCGCGAATGTGCTTGGGAGAGTTCATCAAACCCAGCAAGGTAATGCCATCGAACATCTTGAATTGACCGTTGGTCTTTTCAGCAAGCAGTTGATCCACTTCGGCCGGGTCGGGTCGGGTGTTGATCGGCGAATCGCTGGCGAGAATAAAGCCCCATGGATGACCCAGCATCGGCACATGAATGTGATACGAATGCGCGTACTTGAACACGGCCTTCAATGTGGAGACCAACCGAATATGCATGGTCATCGAAGGTGGCGAGACGGGTCCCGCTTGTAAAAGGAAATATCCGCCGGGACGAAGCGCCGCGCGCGCCTTGGCAAAATATTCCTTGGTGAACAATTTGAACGAGGGTCCATGCTCGGTGGGATCGGTGAGGTCGGAGATGATCACATCCCATTCGGCGGGGGAGGCATCCAGATACGCGACCGCATCCTGAATCACCAGTTCCACACGCGGATCATCGAACGCGCCCTGATGCATTTCCGGCAGATGTTCTTTACAGGCTTCCACCACCTCGCGGTCAAGGTCCACCATCACCACGCGTTCCATGTTCTTCCACTTGAGCAACTCGCGGATGGTTGCACCTTCACCGCCACCCAACACAAGCGCGCGCTTTGGATCGCCATGTTGGACACAAGCCGGCTGAACCAACGCTTCGTGATACAAAAAATCATCCCCTGTGGAAGACTGCCAGATGCCATCGAGAATCAACCCCTTGCCATACGTGCCACAGTCCACAATCCACATTTCCTGATATTGGGTGTACTTGTGCAGAATGACCTTGTGCACTGCGTGATTCAGCACATCATCGGGGGTTAGATAGTCGGAAATCCAATAAATGGGTGGTTTTGTTTGAGACATGTTCCTCCTTCTACATCGCGATTGGCATTTCAGTCCTCACCGAAGCCTCGCGATCAACCTTGCGCAAAGAGAAATCCCCTGCACCAAAAGCCTCTTTGATGCGCATCAGCAAAGGCATCATATCTTTGCCGACGGCACAGGTAAAGATGTCAATGGCGCAGTAATTGTACTCAGGCCAGGCGTGAAGACTCGCGTGAGACTCTGCCAACAGCAAAAAGCAGGTAAAACCATGCGGGCTGAACTTGTAGAAGCCCTCATCCACAACCGTCAAGCCGCTTTCACGCACGGCTTGCGCAAACAGCGAGTATGCTCTCTCGCTATCCATGAGAATCTCATGGTTGCAGTTGGAGAGATCAAAAACATAATGCTCTCCAAGTTTCAGTGTTGCGTTCACTCACACCTCCAGTGTTAAAAGATAAAGAACCCATCCGAAAGCAGGACTTTTTTACTTCAAAATGATCCACGAGATGTTCTCCTCGTGTAACAGATGAAGCGCTTTCGAACAGACTCCGCGCTGCATTTATACTACGATGTGCCGAAATGTCAATCTTTTTGATGTCACAATTTTTGAGCACCATGATGCGCTATAATCCCTGCCGAACTGCTCATGAATCTCTCCCTTTACCTTCACATTCCCTTCTGCACCCATCGTTGCGCCTACTGTGATTTCAATACCTATGCCGGGCAGGAAGCCATGATCCCCGCCTACGTAGAGGCTTTGAGGCGGGAAATCCTCTTCGTCGGCAGACAACTCAAAGATGAAGAAACGAAACGAGCGAACGGCGATGCGATTAAAGTACACACCCTCTTCTTCGGAGGAGGGACGCCTTCGCTTCTCTCCCCACCTCAACTTGCTTCCGTTATCAAAGCCCTGCGCGCCTCCTTTTCCCTCACCCCGGACTGCGAAATCACCCTCGAAGCCAATCCGGGAACGATCACCTATGAAGCGCTATCTCACCTGCGCGAAATTGGAATCAACCGCCTTTCCTTCGGCGTGCAATCTGCCAACATGGAAGAACTTCGCATGTTGGAACGTACGCATGATTTCTTTGATGTCATCGAAGCTGTCACCTCTGCGCGCAAAGCGGGATTCACCAACCTCAACCTTGACCTGATCTACGGCTTGCCCGAACAAAAAATGCAGACATGGCAGACCACCGTCAAACGAATTCTCGAACTCCATCCCGAACACATTTCCGCTTACGCGCTCACTATTGAGCACGGCACGCCCTTCGGCAAATGGACAGCCCGCGGTTTAATGCCGCTTCCCGATCCCGACCTTGCCGCAGAAATGTACGAATGGCTTAGCGAAACGCTCGAAGCAAATGGATATGTCCAATATGAAATTTCAAACTGGGCAAAATCGAACCCAGAATTTTTTTGCCGACACAACCTGCAATACTGGCGCTCTCTTCCCTATCTTGGCTTTGGCGCCGGCGCGCATGGATACGCTAATGGTTACCGCTATTCCAATGTCCTGCGCATCAAAACCTATATCGAACGCCTCACCACTTACCAATCCTCCAATCACCAATTCTCCAACTACCCATTTCCCCTCTCTCCCGCCGTCGTCAACCATCACCGCCAAACGCTGGCAGACGACATGTCCGAGTACATGCTGAACAATCTCAGGCTGGTAAGGGCTGGGGTAACGGAATCGGACTTTAGGTCCAGATTCGGAAGCGGACTTTTAGACGTGTATCAAAATGAAATCGAAGAACTCATCCACAATGGACTTCTCGAATGCAGTGGGGAATCCTACCGGCTGACGCGACGTGGCAGATTGCTCGGCAACCGGGTCTTTTTGCGCTTTTTGAAGAATTGAAGAAATTGCCAACCGGGAGAAAACTAAGGCTGGATTAAATCAATTCATATAGAATTCTTATGTTCTGGTTTTATTAAATCTGACATCTCGAAACGCCGAAATCCAAGTTGAGTGGAATTAGCCCATCAATGCTTACATCTTAACACAACCAAGGAGGTCTACATATGCAACGTCTACGATATTTGCTCCTCATCACACTTCTGGTGGGGCTGGCGCTTGGTGCGGTTTCGCCGGTCCTCGCTCAGGAAGGCTCACCAGGTGTGTTGACCATCAGCACAACCTATCCCAGCATGGTCATCGGCATCGGTGAGACTGTCACCGTAAGTCTAGAAATCTATTCCCCCTCTGCACAAACTGTTCTTCTCGAAGTTTCTGATCTTCCCAAGGATTGGAAGGCTGAATTTCGCGGTGGCGGACGCGAAATCCGCTCGGTATACGTGAATCGCGATGCCACCAGCAAGGTGGACCTGCGCCTTTCACCCCCCGACACTTTGAAAGCAGGTACCTATCAACTGAAAGTGATCGCCAAGGGCAACAGCGGGACAGCCGAATTGCCCCTCGAATTAATCGTCAAGGACAAGATTCCTCCGAAGTTATCGTTTGAAACCGACTTCCCCACCATTCGCGGCGGATCGGATTTCACCTTCCGCTTCAGCGTCACGCTCAAGAACGATGGTGATGAGGACATTACCGTCAGCCTGAGTGCGGAAGCGCCGCGAGAGTTTTCCGTCGTGTTCAAATCTGCCGGCAAAGATATTACTAATTTGCCGACCGACATCAAAGCCGGAAGTTCACAGCGGATAGATGTTGAAGCAGTGCCACTGACCTCTGTTCCCGTGGGCAGTTATCCGATCAACATTACCGCGCAGGGCGATAACGTCAACGCACAACTTACCCTCACAGCAGAAGTGGTAGGGCAGCCGAGTCTATCCATCACTACGCCAGATGGACGGCTTTCCGGCTCTGCCACGCTCGGAAAGGATAATCCCATCAAACTGGTCTTGCGCAACTCTGGCAATTCCCCAGCGCTTGGCGTCAAACTCAGCGCCTCTTCGCCGGCCGGCTGGACCGTCACCTTTGATCCGGAAGAAATTCTCGAAGTCCCCGCCAATGGCGAAGTGGAAGTGACCATGAACGTGAAGCCTGCCGATCAGGCCATTGCCGGCGACTACATGCTGACTTTGCGCGCTCAGCCGAACGAAAGTGCCACAAAATCGGCAGATTTCCGCGTCACCGTACAAACCTCCACGTTGTGGGGCATCGTAGGCATTGCATTGATTGCGGCGGCAGTTGTCATTGTTGGCATGGCTGTCGTACGCTTCGGAAGGCGATGATGAGCCCGCGCGCGAAGAAAAAACAGGAGGCAGGGATGAAAAACGATCTCGTGCTGGAAGCCAAAGGGCTGACCAAACGGTACGGGAACTTCGTGGCTGTGGATCATCTTGACCTTGCCATCCGAAAGGGTGAGGTCTTTGGCTTGCTCGGACCCAACGGAGCCGGCAAGACCACCACCATCCTCATGCTCCTGGGATTGACCGAACCGACAGAGGGGACTGTGCGTGTGCTGGGCTTCGATCCAGCGCGCCAGCCCCTCAGCGTAAAAGCCCGCGTCGGTTACATGCCCGATCAAGTCGGCTTCTATGACGAATTAACCGCTCGCGAAAATCTCACCTACATCGCAAAACTCAACGGCATTCCCCGCGATCAAATCAAAGCACGCGTAGAGGAAGCCATCGAACGCGTCCACTTGAGTCACGTTATTGACCAAGCAGTGGGCACGTTCTCGCGTGGGATGCGTCAGCGCCTTGGGTTGGCGGATGTCCTCGTCAAGAAGCCGCAACTGATCATCATGGACGAACCGACTCAAGGCTTGGATCCGGAACTGGCGCGTGAATTCCTGAATCTGATCCGCAGCCTCAAAGAAGAGGGCATCACCATTCTGCTCTCCTCCCACTTGCTACATCAGGTTCAGGCGATATGTGACCGCGTTGGACTTTTCAGCCGCGGACGCATGGAGCTGGAAGGTACTGTGCCAGACCTAGCGCGCCGCGTGCTGGGCGGTGCCTATCGCATCCACATCGAAGCGGATGGTCCTGTTTCAAAACTCAAGAACGCCTTGCAGGAACTATCGCAGGTCACCGCCGTCCATCATCTGAATGGTAGATTTGAGATCGAGGCGGAGGACGATATACGCGCCGATGCCGCCAGTACCATTATCAAAGCCGGAGGCAAATTGCACAGCCTGAGCATCGAAACACAAAGCCTCGATGAAATCTACACGCGCTACTTCAAGGAGGTGCAGCATGTCGCATCCACATAAACCCGCGCCGAAGCGCGTCGAACGTGAAGGGTCCCCATGGACCGGTCTTGGAGCCGTGCTGACAAAAGAGATGGCTGATCATCTCACCGGCGCGCGCATCCGCATCCTTGAACTGCTAATTTTGCTCACTGCCATTGGAACCGTCTATACGGCCCTGCAAAACATTCGCGGCAGTAGCAATGACGAATTCCTTTATCTCAAACTGTTCACCACCGCGCGCGAACCTTTGCCTGCTTTTGTTGGCTTTCTCGGTTTCCTTGTACCGCTCATCGCCATCGCATTGACCTTTGACTCAATCAACGGTGAATTCAACCGGCGCACGCTCTCGCGCGTACTTGCCCAACCCGTCTATCGCGACGCACTACTGCTGGGCAAATTCCTTGCAGGTTTATCCACGCTGGCGGTAGTCTTCACGTCCATCTGGTTGCTGATCTTTGGTTTGGGCATCTTCAGGCTGGGCGTTCCCCCCACGGCTGAGGAGACTGGACGGTTGCTGTGGTTCCTGATCGCTACGATTTTCTACGGCGGTATCTGGATGGCGCTGG
>DATLZK010000009.1:0-36515 GCA_035574015.1 Anaerolineales bacterium
CGCGGCTTTATAGACATTTTGCGGATTTGCGCGTGAAAAATCTACCAATGCTGCCAGAATGGCTGTTTCACCAACCTGCTGTTGCAATTGAATCACCTGAGCCTGCAGCTCGGCAACCTCGGCTTCGAGTTCGGCATTACGCTGTCGTAAGGATGCTACATCACGCGGCGAAGTAAAGAAGTCTTGCAAGGCGATAAAACGGGAGGAGAACCATGACTGCAGGTTAACCAGAGACCCTGTGATGGTATTCGATGCAGAACTCAAATAGCCGCCCAATGCAAGCGCCATGATTCCCCCCACGATCAGGAAAATGATCGTTGTTTGAATCGTACGTGAAAATAAATCTCTCATATAGATACTGTAAAAGATCATCACAAAACGCAAACATTACGCGCCGTGACGTGTACTTCCGCGTTCCAACCCAACAAGATAACGACTAAGATTATCGAAATCCTCAAACACCATACCAGCCCCGCGCGCAACACAAGTGAGTGGATCCTCCGCCACCCAGACGCGCAGTTTAAGTTCATCGGTCAACCGATCTGCCAATCCTTGTAGCAAGCCTCCGCCACCGGCAAGACAAATGCCAATGTCCATTAAATCGGCGACAATCTCCGGTGGGATTTCATCTAGCGCATCGCGAATAGTATCCACAATGACTTGCACGGAGCCAGCCAGGGCTTCGCGAATTTCAACAGAGGAAACCTCGACGGTCTCCGGCAGACCGGTCACGAGGTTGCGCCCACGCACCTCCATTGTTTTCTCAGGATGAAGCGGATACGCGGAACCAATCTTCCACTTCACCTGCTCGGCAACCCCTTCCCCAATCAGAAGGTTATATTTATTTCGCAGATACTGGACGATGTCCTGATCCATTTCATCGCCAGCCACACGCAAGGAGCGCGAAGCCACCACGCCGCTCATGGACATGACTGCGACCTCAGTGGTCCCGCCGCCGATGTCCACCACCATACTTCCTTTGATTTCCGAAATCGGCAAGCCGGCTCCCAACGCCGCGGCAATCGGCTCTTCGATCAAATAAGCCGCCCGCGCCCCCGACGCCATGACCGCGTCGTAAACGGCGCGTTTTTCCACTTCGGTTACGCCGGTGGGAATCCCGACGATCACACGCGGGCGCGGCAAAGGCACAACACTCTGCTCGTGCACCCGTCCAATGAAATACTCAAGCATCACCTGGGTAATATCGAATTCAGAGATCACGCCATCGCGCAGGGGGCGAACAACGGCGACATTCGCCGGCGTGCGTCCCATCATCTCTTTGGCTTCGAGGCCAATCGCTAATGGCTGGCGCAGGCGCTTGTCTATCGTCACCCAGGATGGCTCATTAATCACAATTCCCTTGCCGCGCACATGTACCAGTGTGTTCGCGGTCCCCAGGTCAATAGCAATATCTAATGAAAACAGGCCCAAAAGCCAGTTTATCGGGTTGAACGCCAATTCAGGCTCCTCGACGGAAGGATCAAAGTCAGAATACTCGTCGGGATATTATACCTAACAATTCGCAACCCCGAGTCCTCTAAGGGGTTTAATGTGTACACAGTACGGAATTTTCATCCAGCCTTAAGGAGTTGCCATGTCCAATCTTGCGCTTGTTACCGATAGCACGACTTATCTCCCCGCTGATCTGGTCAAGAAATATAACATCATGGTTGCACCTCAAATCCTGATCTGGGAGGATCAAACTTACCGAGATGGTGTGGACATTCAATCGCGGGAATTCTTCACCCGCTTGAAAACCGCCAAGGTCATGCCCACGACTTCACAGGTTTCGGTTGTCTCATTCCAGGAAATCTTCCAAGACCTTGTGAACAAAGGGAAGGAGGTCATTGCCATCCTTATCTCGTCAAAACTCTCAGGCACCATTCAATCTGCCATGCAGGCAAAAGAGCTGATGGGGACAGCGGGTGAAAAAGTACACGTCGTGGACAGTCAATCTGTTGCTATGGCACTCGGTTTTCAGGTTTTGGCAGTTGCCCGCGCCATTGAAGGTGGCGCCACTCTCAAAGATGCCCTTGCACTTGCAGAACGCTTGCACGAAAACACAGGCGTATTCTTTGCAGTGGATACGCTGGAATTCCTCCACCGCGGCGGTCGCATTGGCGGCGCACAGCGCTTCCTCGGCACCATGCTCAACATGAAGCCGATCCTCGCCGTACAGAACGGTCGCGTGGAAGGCATCGAACGCATCCGCACAAAATCCAAGGCGCATGACCGCGTCCTCGAACTCGTCATCGAAAGCGTGAAGGGTAAATCGCCGGTTCGTCTGGCCACCCTCCATGCCGACGCGGCGGAGGATGCAAAAGCCCTGCTCGAAAGAGCGGAAAAGGCGCTCAACCCAGTCGAAAGCATCTTCACCGAGGTCAGTCCGGCCGTCGGCACACACGCCGGACCCGGCACTGTAGGCTTGGCTTTCATGGCCGGCTTGTAACTCCCCATCTTGTTAACGAGAGGACGCCACAATGGCGTCCTTTTGTTTACAGGTATAATCCAAACGATGAAACAAACAATTCCACTGGTAATTGGTATTGCTGGAGGCTCCGGCTCAGGTAAAACCACCGTCGCACAGACCATCCTCCAAAGAGTAGGAGCAGATCGAATCGCCTTTCTCCAGCATGACTCCTATTACAAAGACCTCAGCCATCTCCCCTCCACCCAGCATGCAGAAGTAAACTTCGATCATCCCAATTCGCTCGATACCGACTTGCTCATCCAGCACATTGCCGCTTTGCGCGAGGGGAAGCCGGTAGAGGTACCCATCTACGATTTCACCACCGACCGTCGCACAGATAAAACCTACACCGTTCATCCTCGTCGCGTGATTCTCGTGGAAGGCATACTCCTCTTCGTCGAACCTGCCCTGCGCCAGATGTTCGACGTAAAAATCTACGTAGACACCGACGCGGACCTCCGCTTCATCCGCCGCCTCGAACGTGATATAAAAGAACGTGGACGCACAACCGAATCGGTAATCCAACAATACCTGCTCACCGTCCGCCCCATGCATCTGGAATTCGTCGAACCCTCGAAGCGATATGCAGATATCATCATCCCCGAAGGTGGATACAACATCGCCGCGCTGGACATGGTCGTGGCGCGCATCGAAGCGCTGTTGAAATGACAGTACATCTCTTTCGCCTTTCTTCTTTACCTTACTTCAAAAAACAAGACAGAGAAAAAAGAAAGAAATCCAAAATCGCCAACCAAATTCATGCAAGGAGAACCCTCATGCCCAAACAATGGAATGCACCACCCCCCATGCAGATTGACCCGAAGAAAAAATACAAGGCGCACATGGAAACCGACAACGGCGTCATGGTCATCGAACTCTTTGCCGATAAAGCGCCAAAGACTGTCAATAACTTTGTTTTCCTCGCCCGTGAAGGATTCTACGATGGCGTCATTTTCCATCGCGTCATCGCCGACTTCATGGCGCAGGGCGGCGACCCAAGCGGACGCGGCTTTGGCGGCCCCGGCTACCGCTTCGAGGACGAATTCCACCCAGACTTGAAACATGATAAGCGCGGCGTTGTTTCCATGGCAAACGCCGGCCCCAACACGAACGGATCGCAGTTCTTCATCACCCACCTCCCCACCCCACATTTGGATAACCGGCACAGCGTCTTTGGTCAAGTTGTGGAAGGACTCGATGTGCTGATGTCCATCCCTCCGCGCGATCCCGACAATATCCATGCACCCGCAGTAAAGATCCTCCGTGTCACCATCGAAGAAAGCGCCTAAACCAGGCAACACCCTAAAACGCAAGAAAATAAAGCCGGCCGCGAAGCCGGCGGCAAAGAAACGCGCCTCCACTCAAACGCGACAACTCTCTATGGAAAACAAGGGGGAAGCCGCCCTAATTACGCCTCTGAAAACCAACGCACTCGAACAACCGATCCAAATTACAAAACCGACGTTTACAGCGAAGACGAATGCTTTGCGCGCACTTGCCTTGCTCGTCGTTGTAGGGATCACCCTCCTGATTTTCTCCATCCGCGACCGCGCCGAGGAATTTGCGGCATTCGGTTATCCTGGCATCTTTCTGATCGCGCTTATGGCAAACGCCACCATCCTCTTGCCTGCACCCGGTTTGGCAATTATTTACGCAATGGGTGCCGTTTTCCACCCTCTGGGAGTTGGCCTTGCCGCCGCGACTGGAGGGGCAGTCGGAGAATTATCGGGTTATCTCGCCGGCTTCAGCGGACAAGCCATCATCGAGCGAATTGACGTATACGAGCGAATACGCCCCTGGGTGGAAAAATACGGCGGATGGGCAATTTTGATTTTAGCCGCGCTTCCCAACCCGTTCTTCGATGTGGCAGGTATTGCAGCAGGAATTGCCAAAATGCCTTTTAGAACTTTCCTCTTCTTTGTCTGGGCAGGTCAATTGATCAAAATGACAATGTTTGCGTTTGCAGGCAGGTATTCGATTGAGTGGATTACGAAATTGCTTTCATAAACATTAGACCTTATCAATCAATAAGCAAGAGGTTTTGATTTTCGCATTGAATTTGCACGAATGACCAAAGAATTCGCGCAATTCGAGGCATTCGATGCCAAAAAAATTATTGCCGATAATGTTTATTCAACAGGAGAGACTATGTCCAACTATGCCAAACTCGACGCGTATCTCGAAAAAAATCTCGAGAAAAGCCTGGCGGAACTTGCCAAACTCGTCGCACAGCCAAGTATCAGCGCGCAAGGAATCGGGCTGCGCGAATGCGCTGAAATGGTGGCAGAGATGCTACGGGCTCGTGGCTTCACCGCCGAAGTGATGGCAACGGAAGGCGCGCCGGTCGTCTTTGCAGAGCGCAAAGGCAAAAGCAATAAGACCTTGTTGTTCTACAACCATTATGACGTGCAACCGCCTGAGCCTCTCGAGCTATGGGAAACGCCGCCCTTCGAGCCATCCATCCGAAACGGCAAAATGTACGGACGCGGCGTTAGCGACGACAAAGGTCACATCGCCGCGCGCCTGCACGCCATTGATTCCATCCTTGAGACCGAGGGTGAACTGCCCTGCAACATCAAATTCATCATCGAAGGCGAGGAGGAAACCTCCAGCGTACACCTGCACGACTTCATCCGCGCCAACAAAGACAAACTCAAAGCCGACGCCTGCATTTGGGAATTCGGTGGCGTGGATCACCGCGACGTACCCATGCAATACCTCGGATTGCGCGGCATTTGCTACGTGGAACTCTCCGTCGAATCGCTTGGCACTGACGTTCACTCCGGACTCGGCGGTTCAATCTTCCCGAATGCGGCGTGGCGTCTCGTTTGGGCATTATCTACACTGAAGGGACCCGATGAGCGCATTCGCATCCCTGGTTTTTACGATGATGTGAAACCACCCTCTCAACGCGATCGCGAGTTGATGGAAGCATTGCCTGAAGTGGCAGAGGAGTACAAACAACGCTATGGCGTCAAGCAATTTATCAAAGGCCTCACAGGCGGAACAGATCTCAAGATGGAGGAAGTCTTCTCACCGACCTGCACGATCTGTGGATTGACCAGTGGCTACCAGGGTCCCGGCGCTAAGACGGTGCTGCCAGCCAAAGCCTCCGCGAAAGTGGATTTCCGCCTCGTCCCTGACCAGAAGCCCGAAGACATCCTCCGAAAACTCCGCGCCCACCTCGACGCAGAGGGCTTCGAGGACGTACAAATCAAATTCCTCGGTGGAGAGCCGGCCGCTCGGACAGACCCCGATCACCCCTTCGTCCGAACCGTCGTGCAAGCGGCAGAAGAGGTATACGAACAACCAATGCAACTTGTCCCCATGGTAGGAGGCTCCGGTCCGAACTATCCATTCGTGCATGACCTTGGTCTACCGGTCGCAACCGCCGGCTTGGGCTACCCCGATACCCGCGCCCATGCTCCGAACGAAAACATTCGCATTGACCTGTACCTCAAACACGCCCGCCACATGGCGCGCGTGATCGAGGAGTTTGCGAAATAAAATGACCTATATCACTCCAATTTCATGACCATCATTTCCATAAACGGACGTACAATCCAATTGCCGGAACGATATCAAAAGAACGGAAGGAGGTCCTCATGCTCGTCGGTGAAAGAATGTCCCGTCCTGTTATTTCCGTCTCACCCGATGCACCCATCAATGATGTGCTGGCAATGTTTAGAAAGGAACACATCCGCCGCGCGCCGGTCATCAAGGAGGGCAAACTAGTCGGCATCGTCTCTGAAAAGGATTTGCTGAACGCTTCCCCCTCGGATGTAACCACCTTGAGCATCTGGGAGATGCATTATCTACTCAGCAAAGTGACCGTGAAGCGCGTGATGACCAAAAAGGTGATCACCGTAAGCGTGGATACGCCCATCGAAGAGGCGGCGCGTATTATGGCAGATAATAAAATCGGCGGCCTGCCCGTGATGAACAACGGCAGAGTCGTGGGGATGATCACAGAAACCGATTTGTTCAAAATCTTTCTGGAATTGATGGGCGCCCGCCAGAAAGCGCTCCGCGTGACAGCCACCATTCAAGAAAAACCCGGCGAACTCGCCAAACTGACAAAAGCCATTGCCAGCCGCGGCGGCAATTTTGTCGCCTTCGGCATGTTCGCAGGACCCGATGCGAATACGCGAGTAGTGACGTTCAAAGTGGAAGGACTCAAAAAGGAAGAAGTCAAAAGCGCGCTGGGTGATGTCGTCCAAAAGTTTTGGGATATACGCGTGAGTTGAAAGCAGAATTCTCGGTTAACCACAACGGATAGAGTGTACTGAGAATCAGCGTAAGTACCTACCCTCACCCTCTCCAAAAGGAAGAGAGGCCGGGGGTGAGGGTGGGTAAGCAGTTGCAGATTAGCAGAGAATTTCTCAGTTTTTCACACCTACAAATTAAGTTCGTTGATTCACCTTGCTTCCTTCAAGGCGGCAATCTCCCGCGCGGTCAAATACCGCCATTGACGCGGCTTGAGCGAGCCGAGTTTCAAGGATCCGATTCGCACGCGCACGATGCGCACGACGGGAAGTCCAATCTGCTTGCAGGTCTCGCGAATTTGACGCTTCCGCCCCTCGCGCATGATCACCCGCACCCAGGCTCCCTTTCCCTGCGCCGCCTCAAAGCGGACCTCCACAGGCGCAGTCTTATAACCATCCTCCAACACAACGCCCCTTCTCCACGCCTCCATCTGCTCCCGATCCGGGCGTTTTGCCAGCAAAACGCGGTACTCCTTCTCGTGACCATAGCGCGGATGTGTAAGGCGATTCGCCAAATCCCCATCATTGGTCATCAAAACAAGCCCCTCGCTCTCGAAATCCAGCCTGCCCACCGGATACAAACGTCCCGGCACATCCACCAACTCGCGCACGGTCGGTCGTGTATCGCCCTTTTCTCTTTCGACCGTACACAGAACATTGCGCGGTTTATGCAAGGCAATATACACCAATGCCTCAGCGGTCGCGAGGGGCTCTCCATCCACAGTAATCTTGTCCACCACAGGATCTGCCTTCTGCCCTAGGATGGCAATCTGTCCATTGACACGCACCCGTCCCGCCGCAATGATCTCCTCACAAGCGCGGCGTGAACCATAGCCTGCACGCGACAGAATTTTTTGCAAACGTTCCGCCGTCATCTCAACCCTTCAACAACTCATCCGTCTCTGTCGTTTGCTCCTCGTCCGGCCTGGCAAGAGGAGGCAATTCGAGAATCGAGTTCAAACCAAAATGCTGCAGAAACTCCGGCGTGGTGGAATAGAGGATCGGGCGTCCTGGTCCTTCTGCACGTCCCGATTCAAAAATCAACCCCTTATGCAGGAGACTCTTCAACATACTGTCACTGTTCACGCCGCGAATGGCATCTATTTGCGGACGCGTAATGGGCTGCTGATAAGCGATGATTGCCAAAGTTTCCAGCGCGGCGCGACTCAGGTGAGTGGTTGCCTCGAGACCGAGAAAACGTTCGACCAGTTCGGCAAGTTCCGGCGCGGTGGTCAATTGCACGCGCCCGGCGTGTCGTTGTAGCCGCAAACCACGGTTAGAGAATGAAGCGTCCAGTTCGTTGAGTCCGCGCTCGACCACCGAAGGAGCCACATCCAGCGCGGTCGCCAGTTGAGCGATTGTCACCGGCTCCGCCGCGACAAACAGCAAAGCCTCCAATTTCGCCGAAAGTGGCAATTCAGTTTCGATATTTTCCCCTTGTGGGGATTGAGAGTCGCTCATGCTATAATTCACTCCGCTTATGTCTCAAGATACAAACTTTGGATTCGAAATGACGAAAAGAAAACTTCCTTTGCTTGTTCTTTTATTTGCTTCTCTCGCTTGCACGGTCTTTGTGGGCGGGCCCGATTACTCTGATCGCCCACCCATCCCTGTTTCCACAGAAGCCGCCGAAAGCCTAAAAGAAGAGATCCAACGCGCATTCGAAGCCGGCGCGCAGAGCGGTGAAGTCACCATCACCATCACCGAATCGCAGATCACCTCTGTATTAGCGCTTCGCCTGCAGCGCAATCAAGCCGGGCAAGAAGAGCCGCCACTGATCAGTGAACCGCAAGTGTATCTGCGCGATGGGCAAATGCAAATCTTCGGAAAAACCAAGCAAGGCATCTTCACCGCCAACATCGGCATTGTCGTTGCCGTGAGTGTAGACGAAAACGGCAAACCAAAGATCGAAATCACTTCCGCAGATTTTGGTCCCTTCCCGGTACCGGAAACACTCAAAGAGATCATCTCCGCCATGATTGATGAAGCCTATACCGGCTCGCTTGGACCTGTGGCAACCGGCTTGCGGATTCAAACCATTGTCATCGCCGATGGCTTGATGACCATCAAGGGACGGATCAAATAGCGCACGGATTATACAACGGTTTGCCCTCCGTCGAAATGACATGTCACGCCTCTTTCTACGCCTTTGCCTGCTTACCGTTCTATCAGCCTTCACCACGCTGACGGCTTGCCGCTCCCCCCAACTGACGGGCGGCGAGATAACCGTCACCCTCACAGCAGACGGCACAACGCGCTCGCTGACCATCCCGACGGGAAGCACAGTGGGACAAGCAATCCAGATCGCAGGTATCACGCTTGGAAACCTCGACAAGGCAGAACCTCCCCTCTACACTGTGCTGAACGATGGCGACGCAATCACCATCACGCGCGTACGAGAAGTCTTTGAAACCGAAGAACAAATCATCCCCTTCGAACGACAAATCGTCCGAAACGAAACCCTCCCAGAAGGTGAAACCCGATTGGTACAAGCCGGCGCGAACGGGCTTCAGGAATTGACCTATCGCATCGTTTATGAAGACAATGTGGAAATCAGCCGAGCCATCGTCAAGACCGTGATCCTTCAGGAGGCTGTGCCAGAAATTGTGATGGTCGGTGCGCAAGCATCCTTCGCCCCTTTACCCATCCCTGGACAACTGGTCTACCTCTCCAGCGGAAACGCCTGGATCATGGATACAACAACCGCCAACCGTAGACCCCTCGTAACCACCGGCGATCTCGACGGGCGCATCTTTGAACTTTCGCCCAACGGAAGTTATCTGCTCTTCACACGCAAATCCACCAAGCCGGCCGATCAGGAAATCAACACAGTCTGGGCTGTGCGCACAAATGGCGGCAAACCGATCAGCACCGGCATATCGAACGTTGTCCATTTCGCAGAGTGGATTCCCAACACCTCTTCGTTCGCCTATTCGACCGTCGAGCCGCGCAGCACCGCGCCCGGCTGGCAGGCGAACAATGACCTTCACCGCTACAGCATCTCCACCGGCGAGAAACGCAGGATTCTCGATGCAAGCAGCGGCGGCGTATATGGCTGGTGGGGTATGACCTTTTCCTTCTCGCGCGATGGCAGGCTCGCATACGCGCGCCCAGACGGTATTGGTCTTGTAGATTTAGACGGCAAAGCACTCAAACCGCTTCTCGACATCACCCCCTTCAACTCGCACAGCGACTGGGCATGGCTTCCTGCGTTGGCATGGGGAGCAGATGGCAACACTCTCTTCTTCACAAACCATGCTCCACCCCCTGCGCTGATCAGCGCGGAAGATTCCCCCTTCTTCGATCTCTATGCCATCTCATTTGCAAATGATGCCACCGTGCAAATCGCCGAACAGACCGGCATGTTTGCCTATCCCTCTTCATCAGCCCTGCAGCCCAGTTCGAGAGAAAGACAATATCAAATCGCTTACCTGCAAGCGATCTTCCCTGCGCAAAGCGAGACCAGCCGCTACCGCCTCGTCGTGATGGACAGGGATGGATCGAACCGCCGTACAATCTTCCCGCCGCGTGACGCGCCCGGTCTCCTGCCGCAGACTCCAGTCTGGGCGCCGGGTCCCATCGAAGGACAAGCGGGGGATTTTATCGCCGTTGTCTATCAGGGTAACTTATGGCTCGTGGACAGCGGCAGCGGACAAGCCTATCAAGTGACCGGAGATGGCCTCGTCACAAGAATTGACTGGAAATGATCACCTTCACTCGAACAAAGCATCTTGAGACACAAATTCAAGCAAAAGGAATGTATTCTCTATGCGTATTTTGATCACTGGCGCTGCCGGATTTCTCGGATCACACTTATGTGACCGCCTCCTCGCCGAAGGGCATGAAGTCATCGGACTGGATAACTTCATCACAGGTAGCCCGGATAATCTGGCGCATTTGATGGGGAACGAAAGATTTTCGTTTTTCCGCCACGATGTATCAAACTTTATTTTCGTGCGCGGTAAAGTGGATGCCGTGTTGCATTTCGCTTCTCCTGCCAGCCCGAACCCGCAATCGCCTTCGGGCTACTTCAACCTGCCCATTCAAACCATGAAAGCCGGCGCACTTGGCACACATAACTGTCTGGGTGTGGCGCGCGCCCATCAAGCCAAATTTCTACTCGCCTCCACAAGCGAAATTTATGGCGACCCACTCGTACACCCTCAGCGAGAAGATTACCCCGGCAACGTGGATCCGGTGGGACCGCGCGCTGTATACGATGAAGCCAAACGCTTCGCCGAAGCGCTGACCATGGCTTACCATCGCACGCACGGCGTGGACACGCGCATCGTGCGCATCTTCAACACCTACGGTCCGCGCATGGATTTGAACGATGGGCGCGCTCTCCCCAACCTGCTCAAGCAAGCGTTGCTCGGTCAGCCGCTCACCGTTTATGGAGATGGAAGTCAGACGCGTTCATTCTGCTATGTGGACGATTTGATTGACGGTGTGATCAAGCTCCTTTACTCCGACGAACATCTGCCAGTCAACATCGGCAATCAGGAAGAAATGACCATTTTGCAATTTGCCGAGACGATCAATCGCATCGTGGGCAACAAGGCAGGCATCACCTTCATCAAGGATGCGCGCAGCGCGCGCGACCCTCAGCGCCGCCAGCCAGATATCACTCGCGCGCGCGAAATCCTCAAATGGGAACCAAAAGTTTCTCTCGAGGAAGGCATTCGCCGCACCATTCCATACTTCAAAAAGAAACTGGGGCTGGAATGATTCTAAGCAACGGCAAGGAACGAATTCGTTTTATCAAATTTGCCATTGTTGGTGCAATTGGATCGGTAATTGATGTAGGCGTTATGAACCTTTTAACGCGTTTTTTTCATCTGACACTCGTGCTGGCTGGCTCCATCTCATTTATCTGCGCCGTGACCAATAACTTCATGGGCAATCGCTACTGGACATATCCAGACTCACGTTCACGTCCCATCGTGCATCAATTGGGTATGTTCTTTCTCGTCAACCTCATCGGCATCGGAATCCGCATCCCCATTTTGCATTTTGCTGAGCCTCCCCTTGCCAACGTTTTTGAAAGAATGGCGCACCTCTCCGCTACAACAGCGGACACACTGGCAAAGAATACAACCCTGATGATTGCCATTGGCGTCGTCATGTTATGGAATTTTTTCATCAATCGCTATTGGACCTACAACGACATCGAATGAACGCGAGGGTAAGCATATGGCCGGAAGTCAGCAGCGTATCATTCCCATCTACAACTCGGATGGAGAAGCAAGAGCTTTCCTCCTCTATCCCTATTTATTCAACCAAACTGGCGAATGGATCGGCTGGGTCACCCCAAAGCGCGAGGTGTACTCGGTGCTGGGGTATTACGTCGGCACATTGACCGATGATCCGCGCATTGTGCGCAAGAGAGCAGAAGATGCCCTCAAACCACGCCTGAAACCACCTGCCCCTCCCCCTCGGATTACGCCTCCAGCGCATGTCCCGCTGGCACCGCTGATGAAGGAACTCACCCATAGCCTCGTGGATGTATTGGCGGAGGAACCCGAACGCTTGCACACCCTGGACAGCGGCGAGTTGCGAGAGGATATGGATTAACTTCAGTTCGGGACAAGGACTTTCTCACCGCAAAGGTGTAGCGAACGCTGAGAAAACGCCAAACATCTCCGCGAACTCAGCATCTCGACAGTAGATTTTCGGGCATGAGCGCTTCTCCCAAATCGAGGTGGATTAAACTCATTTCAGTCATTCAACACATGGTAAACTCATGACAGGTAATCCCTATGAGCGACACCGCCACCCCCAAACCTATGCACGCCTCGCGCATTACCATCTCCCAGTTAATGCACCCCGAACATGCCAATTTACTTGGCAATGTGCACGGCGGTTGGATCATGAAACTGGTGGATGAAGCCGGCGCGCTGGCCTGCATGCGACACGCACAAAAGAAGGTCGTCACCGTCGCCATTGACTCGATGACCTTCCGTCAGCCGATCAAGATTGGCGACCTCGTTATCCTCAACGCGGAAGTAACCTACACTGGCCGCACCTCCATGGAGGCAGAAGTACAAGTAATTGCCGAAAATCCGATCAGTGGTGAGCGCACCCACACCAACACCGCCTATCTGGTTTACGTCGCCTTGGACGACGAAGGCAAGCCCTCCCCTGTCCCCCCTTTGAAAGCGGAGACCGAAGAGGAAAAACGCAAAATGGAACAGGCAAAGGAAAGACAGAAGCGAAGATTGAAACAGCAATGACCGAACCCGAACTCGTTTCCCCCTCCTCTGAAGTGACAGAACCGAAAGAGCGCGTCGCACACACCTTCCGCTCTCTGCGCGAACTCATTGATTACGTTTCGGGAAAATCGCTGCCGCCTCTTCCCCCAGACGATGGGCGTGTGACCGAAGCACTACCTTTTCCTTTCCTCGCCATCGTTGGACAGCGGGAAATGAAACTCGCCCTCCTGCTCGGACTTATCAACCCGAACATCGGCGGCATCCTCTTGATCGGTCCACGCGGCACGGCAAAGACCACAGCCGTGCGCAGTTTATTGCATCTCCTCCCCAAAGTCGAAAGAAGTCTTTGCTATTATGGATGTCTACCGGAGGATATCGAAGAAGGTGGCATCAGCGCCGTCTGCCCGGACTGTGCCAAAAAATATGGCGAAGGACAACCTCTCACCGCTCTCGATTCTGTGCGCTTGATCGAACTACCACTCAACGCGCGTCTCGAAGATGTGGTGGGTAGCATTGATGAACGCGCTGCCGCTCATGAACGCATGCGTGTGCGGCGTGGCATACTGGCACAAGCCGACCGCAACATCCTCTACATTGATGAGATCAACTTATTGGACGATGACATTATTGATTCGATCCTCGACGCCGCGGCACAAGGAACATACACTGTGCGACGCGGTCCCCTCGCGGCGACTTATCGCGCACGCTTCGTCCTCATCGGATCCATGAACCCGGAGGAAGGTAAACTCCGCCCGCAGATTCTCGATCGCTTTGGGCTGCGCGTCATCGTGCGCGGGCTCGAAGATACAGACGAAAGGCTCGAGGCTTATCGCAGAGTCCAGGCTTATCTCACGAATCCGCGTCGGATGACCGCGCAATTTGCGGCTGAGATGGAAGCGGCAGCGCTCGAAATCAACGCCGCGCGTCAGCGCCTCCGCCGCGTCATCCTTCCCGATGAGGTGGCGCGTCCCGCCATCAAACTGGTGCAAAAGATGGGAATTGATTCGCTGCGCGCCGAAATCACCTGGTTCGAAGCCGCGCGCGCTTATGCCGCCGCAGATGGGCGCGAGATAGTCACCCTCGACGATTTGAAAGCCGTTGCGCCTATGACCCTGCGCCTGCGCCGCTCTTCGTTCATGATCCAATATTTCAAGGGGCAAATGGGGGAAGAAAAAGAAATGAGCGCATTGCTCGATCAATTCGGGAAAAAGACTTCCTCCAAAAACAAAGTCAAACGAAAGACCACCTAACGCGCTGCTCAACTTGGCGCGCAAAACACAAAATGAAGTTTCTGCTCCCATCACTCTTCAAAAAACCCATCTTACTGCTCCTCCTGGCCAATGTCGTGATTGGGTTATTCCTCTTTCGTCACTACGGTCTTTCATGGGATGAGCCACTTTTCTACAACTACGCCGATGCACTTGGCTATGCCTACTCTCCAAAAGAATGGTTCAGCGGGCAATTCGACCTGAGCCATTCTTACGGCGCAAGTGGCGACGATCACAAAACACGTGGACCGGCTTATCTCCTCCTTGCGCGCAATTTCGTCTATGGATTGAGCGCCCTCGGTTCGGACCCCGCCTCAGCCTGGCATCTGGTCAATTTTCTTTTTTTTCAACTCGGCGTTTACTTCCTTTACCGTTTCGCAACGCGCTGGCTGAGCATCCCCGCCGCGCTTTTCACCTCCGCTTTCTTTTCCTTTCAACCTCTTCTGTGGGGACATGCCTTCATCAACCCAAAAGACCCTCCCTTCCTCACATTCTTTCTTGCTTCGGTCTGTTTGGGTTTTGAAATGGTAGATGCCCTCGCGCACGACTCAAAAGACAAACCGAAAAAGACCCTCCTCGCCGCGTTTGCTCTGGGAATCGCCACATCCATTCGCGTGTTGGGACCCCTGGCGGGCATGCTGGTCGTTCTCTATGCACTTACACAACTCAAATGGCGCGCCTGGAAATATCTTGTCATCTATGGCTTGAGCGCCATCCTTGTCATGTTCATCACCTGGCCCTTCCTCTGGGAAAACCCCATGAAGAATTTCATTGATGTCTTCCGCCTCATGTCCGACAACCCCACCACGCTCTCCGTCCTGTTCAATGGCGAAGTCTATCGCGCCGGCGAATTACCGCGCCGCTATCTGCCCTTCATGATTGCCACTACGCTCACCGAACCGACCCTGCCCCTCTTTTTGATCGGCATTCTCGTCGGATACAGAAAACTAGTTCGAGAAAAGAGAAGTGCCCATCTTGTTTCTGCAACACTGACACTCCTGTGGTTTATCATCCTCATAGCCTATGTCCTCCTGCGCAGACCCGCCATGTATGACGGCATGAGACATTTTCTCTTCATTCTCCCTCCGCTTTTCATTTTCATCGGCTTCGCGTTCGAAGCCTTGTTCATCAAAACAAAACCTCATCCCGCCTGGCTTCAGGCAGGGATCGGTGTTCTGCTGATCCTGCCGGGCATAAACGGAATCGCCCAACTTCATCCTTACGAATATACTTATTACAATTCCTTCGTTGGAGGCACAAGCGGCGCTTTCCGCAAATACGAAACCGATTATTGGCTGACTTGTTATAAAGAATCAATAGAGCAACTCAATCGAATCAAAACAGAACCCATTGACCTTTTCGTCAAACGCGAAGCCTATATCGCGGCGGCTTACGCAAACAGCAACATCAACGTACGCGATCTGCGCGGCGCGCAGAACGAAGTGACATCGGGTGATTATGTGTTGGTCAACACACGCACGAACGAAGACCGATCCACATTTCGAGACGCGCCCGTCGTCATCGAAATCCGACGCGGCGACGCAATCTTTTGCATTGTGAGGCGTATTCCATGATCACACACAAGGAACGTATGCAGGCATGTCTCAAAGGCGAAACGTTGGATCGCCCACCTATCGCGCTCTGGCGTCACTTCCCAGTAGATGATCAATCACCTGAGGCGCTTGCCGTCGCAACGCTTCACTTTCAACGTACATATGATTTTGATCTCGTCAAAGTCACGCCTGCCTCCTCGTTCTGTCTCAAAGATTGGGGTGTGCAGGATCAATGGCTGGGCGATACAGAGGGGACACGCCGCTATACTCAACGCATCATCCATGACCCGCACGATTGGGAAACTTTACCGGCGCTTGATCCCACCGCCCCGCATCTCGCGGGACAATTAGCCTGCCTCCGTTTCCTCCGCGCGGAACTCGGTCCAGACATTCCCCTCCTCCAGACGATCTTCAGCCCGCTGGCGCAGGCAAAGAACCTCGCAGGGAATGAAACCCTGCTTGCGCATCTTCGCCTCTATCCCGAAGCCGTGATGAAAGGACTGGAAACCATTGCCGAAACCACCCGCCGCTTCGTGGAAGCATCTCTTGAAACAGGCATTGATGGAATCTTCTACGCCATTCAGCACGCCGGGGCGACTCTGTTGACCCTCGAAGAATACAAAACATTTGGCTTGCCGAACGACCTCAAAATCCTTGAACCTGCTCGAGCGTTATGGTGTAACCTACTCCACTTACACGGACATGATGTCTATTTCTCTCTCATTCATTCGTTCGAGTTCCCTATCGTCAACTGGCACGACCGCGAGACCTCTCCCTCGCTAGCAGAGGCGCGAACACAATTCGGCGGTGTCGTGTGCGGAGGTTTGAGGCAGGATACGCTCGTTTACGGGAATCCGGTTGAGGTCCGAAAGGAAGCGCAAGAAGCCCTCCAACAAACCGGTGGCAGACGGTTCATACTGGGCACCGGCTGCGTCGTTCCCATCATCGCTCCGCATGGAAATCTTCTTGCAGCAAGGAAAAGCGTCGAATGAGTCTGAGGGTCATTGCAGGAAAAGCAAAAGGACGTAAACTGAAATCTGTTCCGGGCGAAACCACACGCCCGATTACCGACCGCGTCAAGGAGGCATTATTCAATATCATCTCAGGAGATGTGATTCGCTCGAATTGGTGGGATGTGTTCGGCGGCACGGGCGCAGTGGGCATTGAAGCGTTAAGTCGCGGCGCTTCGTTCGTCCGTTTCAGCGATATGCACCGCGCGCCGATTGAAACAATCAAATTCAATGTGGAGCATTGCGGGTTTACTTCACAGGTGGAAATCCGCCGCGCCGATGCATTCACCTGGCTTGCGGCGCCACCAGATCGAAAATTCGAATATATTTATATTGCACCGCCGCAATATCTGGAGATGTGGTCGAAAGCATTGGAACTGCTCGACAACAATATCGAATGGCTTACGGAAGATGGCTGGGTCATTGTGCAAATCGCGCCGCGCGAATACAAACAACTCCCTCTCGAAAATCTGGAGGAGTTCGATCAGCGCAAATATGGAAATACGCTGCTCGTGTTCTATGCCAGAAAAGAAGAATAGTTTCGCACACCCTTGAAAGGAGAATCCTATGGACATTCAAACCGTCAAAATCGAAAAACCGGAAGCGGTCAATTTCATTCTTGGTCAGTCGCATTTCATCAAGACGGTGGAGGACATCCATGAGGCGCTGGTCACCACCGTGCCGGGGATCAAATTCGGGTTGGCGTTCTGCGAAGCGTCGGGTAAATGTCTCATTCGCTGGACAGGCACGGATGAGGCAATGATTGAACTTGCCAAAAAGAACGCGCAGGCTATCGGCGCAGGACATTCGTTCATTCTGTTTCTGGGTGAAGGGTTTTATCCCATTAACATCCTGAATGCGATCAAGAGCGTGCCGGAGGTGGCACGCATCTTCTGCGCTACAGCCAACCCCACCGAAGTCATCATCGCACAGACCGAACAGGGACGCGGCATCCTTGGCGTGGTAGATGGCTTTTCTCCTCAGGGTGTGGAATCTGAGACGGATATCGCTTGGCGCAAGGATTTCTTACGAATGATCGGGTATAAGATCAAATAGCACCCCCCATTGCTTAACCTGGCTAGGCAAATCCAAAATGTCAGCCTTCCCTTTGCCGGGTTTCGCTATCCTTACAATCTCCTATTAGCCCGGAAAGGTGGCTGTTAGCCTGTGCTTCACGTGCTAAAATAACTGCACATCGAATCGGAGATCCAAATTATGACCACCCGCCGCGCTCCCTCTCGTATCATCCCGCGCGCGTTTCCCGGTATTAAAGCTGATGAGATCGAAGAATTGATTGCCAATAGTCAGGTACGCTCCTACGCGCCGGGCGCCATCTTATGCCGCGAGAATGCAGTGGAAGATCGCTTCTACATGATTCTCGATGGCGAGGTAGAAGTAACCAAAAGCATCAACAACAACGAAACGCGTCTGCTCAAAACGCTAGGAGCCGGCGACTTCTTCGGCGAAATGGCGCTCATTCACAACGCGCCGCGCGCCGCCACCGTCACCGCCAAGACGCCCCTCACCACGCTCGAACTGGACAAAGAAGCGTTCAACCGAGTTCTGCATAACAGCAGCAGCATCGCCATGGCCATGGTCAGGGAAATCAGTAATCGCTTGCGCCAGAACGATCAACTGGCAGTGGAAGACCTGCGCATGCGCGCCGGCGAACTGGCAGAAGCCTATCAAAAACTTGCCGAGCAAGAACTGGCGCGCCGCGAATTTCTGAGCAACGTGGCACATGAACTTCGCACGCCGCTCATGGCTGCCAGTGGTTATCTCCAAATGATGCAAAAAGGATTATTACAAGGCGATCAACTCAAGGCAGGCATCGAAACGGTGGCGCGTAATGTCGAGCAGATCGTTGCTCTCGTCAACGATATTCTCTTCCTGCAGGAAATGGACCTTGTCCTCCCGGAATTTCAAGCAGTGAACATGAACGAAATCGGGCGCGCAGTGGTCAAAAAATACGAAGCGAAGGCAAAAGAGCGAGGTGTGAATTTGCGCTTCCTTCCCGAGCCGGCTTTGCCTCCGGTTTTGGGCGACGCAAAATCCCTCGAACATGCCCTCGCCGCCCTCGTAGATAACGCCATCAAGTTCAGCCCAAGAGGCGGAGATGTGGAAATTCGCCTCGAACAGAACGGGGACCGGGTGCTCGTCTCTGTTCAGGATCACGGCATCGGCATCGAAAAAGAGAACATCCCACGCATCTTCGATCGCTTCTACCACATCGAAAAAAGCGGTAACGACCTCTTCGGCGGAATCGGCTTGGGTCTGGCAATCACACGGCAAGTCATCAAACAACATCATGGCAACATTGATGTCGTCAGCACCCCTGGCAAAGGGAGCACCTTCACCCTCATCTTGAAAAAATGGCAATAGGAACTTGTATCGCGGAAAATTCGGTCAATTCGGGCATCGAATGAACGCGAATTTCGCGGAAAATTTCGGTCAATCCGGGCATCGAATGGACACGAATTTCGCGAAAAAATTTGGTCAATCCGGGCATCGAATGGACACGAATTTCGCGGAAAAATTTGGTCAATTCAGGCATCGAATGAACGCGAATTTCGCGGAAAATTTCGGTCAATCCGGGCATCGAATGGACACGAATTTCGCGAAAAAATTCGGTCAATTCAGGCATCGAATGGACGCGAATTTCGCGAAAAAATTCGGTCAATTCAGGCATCGAATGGACGCGAATTTCGCGAAAAAATTCGGTCAATCCGGGCATCGAATGGACACGAATTTCGCGAAAAAATTTGGTCAATTCGCGTTGTTCAATGCCGATCTGCTTGCTTGCAGATAAACTCTATGAGCGCACGCCAGAGTTGGCTTTCGCCGTTCATTGCCCCAGAACACCTCGAAGATTTCTACTTCCAAATATCCCCATACGAGTGCGCGCCGCGCAGCAACTCGCCGCGCGCAAAACGACTGAAGCTGAGCGGGGAAATGTCCACCAGTTTCGCCTGTCCATCCAAAATCAATTCACTCATGCACACACCCACAGCAGGGGACAATTTAAACCCCGTCCCGCTGAAACCGCAGGCAATATAAAAACCATCCGGCCCCGCCTGATCCAGAATAGCGCGTTGATCCGGTGTTATGCCATCACGCCCGACGTGTGTCGAATGCAGCGCGCCCTCCTCCATCCCTTCAATGCGCTCACAAATGCGATCAATAGCACGCATGACAAATTCGGCATCCACACGCCCTAAATCTGATTCGGGCGGCTCACCCATGCGGTTGTAATCCTCCAGTCCAATCAATGTCAACTCGCCTTCAGGACGAAAATACATCGAAAGCGAGTCATCAATCACAGTAGGATGCATTCCCACCTTCGCGGGGCGCCTGACAAACGCCACATCGTGCGACCAGGTGCTGAGAGGAATATCCAGCCCGACCATCTTTCCGACGCGACCCGCAAACGTTCCCGCGCAATTGACAAGAATCGGCGCATCGAACACCCCTCGGCTGGATTCCACGCCCATCACCTTTCCTCCACTGAGGCGGATTCCCGTCACCTCGCAATCCTGAAACAGGACGGCTCCCCGCGCCTTCGCATTCCCAAGAAAGGAATTTGTCGTCAATACAGGGTCGGCATAACCGGATTCCGGTTCATACGCCGCCAATTCGAAATCTTCTGTCTTGAACATCGGTGCGATCTTCCTCACCTCATCAGCAGTGATTACCTCGGTGAGGATACCAAGCCGTTTTTGCATCTCGACATTCGCGCGCAACAGTTCGTTTTTGTGAGGTGCAACAATCTGTAAAAATCCCGTGCGGTGAAAACCACATTCACCGCCCACTCGTTCGCGCCAATTTCGGAAAAACTGAAAACTCTGCCAAGCCAGCGCGGCATCCACCTCCACGTCATAATGCATGCGAACAAGTCCACTCGAAGCGCCTGTTGCCCCCGCCCCCACAGAAGCCCGCTCGAGAATCAACACCTTCAAACCGCGCAACGAAAGATTGTACGCAATACTTGCCCCCATCACACCTGCACCAATTACGATAGCATCGAATGTTTGATTCATGTTACACCTGATGTCTGAAAGTGAAAATAGTATACCATTTGCAGGGAAACCTCTCATCTCTAATGAAATGAACATTCTCTGCTACAAACATGGCAAAGGACTGTCGTCGGCATTGCTTTTCACCCTCACCTCCAGCCCCTCGCCCAATGGGAAGGTGGAGGTGAGGGAAAGCACCCAGACCTATTATCTCGGCAACAGAGCAAGATGAATACATTTTGAGACGATCACAATCCCAATGATCCATTTGACTGTCTCAGGCGTGGTGTTATCTCCTTTTTATGGTGTTCATCGAATTTCCCATGTAAAGATTCGGCAAAAAATTCGACAATGCATGATGAAACTTTGCGATATACTTCCCTCATGCCTCGCGAACAGATCGGCTTCTTCGGCGGCACGTTCGACCCGCCTCACCTCGGACACCTCATCCTCGCCTCTGAAGCATATTCCCAATTGGGGCTTGACCGCTTGCTTTGGGTCCTCACCCCTAACCCTCCTCACAAGCAGGATCGCGTGCTCACGCCTGTTGAACATCGCCTGGCCATGGTACAACTCGCTATAGCAGACGAGCCGGCATTCGAACTCTCGCGTGTCGAACTGGATAGACCCGGACCTCATTACACGCTCGACACAGTTGAAATCCTCTCCAAGCAATATCCTAACGCGGACATTATCCCCATCATCGGCGGTGACTCGCTGCGCGATCTACCAAAGTGGCACCGCCCAAAGGAACTGCTCTACAAATGTCACTGGGTGGGGGTGATGAGGCGCCCTGGCGAGGAAGAAAATCTCGAAGAGTTGGAGCGCCAGTTGCCCGGCATCACAGCCAAAATCCATTATGTGGATGCGCCGCTTCTCGAGATCGCTTCACGGGAGATCAGAAACCGTATCGCCACCGGACGCCCTTATCGCTACTATCTCCATCCGGCTGTTTATGACTATATCAACCGACATCAACTCTACAGGGAAGCCGAAAGTGTACAGCACAAAACACGAAATTGAAATCTCAAGGCACATCGAATTTGTCTGAGAAGATCTTGCCGCGATACAAAAAATTGGAATAAAGACTTTGCAAAAAGGTCTACGCCATAGCCGGCTCACAAGAAATGGTGTTGTGTATTTGCGCTGTCGCAAACATGGACAAAAGATCACGTCGGCATTGCTTTTCGCCCTCACCCCCTACCCCTCCCCTGGAGGACGAGGGATAAAAGGAGAGAAATTGCGTACACATTTCTTGAAAAAAACGCAGTCCGCTTGAGCCTCCCAAGACCGCCATGCTGGCGGTTTTTTTTCTTCCCCCTTCCTGTACTAAAAATTATATATAATTTATAATCCATCCCAACCCCGAGGCGCCAATGACCACAAACACCCTCTCGAAGGAAGAAACCGAACTGATTCAAAAACGCCCGCTCAAGGAAGACATCTTTGAGGTCGTCCATGCAAAGATCATCTCGGGCGTGTACAAGCCGGGCGATTGGCTGCGGCAGGAAGATATTGCTACCCAACTGGGCGTGAGCATGACGCCCGTGCGCGAAGCGCTGGACCTGCTTGTTTCGGCAGGTATCGCAGAGCGCGTCCCGTATCGCGGCGTGCGCGTGCGCGAAATGTCCACCAAGGACGTGGTCGAAGCATACGGCTTGAGACTCGTCCTCGAGGCAGTCATTGCGCAGGAGGCGGCAAAGCACATTACGCGGGAACAAATTGCGGATCTGGAAAGAACAATTGCAGAAATGAAAAAGCGAGACAAACTCAAAGACATGCCACTCGCGCGTCGCCTGAGTCGGGACTTCCATTCCGCCATCGCCTCCTTCACCCGCAACGATCTGCTGATCAAACTGTACGAAATCGTTGCCAACGCCTTCCCGGATTGGCTTTTATATGAAGCCTTGTTTCGCTACCCCGAACTTTTGCAAGACAGCATGACCCAAACCAACCGCGAACACGCCGCTTTGGTAGATGCCCTCAAGAAGGGCGATGCCCAAAAAGCCATGCGCCTTTCCATCGAGCATGTGATGGAGTCGGGCAGATGGCTGGAAAAATATCTGGACGTTCCAGGTGAACTCTTGCGCGAGAAAGAAGAACAGGTTGCACATCTGTTAAAGGAAACATCGAACTGAGGAGCATACCGATATGAGCGACGAACTCTACAAGCAGATGGCACAAAGCATCATAGACGGTGACAAGGAACTGGCCATCGAACTAGCAAAAAAATCCATTGAATTGAAAATGCATCCTCTGGATACCATTACAAAGGGATTTGTCCCCGGCGTGAATTACATCGGCGATCAATTTGGAAAGGGTGAAGCCTTTTTGCCGGAACTGGTGATGGCCGGGGAAGCCATGAAAGCGGCCGTCGCCGTGCTGGAACCGGAATTATTGAAACTCGGTGAAGCACGCGAGATGATGGGACGTGTAGTGCTTGCCACCGTCGAAGGCGACATTCACGAAATCGGAAAGACGCTGGTCGGCACCATGCTCAGCGCCGCAGGATTCGAAGTCACTGACCTCGGCGTAGATCAGCCGGCGGAGAAGATCATTAGCAAAGCGCTCGAAATTGATGCACAAATCATCGGCTTGAGCGCGCTCCTCACTACAACCATGGTGCGCCAGCGCGAAGTGATCGAAGAACTCGACAAAGAGGGCTTGCGCCCGCGTATCAAAGTCATGGTCGGCGGCGCACCGATCACAAAAGACTGGGCGGAAAAGATCAAGGCTGACGGCACGGCGGAGGATGCGGTCGGCGCCGTGCAATTAGCGAAAAAACTGGTCGGCAAAGAATAAGAGCGCGGCTCCCAGGCCGCCGCGCAAGATGCGAATTGGTTGGCACTGTCAATTCCGCAAATCTTCAAAAATCGAGCAAGAATTGGCAGAGGTCGAATTCTGAAAGATTTAGAGGTAACCATGCAACCGAAACTCACCCTCCTCACGGATGAGTTGATTCAACGCATCCTCGAAGAGGCATATCAACTCCTCCTCAAACCTGGCATCAAAGTTCAAAATTCTGAAGCGCGCGAACTGCTGGCATCGGCCGGCGCGCAGGTGAACGAAGAAACACAGGTGGTCAAAATTCCCGCCCACCTCGTTGAGCGCGCGCTGCAGACCGCACCGCGCGAATTCTATCTCTACGATTACGACGGGAATCCGACGATCCGCTACGGTGGCGATGTAGTTCACTTCGACCCCGGTTCTTCGGGCATCACCATGCTCAACCCCGACACCCTCGAACACGAAACCACCGAAACACCACACCTGATCAAATTGCTCAAAGTGGCAGAACAACTCCCCCAATACGATGCGCAATCCACAGCCGTCATCTGTCACGATGTACACAAAGACATTCAAGACATTTATCGGCTATACCTTGTTCTGCTCCACTCGAAGAAGCCCATCGTCACCGGCGCATTCACGAACAAGACCGTGCGCGACATGATCGAAATGCTCGCCCTCTTCGCAGGCGGCCGCGAGGAATTACGCAAGAAACCGCGCGCCGTATTCGATGTCTGCCCCGCCCCGCCGCTCATCTGGAGCAACTTCGGCGCGGGCAATCTCATCGCACTGGCACGCGCGGGCGTGCCGGCCGAAATCGTCTCGGTTCCGCTCGCCGGGGCAGCAGCGCCCGTTACATTGCTCGGCGCGATCACCCAACACACCGCAGAATGTCTTGCCGGCATCACCATCCATCAACTCGCAAAAGCAGGCTCGCCCATCGTCTGGGGCGGCGCAGCGGCGATCTTCGACATGCGCAAAGGCGCAACCCCCATGGGCGCAGTCGAAACTGCGATGCTCGATTGTTCCTATGCACAAGTCGCCAAATCGCTTGGCATGCCCACCCACACCTACCTCGGCGCAACCGACTCCAAACTGGTGGATGCACAAGCGGGGCTCGAAAGCGGCATCACTGCTATGATCGGCGCACTCAGCGGCATCAACATGATCTCCGGCTCCGGCATGTTGGACTTCCTCGCCTGCCACAGCGCAGAGAAACTCGTCATTGATGCTGAAGCCATCGCCATGGCAAAGCGAATGATCGCAGGCATCAAACAACATACCCCAACCCTCGCCATTGACTTCTACGACGAGAACATCAACTTCAAAGGCGGTGATTTCCTCAAGCAAAAAATCACCCTGCAATTGTTCCGCAAAGAACAGCACCTTCCAAGTATTGTCATTGATCGGGACTCGTTTCGCGGTTGGAAAGAATCGGGTGGATTGGACGCATTCGAACGTGCAAAGATACGCGTAAAAGAACTCCTCGCTTCATATACTAAGCCGATGCTTGATCCCGTTAAAGTGACTCAACTCCACGCCTTTATGCTTGATCTCGCCAAAAAAGCGGGCATGAACGCACTGCCCGTCATCGAAGAAACCCAGCCCGCCTAGAGCCATTTCCCGCGCCGTGTGAACCATGCTCGATCTCGTTCAACTTCTCCGCGTTCCTCATGTAGATCCACACTTTGACCTTTCACCCATCCATCACAAAGTCGCCTTTGCATGGAACCGGAGCGGCGAATGGCAAATCTATGAAGCCCCTCTCCCTTCTGCCCCCGATGGGTTGAAGGGCAGAGGGGAAATCCAACTTACTTCTGCTCCAGGCGGAAAATTCAACCCGCGCTATTCACCCGACGGCAGAAAACTTGCCTATGTGCTCGATCCAGAGGGCCGCGAAAGCTACCATCTCATGATCTATGACCTGCAAACAAAACAGCACACCGACCTGACCCCAAACATCTCGCACGCTCTGCAACCCAACTTCTGCTGGTCGCCCGATGGAAGCCACCTCGCTTTCCTCAGTAATGAACGCGGCCATTTCAGCACATACATTATCTCCGTCAACGGTGGGGATGCAAGACTGATCCTCGACACCGGCCATCCCGCCTGGCAAGTAGAATGGTCGCCGGACGGGAAACATCTTGCCGTGTGTTGTGAACTGCACGGACAGGATTATGGAATCTTCATCGTTGATCTCGAAACAAATGAAATCTTTGATTTGAGCCTCAACGCGCACGCGCCTCAATGGTCGGCGGATGGAAGCAAACTAGCATTCCACGCCGATCCACGCGGATGGTTTGACATCGGCATCTTCGAGTTGAAGTCAAAGGAGGTGATCTGGCTCACAGAGGGTGAGGGGGATTCGCAAGAGGCGGTATTTTTGGACAAAACAACATTCCCTTCCTATCAAGTTGCCTACCTGCAAAGCAAAGGCATATTCAATTGGATCGAAATTCTGGACGCGGAAGGGAAGCGGAAAAGGTTTCAGATAGGAAAAGGCCTCCATAACGGAATCCGGTTCACGTCCGATAAGAAGCGCTTGGTGACAACGTTCAGCAGTCCATATCAACCATCCGATTTATGGATGATGGAGATGGAATGCGGTGAATTCATTCAAATCACCCATTCGATGCAAGAGGAATTATCGAAGGAAGAATTTGCCCTAGCGGAGGAGATCGAATACCCCGGCATGGATGGTGTGCAGGTGCCTGCACTGCTGTTTCGTCCGAAACAGGTTCCCGCTCCCGCTCTTGTGATGGTTCACGGCGGACCTAACTGGCACTACTCCGCAGAGTGGCATCCGCTGATGGCATATTTTGCAAGCAGAGGGTATGTGGTGCTATGTCCGAACTATCGCGGCTCGACGGGTTACGGCCGAGCGTGGCAGTACGCGGCGCGCTTCGATCTCGGCGGTGTGGATGCGCGCGATGTGGCCGCGGGCGCGCAGTATCTTTTGCGCGAAGGGCTGGCGTTCCCCGGCAAAATTGCCATCACAGGCAGAAGCCATGGCGGTTATTTGACCATGATGTGTCTGACACAATTTCCCGATTTGTGGTGCGCAGGCTCTGCCATCGTGCCGTTTTTAAACTGGTTTACCTGCCATGCGCGGTCGCGCGAAGATGTGCAACACTGGGACATCGAAAACATGGGCGATCCACAGGAAAATTACGAAAGATGGTATAACGCCTCACCGTATTTCTTTTTGGATCGCATCCGCGCTCCAGTGCAATTGATTTGCGGCGGCAACGATCCGCGCTGCCCCGCAGAAGATTCAATCGAAGCACGCGACAAATTACTCGAACTTGGCAAGCAAGTAGAATTCCTGCTGTTCGAAGATGAGGGCCATTCGTTTCTGAAGATGGAAAACGTGATTGCTTCTGAAGTGAAACGCGCGCAGTTCTTGGAACGATACCTTGAGGCATGATTAATAAATGAACCACCGCAAGTACAGCACATGAGGAGTGCCATGGAACCGTTGAAGTTCTTATCCGATGAGGATATCAAAGCCATGCACGAAGCCACGGTGCAGGTGATGAGCGAGGTGGGTGTAATCTGGACACACAAGCCCAGCCTCGATATTTTGACTGATGCAGGGTGCACCGTGCGCGAAAATCGCGTCCTCTTTCCTCCCGATCTGGTAATGGATTGTATTGCCAAAGCCAATAAGCGCCCCGTCATTCGCGGACGCAACGGAACCGTGAACAAATTGGGAGATGGAAATCTTTACTTTCATAACCTCGGTGGTGCGCGGGATGTTTTCGATGCGCAAAGCGGCACGCGGCGTATTGCTACAGAGCAAGATGTCATCGACTCAACGCGCTTGCTCGATGCGCTTCCAAATTGTCACACGGTCACACCGTTTTTCACACCGCGCGATGTGCCGGGCGAATTGATGTCGCTGTACATGTATCGCCACACCCTGCCGCATACCACCAAGCCCATCCAAGGTCCGGGCATTCAGTTCGCAGAAGAGGTCAAATATGCGGTGGAGATGGCACAGGTAGTCGGCACACCGCCGCATGAATTGACGCTTTCGCTTTCACCGGTCAGTCCATTGACAATCCATGACCACGCGGCGGCCGCGATCATGGAGATGGCCAAGGCAGGCGTGATTCTCTCGAATCTCCCCGCGCCTACCGGAGGCGCCACATCGCCAATGACGATTACAGGCAGTCTTGTACAACAGAGCGCAGAAACGTTTTCTCTGCTTGTCCTCGCGCAGATTATCAATCCGGGTTGTCCGGCAGTATATTGTGGACGATTGGGGATGCTGGAGCCGCGCACGGGGTTGATCTGGGGAGGCGTGGAATTGGGCTTATCCTCCGCTGCTACGGTTCAACTTGGACATTATTATGGATTCTCCGTCAATGTATATGGATTCTCCACGAACGCGCACACCCTCGATGCACAAAACGCGTTCGAGCGCGGACTCAATGCCGCCATCCCTGCCCTCGCCGGCGCCGATGAACTTTCAGGGATTGGCGAAATGGAAGCAGGCGTAATGGGCTCATACGCGCAAATGGTTTTGGATAACGAGTTCGCCGGAAGCATCCTGCGTTTGCGAAGAGGATTATCTGCCGATACAGAGCATCTGGCAGTTGAAATCATCAGGGATGTGATGGACGGCCCGCGCAATTATCTGGGACAAAAACACACGCTCAAGTATCTCAAAGCGGGCGAACTGGCTCTGACGAAACTTGCCGAACGCAACTCATGGGATACGTGGGAGGAAAAGTTCGGGCGCAAAGGCATGGTGGATTATGCCATTGCCGAAGCAGAAAGGATTTTGCGCGAGCATGTCGTTCCACCGCTCGAACCTCAGCAAGAGAAGGAATTGGATCGCATCATGGCTGCCGCGGAGAGGGAGATGGTGCGAAAGTGAGAGTAGAGAAGGAGGGTAGGTAGAAAGTGGAAAGTAGTAACGCGAATTCGGATTAGACAATCAAAGCATTTCAGTAAGCGCATTTCCCTCATCCCCGTCCCTCTCCCACTGTGAAGAGAGAAATGAAAGGAGAAATATGATCAAACAGGCACATGCAATTTCGGAAGAACTCATTGAATGGAGGCGGGATTTCCACATGCACCCTGAGATCGGCTTTGAGGTGCATCGCACGGCGAGGATCGTCGCCGATGAATTGGAAAAGATGGGTTACCGGGTTCGGCGCGGGGTTGGCAAGACCGGCGTCGTCGCCGAGATCGGAGAGGGTGGCAAAGTAGTCGCCATCCGCGCGGATATGGATGCGCTGCCCATCCTGGAGCAAAATGATTTCGAGTACGCATCGAAAATCCCCGGTGCCATGCACGCCTGCGGACATGACGCGCATACCGCCATGGCTCTCGGCGCAGCGTTGCTGCTCGCGAAGGAAAAATTGCCTGGGCGCGTGCGCTTCCTTTTCCAACCCTGTGAGGAAACCGCAGACGAGGAAGGCAAAAGCGGCGCGCAGCGCATGGCCGCCGAGGGCGCGATGGAGGACGTGGATTATGTGATTGCCCAACACGTGGACCCTTCCATGCCGGTTGGCAAGATTGGCATCAACGCCGGACCTTGTTCGGGCGGTGTGGACACATGGTATGCAACCCTCAAAGGCAAAGGGGGACATGGTGCGCATCCAAATAAGACCGTTGATCCGTTCTATCTTTTAGCACACGTGATTCTTGCCCTGAACGGCATTGTGTCGCGCCGTCTTGATCCATTTGCGCCGGCAGTGGTAAGCATTGGCGCCATCCATGGTGGGCAAACGGAAAACGTCATCCCGGATAGCATTCAAATGAAAGGAACCCTGCGCTTCACATCTGCGGAAGTGCAAAAACAAATCCATGTGGAAATCCGACGCGCCTTCGATGTGGCTAAGGCATTGGGCGGCGACTATGAATTGAATTTTTTGATCGGTGCGCCTCCTATGATCAATGATGAGAAAGTTTCAAACATCATCGAACAGACCGGTAAAGATTTGCTGGGTGGGGAAAACGTGCTGGAGATTGCAAAGACACTCGGTGCAGAGGACTTTGGGGAGTTCATGAAATATGCACCCGGCGCAATGTTCACCCTTGGAACACAGAAGGAGGGACATGAGGACTATCCGCTACACCACCCCAAGTTCGATATTGATGAACGCGCTCTTCCCATTGGCACAGCCATGCTCGTGGAAAGTGCGCTGCGCTTCCTGCGAAGCGAATAACCCATCTCTGTCTATACAGACACATTCAACATCCGCCTTGCTGAAAGAGAAGGCGGATGTTGTTGTTTGTACAGTTCTCAAATCATTGCGGCCAATCTCTTGGGCTTTTCGCCACAGTGAGGGCGAATGGGCTCAAAACTTTTGAGCGCATGCTATGCCAGATTGCCCATACACAAAATACAGTACATGTTATACAATAGCCGCGAGGAGAACATACTGAAGCAGACATGTTATGGGAACATGTTGGCGAGGTTTGTATAGGCGGACTTTTGTTCGCGCTGTTTTGCCTCATTGCTGCGGCACATGCCTATTATGTTGACCTGAAGCGCCCTCTGGACGACCCACAAAAGAAACATTACAAACCTGCTGAGATTCTCCTCGCGCCAATCACTGTGCCTTTCCTTTTGGTGGGCCGGGTTGTATATTTTGTGCTCAAGGCAATATCTTATGGCGTTTTACTGGTGCTATTGACGATTGCACTTTTAATAATTAGCGAGAGAGAAGTTGTTGAGGGCGAACAACGCTCTTCCCGATGTGTTCCCAGAACAGAATCCGACGACGAAGATGTGACACGAAGAGAGTTGCTCGCGCTTTGCGAGATAGAACACAAGTTGCCCTTTGTCACATTTCAACCGGAGAAAAACTTTTTCAAGAAAAAGGATGCCGCCCTGTACGAGGAGGATTATCTTTCACGTACAGACTTTCTGAAGTACGTGTGATAGGGAATGGTCATTAGAAAGCCAATAGCAATCACAATTTGACCGATGACTACACCGATCGCTTGCCAGGGACCAAAATACGGTACATTGGGAAGGGGCTGTGTGCCCAAGCCGAATACATCTGCCATGCCGGTAAAAACGGCAATCACATAACCGGTGCCGACCAACCGCAAGCCAATATCTGCAATAATGCTACGCTGTTCTTTGCCCCACAAGGCAGTCATTCCAAAATAGCCGCCAACACAAATCAATGCCAGACCAATGAGGAAAACGGAAATTTGGATGAAGCCGACCACCGGGCTTCGATCCCATCCATACCAATCGGGTTTCGCGCCGACGGTAAGGACGAAAAATCCAAACAGGATTGTCATCAGACTGAAGCGGATGCGTAGGGGGGACAATCGCAGGGAGGGTTCTATGTTCATGCGGGCAAATTCTTCCTCAGGAATCTCAGCCAGTTTCCGCCCAGGATGTTCTCTGCATCTAATGCGTTGTATCCGCGCGCAAGCAGGCGTGAGGCGATGATTTGCAGATCGGCAATGGAGTTGATCTCGGGTGGAACGGACTGCAATCCAAACCCTCCGTCGAAATCAGAACCAATGCCCACATGGTGGGAATTTCCCGCCAATTGACAGATGTGATCAATGTGTGCGATGAGGTCATCCAGAGTGACTTCCTCGCGGCGACTTCCGCTCTTAAGCCGCCAACCCACTTTGAGAAATGCATTGTAGGGAACGACACCAATGACACCTTCACGTTCAATCAGAGCGCGAATGACGCGATCGGGTAAATGGCGATTCGTCTCCGCGCCGCGCAGCAGGGCGGCACAATTCGAATGCGATGCCATGACGGGACCTTCGTAGAGATCAAGCGATTCATACGCGGCGGCTTCATCCATGTGGCTGAGGTCGAGGATGAAGTTGTACTCTGCCATGGCTGAAAGTAGTTTGCGTCCCTCAGGTGTGAGGGGCCCCGGTTCGCCGGTGCCACCACAGTAGCGCGTGCCAGCCCAGGCGAGTCCGATCATACGCAAGCCGAGGTCCCACCATTCACTGAGTTCGTGCGGGGAGCGAATTGCCTCTGCGCCTTCCATGAGGTAGATCAAGCCGACGGGACGCGTTTCGGGTTGAGTCTCACGCGCGGGGGTGGACCAATTTTCGATAACGGAATCCAGTTCCGGGGTCGAAGTGATGATGCGAAATTTATCGGGATGCGCGTCTGCCAGTTTGCGGTAAACGTCAATCTGATCCCGATAAAGGCGATGGGCAGTGTTGGCGTCCGTATAGAAGAGAAGATCGTTAAGTTCTTTTTTACGTGCCGGCGTAGCGAAAAGCGTAGCGAAGATGACCGCAATTTGGCCGCGCTGGTATTCATGCCAACTGAGGAGGGTATCTCCGTTGCGCGCGACGACGGGCTGGCCGGCTTCGAGCCGACGCGTTTCATCAAGGGGACGCGTGTAGTCGCGTCCCCACGTCAATATGTTCCAGGCAATATCTTGATGCGAATCAATGATAATGGGCATTTTGCTGAAAGAGCGCCCCGCTTGTGGCGAGACGCTCTTTGTTTCCATCAGGCTTCTGAGGCATCCGTTGGTTTATCGCTTGGCGATGCGTCAGAAGCCTCCGAAGGTTCGTCCTTCATGGCACGTTTATATTCTGCGGTGAGCATTTTGAAGTCCTTGTCGGCATAAGCGGCGGAATCCACTTTACGAAGGCTCAAGCCGATGCGGTGCTGTTCCGGGTCAATGCGGATGACGCGCAGACTCTTGACTTCGCCTTCTTTGAGGACTTCTTTAGGGTGTTCGATGCGATGATCGGCAATTTCCGAAATATGGATCAGACCTTCAATGTCACCTTCGAGACGAGCAAATGCCCCGAATTTGGTGAGGCGCGTGATGACGCCTTCGACCAGTTGTCCAACGCTGTATTTTTCGACGCGCGCTTTCCAGGGGTCTTCCTGTAAGGCGCGGATGGAGAGTCCGATGCGCTTCTTTTCACGATCAATGTTGATCACCTTGACCTGAACTTCCTGCCCCACTTCCAAAACTTCGCGCGGGTGATTGACGTGCTCCCAGGAAAGTTCGGAGAGGTGAACGAGGCCATCGGCACCATTGATATTGATAAACGCGCCGAAATTGGCCAGGCTGGTCACGCGCCCTGTGTAAACTTTGCCTTCTTCGAGTTCTTCGAGTACGCGCTCTTTGAGGGATTGACGGGATTCGACGGTCGCGGCTCGCTCGGAGGCAATCAAGCGTCTGCGGTCTCGATCTACTTCGATAATTCGCACCATGATGGGCTGCCCCACCATTTTTTGCCAACGCTGTTCGGGCGTGTCGCCCGTAGCCTGGGCGCGGCGCACAGCACTGATTTGCGAAGCAGGGACAAAGCCGCGCAGTCCTTCTACGTTAATAATCAGGCCGCCTTTGTTGAAGCCAATGATTTTGGTCTCGATGACGCGGCTTTCTTCGAGCAGTTTATCTACATTATCCCAGGCAAGTTGTTCCTGTGCGCGTTTGAGCGAGAGGACGACATTGCCATTTACATCTTCCGAACTGACCACATAAACGTGGACTTCCTGCCCCACTTGCAGTGCGTTGCGTTCCTCAGCCGATAGTTGATCCAATTCGCGGCCCGAGATGATACCTTCCGACTTGGCGCCAATGCTAACGAGAATCTGGGTGGGGCTGATGCTGGCAATGATGCCGGTGCGGATCTCGCCGGGCTGAGGCAAGTCAATATTAAGTTCCTGCTCCTTGAGCAAGGACTCCATGGTTTGATTGTTATTGTTGTGGTGATGTTCTCCCTGCGGGTTCGTTTCGCTCCCCCGGGCGGGCAGGGGTTGATTCTGATCAGTCACATGAAACTCCGGTTGAAAAAATGTATGAGGCATTATACAGGTGAATGAAGAAGTTTGCAACCCTGATAGCAAAATCATTGCAAAAATTCCTTATAAACTTCAATGCGCCATCTTGGATTCACGCGTTATAATCTTTATTGGAGTTGATAAACCAATGCCACCTATTTTTCCCTTTACTGCAATTGTGGGCCAAGAGCGCATGAAGCGCGCCCTGATTCTGAACGCGGTGGACACGCGCATTGGCGGTGTCTTGATTCGTGGTGAACGCGGCACAGCCAAATCCACTGCGGCGCGCGCGCTTGCGGCTCTGCTTCCCAAAGTGAAAGTTGTGGATGATTGCCGTTTTGGCTGCGATCCGGATAAGCCTGCTTCATGGTGTACGGAATGCAGGGAGCGCGCCGACGGGAGCGGCAAGAGTCTTCCATTCCACATGCGCCCCATTCCCTTTGTAAATCTACCTGTCTCTGCCACTGAGGATCGCGTCGTCGGCACATTGGATATCGAACAAGCCATCCAGAAAGGCGAGCGCCACTTCGAGCCGGGGGTGTTGGCGTATGCCAATCGCGGTTTGCTTTATATTGATGAAGTCAATTTGCTCGATGATCACGTGGTGGACATCTTGCTGGACTCCGCCGCGATGGGCGTGAACGTGGTCGAGCGCGAAGGTATTTCGTTTTCACATCCTGCACGCTTTATTCTTGTAGGGACGATGAATCCCGAAGAGGGTGAACTTCGCCCTCAATTACTGGATCGCTTTGCGCTTTCTGTGGACATCGTGGGCATACGCGATGCGCGTGAACGGGTGTTGATCATGGAGCGCAATCTGGCATTCGAGCAGGACCCCGAAGCCTTCCGCCAGCAATGGTTACCGAAAGAGGAGGAACTTTCGCGTCAGATCGAACGTGCGCGTGAGCTGGTCGGTCAGGTGAGCTACACCAGTCGTGATTTGCTCTCCATCGCCGCGCTGACCGCTTCTTTGAACGTGGATGGGCATCGCGCCGATCTGGTTATTCTCAAAGCCGCGCGTGCACAAGCCGCATTTGAGGGGCGCACCCGCATCAATGACCACGATATTGCCCTTGCCGCAGAATTGGCACTCCCCCACCGCATCAAGCGCACGCCCTTCCAGCAGGCTGAGATGACAACCGAGCAGTTGCAGGAACGCATCGAACAGCTGGCGGGCCAATCGCTCCCGAGCGAAGCGGAGGAAGAGTCCGAAGCGCAACAAGGCAAAGCCGAGGAAAAAAAAACTTAAAACTCGAAGATGAGCGCGAGGAAGGTCCTCAAGAGGGCAAGCCAGAACCAGCGCGGCAGGATGTTTTTGCCAACACCAGCGCGAACTGGTGGGAAGGCGGACAAAAGGTCAAGCCGGGCGAGAAATTTCAACCGCGCAGGTTGAACACGCCACTCGATAAACTGGCACGCAAGCACGCGGGCAGACGCTCATTGACGAGGACCGAACGTAAACATGGACGTTACATCAAAGCGCGCCCGGCGGGCAAAAAGAAGGATGACATTGCCTTCGATGCCACTTTCCGCGCGGCCGCTCCCTTTCAAAAGAAACGCATCGAGAAGCGCAAGAAACTGGCATTCGCCATTGAGCCCTCCGATCTGCAGCGTAAAATTCGTGTGAAGCGCGCTGCCAATCTGGTGTTGTTTTTGGTGGATGCTTCGTGGTCCATGGCAGTTGCCGAGCGCATGAACGCAACCAAAGGCGCAATTTTATCTCTGCTGACAGATGCTTATCAGCGCCGTGACCGCGTCGGATTGATCGTCTTCCAGAAGGATCGCGCTACACTTGTCTTACCCCCCACCAATTCCGTTCAACTTGCTCAACGTGCTCTGATGGATATTCCCGTTGGCGGCAAGACGCCACTTTCTGCTGGCTTGCTGCTCGCTGCGGATGTTTTGCGGCAGGAAAAATTGCATCATCCCGACATCGAACCGCTTCTCATCGTTCTGACCGACGGCGCAGGTAACGTTTCTATTGGCACGCTCCCACCGCAGGAGGAAGCGTATCGCTTCGCAGACTTGATCGCAAAAGAAAAAATCAAGAGCGTGGTTATTAACATGGAACATGCGGCTTTCGATCAGGGGCTGGCTCAGCAACTGGCGAATCACCTCAACGCGCCCTGCTACGCGTTGAGCGAATTGAAAGCAGAAAACTTATATCATGCCGTGCGACAGGAGATGACGGGACTCAGCAAGTAACAACGTGCTGCCAGCGAGTCGCTCACTCGTTTACTTCCCCCGGCTCATCGTTCAATTTCAAACCGCGCAAAGCCTCATCCATGCTGATGGTTTCGCGGCGCGCGCCTGCCGCTACCGTTCCACAATAGGGGCAAATATTCCACGGGAGTTCCATTAATCTGCCGCAGTTTTCACAACTCTTTTTGAGTTTGGTATGACAATTCGGACAAACCTGCCAGTCATCTCTCACGCGGCGTTCGCAGCCGGGACAGAGGGGCAAATCTTCGAGCGCCTGAAGCAACGCTTCCTCTTCGAGTGTACGTTGATATTCCTCTTCGAGGGTGCGCGGCGGACGCAAGATCAGGTACACCAACACGCCCGGTAAATTGAGAACAGCGACAAGCAACGTCGCTAGCATATGCACAAGCGGATCACGCGCCCGCGCGCGAATATCGCGATTCGCCCAAACGACGAGTGCAATCCACAAGGCGACCAGAAATGCCCCGCCAAAACCGGTAAGCACAAGGATCAGGCTGCTTAGAAACGTGGGATCAAACGTCATGATGTCCTCGCAGGTATTTTATCCCATTTTAGGGTTCACTGTTAGGACATCGTAAAGAAAGCCATTGCCTAATTTGGCAAGGCAAAAATTTCAGCAAACTTCTCTTAACCGAGATAAGGGCAATTCAATCTGAATCTGAGGAAAGAATGGTGAGAATATGAGAGAGTCTCTCAAAATCCCTCGTTGGGATAAAAGTGATTCATAGGGGAAGGTGGAGGATTGTGAGTATTGAGAGGATTAATGGTTTCAATCCCTCAGTCGGGATAAGCGGGGTTTAGACTTGCAATCGCTTTGCGTATCGCTTGAGGATGGTGTCGGTTTCAATCCCTCAGTCGGGATAAGCGGGGTTTAGACAGACCGTTCGCCGCTGACGGTGCTGGGGTATCTTACGGTTTCAATCCCTCAGTCGGGATAAGCGGGGTTTAGAC
>DATLZK010000010.1:0-18954 GCA_035574015.1 Anaerolineales bacterium
TTAATAAACAACCAAAATACTTATTTTCCTGCTATCTTAGTTGCTGTGAATCAAAATTATAATTGGGGACCAAAAAATTCTATAGTAGAATGGGTACTCTATGGAGAAGGTTCTCAACTTCCTTATATTATACAGCAAATGATTTTCCTTTTTGAAGTAGGAGTGGCGCAGTGAGAGAGTGGAAAGGGTGAAACGTAGAACGTAGAACTTAGAACGTAGAACGTGAAACGTGAAACAATATAAAGTGAAATGTGAAGCGTGGAACGTGGAGCTTGGAATGTAAAAGTATAGAACATAAAACTTGACAAACCATAACACTTTCTAACTTTACAAACTTTATCAACTTTATAAACTCCCAATAACAAAAAAAATCCTTTTGCTATACTAAAATTATGGGAGGAAAAAGAAAATTTATTATCTTATCACTTTTGTATTTGCTCTTTATCGTTTTGTTTTCTTTTCCAAAATATGCTGCTTGTGTCCCCGATGAATATGGCGAGTGTACTGGTTCATGTTCATGCCCGTCTGGCAAAGTAGGGACTTGTGTTTGTCAAAAACGATTGGGAACCTGTTTTGCTGATACCAGCCAATGCAAAACTCCCACCAACACTCCCACCCCAACCAACACGCCACCTGGTGGCGGCGTCTCCCCGACCCAACCTATACCAACTCCCACCCAATACCCTTGCGGAAAATACGGAAACTCCTGCAGTGGATCCTGTAATATCGGCCACATCTGTAAAGCTTCAGGCAATACCTGCGCCTGCGTCTCTTCAGGATGCACAAGCTGCGGTCCTACTCCTTATCCTGGCTGGTGCCAAGCCCAAGGTTTTCCTCCAGGCTCCTATCCTATCTGCAACTATGCTCAATGCCAATGGGGATGCACCGGCATCAGAAACTGCTGTACCAACTGGAGCAACTGGCTGTGTTTTCAGGATCCTGACGGCACCTGGTGGGAACGGCGCGAATGTCAAAGCCCTTCCACCTGCAATGATACTCAAATCCGCCTCGGCTGCTCCTCAAACGGCGGCGGTGGAGGCGGTGGTGGCGGTGGAAACAATCCCTCTCCTACACCTTCTATCTGCGCCCTAAAATATTTTTGTCGTATCTCAGGCAACGGAATCAACTATCCCCAATGCCAACAGACTTCTGCCCAATACGACCAAAACTTTATCCAATGCAACAACACAAGCAGAACCTGCCCACAAAATCTAGCCACTTACCTGCCCGGCCAGACGACTGAATTATGTTTTCATACCTACTCTGACTGCCTTGCTCAATGCTCTACTATTACCCTCACCCCAACCCCCACTATCGGCTTGTGGATAAAACTCAAAAACACCAGCTTCTACAGCGCCAATTCTCTTATCCAGTCTATCCCTGCCTCGCCTCTGGCTTATGACGCTGATGACGATGCCAGCCCCTTACCTTTTTGCTCCCATCTTCCAATGGAGGGGTCGGATAAGAGTGAGCAAGCAGCTAAGAACAGTCACATTGATCTCACTCTGCCATATCCGTCCTTGTCAACTGATAGGCTAAGAAGCCAACTGCCCCCAGGAACCATACGCCTCCCACCAGACCAATCACCCAACGTGGAATACCCCATCCTGAAATATCCACTGGCAGGAAACCGAAATAAATCAACAAGATGAACGCGCTAATTAAAACATCTACCAAGCCAGCAATGATAAGAAGCGTGCGTCTGTTTGGCTGATCGTTCATTTGGACCTCCTCTCTATCGTCCTCTCTTCTTCAACCAATCCAGCAACTTTTTGGTGGGCCATGTATTGATGACATCCTTTGGCTCCAACCAGGCGCGCCGTGCAATAGCGACCCCATAATGGAGCATATCGAGGTCCTCTTCGGAGTGTGCATCGGTGTTGATGCTGAGGAGGACGCCAAGTTCCTTTGCGCGGCGGGCAAACACATCGTCCAGATCGAGGCGGGAAGGGTGGGCGTTGATCTCCATCGCCACGCCGGATTCAGCCGCGGCGTGCAAAATGGCTTCCATATCGAGATCCGCCCCTTCCCTATCTGGAATCTCGCGCCCTGTTGGATGACCGATAATATCCACGTGCGGGTTTCGCACTGCCTTCAACAATCGCTGTGTGATCTTTTCACGCGGCTGGCGCAGACTGGAATGCACAGATGCCAACACCAGATCGAGCGAGGCGAGAAAATCATCGGGGTAATCGAGCGAGCCATCGGCTTTGATCTCCACTTCGGTTGCGTGAAGGACGAGAATCTCATCACCAAGTTCTTTTTGAATCTCCCTGATTTCAGCGGCTTGCTTCTTGTGATCTTCGATCTTCAAACCGCCCGCCACGCCGAGGCTTGCCGAATGATCCGTAAAGGCGATGACTTTGATACCTCGCTTTAGCGCGGCACGTGCCATCTCCAACATGCTCAACTTGCCATCGCTCCACGTCGAATGCGTTTGCAGGTTAGAGCGAATATCCTTCACTTCGATCAAATGCGGAAGTTTGCCCGCTTTTGCCGCTTCCACTTCTCCGCGATCTTCGCGCAACTCCGGCGGGATCCATGGCAAGCCAAGCGTCTCATACACTTCCTCCTCCGTTGCGCAGAGGATTTCCTTTTTATCTTTCAGTCTGGTTAGCGCATGTTCAGATAGCGACAAGCCCATGTCCAGAGCAATCTGCCGCAGTTTGACATTATGATCTTTCGAGCCGGTCGCATATTGCAAAGCAGTTCCAAATCGTTCGGGCGGATGCACCCAAAGTTGTGCGCGCACGCCATCGTAAAACTCGATGCTGGCTTTTGTCTCGCCTTTGCCGAGCACACGCGTCACACCTTTGAGATTGACAAACGCGTCCATCGCGGCAGAAGAATCCTTTGCCGCGACAAGGATATCGAGATCCCCGACCGTCGAGCGCATCCTTCGCAAACTTCCGGCCGGCTGCGCGTCCACGACACCTTTTACACTCTTGAGGACCCCGATGATCTCCTGCGCGAGCGGGTACGCGCGTCCAAGCGGAATGCGGCCCGAGCGGCGCGCGAGCGAAGCGATTCCTTCGAGAATCGCCGCCTCCGATTTCGCGCCCATGCCCGGCAGTCCGCGCAGTTTCCCCTCTTTTGCAGCGGCTTCGAGTTCCGCGAGAGTCGTGATGCCGAGCGTTTTCCAAATCAGTGCCGCTTTCTTCGGTCCAAGCGATGGCACCTTCAACCATTCCGCCAGGCTTTCCGGCACTTCCTGTTTCAATCTCTCCAGATATTCGAGTTTTCCCGTCGTGAGCAATTCATCAATTTTTTCTGCAATGGCTTTGCCCACACCTGGAATTTCCTGAAGTTTTCCCTCCTTCCAATACTCGCTGGCTTCGCGCCCAAGCGATTGAAGACTCTCTGCCGCCTTGCGATAAGCCAGCGTTTTGTAGATATTCTCGCCCTTGATCTCGGATAAATCCGCAATCAAGGTAAATGTTTCGGCGAGCTGACGGTTGTTCATCATGGAACACCTCTCATGACGATTATACACTCCATACATGAGGGAGGGTTATTGCCCTTCGCGTCTGCGCTTCATCCTCTTACCGCCAGCCACACCCCTATAAGAACAATCACCATGCCGATAGCGCGCGTGGCATTCATCGAGCGCACCTCCGCACCCAGCAATCCAAAATGATCCAACAGCGCGCCGACCAGCAATTGACCTGCTACAACAGTAGTAATGGCAGTCGCCACCCCCACGCGTGGAATCATGTAACTGATTGCAGCGATGACAACCAGACCGAATACTCCTGCGCCGAGTGCATACCAGGGGACGCTTCTCCATGCGCCCAGATTCCCGCCGCCGTGAATCAAGAGTGGAATCAAGGCAATGACCGCGCCGCCAAAGTGAATGATAAACACGCTCTCGAACAAACCAAGCCGCTGAGTCAGGATGCTTGCCAGCGGGCTTTGCAATCCCACCGCCACGCCGCCTGCCAAACCGATCAGAATGATGAGGAAAATCGCTTCCATGTTCATGGTTCATATCCTTTTTGCCCTCTCTCCTAGCAAGTGAGGAGAGAAATGCAGAGAATTTTGCCACTTTCGGCAACGAAATCTGTTTTTCACATCTGCTTCCGGTGAGGGCAGGTAATTACTCCTTTTTGGAAATGATACACGATACAATAGAAATAAGGGCAGATGATCTTCTCAAAACTTCCCGATAAAATCATCCCCCATTTTCTTGCTCCGTAACGATTACTTTCCTCAATCCCTCTGCCACTGGGAGAGGAAAGCGTCAATGTTCGCTAACGCCCGCCTGATATATTGATCGCACATAGAATGCCAATTAAGCATTGACGTTGCTCTGTCGCGAAGATAATAGACGTGGGTACTCTCCTCGCCCCTCTCCCGCTAGGAAGAAGGGTTGGGGCGAGGGCAAAAAGCAATGCCGACGACAATCCTTTTTCCCTATTTACAACAGAGCGCATTGATGTTATTAGAGATCGAAGGTAACCTTCAAAGACTCTCAACGTCATGAGATAAACGACTCAAATGCGCCAATCGCGTGCATCCCTCCGCTATTTCGTGTCGGCGCGCTCTGCTGTATCAGAAAACCTTTCCAGGGTAATCTTCACATCAAGGGTCTCTACTCAAATTTGGCGCATTACAAGGTGGACGTTCATTATTTGGAACAGCAGGCGAAGATGTCAAAACAAACGGCAAAATTTCAATCGAGCATAACCCCGTGCCTTTTTTCATTTTAGAGGTGCAAGATGTCAACATCTCCAGAACCTAAAGACGAACCTCAATGGCACCTTGAAGGGAGCCCTGCGGTCCCCTTCGCAAGTGTCTTACGCTTGATCACACCCAAAATGATCGCCGACGCATCTCTCGTTTTACAATGGGCAAAGGAATACATCTCTCAACCCCACCCCAATCTCGGACGTGAGGGTGCCATCTGTCCCTTTGTACCCCCCTCCATAGAGCGCAACACCTTCTACCTTGCCCTGCACTACGAAGTGGATGGCTCGAATCTAGAAACCATCAAACATCTTGTTCTTCAGTACGCTGATCTCTTTCTCGAATGTCTCCCCTTGGAAGAAACAGAGAGGATTTACAAAGCCATACTGGTTGTCTTCCCAAGTCTTCCTGAGGAGCGAGCCACGATTTTGGATATGCTGCACAAGGAAGTAAAGGATTGTTTTGTAAACAAAGGAATGATGATCGGTCAATTCCACAAAAACTGTCCTGAACCCGCCGCGCGCAATCCATTCTTTCGCATCTCCATCTCACCTATTCCCCTCGTCGCCATGCGCTACATGTCGGTCCACGATATTCTCTTCCTGAACGAGCGCAAATGCTGGTTCGAGGAATATCAAAAACGCTTCGGCTGGCAATATGAGGTGGGAAAAGTTTCCAGCACCACATACAGAGAATTGTATTACAGGACAAAAAAATTCTATTCCCTATAAAAGCCGAATCGCTTTCACCCCCACACAGCCGATGAAACAAAAATACGCTTCTCCCCCGAAGCCGCAGTCGGACTCCGTTAAAGTGGCTGTTTCACTGCCATCCCCGGTTTGCGCGGATAGCGAGGCGGCGTCGCCGCGACCTTGCTCACCACAATCAGATAGCGGTCATCCGCCACGCCCGGCAGATTGACCGGAATCAATTGCTCCAATTTTCCACCCAACAGCCTCATGGCGCGCTCTGCCGCCTGCGCTTCAGCGGGACCACTTTCTCCTTTTTGCGCGAGCATCTTTCCCCCGATCTTTACGAATGGAAGCAAATACTCACTCAACACGTTGAGATTCGCCACCGCCCGCGCTACAGCCCAATCATATCGCTCGCGGTGCTCCGCGCTTTGTCCCAACACCTCCGCGCGTGCGTGAATCACCTCCACGTCCTCCAACCCCAACACACGCACGATATGCTGACAGAACATCGCCTTCTTACCGACTGACTCGACCAGCGTCAACTTCAGATGGGGATAGAGAATCTTGAGGGGAATGCCCGGGAAGCCCGCGCCCGTCCCAATATCAATGAGACGATGCGGCGGTGAAGCCTTCCACGCGAGCACACAGGAAAAAGAATCCAAAAAATGCTTTGTGCGAATCGAATCTGAATCGCGAATGGCTGTCAGATTGAATTTCTGATTCCATTCCAGCAATTCCCTCTCATACGTGATCAACGCCATCACTTGCCGTCCTGTGATATGAACGTTGAACAACGCCTCCGCATCTCGAACGAGTTTTTCCATGATGAAATTATAATCTCCGTCCCCGCATCTCTGGTAAAAGAAAGACCACCTGAACGTGGTCTTTCTAGATATCCGAATCAACTGGGTCCACAAATTTCACAAAAAACGCGAATTTCTTTTGCTTCTTCATGCCTTTCGTGAGAGATCTCTATATGATCGGCATAACGTTATTTTCCACCCTCCTCTTTCACTTCTGGAGCGGCTTTCGATTTCTTGAACCTGCGCACCACCGCGCGTCCACCAAGGTAGAGGCCATATACAGGCAAGGCAATCATAAGCATAGCAGGCAAATAAGAGAGGAAGAAGCGGATCAGGAAGCGGGTGAAACCCTGTGTAAAGCGGATCAAATCCTGTATGGCATCATTGACCGTACCTTGTAGTTTCCAACCGCCGATCTCAATCGGTTCGACCGTTTCCTCTGCAACCAGGCGAATGCTGATTGCCGAATACGCCACCGACTCATCATAATACTTGATCTGCCCCTTTAGCACCTCAATTTCGCTCTGAATCTGTTGCAATTGCGAATAGACCGCCAGCACATCTTCTGTTTCCTTCGCCTCTTCGAGAATCTCGAGTAACTTCTTCTCGGCGGCTTGTTTCGCCGCAAGGCGTGACTGCAAATCTATATACTCGCTCGTCACATCCTGACCTGTTCGATTCTCATATGTGACATCCACTGCACCGGCCCGAATTTTCTCCAGCGCCTCATCCAAACGCGCCGCAGGCACGCGAATGGTAATGCTGGCTTCAGGTACCTGAACACTGTTCGGGCCATACTGCGTTTGATACAGATTGGAGGACACTACCCACCCTCCCATTTCCTTCGCCATATCGGCAATTTCCTCCATACTTGCCTTTGGGTCAGAGACGACGATGCTCATATCCACATTCTCGATCACCAGACGCTCGGTACTGAGGGTTGCCACATCTCCAAATGCCGCGAACGACGTCTCTTCACCACCTCCCCCACCGGCTGACAAAGCTTCAGGCATAGCAGGCATCGCCTCAATGCTGGGATACCCACCCCCGCGATACCCAGCCAGCGGAATAGAAGGGCTTCCCAAACCCAAGAAAGAGGAAGACACAATTCCAACCAGCGTCAACACCACGAGTGTAGTAAGGACAATTGTGATCAGCGTTCGTTTCATCTTCTTTACTCCTTTATGTAAGATGACCACTCTACAGACGCCCCCCTCAACAAAAAGTTCCTTCTCATTGCCCACCACTCCTCCACTTCTCCACTTCTCTCACTCCTCCCAATCCTCCTACTCCCCCCAATCTTCCAATCATCCTCAACCTCCCCCCACTCCCTCCTCCTCCCTCACCACCCCTCAGCAAGCCGAATAGCATGTTTCTCGGGCAAACCTGCCTCGCGAATACGCTGCTGCACTTCAGAAATGTTATACGCCACCCGGCGCGGCTCCCAAATATGCTTCTCTGTATCGAAGATAGCATACGCGGCGCGCGGATCGCGATCGCGCGGCTGCCCCACCGACCCCGGATTGAGAATGGCACGCGGGCGCATCAAAATATGCTCCCCGGCGCGAATCGGCACAATATGAACACGGTTTGTATCCAAATCGAGCTGAAACATACACTGCAAATGCGAATGCCCCACAAAACACCACGGCGTAGTGAAATGATCGAAGTTCAAACGAGCAGAAAGTGTGTTGAGTACATATTCCCACACCGAATCGCGTGGACTCCCATGTACGATACTCACATTCCCGCGCACCTTCATCTGATGCGGCAGGGAGCGCAAAAAATCCATGTTATCCGCCGTCAGCACGCGCTCATGATATTCGAGCGTGCGGCGCGCGTCTCCATTGAACGCATCGAAGGGGATCTTGCCGATGACTGCCATGTCGTGATTTCCCAAAATGCAAGTCAGGTTTGGAATCTCACGCACCCGTTCCACCGTCGCGTTGGGGTCAGGGCCATATCCCACCAGATCGCCCAAACACCACGTCTCATCCACCATTCCCGCATCATTCAACACTGCTTCGAGTGCCGTGTAATTCGCATGAATATCAGAAATGACCAGAACGCGCATATCACTCCAGCAGAGCCGCAACCCGCTCGACGATGACTGCCGCCGCATCACTCTTACTCATCAGAGGCAGTTCCTCCCGACGCCCATCTGCAAACAAAAGCGTGATGCGGTTCGTCTCCACGGCGAAGCCTGCATCGTTCGAGGAGATGTCATTCGCCGCGATCAGGTCGAGTTTTTTGGATTGTAACTTAATTGCCGCATTTTGCAGGAGGTCATGAGATTCGGCCGCAAAACCCACCACCACGCGCGGCCGCTTCATCTCGGACCTCAAGCCTGCCACCGTTTTCAGAATATCTTCCGTGGCTTCGAGTTCGATCTGCGGAATCCCACCCTCCTTCTTGATCTTTTCACCCGAAACGCTCCTCGGTCTAAAATCTGCCACAGCCGCCGCCATGATGAGCACATCGCCCTCGCGGCTTTCGGACAAAACGGCATCGAGCATTTGCTTTGCCGTCTCTACGCGGATGACCTTCGCACCAACCGGTGGAGTCAAAGCAGTAGGCGCAGTGATCAACGTCACCTGTGCACCCGCATCCAATGCGGCCTGGGCAAGTGCATATCCCTGTTTACCCGAAGAACGATTTGTCAGTACGCGCACCGGGTCGAGTGGTTCCTGAGTCCCTCCGGCGGTGACAATGACTTTTTTATCGGCAAGCAAGCCCCGGCGTCCGAGGACGAGGCGAAGGTGGCCAATTAATTCGTTCGTTTCGGGCAGGCGCCCTTTTCCCACAAGTCCCGAGGCGAGATGACCTTCCGCCGGTTCGATGATATACACGCCGCGCCTTCTCAAGACCTCGATGTTTTCGCGCGTGGCAGGATGATCGAACATACCACCATCCATCGCGGGCGAAATCACGAGCGGGCATTTTGCTGCCAACACAGTCAGCATCAGCAGTGAGTTCGCCTCGCCGTGCGCAAGTTTTGCAAGCGTATTCGCCGTGCAGGGAGCAATGACAAGGAGATCAGCCTGATGCCCCAACCCGACGTGCAGAATGTGCGCTTCGCTTCCCCACAGATCCTCATCCGTATAGACGCGCCTGCCCGTCACCGATTGGAATGTGAGTGGCGTGAGGAATTTCTGCGCCGCCTGTGTGAGGATGACATCCACCCGCGCACCGAGTTGTGTAAGTTTCGATGCAAGGTCTGCGGCTTTATAGGCCGCGATGGAGCCAGTCACTCCCAACAAGATACTTTTATCAGCAAAGACAGACATAGAATAGGTATTTCCTGAACAGACGCATTAGGCATTCTCTAACACTAAACGTGTACTAAAGCCTACAGTACATGGCATTTTGATGGTTTATTGATTGCTCTGTTGCAAACATGGACAAAGGATTGTCATCGGCATTGTTTTTCGCCCTCATCCCTGCCTCTCTCCCGCTGGGAAAAGGGAGCGGGGGAAGGTTCGCAACCCCTCAGTTGCTAACAAACTTCTCCCTCATCATCCACGTAGCAATAATCGCCCTGGAATAACTGCCAGTCGTGCATCAAATTTCTCAGTTCCATAATGTAAGCAGGGATCTCATCGCCGCTGACAACTCTTTCATTGTTTGTAATCACAGGCAACGTTGTCCCCGCACCGAACAGCCGCGCGGCGTCGCTTGCATGTATAATCACGCGGTCATAGCCCAAGACCATCTCACGGAATTCGGCTTCGATGGCATCGGCCTGTGCGCTGTGCTGCTCACGATAGAGTTTGATCATCTCAATCCTTTATACGCCATGATTATACCTCCGACGTTTATCGGCGTTCATCCACATCAAATTCATGGAGGCACATGCTTCTCACACTCCCTGCCCGTCCACCCTTCAATTTTCTTTCCGTCATTCACTCGCATGGATGGAGACAACTTGCACCGTTCTCCTACGACGAAAACACAAACACCTTGTCGTATGTCTTGCGGCTCTCGAACGCACGCGTCATCGAATTGAAGATGCTTGAAGGGAAAAACGCCGTTCTCGTCGAAACCGAAAAACTCAACAAAGCAGAACAAAAGGAAGTGGCAGATAAAGTCACCTGGATGTTCGGACTCGACATGGACTTCTCCGCTTTCTATGTCGCCTCGCGCGCGGAGCCGAAATTGGCACACACCGAAAAGCAGGCTTTGGGGCGCGTTCTTCGCTCACCAACCCTCTTCGAGGATGTGGTCAAAACCATCCTGACGACCAACACGCTTTGGCGAGCAACCCAAAACATGACGCGCAAACTGGTGGAGGAATTTGGCGAACGCAACCCTCGGCAAAACGCTTTACAGAATACACAGCGCGCATTTCCTACGCCTGAGGCCATTGCCGCCTCGAATCCCGATGCCCTGCGGGATAAGATTCGCGTGGGCTATCGCGCACCTGCCATACATGACCTTGCTGTTCGCGTCGCCTCCGGCAGATACGATCTCGAAGCGCTCAAAACATCTTCGCTTCCCACCCATGAACTCCGCAAGGAATTAATGACCCTCAAAGGAGTCGGTCCTTATGCTGCTGCCAATCTGTTGGTGCTCCTCGGGCGGTATGACTTCATTCCAATTGACACATACGCATTGCAAATGGTCTCGCACGAATGGTACAAAGGCAAGCCCGTCACCGCCAGGGAAGTGGAAAAACGTTTCGAAAAATGGGGTGAATTCAAGGGGCTTGCCTTCTGGTTTTGGGATTGGAAATATAATCAAGATTGAGAAAGATAACTTCCACGAAAGCAGAAAACATGAATCTAGAATTCCGCCCCACCATTCCTCAAGCGCCAACGGAACCTTCTGTTCCGTGGAGCGGACGCGACACATGGATGGGTGTGCTCCTGCTGGCACTGCTCAACGCGGCACTGCTCTTCATTGCCACGCAAGAGATAAGCAAAAAAATCGTTCAAAGCGCCGGACTTGTCTTTCTCGAACTTGCTTATCTCATTCCGGTTGGGGTCATCCTTGTCTCGAAGAAAATCCACTGGAAGCATCTTGGTTTTGGTAAATTTGAATGGAGCACCGTTGGGCTCGGCTGTGGGCTGATGGTCGGAGCCTATCTCTTCATCATTCTACATAATGTCATCTTGATTCTGATCGGCTTCCACACACAGGGCGAGGCGATTTTCGAAATCCTCGCGTCCACCGAGTCACCGTTCTGGCTCGTGATCGCCGCAGTCATCCTTGCTCCCCCGGTGGAGGAGATTTTCTTTAGGGGGTTTCTCTTTCAGGGCTTTCGCCAGAGGTATGGCTTGGTCCCCGGCATTTTGATCAGTTCACTCATCTTCGGCCTCGCGCACATGGACCCGACATCGCTCATTCCCACATTTCTGCTGGGAGCAGTACTTGCCTATATCTATCACAGGTCGAACTCTGTGTGGCCTGGGATCATCCTGCATTTTCTGGTCAACGCGTTCAGTGTATGCGCCTTGCTGACGGCAATGCAACTACAGGAATTCATTCCTTTGTAATCAGCCGCACCTGATTTTCGTAAAAGATGTAATCCCACGCCCAGTTGATCAGCACAACCAGCCGATTGCGAAAACCGATCAATCTGTAAATGTGCAAAAACACCCAGATGAGCCACGCAATAAACCCACTGAATGAAAGACCCCAAATGCGCGCTACCGCCGCATTGCGTCCAATTGTTGCAAGCAACCCCGGATCTTTATAGCGAAAGGCTTCGGGGCTCTTTCCCTCGAGCATTCTCAAAATATTTTTCGCAGTGACCTTTCCCTGCTGGATCGCAACCGTTGACAGCATGGGCAAAGGCTGACCGTCCCCATTTTCGAGATAGGCCGCGTCGCCGATGACAAAGACTTCAGGATGATCGGGCAGTTGAAGCGTCGGTTCGACATGCACGCGACCCAAACTCACCTGCTGAATCCCCAGCCGATCCACAAGACGCGCTGCACGCACGCCCGCTGTCCAGATCACTGTGTGGGTTGGGATGCGCCTGCCATCTGCAAGTGTGGCTTGCCATCCATCGTAATCGGTCAATCGTGCGTTGACCATAATTTCCACCTTTTTACGGGTCAACAAATCATGTGTCGCTTTGCGAAGTTCAGGCGGATAGGATGCCATGAGGCTTTCGCCGGCTTCAAGTAAAAGCACACGCACATTCTTCAAATCCAGCATCGGATAATCCTTCACCATGACATGCGCGATTAACTCAGCCAGCGCGCCTGCCGTCTCCACGCCGGTGGGACCACCGCCGACAACTACAAAAGTCAGCATGGCACTACGTTTTTCCGCGTCTGCTTCACGGCTGGCTTTCTCGAAGATTTCAAGCAGATGATTGCGCGTGAGGATGGCGCTCTGCACATCCTTCAATTGAAAACTACGCTGTTCGACCTCGCTCAAACCAAAGAAGTTCGTCTCGCCACCCACTGCGAGGACAAGATAATCATAGGCAATAACCGAGCCATTCATTTTGACGTAGCGCGCCTTAAAGTCAATCGAGGTCACTTCGCCCATTTGGAAGGTCAGGTTCTTTTGTTTGCGAAAGATCGTCCGCAGGGGATACGCAATCTGCGAGGGGAGCAAACCGGCAATGGCAACCTGATAGAGCAAGGGTTGGAAGAGATGATAGTTTTGTCGGTCTATGAGGGTGATGTTGAGTGGAGCATGTCGCAGTTTCCGCGCGAGCGTCAACCCGCCGAAACCCGCGCCCACGATGACGAGATGGGGAAGTTTATAAGCAGCCATGACAGCCTTCTTTGCTTGTGAATTGTATCACAATATTTATGAGATAGACGGTCTAAATTGTCAAATTGTTCCCCACAAGAAAGGGACGGAGAAAACTGCCGTCTACTTCCCTGCCCTTCCAAGATCACAGGAGCGGCTGAAGGGTGAAAGCGCTATCTATAACGGTATCAGGCTCACCCGGTGCGCGAAGCGTTATAGGTCCCAAAAGCGAAAGCGTTCAAGACCGAGGATGGCAATACTCCAATCCACCCCAAGAATTGATGAAATCAAAAAGACGGCGCTCCAAAATATCTCCGAGATCAACGGGATATACCAGAAGGCGAGGAAGACGATCCAGATGAAAACTCCGCGCACGCTATCCACCTGGGCGCGAATGGCGGGGCTCAGAAAGGGTTCGATGATATTGTAGCCGTCGAAAGGCGGAAGAGGAAGCAGGTTGAACAACACGGCAGAAACCTGTAAGACGAGCAGGAAAGACAAGCCAGGCCAAATGCCCGAGGCGGTGACCGGCGCAGTGCGAAGAATAATGCCAAGCACGATGGCAAGTAAAAGGTTGGAGAGGGGGCCCGCTAGCGACATGGCACTTAGCCAGTAGCGATTGCGGATGCGCCACCTTTCGATATAGACTGCGCCACCCGGCAAACCAATGCCTCCCAGGATGAGGAAGATCAGTGGGAAAATGATGGAAAATAGCGGATGGGTATAGCGAAGTGGGTTGAACGTCAGATAGCCTTTTTCGCGCACGGTGTAATCACCGCCGTAATAGGCAACAATGGCATGCGAGAATTCATGGAGGCAGAGCGAAAAGATCCAGCCGAGGAAGACGATAGTAAAGGTCATGTGAAACGCCTCGAGTTGATTTTGTGTGACTTCGATCGGGAAGCATGACAATCTATCGAAAAACCCTCTGAAGTCAACGCTGATGGTTTTGACTTGTACTAGGATGGATTATAAACTTGTTTATGGAGTATTCCACCAACTCGCATACCAGTTCATATATTCCTCTACATGCGCCTGCCAGTATTCCTCAGTATGTGCGCCGCTGTAGAGATGCCATTCATACGGCAAGCCATATTCGTTGAACTGTGATTCCAGCCAGAGCGCCATTTTCAATTCGCGATCTTGATCGCCAATGTCCATGTAAACAAAAGGAGGCGTGGGAAGATCACGAAGCCAGATTGGAAGATGAGGCGCATCGCCTTGAAAGACGACCGGGGAGTGCAAACCGATGATGCGGAACAGGTCCGGGCGGGTGAGGCCGAGGCGCAGTGCCCATCCTGCGCCGCGCGAAAGCCCGCCAATGGCGCGATGGGATGGATCGGGTAAGGTGCGATAAGTTTCATCAATATAGGGAATAAGTGCATTTACCAGCCGCTCGCCAAATTTTGTACCGGAAGGAACGTTCCAATAACGGTCATCGGGAAAAACAATGATAAACGGTTCCGATTCACCCGAAAGGATGAGGTGATTAGCCGCATCCACCGCGCCGAGGCGAATCCACTGATCGGCAGTGTAAGTCTGTCCATGCAAAAGGTAGAGGACGGGGTAGCGTTTATCTGCTTGGCTCTCGTAACATGGAGGAAGGTAGAGAAAAAAAGCCTGGGGAGGGTTTGTGGAGTCGAGAATCCCTTCGATCACTTCGCCGGGTAGTGAGAGGCAGGCAAGCGGGGTGACGCTCGGTGTGGGGAGCGAGGGTTGGGGTGTGGAGGTGTGCTTGGGAGATGGAGAAATAATCGGCGAGAGTGGGCTTGGGGATGAGGAAACGACCGGGGAGGGAGAACAAGCAGTGATGAACGCGAGAAGCGTAAGGAAGAGAGTCTTCTTTTTTGTCGCTTGACGTTTGCTCATCCCCCGCATTATACTCACACCGCTTTGATCGGGGCGTAGCGCAGCCCGGCTAGCGCGCTTGCTTTGGGAGCAAGAGGTCCCGGGTTCAAATCCCGGCGCCCCGACCAATCCATAGGACCCTAAAGGTTCGTGAGCCTTTAGGGTCTCACTATTGGGCATGTTAAAATAGCCTCAGTTCGGGATATTACGCACTTCTGGAAGATTCGCCTGACCGCCCTCACCCCAACGCCTCTCCCGCGGAGTTCAGGGTTGGGGTGAGGGAAAGCAAGCGGGAAATGCAACATGCTGAAATGCTTTGATTGTCTAACCCGAATTCACGTTAAAATACACGCGGAGATGACACTATGGCAAACAAGGTGGATGGAGTGATTGAAGCTGTCCGTTACAAGAACGGACAAATCGCGGCCGTGCGCGCCTACGAACGACGCGGCGCTACCTTCTCGGACCTTGTCTTGATTCCGCGCAAAACGCTGCTTGAACGCCTGAAAAGTGGAAAACGATTCATCACCGGCAGGCGGCGTGAGTTTTGGTCAAGCACCTTCGAGCAAGGAAAGCCTGTCCTGTTGGTCAGACGGAACGGCAGTGAGGTCATCGCTACGCGCGAGGACGCGGAGCACGATGAACTGGAGGGAACGCCCCTCTTTTAGGTCAACATGAAGATCATTGACAAAACACCCTTCGTAAACAAGAAAGGGGAGATGGGGCTCCTCGAGCGCGTCCAGGCGATGCTCAAATTCGGTTTCAACTGGCCGAACGAGTGGCAAGCGCAAAACGCGATCGCCAAGTTCTTCGAGCACCACTTGGAAAGAGGATACTCTCTCATCCGAAACCTGACGCTCGGCGATACCGGCATCATGATCCCCATGATTCTGATCGGTCCGGCAGGTGTGTTTGTGATCTATGTAGCATACCTGCGCGGCAGATACGAAGCAAAGGGCGAGGCCTGGAATGTCGAATCGGGAGGGCAGTTCAAGCCTGCGCCGGTCAATCTGATTCAGCGCACGGCGAAAATGGCGCGCGCCTTAGAGACCTTCCTCAAGAATCAGGGAGTGGAGATGCCCGTCAAAGCCGAACCGGTGTTGATCGCAGGCGACCCGGGCCTGCACATCGAATCCAACCGTCCTGCAATTCGAGTACTGATGATTGACGGTGTCAGAACCTTTGTCAATGGTTTGCTCACTGCCAGACCGGTTTTGACCTTAGAAGCGGCGCATGAATTGACCGAACGCATTCTGAATCCGCGTCCTCCCAAAAAAGAAGCGACTCCCGTCACGACTGCACAACCCGAAGTCTCCCGCGCACGCGCCATCTTCAACGCTTCACAGCAGGCAAAGCCATTCAACCCTGCCGACTTTGACTTCATGATGACAGAGGAAATGCCGGCTCAAACACCACCCTCCGCACTGCGCGCATCCGTAAGAGCGCCTGCTCGAAAACCTCAAAGCCGACGAATTCTCGGCATGACCCCTCTACAGCTTGCTCTCATTGCCGCCCTATCGTTGTGTTTGATCGCCATCCTCGCGGCTTTTGCAATCATCCTCATCTTTTTTTCCTGAGCCTCACATTGTCCATTTTTCTTTCCATCATCATTCCTGCTCATAACGAAGAAAACCGCCTGCCGCAAACCCTGGAACGGATCCTTCACTTTCTCGAGAAACAGACCTTCCCTGCAGAGATAATCGTCGTCGAGAACGGCAGCACCGACCGCACCTTCGAGATCGCCCAAGCCTTTGCCGCCGGGCGCGCCAACCTGCGTGTCCTCCAAAGCGAACGTGGCAAAGGTGCCGCCGTCCAGCGTGGCATGCTTGCGGCGCGCGGGGAATACCGTTTTATGTGCGACGCCGACCTTTCCATGCCGGTGGAGGAAATTATCAAGTTCATTCCTCCTGCTCTTCAGGAATTCGATATCGCCATTGCTTCGCGCGAGGCGAAGGGCGCAGTGCGTTACAACGAGCCGCTCTATCGTCACCTCGGCGGGCGCGGCATCAACCTCATCATCCAAACCCTCATCCTGCCCGGCTTGAACGACACACAATGCGGCTTCAAATGTTTCCGCGCAGCCGTCGCCGAAGACCTCTTCAGCCGTCAAACTCTGTATGGCTGGTCTTTCGACATCGAGTTGCTTTACCTGGCGCGTCGACGCGGCTATCGCATCCATGAGGTCCCCATTCACTGGTATTACTCCGCCGAGACCAAAATCAGCGCCTTGCGCGACGCCCTGCGTATGATTCGGGACATCTTTCGGATTCACATCAACGCCCGCCGCGGTCTCTACGATGAAACACGCCGCTCCTGATCTCTCCCTTGAATTCGATCTTTGGCAACGCGGCTTCCATTTCGTTGCAGGATTAGACGAAGCCGGACGCGGTGCGCTGGCGGGACCTGTTTGCGTGGGCGCGGTCATCCTCCCCAACGATGCAGCGCTTCTTTCCTCGACCCTGAGCGGAGCGCGCGATTCCAAGCAATTGACTCCGCCCGCGCGTGAACGGCTTGCCGCCCTCATCAAAGAAACGGCTCTGGCATGGAGCGTGGGATTTGCCTCGGCAGAGGAAATTGACTCACAAGGCATTGTGCGTGCAACGCGTCTCGCCGCGCTGCGGGCTTTGCATCAATTCAACCTTCCCCCTCAACATCTGCTCACCGACTTCCGTCTGGAACTTCCTCATCTGGATATTCCGCAAACCTCGCTCATCAAGGGAGACGCGCGCTGTTTGAGCATTGCCTGCGCCTCCATTCTGGCAAAGACCGAGCGCGACGCCCTCATGCGCGAACTGGACGCACAGTACCCCGGCTATGGGCTGGGAAAACACAAAGGGTACGGCACGCAGGCACATCGGTCCGCGTTGAGGCGGCTGGGATATTCCGAAATCCACCGGAAAACATTTCGGATTAAATCTTCGAGCCATACGTGATCCCGTAGCACGCTGTAATCACCTCCCCTCACCCTAAACCCTCTCCCATTGGCCGGGTGAGGGTGGGTAGGCAGTTACAACACGCTGCATAACTCAATCACACAGAGGGGAAAGAAAAAACTATTTTCGCAGCCGCAAAAAGAATTTTGTTATCTCCTCTGCCACAGCCGGAATGAGCGCAAGTCCTACGACAGTCATCCATTCACGCAGACTGAGAAAATGCGTGTTGAAGATCGGCTGCAGGAACGGCACGGCACAAACCAACAAAAGCAGGACAATGGAAAGACCGACTGCATATTGCATATAGCGATTTGAAAAAACGCCGATCTGGAACACCGAGGCGCGTTCCGAGCGGACGGTGTAGGCACGGAAGAGTTCACACAGCGAAAGTGTGACAAATGCCATAGTTTCAGCAATGTGCAGCACATTCAAATCAACGGATCGCCAATCAAAAGCGAGCAGATAGGCAACAGGATTTACATCAGCCGGAATTTCCATCCCCAGGACATTTAATTCCCACAACAGCCCAAGCCCAAAGGCGGTTAGCACGGCGCCAGTTTGAGCAATGGTTTGGATCACAATGCCGAGGGTCATACTGCCGTTGATAATTGGTTCGTCCTTTGGGCGCGGCTTTTGCTTCATAATATCCGGATCGCCCTTTTCTACGGCAAGAGCCAGCGCCGGCGCGCCATCGGTGATGAGATTGAGCCATAGCAATTGAATCGCGGTCAGCGGTGCGGGGAGTCCCGCCAGTGTAGCCAGGAAGATGATCATGATTTCCGCCACATTGGAGGAAAGCAGGAAAAAAACAAATTTACGGATATTCGAGTAGATGATGCGCCCCTGTTCAACGGCGGAGACAATGCTGGCATAGTTGTCATCGGTGAGCACCATATCGGCAGTTTCCTTCGCAACGTCGGTGCCGGTGATGCCCATTGCAATGCCGATGTCAGCTTTTTTGAGGGCAGGTGCGTCGTTCACACCGTCACCGGTCATCGCCACAACTTCGTTGTTCGCCTGGAGCGCGTCCACGATGCGCATTTTGTGTTCCGGTGAGACGCGGGCAAAGACTGATATTTTGTTGATGATCTCCCTCAGTTGATCGTCGGAGAAAGTATTCAATTCCGCGCCGGTCATCACCTGCCTGCCACGCTTAAGCATGCCGATACTTTCGGCAATAGCACGCGCGGTGTTGGGATAATCGCCTGTGATCATAATCGTGCGAATGCCCGCTTCGCGCGCCTTTTCCAGAGCAGGCTTCACTTCCGGACGAGGCGG
>DATLZK010000011.1:0-5835 GCA_035574015.1 Anaerolineales bacterium
TTCGCCTCCCCCAGTTCCCTGCCGATTCGATTGAGCGACTTCTGGATCAACTGGAAAATGTTGAAAACCTGATTGCGTCCAACCGAGACGAGGAACCATCGAAAGTTTTACTACGCGCAACCCGTGACCGCGCCTTTCTACTCACCCTCGCCGATACAGGTCTGCGCGTTCATGAAGCCTGCGCCCTGCGCCGTGGCGATATGGACTGGAACGCAGGCCGTGCCGTCATCATCGGCAAAGGCAACAAACAGGCTGTTGTCCGCTTTTCCTCGCGCTCTCTACAAGCCCTCAAGGATTACCTTTCGCATCGCGCTACCATGGATGGCAACTCCGGCCGCCCCCTCCCCTCCCTACCCCTCTTCGCCCGTCACGACAAGGGCGCCGGCAAAAAGGTCAAGCCCATCACACCGACGACAGGACGCAACATCGTCAAAGAGCGCGTGGAACAGTTACTGGGTAAGGAAATGGTCGGCAAAATCACGCCGCACTCTTTCCGCCATTATTTTGTCACGACTGTCCTGCGCGGCACCGGAAACCTGAAAATCGCCCAAGAACTGGCGCGACACAAAAACATCCAGGTCACACAGCGCTACGCCCACCTCGCCGATGACGAACTAGATAAAGCCTATTACGAAGTCTTCGAGAAAAAGTGATGAAGTAGCACAACTCCCAGGAGTTATGCTACAAGCCGTGCCACCGATAACCTTTGCGTGCGCACTGTTTGAATTTTCATCTGGACAGTCAGCCCTGCAATATGGTATGTATTGTCCATATAGTCGGTGTTCTCTTACGCTAATTGTTTATTACAGGTGCATCATGAAGCGTGCAGAACCCAGCAAATATGAACGTTATCACATCGAAACTCAACCTGCGCCGCCCATCGAGAAATGGCCTCCCCGCTTTAGGGTGAAGGTCGGGAAGATTGCTCTCGCCAAATTCATCCTCTCCGAAATTCTCCATTACGGTCCACAAAATCATCAAGTGATCCTCAGCCGCCCGTGCATTTACGGCGTCTTCTCAGGACCCGTTGGCGGCTTCATGCCCCGCGAACATCTCTGCGTGGGATGCCTGCGTTGCACCACTGAATTCCCCACATTCATCTATGTCAGCCCACACCCGGAACGCCTCAAACTGGGAGACAGTTATTTCACTCCCCAGTTTGTGGATACGGTTAATTACGAAGCGGAAACCGGCAGCATTCCCGTCAAAGGAGCAGGCTATCGCGGCAAATTCGGCGGCGAAGGCTGGGACGGCATGTGGACCGACATGTCCGAGATTGTCCGCCCCACCCGCGACGGTATTCACGGCCGCGAATTCATCTCGACGGTTGTGGACATCGGCTACAAGCCCAATCATCTCACCTTCGATGAAGAGGGCAATCCCATCGGAAACATCCCACACATGATCTCCCTCCCCCTCCCCCTCCTCTTCGATGCCGCATCCCCTTCAATGTCGAATGAAAAGATTTGGAAGAGCGCGGCTCACGCCGCAGAAGCCATCGGTTCGCTTGCCATTCTTCCTTTAGATGCCATTTTAAAACTTGGATTGCAGAACGATCACACTGTGCCAGTGATTCAAAGCGGCGATGAAGAAAAACTCGCTTCTCTCCGCACCCCGCGCCTGATTCTGCTCGAAGGATGGGACGCGGCGCTCCACGCTTTTCTCCGCCAAAGATTCCCCGAGAGTCTGATCGGTTTACGCATTCCGTTTTCATCATCCGATGAACTACTCGAATACCCAAAGCAAGGCATCCACATCTTTCATTTCCTTGCTGATTTTCACGGGCGCAATGCCAACGGAAGATTCGTACTAGAACTCATTCGCGAAGCACATGCTGTATTTGTAAAAGCCGGCGTGCGCGAAGAAGTGACCTTACTGGCAAGCGGCGGCATGATCGCCGCAGAACATTTACCCAAAGCAATCCTGTGTGGCCTAGACGCGGTCGCTATAGATACACCGCTCATCGTAGCACTGCAAGGCAAGTTCGTCGGTGAATGCAGGGATCGTCAGACAAGTCGCTTTATCTTGCCAAAGAAGTTAACGCCCGAATGGGGTAAACAGCGCCTCATGAATCTTGCCGCCTCCTGGCGTGACCAATTGCTGGAGATCAGCGGCGCAATGGGCATTCGCGAAACGAGACGCATGCGCGGCGAGATGGGACGCGCCATGCTGATGAGCACCCTCGAAGCAGAAGCCTTTGCCGGAGTGGATGGCTATGAACACGCATAAGACCCAGGAACGAATGATCGTTGAAAAACACGTCAGAAACCTGCGCCTCGGCTTTGACCGGCGCGCCGAACGCATCTTCCCACCCTCTCCAGCGATGGGCGATTTTCGCTGGACGGAAGAATTAATCCTGGCAACGTATTATCAGGCAAAGCATGGCCGCCCACCGGAAAACGGACTTGAATACCGCGTAGGACGATCCGAGGGCGGCTTCGATGTGCTGGACTTCAAATTCCTTCCCGAAGATCAATGGACTCCTGCCGATGTGGAAATAGACCTTTCGATCTCGTTGAATAAACGCGGTGTGGGACGAGAGATCGTTATTCCAATTCCGATCTACGGCGGTGGCATGTCCTACGGCTCGATTAGCGAACAGGTCATGCTTTCACGCGCTATGGCAGCGAAGAGATGGAAAACATTCTTCTCCACTGGCGAAGGAGGTTACCCCGCCGCGCTCGTCCCCTTCAAGGATCACATCATCACACAAGTCGCAACCGGCATGTTTGGGGTACGTGAGGAGACCATCCAGTACGCGCCCATCGTTGAATTCAAATATGCACAGGGCGCCAAGCCTGGGCTTGGAGGTCACCTACTCGCTGATAAAGCCACTTCCACCGTTGCAGAACTACGCGAGAGCGTGCCGTGGGTCAGCCTCTTCTCGCCCTTTCCATTCCATTCGGTCTATTCGGTGGAAGATCATCGCAAACATGTAGATTGGATTAAGACAACCAACCCCGAAGCATTAGTCTCGGTAAAGGTTTCCACGCCGACGGATGTGGATATGGTCGCAGTCGGGAGTTATTATGCCGGCGCAAATATCGTCCACCTGGACGGTGCCTACGGAGGCACAGGCGCCGCGCCGGAGATTGCCAAAAAGAATATCGCCATGCCCATTGAGTTCGCTGTGCCGAAAGTGCATAAATATCTGGTCAGCGAAAACATTCGCGATGAAATCACGGTTATGGCGAGCGGGGGAATCCGCACTGCATATGACATCGCCAAAATTATTGCCCTGGGTGCAGACGGCGCAATCCTGGGGACGGCAGAACTGGTCGCGCTGGGATGCACGCGCTGCTCCAATTGCGAGCGTGGACGCGGCTGCACCTTTGGCTTGACCACCACCGACCCCCTGCTTTCTCAATTCATCGAACCGGAATGGGGTGCAGAGCGCATCAGTAATCTCTATGCCTCATTCGCTCTTCAATTGAAGGATATCCTCCGCCGACTTGGATTGAGAAGCATCCGCGAGTTGCGCGGTCGCAAGGATTTGCTGCGCTATGTTGGAAATGCAAACGGAAGGAGTCGCTAAGATGAACGCTCAACCCTTTGCACAGAAATTGATTGACTCAAGGAAAGGATTGACACCCGCATCGGGGTTTGTCATGCCGACGCGCAAAGAAGTAGAGGGCGGTTGTGGCGTCATCGGTCTGGCGAGCAATGTACAGGTCGCGGCAAAGCATATGCTCCAGGCACTTCGCCAAATGCGCAATCGCGGCAACGGCAAAGGCGGAGGCATTGCCGCGGCTGGTTTGGTCCCGGAAGAATTCGGTGTGACGCAGGAGATTCTCGAGAAGGACTATCTCATCGCCATCGCTTATTTGGATCTCACCGTGCGGGAGGAATTGGAGCGCGAATTCATCTATCGCCCTTTCCTTGTGGATCACGTTCGTCAGGAGAAGCACATTGCCGATTTCAAGATCCTCGGCTTAGAGGTGCCGCCTCCTGAAGTGATTGAATATTTCGTTCGCCTGAAGCCCGAAGTCGTCGAAGAGTTCATCGAGACACACGATCTGCGAGACCTTCCACGCCGAAAGGTGGAGGATGAAATTGTCTTTCAAAATACCTATCGCCTGAATGTGAAATATTATCAATCCACAGGCGATAAGAAGGCGTTCGTTCTCTCACATGGCAAAAACATGCTGGTACTCAAAATGGTTGGCTACGGCGATGATGTGATTCGCTACTATCAGATTGAGGACATGCACGCGCACGTCTGGATTGGGCATCATCGTTATCCAACCAAAGGGCGAGTATGGCATCCGGGCGGAGCGCACCCGTTTATCGGGATGAATGAAGCGCTCGTCCATAACGGCGATTTCGCCAATCATGCTTCGATCAGTGAATACCTCTCTCAGCGGAATATCTATCCTTTGTTTTTGACAGATACGGAAGTCGCAGTTCAGGTCTTCGACTTGTTGTATCGCACGTATGGTTATCCACTCGAATATGTGATCGAGGCCATGGCGCCCACAACCGAACGGGATTTCTACATGCTCCCGCCGGAAAAGCGGGGCATCTATCAAATGTTACAGCAAACACACATGCACTGTTCGCCGGATGGTCCCTGGTTCTTCTTGATTGCGCAATCAGATACGCACGCTGAGGGCGGACCGCTCTACACGCTCACCGGCATCACCGATACCAGCATGTTGCGCCCGCAAGTCTTCGCCTGGCAGGAGAATACCCTCGAAGATGGAACACGAGTTGCCATTGGTTTCGCCGCTTCTGAAAAACAGGCGATTGACGCCGCGCTCGAAAGTCTGGCGAAAACCGATTCACGCTTCTGGACACGGGCAGACCGATACTGGAACGCCCGAGGCGGAAGTCACACCGACGGCGGCGCGTTCTTTTACAAGGTCAAGCCCAATGGCAAAGGCATGGACATCACTTGCACCGATAAGTTTGGTCGTGCCGTTCCCATGCCTACCCATACATCTGCTTATTGCTTTGATAAAAGGCAGGAAACACTGTTGGAGATGGATCCGCCTGACGGTTCTGCCTATGAAAAATTCGAGTGGGTCAAATCTCAGATCGTGAATTGGAACTATGAGCAGGCAAAAGGTTTTCTTGCCGCGCTTGAGGTAGAGGCGGCGGAGGGACATTCGCACGAAGTTATCGAACTCTTAACGCTGATGATGGACCGCCGCTATGATACAGGCAATTTGCGGCGAAGCAGTCTCCTTTCGCTGATTGATCAAACGTTTGCACGCGTGATCGAATCGTTGAGAGAGGACCGGTCAGGTAAATACTTTTATCTGCGAGCCGGCGATGCCTTTGCTGAACCAGTAAACGAACAGCAGATTGCTGTAGTGGATGCACGCGACTTTGCGCCGGAAGGCGAGACTTCAGTGGCAAGGGCGATTCAAAAACTCTACAAGAGAGGCTTCAGGCGTTTCCTGATCGCGTTCACGAAGGGACATCGCTTCATCGGCAACGGCCTGGGTCCGCGCACCGATGGTACACGCATTGATGTCTATGGCTCGCCCGGCGATTATCTGGCCTCGGGTTCAGATGGGCTGGAGATTCATGTCCACAACAACGGGCAGGATCAACTGGCACAGATTATGAAATCAGGCAAACTCGTTGTTCATGGGGATGTTGGGCAAACCTTCATGTATGCGGCGAAAGGAGGGGAAGTTTACGTGTTGGGCAATGCCGCAGGGCGTCCCCTGATTAATGCGGTCGGGAAGCCGCGCGTGGTGATCAATGGCACTTGCCTGGATTATCTGGCCGAGTCCTTCATGGCCGGCGATCCACTGAACGGTGGCGGGTTTGTCATTCTCAACGGCATCACGTTCGATGAACACAATCACATCATTGACATGGACA
>DATLZK010000012.1:0-7515 GCA_035574015.1 Anaerolineales bacterium
CCGCCACATTCAATACGCCTACTTCGTCATCACCCTCCTCGCTGTATTTGTCATTCAGGGTCCTTCGGACGGCGGCGTCGGTCCTGTGAAATAACCCCAAGCCGAACAGGCACCCAAAACTGGAGCAAACACATGACCATGCTCACATTGGATGCTCGTCCTGCATCGTCCCTCGATTATCGCAAACCGAGTGCAGAACGTTCAGGGCTGCATCGTCTCTTTGCGGCGGCAATTGTAAGCGACCAATTTCGCACCATGCTTCTGAACGAACCTGAAGCAGCGTTGGCGGGCGGCTACTTGGGGCAGACCTTTGCCCTGACCGATCAGGAAAAAGAGATCATCCAAACCGTGCGCGCCAATAACCTAACCGATTTTGCCCAAAAGGTCAACCAAGCGCTTAAGGGTAATCAAGTTGCTTAACCGCATCAGTCGCATGACTGTTTCGTTACTCTGATGTGACCGGGTGACGCGGCGGAGTTGGGGGCGTAGCGATTGAGGGGAATCGCTATGCCCCGCGTCCGCTTTTTTTCGACAGGCTGCATTGGAAAATCGCTTCATTCTTCCCGCTGATACTGATTTCAAGCTTGGAGAGGCACTCCAGGCGTTTTCTGATTTAGTCGCCACCCTCGATCAGGAAGGGACAATTCTCGAAGTTAGATCGAATGACCCATCACTGCAGGAAGCATCAACGGTACTCTTGAACAAACGACTGCACGAAATCATCCCTTCCCCTCGCGCAAATGCGCTGGCATGTGAATTACTTGCAACCCCATCCATTGAAAAAAGCACATCTTTCGAATTTTCCCTATTCGCATCAGGCAACTTGCGGTGGTTTGAAGCGCGCCTGCTTCCCGTGAGGCCTTCGCAATTCATCCTCACCGCACGGGAGATCACAAAATACAAGCGAGCGGAAGTGCAATATCAGCAACAATTACAACGCCTCTCTGCCTTGCGCTCCATTGACCTCGCCATTGCCTCAGGATTGGACCTTGACCTTCTTCTGTCCATGTTATTGGATCAAGTTACCACCCTGATGCAGGTGGACGCAGCAGCCATTCTACTGTACGAGCGCGAGAGCAATCTGCTCAAGTTTGCATCTGGCAAAGGCTTTCGCACGAATGTCCTTCAACACACCCGTTTGAAAATTGGGGAAGGTTACAGCGGGCGCGTAGCACTCGAAAGGAAAATGATCCATATTCCCAATCTCGCCAAGCATGGAACCGGCTTCGACCGTTCCCCTTTGTTTTCCAATGAAGATTTCGTAACATATTACGGTGTGCCTCTTATCGCAAAAGGACGCGTGCTTGGCGTGCTGGAGATATTCCATCGCTCTCGCCTCCAACCAGATGCCGAATGGCTCGATTTCCTGAACATCATCGCGGGACAGGCAGCCATTGCTATAGATAGCGCCTCCATGTTCAAGGAACTTCAAAAATCGAACATCGAATTGAGCATGGCTTACAACGACACTATCGAAGGCTGGTCTCGCACCCTTGATCTGCGCGATCGGGAAACGAAAGGACATACTCGCCGCGTTACCGATCTCACGGTTCGTCTGGCGACCCTGCTGGGCGTCAACGATTCAGAACTGCTCCACATCCGCCGCGGCGCCATCCTGCATGATATTGGCAAAGTTGCCATACCCGATCACATCATCTTCAAACCCGGTCCCCTCACACCAGAAGAGTGGGAGATCATGCGTCAGCATCCCAAAATTGCCGTGGATCTCCTCTCCCCAATCAACTACCTCGCGCCAGCGTTGGAAATCCCCCACTACCATCACGAGAAATGGGACGGCAGTGGCTACCCGGAGCAACTTGCCGGGGAAAGCATCCCGTTTTCAGCCCGCTTGTTCGCGCTGGCAGATGTTTTCGATGCCCTGACTTCTGATCGTCCTTATCGCCGCGCCTGGTCAAAATACGATGCCATCGAATACATCAAGAAGCAGGCGGGCAAACATTTCGATCCACGAATCGTTCCCGAATTTCTGAAATTGATCCATGAAAACGGTCGTTAATTCGTCATCTACGGCGCGGACTGCTTGACCTGACCCTGATTCTGAATTAAAATCCCAGCGCACAATTGCCCTCGTAGCTCAGTGGATTAGAGCGCTTGCTTGCGGAGCAATAGGTCGCGTGTTCGAGTCACGCCGAGGGCGCTGCCATGAAGGAGCGGGCAACCGTTCCTTTTTTTGCTTTGAATTGCTCTGTTGCGAAGATCATTGGAGTATTCATCCCCGCTTTCCCTCACCTCTGCCCCTCTTTCACTGGAAGGGGGTTGGGGTGAGGGCGAAAAGCAATGCCGACGACAATCCTTTGTCTATGTTTGCAACAGAGCATCTTTGAATCTATACGTATCTCGAAAGGCACTCAAAACAATGGCGAAAGCACAAATTCTTTTGACGAACGATGATGGCATCCGTTCTCCGGGCTTATGGGCTGCTGCCGCTTCTCTCTCTGACCTGGGGTTTGTCACCGTTACTGCGCCGCGCGAGCAATCTTCAGGCATGAGCCGCAGTCTGCCCAGCACATCGGATGGAATCATCTGCGAGGAAAAGGTGCAGGTCAACGGTCAAGAATGGAGCGTGTTTGCGGTGGGTGGGAGCCCCGCGCAGGCGGTCCTCCACGGCGTCTATGAAATCTTGAAGCGCAAGCCGGATCTGGTTGTATCAGGCATCAACTACGGAGAAAATGTTGCCGCGGGCGTCACAATTTCGGGTACGGTAGGCGCGGCAATGGAAGCCGCCTCATTGGGCATTCCTGCACTGGCTGTTTCGTTGGAGGCCGACTCCAAATATCATCTTTCTTATTCGGAAGACATTGACTTTTCGGTCGCCGCCGCTTTTACCAAATACTTCGCCCGTCTCCTCCTGGAGCGAAAGTTTCCCGAGGATGTCAAACTCCTGAAAGTGGACATTCCTTCTGACGCAACCCTCGATACCCCTTGGCAACTGACCCGCGTCTCACCACACAGATACTACGAACCGATTGCTCCCTCGCGAAAGTCTTGGGACGAGCCGGCGACAATCGGTTATCGCACAGCGCATTCACTCGAAAATGAACCGGAGGATACGGACGTATATGTTCTACGAAAGAAGCGCTGGGTTTCTGTCACCCCCCTTAGCCTGGATTTGACTTCCCGCGTGAACTTCGCAGAACTCGAAAAGTTAATGCGAGGGAAATAAAAAGACACAAAGCGATGAACGCTTCGCATCCTCTGAGTGGGAGTGAAGTTAATCAAGGGCTAGTTGAGATGGGGACCAAAGCGAGCGACCAGTTTTTCCTTGGGCATAAAGCCCGTGACGCGCTCCTTGACCTCGCCGTTCTTGAAAAACAACAAGGTAGGAACACCCATGATTCCAAACTGCATGGCGAGATTGGGATTCTCATCCACATCTATTTTCACGACCCTGACTTTCCCTTCCCATTCGGCCGCCAATTGTTTGACCACAGGGTCAAGCATTTTGCAGGGCTGGCACCAGACTGCGCTGAAATCCACCAGCACAGGCTGAGCCGAGTCGAGCACTTCGCTCTTGAAAGTCTCTTCGTTTACAAGCATTACATCAGCCATGCGAACCTCCAGCCGATAGACGCCCCTGAATGAAAAAGTCTTACACTGCGCACTCACGTTGACGATGAATATTTCCCGTGTTAGAATGCCCATCGCTTAACAATGGGCGCGTAGCTCAACGGCAGAGCAGTGGCCTTTTAAGCCATTGGTTCAGAGTTCGAATCTCTGCGCGCTCACTACATCACCTCCGCAAGGAGGATTTTTTATTTGGGGACTCCCTTTCCATCACAGTATGTTCTGTGATAAAGCAGTTTTTCTACCCCACCTAATCCCAGAGAACCCACATTTTTTAAGCCACCCGCATACCTCATCCCCGAACACACGTGCTATAATCTTTTAGCGACCAATCCCCCAATTCTCAAATCTTCCCAATTCTCTAACCTTCTCTCTTACTCCCCATGTCCTTCGCCCACCTCCACGTTCACACCGAATACTCCTTGCTCGATGGTTTCTCGAACATCAAGAAACTGGTGCGGCGCGTAAAAGAACTGAACATGCCTGCCGTCGCCATCACGGATCACGGCACGATGTTCGGCGTGATTGAATTTTACAAGGCAGCGACCGAGGCAGACGTCAAACCCATCATCGGCGTGGAAGCCTATCTCGCGGCACGGACGATGCACGACCGCGATCCCAAATTAGACCGCACCTCCACCCACCTGCTTCTACTGGCAGAGAACGAAACCGGCTACAAAAACCTGCTCAAAATTGCCTCCGCCGCCCAACTCGAAGGCTTCTACTACTACCCCCGCATTGACCATGATTTCCTTGCCGCTCATTCCGAAGGAATCATCTGCACTTCGGGATGCATGTCCGCCGAAATTCCGCGCATGATCCTGGATGGAAAGACGGAAGAAGCCATCCGTCTCATGAACTGGTATTACGATGTCTTCGGGCCCGACCGTTTCTTCATCGAACTCCAGCATCACAACATCAAAGAAATCACCGAACTCAACCGCAAACTGATTGAACTGGGCGCGCGTTATTCGGCGAAATTCGTCGCAACGAATGACGTTCACTACATCAACCCCGAAGATTGGAAATTGCAAGACATCCTCCTCGCCATTCAAACACAAACCGTCCTCAGCGACCCCGACCGGATGCGCATGAGCGATGAGACTTACTACTTGCGCACGCCCGAGGAAATGAGCCGCCTCTTTGCAGAAATACCCGAAGCACTGAGCAACACTCTGCTGATCGCGGAACGCTGTAATGTGGATTTATCGTTTAAAGGCTATCATCTGCCCCACTTCCCTGTTCCCCCAGGCTTCACATCCGAAACATATCTGCGTCACTTATGCGAGGAGGGAGCCAAAAAACGCTACAAAGACCGCGCCAACACGCCTCAGGTACGTGAACGACTAGATTACGAGTTAAACGTCATCCACAAAATGGGGTTTGACGCTTACTTCCTCATCGTGTGGGACCTGTGCCGTCACGCGCGCGAAAACGGAATCTGGTTCAACGCGCGTGGCTCTGCGGCCGGCTCAATTGTGGCCTACGTGCTGGAAATCACGCTGGTTGATCCGCTCGAACACAATTTGCTATTCGAACGCTTTTTGAACCCAGGGCGTATCTCCATGCCCGACATTGATCTCGACTTCCAAGACGACCGCCGCGCCGAGATGCTCGAATATTGCACTCGCAAATACGGCAGCGACAAAGTCGCACAAATCATCACCTTCGGCACAATGGGAACAAAAGCGGCTTTGCGCGATGTGGGACGCGTGATGGACATTCCCCTCTCCGAAGTGGATCGTGTGGCAAAACTGGTGCCGTTCGTCTCGGGCAGGCAAACCACCATGGAAGACGCATTGGCGGTTCCCGAATTCAAACAAATCTACGATTCCCAGCCCTACCTGCGCGAATTGATTGATACCGCCGCAAAAATGGAAGGCACCGTTCGCAACGCCGGCACACACGCCGCGGGTGTAGTCATCTCCGACAAACCGCTCGTCGAATATCTGCCCTTACATCGCCCCACCTCCGGATCGGAAGAAACGCCCATCAAGACGGTCACACAATTCGAAATGGGCATTCTCGAATCGCTCGGCATGTTGAAGGTGGACTTCCTTGGCCTCATCACGCTAACGGTCATGGCACGCGCCTGCGAGATGATCGAAAAACGTCATGGAGTCAAACTAAACCTGCACAACATCCCTCTCGATGACCCTAAGGCATTCGAATTGCTCGGCAACGGACAAACTGCCGGAGTCTTCCAGGTGGAAGGCGGCGGCATGACGCGCTGGCTCGTCCAAATGAAACCCAAAACGGTCGAACATATTATCGCCATGGTCGCCCTGTATCGTCCCGGTCCAATGCAATTCATCCCCGACTACATCGCTCGCATGCACGGAGAGGCAGAAGTCGAATATCGCCACCCCGCCCTCAAGCCCATCTTCGATTCCACCTATGGCATCCCCGTCTACCAGGAACAATTGATGCAAGCGGCTGTCGAACTGGCGGGCTACACCCCCTCCGAATCCGACGAACTGCGCAAAGCCATCTCGAAAAAGAAAAAAGAGGACATCGAAAAACACCGCAAAAAATTCGTGGAAGGCGCAGTCAAAAAAGGGATGGCGCGCGAAATCGCCGAAGCCATCTACAGCGACTGGGAAGAATTTGCCCGCTACGGCTTCAATCGTAGCCACGCCGCCGATTACGGTGTGATCGCCGTGCAAACGGCATATCTCAAAGCCAATTACCCCGCCGAATACATGACGGCGCTCCTCTCCGCCTCAGCCGGGCAGACCGAAAAAGTGGCATTGTACGTGGCAGACGCGCGCAGCATGGGCGTGCCGGTCCTCCCACCCGACATCAACACCTCAGAATGGGACTTTGCCATCGAAGACATTGAGGGCAAACCGAACATCCGCTTTGGGCTGGGCGCCATCAAAAACGTTGGGCAAAGCGCCGTCGAACTCATCATCAACGAACGCCGCCGCAACGGACGCTTCAAAGACCTCAACGACTTCGCCCGCCGCGTAGACCTGCGCGCCGTAGGCAAACGCGCCCTCGAATGCCTCATCAAAGTCGGCGCGCTCGATGCCTTCGGCAACCGCGCTGCCCTGCTCGCCGCCCTCGATCGCCTCATAGCCATCAGCGGCAACCATTTCCGCGCTGCCGAAGCCGGGCAACTGTCCCTCTTTGGAGAAGCCACCGGCGTCGTCGAAGAAATCCATCTCCCCAACGTCGCCAATGTGGATCGGCGCGAAATGCTCAACTGGGAGCGCGAACTCATCGGACTTTACATCTCCGATCATCCGCTCACACCTTACCAGCAAACCTTCGCACAAATCGTCAGTTACTTCTCCGCCCAGCTCGGCGACGCACAACACGATGAAAAAGTGCGCGTGGCGGGCTTGATCACAGCCGTCCGCCCCTACATTACCAAAACCAACAAACCGATGGGCTTCGTCACCATCGAAGACATTCAAGGCAACATTGAACTTGTCCTCTTCCCCAAAACATGGGAGAAATATCGCGAACAGATGACCGTTGGGCAAATCATCATTGTCGAAGGCAAAGTGGATACCACCAATACGCCGCCGAAGATTCTGGTAGACGCAATACAGACAGAAATCAAAATCATCGAACCTTTGGACTCAACGAACGCAACGCCTCTTTCCCAGCCGAAGCCTGCTCCCGCTAAACCGGCAACTTCTCCTCCCCAGCCTTCACCCGTCAAACCCACCCCGCCGCGCGTCCCGGTGGCGCAAGTGGCTGAGCCCGCGCCCGTTTACGCGGCGGAGGAGGACGAGGATATGCCCCCTCCACCCGAAAACTTCCCCGAAGGTTGGGAAAAGGAATGGCAACCCTCCTTCGATGAGGCATCCATCGCAGCACGCCCAGAGCCGCCCCATAGAAACCCCGCGCCGCGCGCGAGGATGGACTTCACCGAGGCGGAGATCAGTTCAAATGAACGGGACCAGGCTGAGGCGGCGC
>DATLZK010000013.1:0-31932 GCA_035574015.1 Anaerolineales bacterium
GCACAAGGCGTTCTTCAGTGGGTATCGTCCGCAGTTCTACATTCGGACGATGGACGTGACTGGGACGATCAAGTTGCCGGAAGGGGTCGAGATGGTGATGCCTGGAGACAACGTGAACCTGGAAGTGGAGTTGATTGTGCCGGTCGCGTTGGAGCAAGGCTCGAAGTTTGCCATCCGTGAAGGCGGTTTGACCGTCGGCGCCGGTGTCGTGACGAAGATTTTGGAATAAGATAGATTGGAAAGGTAAGTATGGCTTCCAAGAAAAAGGATATTCGCCCGGTCATTACACTTCAGTGTAATGAATGCAAAGAGCGAAATTACACGACCGAAAAGAACAGGCGAAACGATCCGAATCGTCTTGAGTTCAACAAGTTTTGTCCGCGATGTAGAAAACACACACTGCATCGCGAAACGAAGTAGGTGATCGGTTAGATAGTCGTGCTATCGAACACGGGAGTTGTCAAAACTCAGCCGACTATCTGACTAAAGTAGGCCAGTAGCTCAATTCGGTAGAGCACTCGTCTCCAAAACGAGCGGTTGTGGGTTCAAATCCTGCCTGGCCTGTATCGAAAACAACGCCGCAGTGAGATGGGCGGCGTTTTAGCCGTAAGAAACTTGAAGGAGTTGATCTTGGCTGTAAAAGAAAAAAGCAGGAAACCAAATGCCATCCAGGCGTTCTTTCGCGAAACGGCTGGAGAACTTCGTAAAGTCTCATGGCCTACCTGGCCCGAAGTGCGGCAGTTGACGCTCATTGTGCTGGCAGTGATGTTCATCATGGGCATCCTGCTCGGGCTGACCGATGCTGGCGCTCGTGAGTTGCTGAACTTACTGCTGGCGCTCTAAAAAGTTTGTGAGGTTTTGATGTCACTGCAGGAACCGCAGGAACAATTCGAAAACGAAGAGTTCGATTCGCCGCAGGAGGTGCGAAACGATTGGCCCGAATCCACTTTAGCGGATTCGGGTATTGCCGCGTCTCCTGATGAGGCGAATGTTGAAAACGTTCCTGCAACTGAAACGGATCAAGGGACCGCCTCGACATCCCCCGAACAATCTTCGCATCAGACTCAGCCTGAGCCTGCTTCTGCTCCCCGCGCGGAGAGCCGCCCCTCAGCCTCTCTGCCCCCAGAAGCCTCCTCTGAGACAGGGGAGCCTGCCTGGTATGTTATTCACTGCTATTCCGGCTACGAAAACAAGGTGCGCCATAATCTCGAACAACGCATCGAGACGATGGGCATGAAGGACAAGATTTTCGATGTCGTCATCCCAACGCAGGAAGAGATCGAGGTGAAGGACGGCAAACGCCGCACAGTGGAGCGACATATCTTTCCGGGTTATGTGTTGGTAAACATGATTCTGACAGAGGAATCGTGGTATGTCGTCCGCAATACACCTGGCGTGACCGGCTTCGTGGGGATGGGAAACACACCCACGCCTCTGCGCCCCGAGGAAGTTTCACAGATCCTCAAGCGTATGGAAGCAGAGGCGCCAGCAGTCAAGGTCACGTTCAAGGTTGGTGAGCGCGTCCGCATCATTGATGGTCCTTTCAATGATTTCCGCGGCGTAGTTTCGGAAATTGATATGGAGCGTTCGAAGGTGCGTGTCATGGTTTCGTTCTTCGGACGCGAAACACCGGTTGAGTTGGATTTCTTGCAGGTCGAGAGAGCGTAAAGGTTTACAACGCGAAGTAGGAAGATGTGAAGGATTGGAGAAAGTTCAATAAACGGTAACAGGCTGAGGCTTGGCGCGAAGCGGGTCTGGGTCATCAGCCTGATACAGTGGGAGTGACGTCAAAACGTCACGCCAAAACCACAAAGGAGTACATATGGCAAAAAAACTCAAAGCAATCGTTCGACTCCAGTTGGAAGCTGGAAAAGCCAACCCGGCACCCCCGGTGGGTCCGGCGCTGGCGGGCCATGGCATCAACATCATGGCTTTTTGTAAAGAGTACAATGCACGTACGTCGAATCGGGCGGGTGAGATCATCCCTGCCGAAATCACGGTCTACACGGATGGCTCGTTCACGTTTGTGTTGAAGACGCCACCCGCGTCGGTGTTGCTCAAAAAAGCCGCGAAGGTGGAGAAAGGCTCCAGTGCACCGAATAAGGATAAGGTTGGTAAGGTGACGCGCGCGCAGGTGAGGGAAATTGCTGAGTTGAAAATGAAGGATTTGAATGCGATTGACCTCGAAGGCGCGATGAAGCAGATCGAGGGGACTGCTCGTTCGATGGGTATTACAATCGTAGATTAGTTTTGTGGGAGGGATGCGTCTTGCATCCCGCTCGAACCACGGAGGATATAATGGCGAAACACGGAAAAAAATACAGAGCCGCTCTGGCTAAGGTTGATGTGGGTAAGGAGTATTCCGTTCGCGAAGCGGTTGCGCTGGCGAAGGAAACCAGCATCACCAAATTTGATTCGACGGTTGAGGTTCATGTACGCACGGCGCTCGATCCGCGTCAGGCAGATCAGCAAGTGCGCGATGTGGTTGTGTTGCCGCATGGCTTGGGCAAGACGGTGCGTGTGCTGGTCTTCGCTCAAGGTGAAGGCGCGGCCGCCGCGCGCGCAGCCGGGGCGGATTTTGTTGCTGATGACGATGAATCTCTGAAGAAGATCGAAGGGGGGATGCTCGATTTCGACGTTGCCATTGCCACGCCTGATATGATGGGGAAGGTGGGGCGGTTGGGACGTGTACTTGGTCCGCGCGGCTTGATGCCGAATCCAAAGGCGGGGACAGTGGTCAACGCGGATGATCTGCCCCGCGCTATCAAGGAAGCCAAGGCGGGGCGTGTTGAGTTCCGCCTGGATAAGACAGCCAATATCCATGTTTCGATTGGAAAGGCATCGTTCAGCGTGGATCAGTTGTACGAGAACTTCGCCGCGTTCATGGTGGCTGTGCAAAAGGCACGGCCGGCCGGCGCAAAGGGTGATTACATCAAGCGCATCACCCTGACAACAACGATGGGACCGGGGATCAAAGTCAATACCGGTGAAGCACTCAAGTTGGAGGGAGCCGGGTAAGATTATATTTGCCCGTTAACCTGAAAGCCACTTTGCCGATGAAGGCGGGTGCCCTCTGAGTGCGGATCTTAAATTCCGCGTGGGGCTTAATTTCCCGCTCAGGTGAAGACGAAAAGCAAATTAACCCTCCTTGGGAGGCTGCTTTGAAGTCTTTGCCGCGTGCAGCGAGTGGCAAAGACTTTTTGTTGAAAGGAGGTGATATCCTTTGGCAATTACAAGAGCGCGCAAGGAAGAAATACTTTCTTCGTATGCTGAATGGCTGAAGAAAAGCCAGGCTGTGATTCTCGTGGAATATACTGGGGCGAAAATGAAAGACTTAGATGTCATCCGCGCTAAGGTGCGCGAGTCGGGTGGCGAGTTCCACGTTGTGAAAAACACCCTGGCACGCCGCGCTTTCGCCGCCAGTGGCATGGAACTTCCCAAGGATTTCCTTGTGAAGAGCACTGCCATCTCCTTTGCCTTTTCGGATCCGGCTTCGACTGCAAAAGCATTGAGCGAAGCGACGAAAGGGAATGAGTTTATCAAGGTCAAAGGCGGCTTCATGGGCGGGCAAGTTTTGAGCGTCGCCCAAGTGAAGGCGTTGTCTGAAATGCCCCCGTTGCCTGTTGTTCGCGCGCAATTGCTGGGTGTTTTGCAGGCGCCTGCCGGCAAACTCGCCCGCACAATTGCCGAGCCGGCACGAGGCTTGGCGGCTGTTATCAAGGCTTTCGCGGAGAAAGCCCCAGCAGCAGCATAATCGAAATCGAATCAATAAAAATATTATTCATTTCATGATATGGAGAGAGAGCAATGTCCGAAAAACTCGAAAAACTTGTGGAAGAACTTTCCACCTTGTCCGTCCTTGAGGCGGCTGAGCTTGTAAAGAAATTGGAAGAAAAATGGGGTGTCTCTGCTGCGGCTCCGGTTGCTGTGGCCGCGATGCCCGGTGCTGCGGCTGGTGCCGCGGCAGCTGAGCCTGTCGAAGAGAAGACCGAGTTCGATGTGATCATCAAGGATGCCGGTGCGAAGAAGATTGACGTGATCAAAGTCATCCGCCAGTTGACTAATCTTGGTTTGGGCGAAGCCAAGACCTTGGCGGAAACCCCAGGCTCCAAGGTCCTCAGTGGGGTGGGCAAAGATGCTGCCAACGAAGCCAAGAAGAAACTGGAAGAGGCCGGCGCCACGGTCGTTCTCCAATAGGACCTTTGATTTATTCAATGTGAGAAGGCGATCTGTTCAAAACAGGTCGCCTTTTCAATCATGACCGAATCGCTTGCCGGGGCACGCCACATGCCTGTCTCGCTTGAAAAGCCCATTCACAGCCCAAATCTGTAACAAAAGCTCGTCTTGATGGGGTTTGTTGGTTTTGCTCTTCATGCCTGGTGGGCGGAGTTATGCAGGAGAAAATGCTCTGTTGCGAAGATGATAGAGCTGTATACTCGCCCCGCTTTCCCTCACCCCAACCTCTCTCCCGCTGGGAGAGGGGCAAAGCAATGCCGACTACAATCCTTTATTCATGTTTGCGACAGAGCAAGGAGAAAACATAAATTCGGCATCGGCTTGGCATGATCCTTCCAACCCAGGCGTGGACGTATTAAAACTCAAATAGTATGAGTAAGAAGAACGACCGGCCTGCGCCGGTCGTTGTTTTATATCTCGATCAGTTCAAAATCATTTGTAATTTCCACGGCATCCTTCAGTGTGGCGTACACGCCGCAATATTTTTCCTCTGCCAGTTGGATGGCTCTCGCTACCTTATTGCGCTCGAGATTTTGTCCACTTACTTTGTAATGGATGTGGATTTTGCGGAATCTCCAGGGCGGATGCGGATCGCGCGTGCTTTCGGCTGTTACCGTTAAATTGGTGACCTTCTGTCTTTGCTTTTCGAGAATTGCAATCACGTCATAGGCGGAGCAGCCGATCAGACTTAATGGAAGTAAGTCGGCCGCATTAACGCCCATAGGTTGATCCATGAAGAGGGGAAAGCCGTTGCGATCGCGCAATAGAAATTGCCGCTCTCGAATCCAGCCGAGTGAGACGATTTCGGTCACCATAGGTTTACTGCACGTCAGGTCCTGTGGCTGAGACGATCAAGCCGTCGTTCCATTCTGGATCGGCGACGAGAAATGATCGAAATGTCAAATAACGTTCGTGTTGTTCCGGTGAATCGGCATTGGCTTGATAGGTTTCCTTGTCTTTGAAGATTGCCACCAGGTAAAACTCATCAGGGTCCCTGTTTGTCTGAAAGTAGTAGTCTGCCATCCAACCTGAAATGGGTTCGTCCCCGAAACTGTCCATTGTCTTAATGAATTCATCCCTTACGCCGGGTTTGATGCGAAAGTGAGCGATTGTTCCATACATGGTGTCTTCTCCTTTTTATCTGCGTCTGTGGGCGGACAAGGTTCATCTCAGACAACCGGTTTGTTGACGCAGTTTTATGTGCTGAAGTATAGCACGCGGAATCAAAAAGAGGCGACACTGGTCGCCTCTTGCAGGTCCTTTGACTGTTTACGCTGCCAGCGGTTTTTCCATCTTTCGGATCACCATGACAACCTTTCCTTTGATCTCTAACGGTTCGGTCTTTTTGATGTAGATGGGTTTCATGGTGGGATTAGCAGGTTGGAGGCGATAGCGATCCTTTTCTTTGAAGAAGTATTTCAGGGTGGCTTCGTTGTTTTGTGGTAACCAGACTGCCACCATTTCGCCATTGCGCGCTTCTGAGGCCGGCTTCATGACAACAATATCGCCGTCGTTGATCATGGCATCTACCATAGAATCCCCTTTCACTTCAAGGGCGTAAAGGTTTTCACCCTTTTCACGGGCGGGGAGCAGGCTGCGCGCAATTTCTACTGCTTCAACCTGATTGTCCGTCAGATAATTGACGCCCGGCTCTAATTCAGGAAGGGGGCTACCGGCAGCAATGGGACCTAGAATGGGAATGCGCAGCAAATCAGTGGTCACCTCGATAATTTCACTAACTTTCTCGGTCAGGCGAACGCCGCGGGAAATGCGATTATTGCGCTCTATGTACCCCATTCTTTCGAGTTGATCTAGATAATATTTGACAACCGAGGTGGAGGAAATCTTGACCTTCTCGCCAATTTCTCGAATAGACGGCGGACGCCCGTGCTGGGCTTGATATTCATTCAAGAATTCCAACACCTTGATATGCTTCTCGGTAATACCCTTGCTTTTGCGAACCATCATCACAGTAGCCTCCTGCCAACTGGCAACGCGCACATTCTTCGCTCATTTGTGCTATAAATGATACTCGAACGTCTGTTCTGTGTCAAGGTTTGCATTGACTGGGTGGGCATGCAAGAGTTGCCATCAGACCGGTCACAGGCTGGTGGTACAAAGGCGTCGTCTGATAACCTTTGCATGCAAACATTGACTGGTGATTACCCACATCTTTGCTTCGCCCTGTTTTGGCAGGGACTCAAGCGCCGCCTCAGGGCATGGAAGCCGTCTAGAGGCTGACGTCGAGTCAGCTTGGGCCACTGAACAGGCGACTTTAGCCCCGCTTCGAGATATGGGCAATCTACAATGCATCGAAGGATAAAAATGGCTTTCTTTCGCAAGAAAGCTTGACAACCCCTTGAGACTATGGCGTGTTGGTCCCGATTCAGTGAAAAACTGTAATTGCCTACCTACCCTCACTCCCCTTTCCCTTTATACAAACTCGCATTTAGACTTGAAAATACTCTGTTGCGAACATGGATAAAGGATTCCCATCGGCATTGCTTTTCGCACTCATCCCTGCCTATCTCTCACCGGGAGAGGGGATTGATGTGAGGGAAAACGGGAATGACTGCCATGTCTATCATCTTTGCCACAAGGCCTTTGGAAAACATGTCTGGCGGTTTCATGCGCCAGACATAGGGGGAAATCGCGTTTTGTCTAAACTCGAGACAAAACCGTTTACCGCACCTCCACCAGCACAGCGCGCACCAGGCGGCGGTAGAGGTACGTATCGGCCAAGGGGTTGTAGCCTTCACACGTCAGGAGCGTGACCCAGGCGAGTTCTTCGTGGCGGAAGACTTCGGCGAGGCGCCTGTCGCCTGACAAACGGCGGTTCTCGCGCACTTCATAGACGTAGGTCTGACCAAAGGCGTGAATGTACAGGCGGTCGCTGTATTTGAGGGTTTTGATGGGGTAGAAAATCCCCGGGGTGTTGTCTGCGTCCCACACGTGGGCGGTCAGGACGGTGTTTCCTGCCCAGGTAGGGAACGCGCTGCCTTCCAACCAGCCCACAGTGTTTCCCAGCCAGAAGACATCCCACGTCTCGCCGGATTTGGGCACCCCAACAATCGGCGCTTTCAACCCCAGCGCAGGGATTTCCAGCACCAACGTCGTGGACGCATAGGCCACTTCCGGCGCGCCCACTTTGGTGACGCGACCCAGCGGGAAGCCGGTCTCCGGCAAGCGGGTGACTTCTGGAGTGACCACAAAGTCGAAAACGAAGTCGCTCCCGTTGTTCAGGGGGGTGTTATCCAGACTGACAATCGAAGTCGTCCCGCACACGAAGAGGCGGTATCGGCCAGCTGGAAGCGCCCCTGCCAGCGTCACCGTGGCGGTGAAGGTGGAAGGATTGTAGGATACGGCGGTGACGATCTGCTGCGCGTCATCGCCGCTCACTCCCCCGGCGCAGGAGAGCGTATCGGCGAGGGCATTGGTTCCCTTTTCGATAAGCAGGTAGTTGGCGGGGTTGGTCACGTCATCCGTACCGGAGTTGCCAGGGGGGTTGGAAATGGGCTTGTTGTAGGTGACGGTGAAAAAAGCGGGACCGCTTCCTGTGTAAGCGGCTTGCAGGTTGTGCACAGCAACCACTGGTGGGAGCGAGGGGGCTTCGTATGAGCCGATATCACAAATAGATGTGCCGTTGTTGTCGCCATCCTTCGGACGCGTCACGCCGTTTTGCGATTGGTTGTTCACCGGATTGGTGGCGCAGGTGGTGTTGTCGCCGGCGTCAATGGCCAGGCTGCCAGAGTTGAGTGGGAAGTAGGCGGGGGAGCCGGTGAGCGCGCCGAGTTGTGGGTCCTGGCCGATGATGTTGCCGGTGGTGGGTAGGTTGCAGGCGTTGGCGCTGTCTTCGATGAGGTTGTTGGAGCCGCTCACCGTCGCACTGGTGTTCTTCACGCAGTCGCCGCCGTTCGTGCTGTTGGCGATGATAGTGTTCGTGAGCGTGGCCGTGCCGCTCCACACACGCACCCCGCCGCCAGAGTCGTTGGCGCTGTTGCCGGAGAAGGTGCTGTTGGTGACGTTTAGCGTGCCGGCGTTGAGCACCCCGCCGCCGAGGAAGGTGGCGCTGTTGCCGGAGAAGGTGCTGTTGGTGATGGTCAGTGTGCCGACGTTGTACACCCCGCCGCCGTCGCCATCGTAGACTACGCTGTTGTCGGAGAAGGTGCTGTTGGTGACGTTCAGCGTGCCGGCGTTGTACACCCCGCCGCCATCGTAGGATACGATGTTATTGGAGAAGGTGCTGTTGGTGATGGTCAGCGTGCCGCCATCGTTGTACACCCCGCCGCCGAAGCCGCCGGCGCTGTTGCCGGAGAAGGTGCTGCCCGTGATGGTCAGCGTGCCGCCATCGTTGTACACACCGCCGCCGTTGACGGCGCTGCCGTTGGCGATGGTGAGGTTTTGCAGGGTGAGGGTGGCGCCGCTGTTCACGTACATCACCCGCACGCTGCCATCGCCGCTGATGGTGATGTCTCCGCCGCCGTCAATCGTCAGCGCGCCTGCGTTCACGATGCTGGGCAGGGGCGAGCTGAGCGTTATTGTCGTTATGCTTGCGCTAAAGGTGATGGTGTCGTTCCCAGGGCTGGCTGAACCACAGTCGCCGGTAGTATAGGACGGGTCATTGTTTGCCGCCAGGATGGCTTCGCGCAGGGTGCAAGAGCCATCTTTTGTGGTGTCGTCGTTTGGCGAGTTGACCTGGTACGATTGTGCATACACCGGCCGCGCTCCTTGCCCTATCAACAGCAGCGAGAGCACCAGCAAAACAGAAACAAAACGTAAAATGAACGCTTGCATGGCTGCCCCTCCAGGGTGAAATTCAAAAAACATACCTGGCGGGCAGCTCAGCGTGCTCTGCCTGTCGGGTATGTTGAATTTGGGTAATTTTACTCGAAAATGGCACGTTCTTACATAACCTGGCTTTCTCAAGGTCCGAATTTTCGAATTGGTATTTTGCATAGCACTTGAAATTTAGGAACTTCTCGCCAACTTTGGCTCAACGCACCATAGACGCCAAGGCTTGTCAAGCTTTCTTGAGAAAGCCATAGAAAGCCCAAGGATATAGGTAAGCATTAGATGTTTCTTGGGGAGGCCCCCTTTATTTTGTATTCTGTTCCACTGTTTGTAAGGATACCGGAATCAACGTTGCTGCTTCGCGCACTTGCTCGGTGGAGCACGAAAACGCAAAGCGAATGTGATGTGCGCCTGCCGCGCCAAATGCCGAACCTGGCGAGGAGCCAACTCCCGCATGGTCAATAAGATAATTGGTCATAGACCAGTCATCAGTTCGTCCTTGATAGCCGGGCCAATCTTCTTTGATTTTTGACCACAGATAAAAGGCGCCAGACGGTTTGAACGGTTCGAGATAGGGCGCTGCTTTCAATGCCTCCCATAGCAGATCGCGGCGCAACTGATATTCGGCGGTCATGGCGCGCGTAAAATCCTGAGGACCTGTGAGCGCAGCTACTGCACCATATTGTGCCACCGAATTAACGCCATTGATTGTGCAACGCACCAATTTTTTCAATCGCTCCAGGATGAGCGCGTCGGTTGCTACCACATAGCCCAGGCGCAATCCACTCATGGCATAGGTCTTCGACATGGAATAGATGCTGATAGTGCGTCCTTGCGCGGCAGGAAGCGATCCCAGACTGATGTGTTTCAGCCCATCGAAGATAATGTGCTCATATGCCTCATCGCTGATGAGTGTCAGGTTGTATTTTTCGGCGAGTGCTGCGATCTGTTCCAGTGTCTGGCGTGAGGCAACTGCGCCTGTGGGGTTATGGGGTGTGTTGACAAAGATGGCGCGTGTGCGTGGTGTGATAGCCGCTTCGATTTCTTCGGGATCGTATTGATAACCGTTTTCGCGTCGCAACCGTACCGGCATGGGGATCCCACCGCCTAGGCGAATATGCTCACCGATTTCTGTCCACATGGGATCAGGGAGAATGACCTCATCGCCCTCTTCCAGCAAGGCGCGGAAGACCACATATAAGCCATGCATTCCGCCGTTCGTGACGACAATGTTATCGGCACCGGGGATGCTCAATTTGTTCTCGGTTGTGACCTTTTTGAGAATCGCTTCGCGCAGAGGAAGGATGCCCGTGGATGCCGTGTAATGGGTCAGTCCGTCGCGCAGGGCTTTTTCCATTGCCTCGCGTACATGAGCGGGAAGATCGAATGATGGATCGCCTGACTCGAGACGCAGAATTTTGCGTCCTTTTGTCTGTTGATCGAGCAGACGGTCGCGCACCTGAACGATAGCGCCTAATGAGATCGAATCAACAATATGGGACATAGACCTGCCTCAGTTTTACCGTCCCGGTCTTCGTGGGCGGGGACGGCTTCTAAAAAAATTTTGCGGATTATCTCACGGGGACGGCACTTTTACAATGAGAGCGGCAAATCAATTTCACCGATCAACGGTAAATTACCTACCCTAACCTCTCCCAAAGAGAGAGCGGCCTGAGGGTGGGTATAGGCAGTTACGATCAAATAAAGAAAAGTCTTCCGAATAATGCCCAGCATGGTAAGTCAAGTTAAATCCACTTCCGATGGCGCATCCACAGATACATACCGAATGGAAATAGAAGGATGATTGCAAGTGTCGCAGCAAGCACTTGTCGCCCAGTCCAGGCGGCAAGATTTGCTACAGGCTCAAAGAAATTCATACCAAAGAAACCGGTAATGAAGGTGATAGGCATGAAGAGGGTTGTAATAATGGTTAATGTTTTCATGATATCGTTCATGCGGTTGTTGATTACCGACAAATATGTTTCGAGTGCACCGCTGACGAGATCGCGCAGACTTTCGTTTAGGTCGTGCAGGCGGACAAGGTGATCGTAGAGATCGCGAAAGAAGATGCGGTCTCGCGGATCAATGACGCGGTAATCGTCGCGAGCGAGTTTGTTCATCACTTCGCGTTGAGGGAGCAGGATGCGTCTCATCGCCAGTAAAACGCGTTTGAGCGCAAACAGACTTTCGAGCGTCTTCGGCGTGGGGTAATTGAAGACTTGATCTTCAATTTGATCAAGAGCTGCGTCAATTTTTTCCACGGTGGGCATGTAGTCTGCGATCAAATGGTCAGCGATTTTATAGAGCAGATGGTCGGCTCCGTTTTGTAGGATGCGAGGATCTCGTTCGCAGGATACCCAAGTTTCTTCAATGGCTGCGATCGGGAAGTCATGGTGGGTGACAATATAGTTTTGTCCGAGAAAGATATCGAGTTCATCAATTTCGGTTTGCCAGGTATCGTCGGAAAAATCCATGTAATTGAGAGCGATATAGAGATAATCTCCCCAGTCGTCTAGTTTGGGTGCATGTGTTTCTTGGAGCGCATCGTCAATTGCTAAAGGATGAAAGCCAAAGGAGTTCAGGATGGGGAGGCAGTTTTCCGCAGGCTCATTTGTAAAATCTACCCAGAGCAGACCTTGTTTCTTTTTAATGAGGTTGGGGAATTCGTGCGAGGGGATGTTTCTGCGAACAGGCTTTCCTTGCGTGTAGTAAACAGATCGAATCATGCGTTCTCCAGCGCGCCTCAAAAATATTTATTTATGTATTGACAAAATCAATTGTATGTATATAATTATTCAATAAATTTGAATTTATATTTTAGAAAATTTAAGAGAATTTTTATGAACTTTTGGTTTTTCAAACTGTTGCAGTAAGCAAAACCTTCTCTCTTGACGCTCTCATTAGTTTGATGCTCTTTTTGACCTTTGGAGGTTATATCCATGTATGCTGCACCTACTCGTTGCCCGGTTTGTCGCTCTGAATTGGAAATCAGCCGTCTACACTGTCCTTCTTGTGATACAGTTATCGAGGGAAGATTTGCTGGTGGTCCGTTCGCTCATTTGACCGCGGAGCACTTGGATTTTATCGTAACCTTTGTCCGATGCGAGGGGAAAATCAATCGAATGGAGCAGGAACTGGGGCTTTCTTATCCCACGATTCGCAACCGCTTACATGAAGTGATCCGCGCCCTCGGTTATGAGCCAGGCAAAGATGAGCCTGTGGAGATCAGCGCCGAGAAGAGAGCCAGTGTGCTGGAAGATTTGGAAGCAGGCAGAATTTCTGTCGAAGAAGCCATGCGAATGTTGCGTGGCGAGGAGTGAGTATGCCTAAGACAATTACTGCAGGAACTTCCCCAAAGATCATCCTCCATTCCATCAATGGCGATTTGAGCATTGTCGGATGGGAGAGTATGGATATTCTGGTAAAAGGTGACGAGGATGAAGTGCACCTGGAGCAGCACGAGGAAGAAGTTTTGCTTTCATGTGAGGGGGACTTGTCGCTGCGTGTGCCGAAAGCCGCTTCATTCCAGATCAAGACGATTGGTGGCGACGCGTCCGTGCGCGGCGTGACGGGAAATATCGAGATCAAGGAGGTGCACGGAGATTTGTCCATCCGTGACGCGGGTTCGATCTCGGTGGGTGCGGTTCACGCGGACTTCAGCCTGCGCGGCGCTAAAGGAAATCTTTATGTCAAGAGCGCATATGGCGATGTTTCTATTCGAGATGTGGAGGGCGATGTTGTTCTCGATTCGGTGGCGGACGATCTCGCGCTGCGCGGTGGACGAGGAAACATCAAAGTCAATGTGGGGGAGGATGTGGTGGTGTATCTCGATCCGAAGCCAGATGGAGAATATTCGATCACTGCCGGTGATGATATTTTGCTTGTCCTCAAACCCGACGCCAACGCAACACTGACTATGCAGGGAGACCAGATTGTCGTGGATTGGCCCGGCGTTAAGAAAGAGGAAGAGGTAACCGAGAGAACCATCGTGCTTGGTAATGGCTCCGCGAGGATTACTTTGCAAGCGGGCGGCGATGTGCGCGTGACCAACAAAGCTGACGCCGGTTATTCGGCGGATGAGTTCGGCAATTTCGCAGGTTTGGATTTCGACTGGTCTGGTTTTGGAGAGCGCATCTCGCGGCAGGTGGAGCAGGCGACGGCGCGCGCGGCAAAGCATGCTGAAGAGGCCGCGCGGCGCGCGGCGCGTTATGCACGCCACGCGGCTCATTCGGGAAGAGGGTTTGTTTTCGATTGGAATATTGGGGCAAAGGGCGCATCCCCTGCTCCTCAATCATCGTCTGAGCCGGTGACGGAAGAAGAACGTTTGATGATCTTGAAGATGCTGCAGGAGAAAAAGATTACTGCTGAAGAGGCAGAACGACTGTTTTCAGCGCTGGAGGGAGGCAAGTGATGTCTTTGGAGGAGAGAAGACAAATCTTGAAGATGGTGGAGGAGGGAAAGATCACAGCAGAAGAGGCGGCGAAGTTGATGCGTGTGTTGGGGGAGGATTCCGCCAAGGCAGAGGCAACGCCCTCGATAACGGAATCAGGCTCAGGCGTGGAAGGAAGCGCCGCGTTCGCCTCTACGTTCAATACGATCAAAGCGCGCGTCAAACGTTATATGCTGATTTCACTTTTGGTGGGCGTTTTTATGATCGTTGGGAGCGCGTGGATCATATATGCGATGCGGCAGAATGCAGTCGCCAGTTTCTGGTTCTTCTGTATGATGTTTCCACTCATGTTGGGTGTTTTGTTGATTGTCCTGGGAGCAGGAGGACGTTCTTCGCGCTGGTTGTATGTCAACGTGGATCGTAGAAATGGCAAGGACGGACCTCGACGCATTGTATTAGGTTTTCCTTTACCATTCGGTTTTTTGATGTGGCTTCTACGCACGTTTCGATTGAAGGTGAAGGATGTGGATCAAAGCATCATTGCCCGCGCAGTTGAGATGGTGAATGCAATGGGCCAATCGGCTGAGCCAATTATTCTTGATGTGAACGATTCGGAAGATGGCGAGCATGTGCAAGTCTACATCGGTTGAGAAGGAAAAAGAAATGGCATCCCTCGCTAAAAAACCTCTGTTGAGCGGTGTGCTGATTCTGTTTCTTACGGCGATGATCTTTGCTAACATCGGCGGGAATATGTATCAGCAGTTGATGCCGCTGTATTTGAAGGATCTTGGCTCGACTATTCCGCAAATCGGTTTGTTCTTTACGATTTCGCAGATTGTTCCGCTCTTTTTGCAGATTTTGGGCGGTTGGATTTCCGATTCATTGGGGAGGCTGCGCGCGATTGCCATTGGCAGTGTGTTTGGGGTGATCGGCTTTGTGCCTCTCATTTTGGCGGATTCATGGGAATGGTTGGTGGTGGCTGTGGCGATTGGCTCGGTGGCGCGCGCGTTGGTGGGACCCAGTTTCGATGCGTTTATCGCCGAGCACTCGAGCGAGGAAAATCGCGGGAAGGTGTTTGGTATTTCACAGGCGATTTTTATGATTGTTTCCGTCGTCGGTCCTCCGTTGGGCGGCTGGCTTGCCGATGATTATGGTTTCAAGTTGATGCTACTCGTGGCGGGTATTTTTTATCTGATCGCCGCGGTGATGCGAATCGGCATGGCACGTGAGGCGGCAAAAACCGAGACATCTAAAAAGAGATTGTCCCTTATGAAATTGAAGTCCAACCTGAGTGCTATGTTTGGGTTGATGTTTTCGGGTGGGTTGATGACGTGGATTTTGATCACAGATGGTTTTCGAGATGTTTCTTTTCAACTTTCGAGCAACCTCTTTCCGGTGTATATGCAGGAGATTGGCGGTTTATCCATTCAGCAGATCGGCTGGGCGACCTCGATGTTTGGCTTGTTCATGATGCTGACCACCATTCCCGGCGGCTGGTTTTCCGATAAGGCAGGGGAACGGGTGGGGATTGCTCTGGGTATGATCTTGCTGGCTGGTTCATTGTTTCTCTTGATCCATATCCCACAGGGGAATCAATGGTTATACTATGCAGGCTGGGCAATCGCCGGCATGGGTATTGGCATCTCGACACCTGCCTATCAGTCGTTGATCAGCAAGGTGGTTCCGCAGCATTTGCGCGGCATGGCGTTTGGTCTATTTAGCACGAGTTTGGGAATTATCTCCTTGCCTGCGCCATGGATTGGTGCGCAGTTATGGGAGCGGGTGGATCCGCAATTCCCGTTTACACTTACTGCTATTGCGATATTGTTATCTGTCATTCCCATCTGGCTGAAGTTCAAACTTCCTGCTGCCGAGGGGGAGGCTATTGAGATGGATGAAACAAAAATCACAGCAATATAGCAATCATTTCGGAGGCAGACATGGCATCTGTGGAAGAGCGAATGAAGATTTTGAAGATGATAGAGGAGGGCAAACTCAGTGCGGAGGAAGGAGCAAAATTGCTCGCGGCGCTGAGCGAAAAGCGGGCGCCTGGCCCGCCTCGTCCGCCGGGGATGTCTGGCGCGCGTTGGTTGCGCATTCGCGTCACCGACACGCGAACGGGCCGCTCGAAAGCCTCGGTGCAGATCCCTTTGGCTTTGGTGGATGCCGGCCTGAAGATCGGCGCGCATTTTGCTCCCCAAGTGGAAGGCGTGGATATGTCCAATGTGATGGAAGCCTTGCGCTCTGGCATGACCGGCAAGATCATTGATGTGGTGGATGAAGAAGACGGCGAGCACGTGGAAATTTACGTTGAATAACCGACAAAACATTTAGGAGACCTTCGATGGATCACACACTGAAGCGTCCCAGTGGGATGCTGGGCTTTACGATTGTCTGGCTCGGGCAGATCATTTCTGTTCTTGCCAGTTCGATGAGTCAGTTTGCGCTGACCATCTTCATGTTCCAGAAAACCGAAAGTGCCACCGCGTTAGGGTTGATGCAGGTCTTTTTCATCACACCATTCCTGTTGATCTCGCCAATTGCAGGGGTGATGGTGGATCGTCATAACCGTAAGATGATGATGATGGTTAGCGACCTCGGCGCAGGGATCGCTACGCTTATCATTTTGATTTTCCAGGCGCTGGGCATTCTTGAGTTTTGGCATTTGTATTTTGCTTCGGTCATTTATGGTTTGGGCATGGCGTTTCAGTGGCCCGCCTATTCCGCCGCCATCTCGACCATGGTGCCGAAGGAACAACTGGGACGCGCTAACGGTATGATGTCGCTCGTTGAAGCAGGACCTGGCGTCATTGCTCCCATCCTCGCGGGCGCGCTGCTACCGCTTATCGGTCTAACAGGTATTTTGTTGCTGGATGTGGTGACTTTTTTGTTTGCTATCGGCGCGCTGATGATCGTTCACATTCCCCAGCCTGCACGTACAGAAGAAGGATTGCAGGCACAAGGGAGCGTTTTAAAGGAAGCCGCCTACGGTTTCAAATACATTTTTGCGCGTCCCAGCCTTTTGGGTTTGCAACTTGTTTTCTTTGTTGGCAATCTTTTTTCGGGCATTGGTTTTACCTTGCTGGCGCCCATGATCCTCCTGCGCACGGACAACAACAGTCTGGTGCTTGGATCGGTTCAATCGGCGGGAGCCGTTGGCGGTCTGGTGGGAGGCGTTCTGATGAGCGTGTGGGGAGGCTTCAAGCGGCGTGTACATGGCGTCCTCTTTGGTTGGATTTTGAGCGGAATCAGTATGGCAATCCTAGGGCTCGCCGGTGGGATTCCGGTTTGGGTCGTCGGGATTGTATTGAGCAACCTGGTTGTGCCATTGATCAACGGATCGAATCAAGCCATCTGGCAATCGAAGGTCGCGCCGGATTTGCAAGGGCGCGTCTTTTCGGCCCGACGTCTGATCGCGTGGCTGACAAACCCTATCTCCCCGATTATTGCTGGTACCCTTGCAGACTTTGTGATGGAGCCGGCCGCACGTGCAAATGCAGGTCTACCGGCAATGTTTGCCTGGCTTGTGGGAACAGGCGCAGGCGCCGGTATGGGTTTAATCATTGTGCTTTGCGGTGTACTTTCCGCGCTGGTGGGTTTGCTTGGCTATTTCGTTCATCCCATCTATCATGCTGAGGATGTCTTACCTGACCATGATACCCTCACCAAAGTGGAAGCCGAACCTGCCTGAACCCAACTGTTGCAAATCGTGAAATGCTCTGTTGCGAAGATATAGCGCTGGGTACTCATGCCCGCTTTCCCTCACCCCAACCCCTCTCCCATTGTGGCAGAGGGGCAGGGGGTGAAAAGCAATACCGACGACAATCCTTTGTCCATGCTTGCAACAGAGCAATCGTGAAACGAAATTGACAGGAAATAACCCTCTAAAGGGTTGTTTTCTTTTTTTCGCTGTGATATTCTCTCTATGACATTCTATGAAATGGACGTTTTCGCTGCGTGACCGCCCAAATGGGATGAAAGGATTTACCATCATCTGGTCGGGACAGATGATGGCGGGTATCGCATCGGGCATTACGGCTGTGGCGCTTCCGGTGTGGGTCTTTCAAACGACCGGCAGCGGGATTCAGGTAGGCTTGCTCGAATTCTTTTTCTTCGGCTCCTATCTGCTCTTTGTGCAGGTAGCGGGTGTCATGGTGGACCGTTACCATCGCAAAATGCTGATGCTCGCCCACGATTTCATCTCGCTTTCTTCCATTGCTGTTCTGCTGGCAATCGAATCAACGGGAAAACTCATGCCCTGGCATTTGTTTGTTGCAGCAATCTTTCAAGGCATAGGGTTTGCATTTTATTCCCCTTCATTTTCCGCGGCCATTACCACCATGCTCCCCAGATACTATTACGTGCGCGCAAATGGATTAATGTCTCTGCTCGATAGTGTGCCGGAAATTTTCGGTCCCCTCCTTGCAGGCACACTCATCTTGGCGATTGGGTTGAATGGCGTGCTTGCCATCAACTTGCTTGCTTTTGTAGTGTCTATTGGGGCGCTTCTGTTTGTTGAAGTCCCACCGACGCCGCAAACCCCTGAAGGGAAAGGGTCCCATGGCACATTCTTCAAGGAAGCGATCTATGGGTTGCGTTATATCATCCACAGGCGTGGACTGCTTGGCTTGCAGATGATCTTCTTTTTCGGGAATCTATTCTCGGGGATTGCCCTCTCTGCCGCGTCGCTTTATCCGATGATCTTGCTGCGCACAGGGAACGATACTCAGGCCATTGGAGCCGTGCAATCGGTCGGCGCACTGATAGCTGTGATCGCAGCAATCATTTTGGCCTCGCGCAAAGGGATGAAACAGTTGGTGCGCGTCATCTTGTTGGGGTGGATTCTTTCCAGCCTGCTCGGATTAACCTTGCTTGGCGTGGGGCAATTCCTTCTCATTTGGCTGCTTGCTATCTCGCTCAATTCACTCTTCGAGCCGCTCATCAATGTTGCCCTTGAGACCTTTCTTCAAACAAAAGTTCCTCCTGACCTACAGGGGCGCGTTTTTTCTGCCACCGACTTCCTTACGCAAGCGATGATTCCATTTACACCGCTCTTGGCTGGATATTTTGGAGATCGAGTGCTCGAACCCATCTTCCGTAGCCAGAATGCACTGTCCAATTTGTTCGGCTGGCTTGTTGGCACAGGTCCCGGCTCGGGTTTTGGTTTGCTGCTGGTGATCTGTGGCCTTTGCAGCGCGCTGACCGGAGTCTGTGGATTTTTATTCCCTTCCATTCGTAATTTGGAACGATCCATACCGGATTACGCACCGCCTGTTGCAGATTGATAAAAAAACAGGTCACGTAGAGAACGTGACCTGTGCCTTTTATATTGAAGTTTGTCAAATGCTTTGTTGCGAAGAGAATAGACCCAGGTTGTTCATCCCGCTTTCCCTCACCCCTGCCCCTTTCCCATTGGGAGAGGGGCAGGGGTGAGGGCGAAAAGCAATGCCGACGGACAATCCTTTGCCCATGTTTGCGACAGAACGTTTGTCAAAGTTTATTTTCCAGTGAGAACTCCCAGCCGATCAATGTATTCCTCCAACACTGCGAAAGCGTCTTCAATCGGCTGTGTAGTGGTCAGATCCACGCCTGCAATCTTGTAAACTTCCAGCGGTGGTTTGGAGGAACCTGCTTTGAGGAAATTAACGTGATCTTGCGCGGCGTTCGGTGTGCCGTTGAGAATTCGTTTGGCGATTGCGTGAGCGGCAGAGATGCCAATGGCATATTGGAACGAATAATAGTCAATATATAGATGGGTAGTGAAAGTTCCCCATGTCATGCCGACGCGTTCACGATCCAAATACATTTCGCCACCAAAGCCTTCGCTGAACAAATCTGCCATCAATTCAATCATCGAATCGGCGGTGAGGGCTTCTCCCTTTTCGATGCGCTGATGCGTCTCCAGTTCGAAGCGGGCGAGGGTGGGCATGATGAAAAAATAACGATGAAAGTTATCCATCGCCTCTTCGAGCAGGGCGATTTGAAAGTGTTTGTCCTTATTGTTCTTGAACAGGTACGCCCGTGTCATAGCCTGATGGAAGTTCGATGCCGTCTCTGCGATAATGGATGGATACATATAATAGATCATGGGTTGGGAGCGGCTGGCGTAATACGCGTGCATCGAGTGACCGAGTTCATGCGCAAGCGTGCTCATGCTGCCGATGTCATCGGTATAACTCATCAGGATAAATGGATGTGTATCTTTGGGGACACGTGTGGAGAACGCGCCCTGGCGCTTGCCGTTGTTAGGAGACCAATCCACCCAGCGGTCACTCAGGCAGCCTTTGCGTATCACGCTCACATATTCCTCGCCCATGGGTTCAAGACCATCGCAAATCCAGTCCACTGCCTTCTCGAATGGAACACGGGGCTTTTTATTCGTGAGCGGTGCCCAAACATCGTAGGGATGAAGCACCTTCACACCCAACGCTTTGCGGCGAATCTTCCAATATTTGTGCCATAGCGGCAGTTTCTTTTTGAAGATGTCCAGCAGGTTATAAAACATTTCAACAGGCACGTCTCTGTCAAAGAGCGTGGCTTCGAGGGATGAATTGAACCTGCGTGCTTTCATCATGAACACATTCTGTTTGATGGATGCCGCCAGGTTGCTCGCAAGTGTATGTTTGAACTCGAGATATTTGTCGTGATAGTTTTCCCAGGCGGTCTTGCGCGCCTTGCGATCGAAGCCATTCAAGATGGCGTCGAACGTGCTTTGGGTCAGTTCTACCTTTTTGCCTTTGCTATCTCGTGCGGGCTTGAATTTGAAATCGGCATTTGCCAGCATGTTTGCGGTGGTACGCACTGCCCCAAAAGGATCGCGCAGCATGCCGAGCAATTCTTCTACTTCTGCTTCGCGCACATGTGCCTGTCTACGGAAAAGATCGCTGATGTAATGTTCATAGAGCTTCATGCGCGCATCCTCTGCAAGCCATTGGCGCAATTTCTCTTCACCTATGGAAAGCAATTCGGGCTCCACGAACGAGGTCGCCGCGCTGATTTGCGCCTGCATGCTCATGGCTTTGCTATTCATCTCTGCGCCGCGCTGATCGGTTGTATCCACCGCGCTCGACATGGTGGCATAGACCTGTACTTTGAGCGCGCGCTGTGAAAGTTCATCCAACGCGCTCATGGCTTCAATGAACACAGTGGGTCCATCGCCAAGATGACCTTGAAACTTTTTGATCGTCGGAAGGTACTCGATAATGCTTTTTACTTCCGCATCGAACGCCTCAGGAGATGCAAATACGCTCTCGGCATTCCAGGTTTGATGCTTCTTGACTTTGGAGCGAGGAAGAGCAGTGGGCATAGTTCTTATCCTTTCGTAGATTTGATATATGTGGATATTTTGTCATTACCTACCCTCACTCTAACCCTCTCCCTTGGGGAGAGGGAATCAGTGCCCAGAATGGGATTTTTTATCGCGAAACGACAAATTCGCTGCATTTTGCTCCCCTCTACTCGGGAGAGGGGCTGGGGGTGAGGGCGGGTAGGTGGTTACGATATTTTACTATCTCACCCCACAGGTTTCTGTTCCTCACACTCTCAGCCGGGGATAAGGGCGCGTGAGTCCGTACGTGAGTTTCGAATAAAAGTTTTTATTGCTTTGATTCTCACTGTCCATTCTATTATCATGGGCAAATCTCGTTGATTGTAAAGGGCAGTGCTTTATGGCGGGTTTCGGGTAAAATCGCGCTCTATGAAAGAGCAAAACATAGATGCCTTGAAACAAAATCCCCACGAAATGGCGCGCCTTGCTTACAAACTGAAGAACGCCAATGTTTACGTTTCTGTGGATGGATTTCATTTCATTGACTATCTCGATCCTTTGGATGAGATTTCCCCGGAAATTGATGCTTCGCAGTTGACGGAGGAAGAGGCGTCGTATATCGAAACACAACTTCAGGCAAACGCGAAGAAATTTTCCAATCAGGCAAACACTCTCTCGAAATACCTTTCCCTCCGAAATGCCAGAATTCTCGATATTGGTTGCGGTGGAGGACTGTTTCTCTCTCTCTTGAAAGGACAGGGAGCACATGTAATCGGCATCGAACTCAGCGACAGCCGCGCTCACTATGCAAGGTCAAAGCACGGGCTGGAGATTTATAAGCGCCCTATTGAAAGTGAATTCTGGCAAGAGAGATACATCAATTATTTTGATGCGGTGACACTCTGGGACGTGATCGAGCATGTCAATTATCCATTTCGGACCTTGCAGTGTGCGGTCAATGTATTGAAGCCGGGTGGCTTTTTGCTGATTGATACCCCTTGCCGGGATAGTTTTTATCATCGCTTCGGCGAGATCACCTATCGCCTCACACGCGGCAAATATCCCACCTTTTTGAACGCAATGTATTCGTCACATTTATTCGGTCACAAGCAGATTTTTTCCACAAACGAGATGCGGCGGCTCTTTGAACAGATTGGGCTGGAAGTAGTGGAATTGTGCAAATTTCATGAGTTGTCGTTCCCCTATGAGTTTTATTTGAGGAAATTATTTGGATCACAGGTGCTGGTGAATTTGCTGCTGCCACTGGTGAAACTTTTCTTCCGGATATTCAAGATTCAAAACAAGATGCTGATCGTTGGAAAAAAAACGGATACGCTACAAAATTTAGCAGGGTGAGCATGACCAAAGAATATATTCCCAAAATTGCCATGAGCATTCACGCCCATCCGGATGATCAGGAATTTTCCGTAGGCGGTACGCTTGCCAAATGGGCACGGGCGGGATGCGAAATCATCTCGGTCGTCATCACCAGCGGCGATGCTGGTTCGAATGACCCGTCGAAAGACGGAAGGTATAAAACGGAACTTGCCGCCTTGCGCGAGAAAGAACAACTCGCTGCGAATGCTGTATTGGGCATCAAGGAGACGATCTTTCTTCGCTATCCAGATGGGGAATTACAGCCGACCCTCGCGCTGCGCAAGGATTTAACCCGCCTCATTCGTCAATTCAAACCCGATGCCGTTTTGACGGGGAATCCGGAGGGATGGTTTTATGGCGATGAGTATGTCAATCATCCCGATCATCGCGCCGCGGCGCAGGCTGCGTGTGAGGCGGTGTTCCCCTCGGCGGGGACAAGGCTGATTTTCCCGGATCTCTTGTCGGCTGGGTATGAACCGCATGAGGTCAAGCGGTTGTACGTCCACGGCACAGAAAAATCCAATACCTGGGTGGACATCACAGAGACGATAGACATCAAGATCAGAGCATTGGCACAACATGCAAGTCAGGTCAATGCAGAGGAGGTGGGGAAGTGGATACGTGAATGGGCAGAAGAGGAAGCAAAAGAGAGAGGCATGAAATATGCCGAGAGTTACAGAGTGATGATTCTGAAAAGAGAGGAATGAGCCTAAAAAACCAAATGACCGATGAGCGCGCTGGCCAGCGTCATGGTGATGTTATCAATGTCCTTGAACGGAAGTGACTCGACCAGAGTCGCACCGAGCGCCACCCATGCAAGGGGAACAATAAAGCGGCTTATTGGAGAGGGGAAAACACCCATCCAAACATAGATCGAAAAGATCAGGATGCTCAATAGCCATCCGCCCACAAAGACGCTTATGGAACCGGCCACACTTTTTTCGCGCGACCAGGGGAGCTTGGGAGAAGAGACGCGGCGACCGACGATGTCGGCAATCCCATCACCACCGCACAGAATCATGAGCGCCGGAATGCCGATGAGCGAATCTTTCCAGTACAGCAGCGTCATGACAATAAACACAATGCCATAGTATAAGGGTCCTCGTAGGATCTCGCGTGGGTCGCCGCTGCGCGTCATGGCTTTCACTGCCGCGTCGTCTTTGATCATTCCCAATCCCACAAGAACAAATTGGGTGGTGATGACAAGTGGCACAAGCGCGGCAAGCCAGCGCGAAATTTCTTCCTCACTGAACATCAGCCAACATAACACAAAGAGCGGGCCTGTTCCGATGTGAATGATTTTGCGGCTCAGTTTGCTTTCGATGAAACCACGATGGGCAAGGAAATCCATGAAACGGAGGAAAGCAAGCGCAAGAAGGAAAGTAAGGAGGGTGGCAAGATATGGGGACATAGTGCTTGACCGTTGCGAATAAAAAATTGCCGCCTCTCAAGCGGCCAATTGCACATCGAAAATCACAAAATGGGCCCAGCAGGATTCGAACCTGCGACCAAGCGATTATGAGTCGCCTGCGCTAACCGCTGCGCCATGGGCCCTCGATAGAGTAATCAGTGATCAGCATTCAGTGAACAGTACCTGATTACTGAACACTGTCAACTGATCACTGAGGCAGAGAGCGGGAGACGGGATTCGAACCCGCGAATGTCAGCTTGGAAGGCTGATGCCTTACCGCTTGGCGACTCCCGCATGCGGACGTGATTTTACCGTGATGGGCATGGATGGTCAAGCACACAGGTCACAAAGCCGCGAGAACAAGTTGTAACATCCCGAATATTGTATTCCGTGTCCATCGGTTATATACTAGTGATAAGAGACTTCTTTATGAGTGCCATCATTGGGTTTACCGTTCTCAAAGGCGTGGACAGCCATCAATCAGCCGCAACTGCTCAACAGCGAGCGCTCGCTTATTTTCCCCATCTCAACCAAATGACCTTTGACGTGGGTGAATCGAAAATATCCATTTGGGGACACCATGTTTTATCGGATTGTATTCATTACATGCCGGATGGCAGCGTATTGATTTTGGTAGGACCCGAAGCTGGCCTTTACCCCTGGAAGGCGCTTCACTCGGACCTCTCGCCTGATTCGCCTCCCCAAGTTTTCAACCTCCCCTGGGAGGGACGCGTGGTCCTGCTCCGCATCAGCGCGAATGGGAAATGCTGGACAATGTGGAATGACTGGCTGGGTAGCATTCCGGTCTTTTACGCACAGGTGGGCAAAGGGTGGATTGCCAGCACGCTGGAGCCGGTCGTCGTTGCACAAGCAGGTTTTACCCCCAACGACATTTTCCTGCCGGCTTTGCTCTCGATCCTCATTCATGGTCATACACTTGGTGACTGGTCGCTTTATAAGCCTATGTGCGTGATTCCGCCCGATTGCACGGCGGAGTGGAACGAACACGGATTCACCTCTAAACAGTATTTCACCGTTCGCCCCTCGACCGAACGATGGGAAACAGGCTGGGATGATCTCATTGATGAAATGTATGAGTTGACGCGCGAGGCGATCAGCGCGGTACTCAAAAAAGGAACATTTTGGCTTCTCCCTCTTTCCAGTGGGCTGGATTCACGCATCATCGCCGGGGTCGGAGCGGAATTCGGCGCAAACTTGCGCGCCTATACATGGGGTGCTCCACATTCGGAAGATGTCGAATATGCCTCACGTATTGCGCGTGCTTTGGGCATTCCCTGGAAGTGGATTGATACCGGCACTGATTATCTTGCCAAGTATGTTCAACAATGGGCGGATCTCTTCGGGAGCGCTATGCACTTTCACGGCATGTATCAGATGCCTTTTCTGGATGCGCTCAAGGCTGAACCGTCTGGACGCATTCTCTCTGGCTTTCTTGGAGATCAACTAGCCGGTTTTGATGTGGATTTCCAGACCTCTTTTCATTCCCCTTCTGTGCGGACCTATCAGGCAGTAGAAGATACTTTTGTCCATTGGCATGTGAACGAAATTCCTTCGTTACTGAAAATGGATGTACAGGATGCTTTCGAGGAACTCGCCTGTGAGATTGATCGGATGAGGAACATCCAACCCGGCCCATGGTTTCAAAGGCTCCGCTTTCTCCCAATCTGGGGGCGGCAGCGCCACTTCACGTACTTTCAAACCAAACTGGAGGATTATTGGCGTGGCGTGGATGTCCCTTATTTGAATCGCAAGTACGCGCAATTTTGCCTCTCACTACCCCGCGCGGTGCTGGATCACCGAATTCTTCAACAAGCCATGCTTGTCCGATATTATGGAAAACTGGCCGTTATTCCAGGGAGTTTTGCGCCAGAGCCCATCAAACCCACCGGCCGCTACCTGCTCAAGAAGCGCATTGCTCACCTCCTGCCATCCGTGCTGCGCAGAGGTCCCTTTCGCGATTTCAGCGCGATTTTACTCTCCAGAGATGTTGAATCCCTGCGCCGCGGCGGAGATCGAGCGATATGGCCCCTGCGTGAGGCGTGGAATCGTCTTTCCGAATGGGTGAATCTTGATCTGGTGGAGCGCGAGTATCAATCCGCCCTCAGCGGGAATATGAAGTCTGTACGAAAACTGCAATCGCTACAGACTCTGGCTTATCGCCTTCTGGATGCGTGAGCATATATTCTTGTAGCGACAGTTACCCTTTGATTTATCAGCGTGGTGCGCTGGCAAACATTTTCGCCATTTCTTCCGGCACAGCGCGTGGAGCGCCCGTCCTGGCATCCACAAATACCCAATCCGTTTCCCCTTTGACCAACACCTTGCCATCCGATTTTCGCACGAATTCATATTTGCGAAGCGAACGCACGCGGCGGATGTTCTCAACCCACGTGCGAATTTCGATCTCTTCACCAGCAAACGCCGGCAAAAGATATTCGATCCTGTGCTCGCGAATCACCCATGTAGCATCCGCGCCCTGCGCTTCGATCCCGCCGAGAGAAGCGTAATGCTCGACGGCAATATCCTGCATCCATTGAACGTAGGCCACATTGTTGACATGTCCATTTTCGTCAATGGCCGTTTCGGGAATGATGAAGTTTTTTGTATAAATAGAGGAGAGAGGCATGGAGATAAACAGGCACTATCGGAGCAATCGCTTGATCTGAGCGGATAATTCATTGATGCGGAAGGGTTTGGTGAGATAAGCATTAGCCCCCGCTCCAAAGGCAACGATGCGACTGTCAGTATCATCCAGCGCAGTGACAATGATAATGGGTGTGTGCTTGAACTCAGGGTCCTGGCGTAGCATTCGGCATAATTTGAAACCATCCGGTGGGGGCATCATCAAATCCAGAATGAAGAGATCAGGTTTAGTTTCGCGGGCGACGCGCATGGCATTCATACTCGAGTTTTCTGTAATGGCTTCATGACCCTCCAATGCCAGAACCTCCTTGTACAAATTTGTGGCTTCCACTTCATCGTCTACGATCATGATTTTTGCCATGCGCTCACGCTCATTGAACAACAGAATCAACCGGTGTCAGCAAGAAGCTTCTTGATCCGTTTCGAGAGTTCGTCAATGTGATAAGGTTTAGTGATGTAATCATCTGCTCCTGCCCCAAAGGCGACAATACGACTATCGGTGTCATCCAGCGCAGTGACAATAATGATGGGTGTTCGCCGGAAGGCAGGCTCCTTGCGAAGCATTCGACAAACTTTGAAGCCGTCCGGCTCCGGCATCATCAAATCGAGCAGGATGAGATCCGGCATGGTCGCCAGCGCTGTTTCAATTGTTTTTGAACTTTCATTGACTACAACGGGTTCATATCCCTCCATGAGCAAGAATTCCTCCAGCATTGTCGTGGCTTGCTTGTCGTCATCTACAACCATGATTCTCGTCATAATGCCATCATCCAAAGATGAAATGGGATTGAAAAATTTTATAAATTATACGCCGAAACAAACTTCGCTTCGGGAAATTGTAACTTACATGTAAAGCGACGTTTTCTATACTAAAACACGGGCTTTCGCTTCTCGATGAAAGCCCTAATCCCCTCCTGTCCGTTGGGGTGACGGGCGCAGGCACTGATGCCCTGACGTTCCAATTCCAATTGCGTCTCCAGTGTATTCTGAAAGGATTCCAGAAATAATCGCTTAGACCACGCAAACGAATAGAGCGCGGACTGTGCCAACCTTTCAAGCATTTCCAGCGCTTCTTTTCGGACCTCGGAATCGGGTACCGTTTTCGTGACCAATCCCCACTCCAATGCCTTTGCGGATGAAATCGGTGGGTCGAACGCGGCGATCTCCAGCGCGCGCGCCAACCCGACAAGGCGCGGCAGGGCGAACGTCCCACCACCGTCAATGCTCAATCCATTCGATGTATATCCCTGCTTCAACACTGCTGACTCTGCCATCACGCGAAAATCGCAGGCCAGGGCGAGCGAAAATCCACCGCCCGCGGCGATACCGTTGATTGCCGCTACAACCGGCTTTTCCATACGGCGAATCTCTGTGATGGCGATATGAAACTGAGGCGCGAGCCGATGCACGACTGCGCCAGCCTCCTCAGATTGCTGACCAATCCATTTCAAATCACCGCCTGCACAAAAGGCTTTTCCGCTTCCAATGAGCATAACACCCTTGATGGCATCATCTGTCGCGGCATTTGCCAGCACCTTGCCAAGCATCACCATCATGTCGAGATCGAATGCGTTATATGCCTCAGGTCGGTTAAGTGTGATTTCGAGGATGGGTCCGTGCTGTTGAGTGAGGATGGGAGGGGTCATAAAGGATTCCTTTGCTTCTACCTTGATTGAGGAAAGTTTTCAAGCGATATGTTGTGTGCATCGAAAGAATAATCTGCTAAACGCCTCCCCTTGAGGCCTTTCGGAGTGTGTTCGAGTGCTACCTCATGGGTCACAGATTCTCATGGACGGTGCGCTCTTTCTCAAGTTTTCAATGTTCCTGTCATCAGTGTATCCACCGCCTCTGTAAGTTCCCGCAAATTACTTACCTTTAGCACACTGTCGCAAAACGGCGCGTACTTGGGCATATCGCTGTCGCCGTGCCAAAGGTGAGGAGGTTCGGGATTCAGCCAGATGGTCCGCGCGGCGCGGCGAGTCATCGCAGAGAAAATGTCGAGACGCGGGTCATAGTAATTGTTGCGTCCATCACCGACGATGATGAGGGTCGTGCCTCCGTTGAGGGTATCCATATAATGGTCCTGAAAGTTTTGCAGGGACCAACCGAGGTCGGTGTTGTAATGTCCGCTGGGCATGCGCCATAAAACAGATGCAATGGCCTCGTCTGCGTTCGAACCTTTGAATTCGTCGGAGATATATTCGAGGTGATCAATGAATGCGAAGGCATGTGTCTTGCGTACCTGTCCCTGCAGGGCGAACAGAAAACTCAACATTAACTCCGAACAAAAGCGCATCGAAGTGCTAATGTCGCACAAGATCACAATCTTCGGTTTGCGCGTGTGATCTTTGTGAAGAATTTCCATCGGTACACCATAATATTTGAGATTTCTTCGGATCGTTGCCTTCGGGTCGAGATGTCCGCTTTTAGCGCGCTTCTGTCGCAACGCGATTCTCGTGCGCAGCATGGCAGCGAGTCGCTTTACCTCGCGCTGCAAAATTTTCTTCTCCTCATCCGAGAGAGCATGGAACGGGCGGTTGAACAAATGATCCATGCTTTCACCGCGCGGCCGCTGACTCAAATTCTCGGCGATGCGTTCGCCGGCAAATTGCTCGATCTGTTGGCGCATCCCCTCCATGTTCTGCTGGATCATGTTCTGAATCTGTTCGACGCGGTCGCGGCTCATGCCCATCTGCGCCAGTTGCTCCATTAATTCCTTCAATGCTTCACGCACCTCAGGGAACGCCAGCGCGCGCATCATGCGCTGCACCATCCAGTTTTGATAACGGAGATTATCTACCTGATTTAGTCCCACGAATTGTGCCAGCGCTTCCAGTTCAGACCTTGAGAGGGGCTGGCCGTTCATCAGCCTTTCCATCCGCTGACGCAGATTCTGCGCGAACTGCCTGAGCGCCTCCGCCAGCATCTGCGCTTCTTCGGGCGTCATGTCGTCCATTGGGTTGCCGCCCATCATCGGCGGTGGTTGTCCCGCGCCGAAGAAGAGTGGGAAGAGTTTGTCGAAAACCGGGAGGTCTTTGACATCCTTGATGAGCGTGGCGCGCAGGGAGAGACGAAACTGCTCGCGGTCTTGAATCCCCATCAGGTCTACGGCGGAAAACGCCTCTGCCGATTCCGCCAGAGAGATGCGCACGCCGCTGGCGCGCAAGGCTGAGATCAATTGCAGAATGCGGGATTCCATGGCTGGCTCTCAAAACATAATTTGGCTATCTTCTTGCTTACTTGCGGACCCGATATTTTGATTGATCAATAATCACCAAAGAACGATGAATCTCTTCTTCGGGATAGTGTTCAAGGAATTGACGTAAAACCTGGTGAGTAGCATCAAGTTTTGATGGCCGTATTTTCAGGATAATGATGCCACTGTGAGAAGAGGGGATAAAGCGCAACGCGTTGCTGAAATCCATGTCAATCGAGATTAAGATTCTGCCTTGCTGAATCGCATACTGTAGTAACTCGTCGTCTTCGTGTCCTGTCAGTCCTGCCTCCTGCGCGGTCACCACATCATGTCCCCATTCGCGCAGAGTTTTTGTAGTTGTCGCGTAGACACACTCGTCCCCAAAAATTTTCATGCCGCCAGCGGTCCTTCGGCGAAATGGATTTCCTCCCCATCAATCACGGCGCGCGCATACTCGAGGCAGGCTTTCAAATCATCCTTTGTGAGATGTGGATAGTAATCCTTGAGGATGGCATCAAAGGTCAAGCCATCTTCGAGTAAGTCAAGGATCATGGTCACCGCGATGCGCGTCCCGCGAATGCATGGCTTGCCATTATAAATTTTGGGATTGACAGTAATTCGTTCGAATGTCATCGTCACTCTCTTTCCTCAGGAATTATATCAATTCCCATAAAACCTTCCCAACTCATCGGGTGGTTTTTGCCTTGGCGGTGGGTTGACGATTTGCCGTTTCGCTTTCTGCAAATCCGCTTCGTGCTTAAGAAGAACCGAAAGCGTCTCCTCCAGTGTCTCTTTATCCAGATTCTTGGCATTCAACGCTACCAGCGCATTTGCCCAATCCAGCGTCTCGCTGATCGAAGGGGACTTGCGCAGGTCCCCGTTCCGCAACTTGTGGACGAATTCCACTGCCTGCCGCGCCAGTTTGGGATTCAAATCCGGCACCTTCAGCCGCACCACGGCCAATTCTTCTTCGATGGTCGGGTAGTCAATGAACAGATATAAACACCGCCGCTTCAACGCTTCGGAGAGTTCGCGCGTGTTGTTGGAGGTTAGCACGACGAACGGTTTGTGTTTTGCGCTCAGCGTCCCCAACTCCGGCACCGAGACTTGAAAGTCGCTCAGCACTTCGAGCAGAAAGGCTTCGAATTCCGCGTCGGCGCGGTCAATTTCGTCAATCAATAATACGGTTGGTTTGTCGCTCAGAATTGCTTTCAGGAGCGGTCGTTGCAGCAGAAACCGCTCCGAGAAGAAAACATCTTCCTCCTTTGCGAGTTTGTCTGCCGCTTCAGCAAGCGACTCGGCTCTGCCGAGCGTATCGTTCAATTTGTCGCGCAGTAATTGGGTGTAGAGCAACTGTTTCGAATATTCCCATTCATACAAGGCTTTCGATTCGTCTAAGCCTTCATAGCATTGCAGTCGGATCAACTCGCGCCCGGTCGCTGCGGCGATGGCTTTGGCGAGTTCGGTCTTGCCCACGCCGGCGGGACCTTCCGCTAGGAGCGGCTTGCCAAGTTTGTGCGCCAGGTACACGATGGTGGCAATCTCATCCGAGGCAATATACTTCTGCCGATTCAATTCCAGTTTGACGCTTTGGGTGGATTCAAAAAAGGTTGTCATAGCGTTCCTATACTTTCTTACAACTCTAAAAACAAAACCGATTCTCTTGCATTTTCCCAGAACTGCACAAATTCTCACCTTCATCTAACCATTTATGATCCGCGAGGGAAATGTCGCTTGTTATATGTGGATTTCAAGGCGTATCTTGACCGTATCGCCTTCTTTGAGATTTTCCGCTTTTTGGACGTTCATGCGTATCGGTACGAGGTACCGGCCGTCTTTGGGGAACAGCGAGGTCTTCCACTCGGTCTTGCCAATCTGCACACGGACTGGAATCACTCCCCATCCATACGTGACCAGCCTCGAAATTGCCCTGATTTCCCCGCTTTGTTCCGGCGGAACTGCAACGAAGAGATAGGGAGCAGGTCCGCGCCAGTGAAAAATCTTGCCGCTGAATTCAAAATTCATGGAAACAGTATATCAAGTCCGCTGACTTTCGGCAAACCCCGATAGCGGTACAATCAACTCGTTTTTGCTACCTTGAAACTTGGGACTTGGGATTTCTATGCGCCTCAAAGCAGACCTTACTCTTCTTTTTATAGCCGTTATCTGGGGAACGGCGTTTGTAGCCCAGCGCGTGGCCGGGCAGTTGGGAAGTGTGTATTTGTTCAACGGCGTGCGTTACGTTCTGGCCGGGTTGGTGGTTTTGCCGTTCGTGAGGCTCAATTCTCCTTCGGCGGCATTGGAGTCAGGAATTTTGGCTTATCCGCGTGAACAGTACAAATGGATGTTCATCGCGGGGTTTTTGCTGTTCGTCGCGGCGGCGTTTCAACAGGCGGGCATGCAATACACAACAGCGGGGAATGCCGGTTTCATCACGAGCCTGTATGTGGTGTTGGTGCCGATCGTCATGTTCATCGGCTGGCGAGAGAAGCCACATTGGCTGGCTATCGCGGCGGTATGCGTAGCCGGGGTGGGTGCGTTTCTCCTTTCGACGGGAGGCAGGTTCGAGGTCCGGAGGGGTGATGCGTTAGAGTTGGCAG
>DATLZK010000014.1:0-44932 GCA_035574015.1 Anaerolineales bacterium
CGACCTGACCGGCGCCGCCGCCATCCATCCCAAAATCCTGCTCAAGGTCATCCTGCTCGCGTACGCCAAAGGTCTGCTCTCTTCCCGCCAAATCGAACGCGCCTGCCGCGAAAACATCCTCTTCATCGCCCTCTCCTACGGCTATCCCCCCGACCATGGTTCACAATCTCGGCAAAATCCACGCCTTCGGGAGGCTGAATTAGCCCTCCCAAACGGGCAAATGGCGGGGGTATAATCGCGACAGAACGGGAGCGCCGCTCCGCCCGACGGCGTGGTTTTGAAAAAAAGACTTTTTCGACAGATTCTTATACCGCAAAGGAGAACTCAAAGTGAGCCGTACGCTCTTTCCGATCTTGTACGCTCGCGACTTACCAAAAGCCCTGCGCTTCTATCGCGACTTGCTTGGTATGAGTGAAAGCTATCGCTTTCCCGACAAAGGCGACCCGGTCTTTGTGACCTTGAGATGGGGCGAGGCTGAGCTTGGCCTCGGTACGTATGACCCAGTGGAGGGTCTTGAAGGCCGAAAACTGAAGCCTCCCGTCGATGGGCGGGGATTCGAGCTTTGTCTTTATGTCGAAGATGTAGATGCTACGGTTCTGCGGCTTCAACATGCGGGCACGCCTATTCTGGTTGCTCCGGTGAACCAGCCGTGGGGTGAGCGTCTTGCTTACGTTGAAGATCCCGAAGGTAACGCCATTATGCTAACAGCCAAGTTTGAACGAACTGTGGACGCCGAATAAACGCTTGCAGCCGACGCTCAGAAACCCTCGCGCAGCTGACGCGATTCATTGGGCGTCTATCTCACACATCATAAGGGCTGAACATGCAAACTCTATACTGGAAAATTCACGGAGAGACCCGCACTTTGGTTGAAAAGCCCTTTCAATCCGAAGCAGAAATGGAAAAGTATATTTTTGCTAATCCTGATCTGCTCGGAGATATTTACATCATTTATCGGCAGATTAAAACAGGCCAAAAGCAGGGCATTCCCGACATGCTGGCTGTTGACCAAGATGCGCGGATTTGCATCATTGAGCTCAAGAATCAGCCAGCCGATGAAGATATTTTGCCTCAAGCATTAGGATATGCTATTTGGGCAGAAACAAACCCCGACTCCGTCAAGGCAATTTGGCTCGAAAGCAAGCAGAAGCCCGAAAATATCCAGATTGATTGGGATAAACTTGATATTCGTTTGATTTTGGTTGCTCCTTCGTTCAAAAACACAGTTTCGCGCATGGCAGGCAAGATTGGTTATCCGATTGACCTTGTGCAAATCAGACGATATTCCTTTGAAGAGAACGAGTTTATATCCGTTGAATTCATAGATGAGCAGCCAAATACTAAAGTTACAACAACGAAAGGTGTTACAACTTGGGATTGGGATTATTATGAAACCGAGCACGGTCAAGAAGCAACCGCACAGTTTAGGAAAGCAGTTGAAAGCATTGACGTTTTAGTCAAGAAGAAAGGGTGGAATCTGCCGTACAAACTAAATAAGTATTACGTAGGCTTTAAGTTTGGAAGCCGAGTCATTTTCAATGTGACATGGGGTGGAACTTACGCTTGGAAATTGAAGTTCAAGTTACCAAAAAATTTAGCAGTAAGCTTTAAGGGGCAAGATTGGGAGTTTCAGACTTACGATGACACATTTGGCGAAGCAATTTTTCGCCCGCTGAAAAAATCGCCAGATATTCAAGAACTTGAGCATTTTTTCGTCGAATCTTACAAACACGTTACAGGTATCGGTTAGCAAAAAAAAACGCCCAACAAGCGCATCCACCCGACAGCCTCGCTACGCTCGGCTCGCCTGTGGGTGATGCGCCAGCCATTGAAACTGTCGAAAAAGTACCTTTCCAAAAAACCGCCTATCGAAAGTGTGACGAAATCCACGAAAATCGCCCTATTTTTGGAATTTCATCCCGTATTTTGGCGATTTTTAGGCCCAAAGATGAAGATTTTTGCGAAGATTTTTCTGGCAGGTGGTTTTTCGATAGATTCATTGGGCGGCTGTGGGCAGATGACACGTGCATCAGCACACTTTTGGAGATGAGCGGAAATCGGAGTGGATGAATGAACAGTGAAAAAGCAAAAGCCTCGGCACAGTACAACGATATGGAAGGGACAGTAGCAGCTGATTGGCGTGATTACACAAACAGGCTCGACGATTTCGCGCAGAGTCAAGCCGTTGACCTCCAAGGCTATATTCCTGTTGGCATAAGCGTTTATCTTGGCGAGCCACAGGGCAGCGAACTCGATACCGCATCGGTTTCGATCTTCGCAGTTGACCCAACCCGCATCGGCTGTGACGCGGATGAGATCAGACGCTTTGTGGAAAGTAACGAAGGGATACTCCCTTGCAAAAGGTTCCGCCTTGAGGCCCCACTTCCTGAGCTGCTGAAATTCTTCAAGCGTTTCAGTCTCAAGTTGTTTAGCCACGGTGTTGGGGAAATCCTGGAACTCCGATACGAGTAGGCTACATGAACCGCCCAACAATACGTGAAGCCGACAATTGGGATTCTGCTGGAACGCGTGCGCTAGACTCCGTCTGTAGTGAAACTTATCGAATGGTTAACTGGCAAGAGGACCGACAATGAGCGTATTTCAGCCAAAACACTTCTCACTTCATTCTCTAACCGAGAGTGTGATCGCGGCAATTGCAAGCGACTCGGGCGCGGCAGTTGGCAACGCGGGTTTGGTCAAACTCGGCGAGCAAGTCATTGTCTTCGACACGTTCATGACGCCTCAGGCAGCTCTCGAGCTTTGCCGCGCGGCAGAGGAACTCTTTGGGCGTGCGCCGACTCTCGTTATCAACAGCCATTATCACAACGATCACATTTGGGGTAACCAGATTTTTTCGGACTCAGCGCACATCATCTCGACAGTCCGTACTCGCGAATTGATTGCCACTGCTGGCAAGGAAGAATTCGATTACTACTCGGCGAACGCGGCGCAGAGACTTGAGTCCATCCGCGCGGAATATCGCGAAGCAGACCATCGTCAGCGCGCAGAGTTATCATTCTGGATTGCATATTATGAAAGTTTGGTAGATGCACTCCCAACTCTGCAAGTGGTCATGCCGGATCTGACGTTCGATAGCCGCATGGAAATCCACGGCGGGGGGCGCAAGGCAGAATTGCTAGCCTTCGACGGCGCGCACACGGGAAACGATGCCATCCTTTATCTGCCTCAAGAGGGCATCATCTTCATGAGTGATTTATTGTTTGTCGGGTGTCACCCCTATCTTGCGGATGGTGACGCGTTGAAACTTCTGAGCGCGCTAAAGGAAATCGAGAAACTCGAGGCGGCTCATTTTATCCCTGGGCACGGTTCAGTTGGCACACGCGATGACCTTGTCCTGATGATCGCCTACGTAGAACGCTGTTTGCAACTCGCACAGGAAATTCGTCAGGCGGGAGAAACCAGCCAGGAGCGCATCGCTGCGCTGGAAATACCTGAACCCTTTCAGGATTGGCGATTCTCCAAGTTCTTTCAGATGAACATGCGGTTCCTATGCCAATAGTTGATATAAGGAAGTCAGCAGTCAAGCATCCGACCCGTCTGACGCGCTTAACTTCGGAACATCAGGAATCAGTTTCAGCGCTCAAAATCTTTTATAGATAGTCGAAGGATTCTAAATCCAAAAGGTGGCTAACAAAGCGTACTCCCGACAAGTGGGATTCTGCGGCATTTTCGAGCATTTTTCTGGCTTCGCGTTTTCCCTGCTCCCAAATAGAATTTGCACCTACTACATGCAGGTAGTACAAACCGTGTCCAAATTCACCCATGACAATCAGAAGATCGACTCGCCTGCTGGCAAACAAATCTATGCTCTGTACAGACGATTGTCGAGCCGCTCTTTGCCAACATCTGTGTCCATAAGCACATGAACCGTTTTACGCTCCATAGAAACCAAAGGTGGATGCGCAATGGAGATGTCATGCCATGGTGCATTACCCCTCCTCAACAGGGAAATGGGCGGGGGTATAATCAAAATCAGTGAAAATTCGCTTGGTTCGGTGGCGCGCCTTTTTTCAAGTGTCTCATTAGCTGCCAGACTTTTTACTTCCAAATGAACAATGTCTCCACCTAATACGTATTACAGCGCTTTTCTCTTTTTAACCGGGATTGCTTGCCTAGTGGTGGCTGCCATCGTTTGGCAACAGCGCCGTGCTGCGGCAGGTGCCGGCGCACTCATCGTGTTCATGCTTACCTTGAGTTGGTGGGATATTTCCTATGCTATTTTTGGGGCTGACGCTCCGGGACCGACGCCTTTTTTCTGGTTGGATATCACTTACGTGAGTGTAGTCCTCGCTCCAACTGCCTTCCTGGCGTTCACCCTTCAGTTTGTCCAGCGGGAACATTGGTTAAAACCCCCGTTCATCTTTGTCTTGGCTATCGAGCCAATGACCGTATTAGCCCTCCTGTGGACCGACCCCTGGCACAATCTATTTTTCGCTGGCAAACGCGATTCTAACACTCAAATGATTCTGGATGGCGGTCCCGTGTTTTGGGCCAACGTCATCTATTCTTATACACTACTTCTCATTTCAAGTATTCTACTGGTGCAATTTTTCCGGCGTTCCTCTGGACTATTTCGGCGACAAGCTGCCACCGTGCTTGGAGCAGCCGCAATTCCCTGGCTGAACAGTATTATCTTTGTGTCCAGGCTAAATCCCTTGCCTGACGTTGATAATACACCGTTTGCTTTTAGCTTCGCCGCTCTGGCTTTTGCCTATGCTCTCTTGCGCTATCGTTTGCTAGACGTGAAGCCCATTGCACGACATGTGCTGGTTGAAAATATGAGCGACGGCGTTATTGTTCTCGACGCACAAAATCGAATTGTAGATATAAATCCAGCCGCTCTCAGTGTGCTTGGCGTTTCGGCTGCCTTACCGATTGGACAACCCGTTGAGAAGGTTCTCTCGGCCTGGCCTGATCTCGTTACCACGTTTTATGAAGTTCAGCAAGTGTATACTGAGATCGCCGTTGGCCATGAGCCGTATCATTACCTTGATTTGCGCATCTCACCTCTCTTCGACCGAGGCCAGTTTGTTGGGCGGCTCATCGTGTGGCGCGACATCACTGGGCTCAAACGTGCCCAAGCCGAACTCCAGCGACTCGCCACGACGGATGTGCTCACTCAGGTCTTCAATCGGCGGTATTTTCTCGAGATGGCGGACCGCGAACTGAAACGCGCACTGCGCCTCAAACACCCGCTGGCGCTGGTGTTGATGGATATTGACCGATTCAAAGACATCAACGACACTTTTGGACATGCTGCCGGAGATCAGGTGCTGATCACCTTTGCGAAAGTCTGCCAAGCGAATATCCGCGAAATTGATTTGCTTGCGCGTTTTGGCGGCGAAGAATTCGCAGCGCTGATGCCTGAAAGCGGCCATGAACAAGCCTACCTCGTTGCTGAACGACTACGCCTCGCGGTCGCTCAAGCGCCCACTGATTTTGACGGGCATCAGATATCGATCACGAGCAGTTTCGGCATTGCCACGGTAGAGAGTGATCGGGATACGCTGGAGGTAGTCTTGCGGAGAGCGGATCAAGCACTTTATGCCGCGAAACAAGCGGGTCGAAATCGCGTCGTCGCCTGGCAGCAGTCGCTGTCAACAACCCAATCATAAGCAGGTAGAGGGGACGATATAATAGCCGAGTCCGTATCGTCTAATTGGTCCAGATGGCGATGAACAATGCGTATAGATTTAAGTCTCGTGTTAGGGTGGACCCTTGTGCACAAAAGAAAGGCCAAGCAATAGAATGAGTCAACACCCGCTGGTTTGGTTTTACTTTCTCGCTTTGGGCATCTCCTGGTTGGGCTGGATGCCTACCGTACTGGGGTCACGTGGCATTGCGCCATTTGACAATCCCTATTTCCAATTTCTTCTTATCCTACCAGCCATTGGTCCCGCCCTGGCTGCCATTATAGTGACAGGGGTGGTAGATGGTAAGGCGCAAATCAGGAATTTGCTCAAGGCGCTTATCCAATGGCAGACCAGCCCAGGATGGTATCTTGTAGTCGTGTTGGGTCCTATCGGTCTTTTTCTTGTGGCACATGGCATAACGAAAATCTTTGGTCTTTCTGCGACACAGCCAGCACCTCAAGGTGACCTATTCTCCCTCGCCCTATCTGCCTTCGTGATGTCTCTGTTTTCCAATCCGTGGGAAGAAGTTGGCTGGCGTGGCTTTGCACTACCACACTTGCAGAAACGGTATACTGCCTGGGTGGCCACCTTCATCGTCGGTATTTTATGGGGAGTGTGGCACCTGCCGCTTTTCTTCTGGGAAGGCAATCCAATATCAGAGTATCCTTTTCTGCCCTGGTTCATCAGCACAGTGGCAGGATCTTTTATCTACACTTGGCTTTACAACAGCACCAAAGGCAATCTTATGTTGGTAGCACTGTTTCACATTGCGGTGAATACCTTTGGAGTAGTGATAAGCGGCGTGTCTATTATCGCTCTGGCAATCTTGCATGTTCTTGTAGCATTTGTTCTGGTGGTAACGTTCGGTGGTACAAATCTATCGCGTCGGAAAAGAGTGTATGCAGACTAGCCAGCGCATGCATCCCCAAGCTTCGCCTTGCTGCGCTCGGCTTGCCTTACGAAGGATATTCAATGACAGAGTATGTACCGGAAGTGGAGTCTCGATAGTGAGCAAAGTGGCTTCGAGAAGATGGAGAAAGGAGAAAGCATCCATGAGTCTGACCGTTGGAATTTATCTTTTCGATGAGGTCGAAGTGTTGGACTTCGCGGGCCCATTCGAAGTCTTTTCCACAGCCTCCCGCGTTCACGCACGTCTCTATCCAGATATGCCCAAGCCTTTCTATGTCATTACGATTGCTCCCGAGGCGCGCACGGTTGTGACTCGTGGCGGTTTGCGCGTTGAACCCGATTATGCTATTGGTAGTCACCCGTCACTCGACATTCTCATCATCCCTGGCGGCGTCGTCACGGCGCAACTGGATGATCAGCGAGTGATTGATTGGATCGCGGCGCACGCTGCACGTGATTCTAAGATAACGGCATCTGTCTGTACTGGAGCCTTCTTGCTGAGCAAGGCAGGTCTGCTTCGCGGCAAGTCAGCCACCACACACTGGGAGGACATCGCTGACTTGCGCGCCATGTTTCCCGATGTGAAGGTGCAAGATAACCAACGTTGGGTTGACAGTGGCCAGGTCATTACTTCAGCAGGCATATCTGCAGGGATAGACATGAGTCTTTATCTGGTCTCCCGGCTGACGACGCACGAACTAGCCATTCGAACTGCTCGCCAAATGGAATACGATTGGCAAGACACGAATATATGAACAAGTAGATTCACCCAACCCAGGCTGCACCGACCGGACTATGCTCGGCATGCACGTTGACCAACGCCAGGCTACTGGACCGCTTACAGGTAGAGATGAGAAAATTTATTCATGGAAAATCAACTCGGGATAAGGACTTCTCATCGCAAAAGTGCAGAGAACGCTGAGAAAACTCAAAAAAACCTCTGCGAACTTAGCGTCTTGTTGGTTATTTCTTGTAAAAATCGGTTGGAAAGTCTGGAGGTTGAATCCAGCTCAGCCATCCATGTTTGTGGAGTGGATGGTGTATGGGCTTCTCGAACCAGACCAACAACAGGCTGATACCCAAGCCCGCAGAGCCGATCCATTGGTGTATCGTCAATCTTTCACCAAGTAGTAAGTGACTGAACACAATAGCAACCAACAGTTCCCCCAGGCCAAGGAGGGCGGTCTGCATACCGCCGATGTTTTTTACGCCAAGGAACAGCATGAGGCGCGAGAAGAAAGTGACGGCGGTCAGCGCAAGGACGGGTACCCAGGGTGGGTTGGAGGGGGGCCAGGAGCGGTCGAAGAGAAGATATGCCGGCACGACAACGGCGCTCATTGCCAGCAAGGTGTACACGGTGACAGTGGGAGCAGGCATATCGTATAACACGCGCTGATTGACAGGAAGGTGCAGCGCATAGAGCGCGGCAGAGATAAGCATGAAGAGGACGCCCAGCAGGTCTATGCCGTCGGTGCCGACTTGGACAAGGAGAACCGTAGAAGCGCAGGCGATGAAAATCCGCAGGAGGGTGAGGCGGCTGGGCGCTTGCCCGTCTAATTGCAGCCAGATAGCGACGAAGAAAGGATAGAGGGAATAAAGCATTTGTGCGACGCTGGCGTTGAGTTTGCTCAAGCCGACGTAATAGAAGATAGAACCGATCCCGTTGAGCACACCGGCGATCGTGCATCCCAGCAATCCTGCGGGATAGATATACAGAAATTTTTTTTGAAAGATGGCAATGAGGAGAATCAAAAGTAATGCCGCTAAAGCCGTACGCAGCGCAACGACGGCGTAAGGTGAAAATTTGTCCGGTCCCATCGCGGCTTTGCCGAAGACCGGCGCCATGCCGATGAAGAACGCTGAGAGCAGCGCGGCATTGATGCCTGTGGACCTTCCTTTGTGCATTCCAGCAACCTGTAACACTAATCACAGCAACGGGCAGGCGTACTGCCCGTCGCTGTTTTACTATGGAGGCGCGCCTTTATTTTCATTTAATGAGCGATCGCACTTCTTCGAGGAATTCGTCGTTCAGAAAATCACCTTTCATCATGAGCGATTGGATTTGTCCTTGCAGGCGGCTTTTCTCGTCCACAGTGAGTTCTTTTGCGGTGGCAACGATGACGGGGATGTTGGCTGTTTCGGGCTGACTTCGCAAGACATCTAACACGGCGAAGCCATCCACGTCGGGCATCATTAGATCGAGAATGACGAGATCGGGGCGTTCTTTCGTAACGAGCGCGATGGCGTCGCGTCCATTTTCCGCTTCGAAGATTTCGAAGTCGCCTTGCGATTGCAAAATGCGGCGGATGAGACGGCGTGCGTCGGGTGTATCATCCACGATGACAACGCGCGGGAAGCGATTGGGTGTCACATTGTTGAGCGCAGCGAGCAATCCTTCTTGTGGAGTGGCAGCTTGAGCCTGCTTTGTGGCCAGGTCTACATCGCGCGTCCAACCCTCGTTGAAGAGGAACTGTTCAGCGGGCATGGTATGCCCTGTGCAATTGACAACCACAGTGTCGCTTGGCTTGATAATGCCGGCACGCACCAGTTTGAACAGGCCAGCAAACCCAGCCGCCGCGGCCGGTTCGGCCGAGATGCCTTCCATTTTTGCGAGGACGTGCATGGCGCGGAAGGTTTCTTCGTCCGAGACGCTCTCGAATACGCCGTGTGTCTCGTCTACTTGTTTGCGTAGCATTACGTAAGTTCTGCCGGGGTCGCCGGTAGCCAGCGTCTCAATGCGGGTTTTCGGCGAGAGGACAGGTTCTGCTTTTTCCAAGCCTTTCTTCCAACTTTCCACCATAGGCGCGCATCCCTCCACCTGAATGGCGGCAATAGCTGGGATGCGGTCAATCAATCCCAATTGTTGGAGTTCTCGAAAACCTTTGTAAATGCCAAGTGGTCCTAAACCTCCACTGATTGCCTGAATGTACCAATCGGGCGTGCGCCATTTTGGCGACTCGGGGGTTGCGTTCTCAGGAGGACCTTGAAGCATGGTCATCTGTTCGGCGATTTCAAAGGCGATGGTTTTCATGGCTTCGACCGCCGTAACTGTACGCGCGCCCATATCCTGATACAAACCACGCTGACGGGCGAACTCTGCGGCGATGAGTTTTGCCTGATCGTATGACCCTGTGATTTTGACGACCTGACTCCCGTAGAGGGCAATCTCTCGCATCTTGACTCCAGGAACGAGGCTGGTGACAAAAGCCCAAAGTTTGATCCCAGCCCGTGCCGCGTAGGCGGAGAGCGCGATGGCGACGTTGCCCGTAGAGGCGGCAACCATTTCGGTCACGCCGCCTTCCTTCAATGCGGCAATGGTGACTGCGGCCTGGCGATCTTTGAAGGAGGAGGTCGGTCCTTGCCTTTCGTCTTTGATGTAGAGGTTGGGCAACCCCAGCATCATGCCGAGGTTGACAGCCTGAATCAAAGGCGTGCCGCCTTCACCAAGTCGCAGGGTTGGGTTGGGGTTTCGGATGGGAAGGAGTTCGCGGTATCGCCAGAGGTCGAAGGGGCGGTTTTTGAGTTCGGCAGGAAACGTTTTTCTAACTTCTTCTAGATCGTACTCTGCCTCGCGCCACTGGCTGTTGCATTGTGGGCATTGCATAGAGCGAGGCATAAAAGGTGCGGCATGGCCGCAATCCAGACATCGAATGACAAAAGACATTTTTGAATTTTCCCTGTTTTGTGTTCATGCAATTTGTGAGTTGAAGGTTATGGTCCGATTTGCTGCAAAGCGTTTTCAATATTTGCGATTAACTCTTCGGGTTTGAGCGAGCCTTTGGTGATTAATCGCTTCCCGAATTCGGTCAATTGCTGATGCTGTTCGGGGGTCAATCCACCGCCGCTTATCACCAGTACGGGGATATTCCGCAGCATGGGGTTCTCGCGTAATTTTTCAAGGATGGTAAAGCCATCCAGTTCTGGCATGAAGAGGTCAAGAATGATTGCATGGGGTGGTTTGGTGTTGATGGCTTCCCAGCCCTTTCGTCCACCTTCTGCTAGGATGGTCTTGTAGGTTCCCTGGTCGCTGAGAATTTTTTCGATGAGGCGCAGATCGTTGGGATCGTCGTCAATGACGAGCACTTCGCGGATTGTGCCGTTCTTATTCAGCCTGTTGAGCGCGTTGACGAGGTCCTCTTCGAGGATGGGTTTGACCAGATAATCCGCGGCGCCAAGGCTGAAGCCCTTTTCGCTTTGTTCCACGATGGAGCAGATGATGACGGGGTAGGCCCGTGTGGCGGGATCCGATTTGAGGTCCGTGAGAAGCGTCCAGCCGTCCACCTTGGGCATCATAATATCGAGCGTGATGGCGTAGGGTTTGATCTCCAAAATGCGTTCTTTGGCTTTGGTGGGATCGGTGAGCGGAACGACGTGGTAACCCTGTGGGTTGAGGTAGCGTTCGTAGAGGCTGATCACCTGTGGATCGTCGTCAATGGCAAGGACGACCTTTTTGCCAGCAGGTATTTTTTCAATGGGCTGATGATAGAGCGGCAGGGTGAACCAGAAGGTTGAGCCTTTGCCCACTTCGCTTTGAACGCCGATTCGTCCGTTGTGTAATTGAACGAGATTGGCGCAAATGGAAAGACCCAACCCTGAACCGCCGGTTTTGCGTGTGGGGGAGCCGTCTACTTGCGAGAAGGCTTTGAAGAGTTTGTCCTGATCTTCCCGCGAGATACCAGGGCCAGTATCTATCACGTTGATGAGCACCTCAGGCTTGCCGTTTGGACCGGTTTGAACGAGGGTTTCTACGGTGATCGAACCTTCCTCTGTGAATTTACAGGCGTTGGAAAGCAGGTTGAGCAAAATCTGACGGACGCGCATGGTGTCGCCGCGCACGGTGGGCGTGGTGGCCGGCACCTTCGCAATCAATTGAATGGGTTTTTCCTTGACCAGTCCTTTGGCGGTGGACATGACGCTGTTGATGAGTTCGGGGAGATGTACTTCTTCAAAGTTGAGTTCCATCTTTCCGGCTTCGATGCGTGCCAGATCGAGGATGTCATTGATCAAGCCAAGCAGATGCTGACCTGAGTTGTAGATCGCCGTCAAGTCCTGTTGCTGCATTTCTGTAATGGGGCCATCAATGCCCTTCAGGATGACGCGTGAGAAGCCAATGATTGAGTTGAGCGGTGTGCGCAATTCATGGCTCATGTTCGCAAGGAACTGGCTTTTCAGTCTATCTACCTCTTGAAGTTCCTTGATCAATTGCTGCGAGCGCGCGTAGGAGTTGGCGTTTTCGATGGCAATGGCGACTTGATCGGCAAGGGACTGTAGAACCGAGATATCGTCCTGCGTGAAAATATTCTGTTGATCGGATTGAATATCCAGAACGCCGACGGTGCGCCCACCGACTCGCAGGGGAATGGCAATTTCGGACTGCGTGTTGGGCAGGAGAGGATTAGGGGAATACAACGGTTCTTCTTTGATGTTATTCGACAGAACGTATTGTCCCGTCTCTGCTGCCTTTCCGATCATCGTGTTCGAGCCGATGGCGACCGTGTGTCTGCGCGCTTTCATCTCCCGTCCGGCTTCGCCGGTCGCTTCACGGAGAACTGCGTTGAGCCCGCCCTCTTCGATGCTGTATAGCGCCGTGAAATAAAAGCCGAATCGTTCGTTGATCAAATTAACCGTTTGGGTGAAGATGGTGTTGAGATCGAGAGTGGACGTGACGAGGCGTCCGATTTCGGCCGATGCGGCGAGATAGGTGTTCTGCCGTTTGAGCGCCTCTTCCGATTTTTTGCGCTCGGTAATATCGCGTGCTACCCAGAATACCTGCTCATCGTTCAGTTTCGTGATGTTGGCGAGGAACCAGTAGTTTTGACCTTCGATGGGCAGTTGATATTCGATTTGTACGACCTCATTCTTTTCCAACGCCTGTTGGATGGCCGCACGAAACGGTTCATGTGTTTCGGGTGGGAGTATCTCATCTATCCGCTGACCCAGCAGTTCGTGCGGTGGTCGGAAGAGGCGGGATGGGTTTGTCGGCGCGATGCTCACATAGCGGGTGTCTTTGTCAATAACCAACACAACATCCTGCATGGATGAGAAGAGCGCGCGCAGGTTGGCTTCCGATTTTGCCAGGGCTTCACGGGATTGCAGGCGCTCGATCGCAGCAGCCACTTGTGTACTGAGCAAAGTGAGGATTTCTTTGTGTTGCTCGGTGATGCGTACAGAAGGATCGTACGTTTGGATTGCCATCACGCCGCGAATTCCCGTTTCGCTTCGCAAAGGGACACCCAGCCAATCTATGCTGCGCGTGCCTCCGGGCGTGACCTCGCCGGATTGTATAAGGTCGGCGTAGATTTCCGGTGTGACGCGCAGGGCTTTGCCGGTGCGGATGACATAACTGGTGAGGCCGCGACCGAGTTTTTGAGGCGGCATGGGCGCGTCATATTCATCAACATAGTAGGGAAAGGTCATCACGTTCGCATTGGCATCGTATAGCGCGATGTAGAAATTTTTTGCAGGAACAAGTGTACTGACTGCCTCGTGAACAATTTGGATCAGGTCTTGTACGGTGAGAGCATTCAACGCGCCTTCGGCGATGTGTGTAATGGCGGCTTGAACGAGTTCGTTGATTTTGCGACCCGTAATGTCCTGCGCTGAACCGACGATCTTGGTATATTTTCCGCTTTGATCCTTTTCGATGTTATAGATCGTTTGGACCCAGATGATCCTCCCATTTCTATCCTTGAAGCGAATCTCTTGCGTAATCCTCTGTTTTTCGGGATTCTGGCTTAGTTCCTGAATGGCGTTCAGGATAGTGGGGATATCTTCCTTCACCACATACTTGCGCATAATTTCCCGAAACGGGAATTCATTGCCGCCTTCCTGCTCTACAGAGGATTCCACCAGTGCGAGCATTTCATTTGTGAGTGTGAGTGTGCCGTCCTGCAAATCGTACTCGAAGTAACCCATGCGCCCGATGCGCAAGGCTTCGGAGAGTTGATTTTGGCTGGTTGTTACTTCCTGGAATAGCCGGGCGTTTTGGATAGCAATGGCCGCTTGGTTGGCAAACGAAGTGAGCAGGCGCAGGTCGTGCTCGTTATAGCGGTTTGGTGTGTGATAATCCTGAAGCGCGATCGCACCGAGAACTTCATCGCCCAAGACCAACGGCACACCAAGAAACGACATTGCCGGCTCGCCCACAGGAGTTTGTCCTTTTTCTGCCATCCATTTATCGGTTCCATCCGAAATCAGCACACTTTCTCGGGTGGTGATCATGTAGGAGGTGATGCCTTGCCCAAGAGGCAACCGCGTGATGGATCGGTCGATGGGGGATTCGGTCACGTTTTGCGGGAAGAGGATTTCTTTTTTCTTCTGGTCGTACAGCGCGACATAGAAATTCTTTGTATCGAAAAGCCTCCCAATGCCGCGATAGATGATCTCGATGATCTGATCAATGTTCAGTGTGGAAGCCAGCGCTTGGCTGACCTCGTTGAGAATGGAGAGTTCCTCTGCGCGTGCCTGTGTTTCCTGAAAGAGGCGCGCGTTCTCCAGCGCAAGAGAGAGTTGATCTGCGACTTGTTTGACTAAAGCCTGTTCGTCCGGGCTCCATTGTCGCGGGTTGGCCTCATCCACGATTTGCAAAGTTGCCCATGTGTTTTGCCCGGCTTGGAATGCCAGCGCGAAGGAAGTTTCCGTTTGCACAACGGGCTGAGCAGTGGAGAGGTTCACGGTACGCCGTACGGTGGGCCTGTTTTCCGTCGCGGCGGACTCGACCGTTGTCTGGGCGCGCGGGTGCGCTTGTACCGCCGTTTTTGGCTCCTCGTGTTTGATTTCGTCAAACAGTTTGTCAAGTCGTTTGGCGATTGGCTTCTTCTTTGGCATATTCGATTAACTCCTGCGCCAGGATGCGATATTGTTGTGAGCCACGGCTGTTTGGCTTGTAGTGAGTGATCGGTATCCCGGCGATTGGGCTTTCGCGCAATTTTGTATCAATCTCGATGACCGTTGTAAAGACACCCTGTCCGAAAGTGGCTTGTAGTTGCTCAAAGATGTTGCGATGTGTTCGATTGCGGCGGTCGAGCAAAGTGACTAGGATGCGATAGGCAAGCGCGGGGTTGACCTCCTGCCGGATGCGCCGAATGGCGCCCATCATATTTCGCAGTGCGTAAGCGGAAAAGTATTCTGCCTGAGTGGGTATGATGAGCAGGTCGGCTGCGGCAAGCGCGTTGAGCGTGATGGCGCCCAACGCAGGAGGACAGTCAAGCAGGATATAGTCATAGGGAAGCGTATCCGCTTCGAGCGCGGTGCGAAGCGTGGTGAGATAGTTCGTCCGCATTGGCAAAAATTGTTCGGCGTTTTCGATGCGAAAGCTTGCCGGCACCAGATCAAGATTCTCAATGTCCGTCTTGCGAATTGCCGAGCGGATGGGCGCGTTTTCGATCAAGACATTGGCGGAGGTGAGGCTGGCTTCGCCAACCTCAAAGCCGAGCGCAAGCGAAAGATTCGCCTGCGGGTCGAGGTCCACCAGTAGAACGCGATAATTCAATTCGGCCAGCGCGGCGCCAAGCGACAATGCAGAAGTGGTTTTGGCAACCCCGCCTTTTTCATTGGACATTGCAATTATGTATGCCATAAACACCTAAGCCTTGTGCTGATCGTTGCCTCGCACGGTTTGCGGGATGATCTCAACGCGCGTTGCACCCAACGCTTTGCGTAGTTCGTTGATGGCGGTTTGGATCATTGCCTGCGGGTCATTGTGGCTACGGATTTTTCCTGTGATCTCTGATACCAGTTGTTCACGTTCGGCACGCGCGGTGGTTTCTTCGAAGAGGCGAGCGTTCTCCGCAGAGAGCGCAACACGCTCTGCAACTGCTTTGATCAGATCAAGTTGATCGGCATCCCATCTTTGCCCGACCGGGGACTGGACGACCAGTGTGCCGATGCGTTCGCCGCGTAGTTCGATCGGAACGACGACCTGGTTTGTTTCCGTTTGTGAGCCTGCTCCATTGCCCGCGACGGACTCCGTTAATTCGATGGGTGACCTGAGCGGCGATACCACCCCCGGTTTATAGTGATAGCCGATGATGTTCAAGCGCTTTGGCAGGCGCGCCCACGCCTCGCGCGTGGATTTTCGGCTGATCGTCTCGTATTCTGCCAGCGCCCGGCGGTTTTCGTCGAACAGGCGCGCGTTTTCAATGGCCAGGCTGACTTGTTCTGCAAGCAGACTCAGGGTTTGTACATCTTGTTCGGTAAAAGCGTTCTTTTCTTTGCTTTGTATATCCAGCACGCCAATGATGCGTTCTCCGCGCTTGAGCGGCAGAGCCATTTCCGAACGGGTTTCGGGAAGGTCTGGGTTATTGAAGAACACTGCGTCTTTGCCCACGTCCAAGGCAATGCGTGGAAGCCCGCTAGCGGCTACAGCGCCAACGATGCCTTGTTCTCCCACACGCAGGCGGTGTTTACGTTCGAGCATTCTTTTTCCGCCTTCACTGTTTGCTGCGAGAAGCACGGCATATTCACCGGCCTCATCGAGCATAAAGATGCCCACATGATAGAAGCCAAAGCGTTCGCTGATGGCGTTTGCTATGGTGGGGAGCAGTGTCTCCAGTTCGCGAATGCCGGTGATAGCATGAGAAACTTGCGAAAGCGCCTCGAATTGTGCGGCGCGTCTACGTACTTGTTCATTGGCAATCTCCAGTTCGAGACCGCGCTGGATAAGTTCCGCATTGCGTTTTTGCAGGTCGGCTTGTGCCTGATTGAGGTTCAGGTTGACGCGTTCCAGTTCTTTGAAGGATGCCTTTGAGCGCTTGATTTCATTTTCCAAACCTGTAATCAGGAGATAAATCAGGACGGCATTTACGCCGAATACATACATCATGTCTGCCGCGAAAGATATAACCGAATAAGAAGGACTGCGTATCAGCCCTTGTTGCTCGGCAATGGCGAGACTAAAACCGGAAAGGATGGTCAGGATAGTCATTGCTCCTGCCGCTTGCCAGCCAAGCAGTAGACCTGCCATCAGGATAATGGGGAAGTTAATGATGAAGGAGGTATCGCGAATGCCGAAACCACTTGCTGCAAGCGCGTTTGATGTTGCCCAAAGCACAACCACAAGCATGGAAGAGGTCAGATTGACGTAGCCGCGCCGGAGCATGACCAATCCCAGGCTCATCGCTACCACCAGCGCGAGCATGACAAAATCTAAAACCCGAAAGTCTGTATAACCTCTGACAATGCGCGTGGCAGTTTCGAAACCGAGTGCGGCGAGCCCAAACACAATGGTGATAACGTTTGCGTAGCGGGCTTTGCGGGTTTTATCCTCGTCGTCTGGAAAGACCGGTGGAGCAAGAAATTTCAACAGAGATTTGAGCATATGCATATCCTAGGCAATGCCTGTGCTATCGCCGTTGTTTTGGAATTGAATGATGACCTCCGAACCAGGGAGAGCGCGTCCCAATTCCTCCACAGCGGTTTGTAAGACATTTTGGATGTTGATGGAAGTGCTGATCTTTGCGGTCATTTCACTGATTTTTTGTTCCTTGGCAGCGCGGCGTTGCGATTCATACAAAAGGCGTGCATTCTCCAGCGCAAGGGCTAGGCGATCTGAAATGGCTTGTGCGAAGTTCACCTCGTCTCGGCTCCACTTGCGGTTTTTGGTCGGCGCTTTGATGTTAAGTACGCCAATGACCTGATTGCGCAATTTGACCGGTACCGCAAGAGCGGGATGCGAGGTGGCATTTTTCGCCTCTACTACAACGACTTCGCCCCGTTGCAACGCGGCGCGGATTTCCTCGTTTTCGACGGGCGCATCAAGAGGCTTTCCGCTGACCGCAGATTGATAATATCCAACCTTCGATATTTGTTTGCTGAACGCGAACCATTCCTGTTTGATGTATTGCTCGTAGAGCGCTTCGGCTTCTTCACGCGCGCGCTGCATTTCGCTGAAAAGCCGCGCGTTTTCGATGGCGATTGCCACCTGATCAGCGAGAATGCTCAAGGTGTTGACATCGTTTTCGGTGAATGCGCCGGGTTTTGTGCTTTGCACATCCAAAACGCCGATGGTTTTCCCGCGCGCGTTGAGAGGAAGAGCCATTTCGGAGCGCGTCTCTGGGAGGTCAGGATTGTTGAAGAAAACAGGATCCGATCCAACGTCTAGCGCGATGCGGGGCGTGCCGGAGCCTGCCACGCTGCCTACGATGCCGGTTACACCAACTTCGAGTTTGTGTCCGCGTTCGAGCATTCGCCTGCCGCCTTCGCTGTTTGCGGCTTGTAGAACAGCGTATTGACGCGTCTCATCCACGATAAAAATACCCACATGGTAGAAGCCGAATCGTTCACTGACGAGGCGGGTTACCAGCGGTAAGAGAACGTCGAGTCGCTGTTCGCTCGAAACAATGCGCGAGATTTCATTGATAGTTTGTAGTTCCTGGGCGCGTTTCTCACTGAGCAGCCGTGCAGTTTCCAAATCAGCAGTTCGTTCTGCCACACGCCGTTCGAGGCTGCCAAGCGTCTCTCTTAGTTGTGCCGTCATGCGATTGAATGCTTCAGCCAGCGCGCCAATTTCATCCGGCGCTTCGACCGGCGCGCGCGCTTGTAAATTGCCGGAGGAAACCTGCTCTGCCGCTTCGGTGAGACGTATGATAGGGCGCGTAAGATATTGTGCAACAATGACAGCCAGCATACCTGCCATGAGCAAAGCGCCCAAGCCCACCAGTTGAGCATTTCGCGTGGCTGTGGACACGATTTGTAAGGCTTCCACACGATCTTGTATTGCCACGACTTTCCAATTTTTGAGTGCAGCCAGGTGGTCTGCCGCTTCGTCGCCCGTTCGAAACAACGGTGAAATAGCTGCTACAACCGGCACGCCCTCATGAGTGGTATCTATGAATGACGCGTTTTGCTGCAAGGCAGTCACAAAGTCTGCGGGAGCCTCTTCCAGCAGGATTTTATATTCTCCATTTGGCTCTTGCTCAATTTCGATTTCCGTGTTGTTGGGCAGATAAATTTCTGTGCGGCCGGTCTGACCGATCTGTCCTAACTTGAAGGCAGGCGCAAATATTTCGAGGTCTACAGTGGTTCTGATGATTCCCAGGAATTCTCCTGTCTCGTTCTCAAATATCGGCAAGGCCATTTGAAGAGAAAGCGTTTGACTGCTTTCATCAACAACAGGTTGGCTAATATATACAGTACCTGCTCTATTGTTGTAGGCCACTTGCCACCATTCCTCGTCCGCCTGATAATAGTCCGACGTCCGATTCGTTGCGGCAACATTTACGCCATGGCGGTCAGTGACAAAGATTTCAACATGCTCCGGAGCAGTAGCGCGAAATTCTCTGAGTTCTTCGGCGACAGTATGATTGAGAACCGATTGAACGAGCGGATCGGCATCGTTGTTTGTGCTGTCAGCGATTCGCCACTGTTGATCTAACCGCATGATTTCATCCATGTCCCCTGTTGCCGTGCTGTTATGTTTTTTCAATTCATCTGTGATGATTCTGTTTTGGGAAAGTATGCGCAGCAGGTCTATTTGCTTATCCAGTTCTGCGGCGATAGAGGAGGCCGTGAGGCTGGCAATGCCGGATAACTGCTGCTCCACTCTTTCGGTCAACTGATTCAGCGTCAAAAAATTGATGACGAAAGCGGCGGCGCCTACGGATAATATGCTCGAAAAAATAAAGGCAATGACCAATTTCGTGCGCAGCGCGAACTGGCGGAAGCGGTAAAAAATCAGCCCGGCGTAAACGATACCAAGAACGACGGTCGCGATGATAGAACTGGTCGTCACCGGAAAATCAATGATGCCGGGGGAGAACAGTTCAATTGTCACAATAACCATCGCAAGCACGAATGCCGCCATGGAGATTCGCCCGGCAATTTTTTCAGGCAGGGTGTTATTGGCGATGCTGGTTGTGATCAGCAGCATGCCAATTGCAGTTTGCCACCCTATATTATTCACTGCAATGGGGTAAATGACCGATCCTAGTGCAACGCTTCCCAGCAAAATGTAAATGCCGCGAACGTGTTTGCCTTTGCGCGCCAGATAGTACCCATATCCCGCGCTCAGGGCGATCATGGGCATCATGTAATCATCAATCGGAGTCTTGCCCTCATCAGGAATAAAGAATATCGTGACAAGTGCTACGACAGACATCAGCAAAAAGGTGATGAGCGCAATACGCGCTGCAATCCTTTGCTGGGCATTTGTTATTTGCTGACGTTTCCATTCGGCTGTCATACTTAACTCCAAACTCGCCTCATTCTTGGACCTTATCTGTCGCCGCTTCAATGGGCTGTGCCATCATCTCAGGCTGAATTTGCACGAGCACTTCTGATCCGCCGAAGGCACGGCTGAGTTCCTCTGCTGCTGTGCGCAAAATGATATCAAACTGCGTCGCTGCGCTGATTTTGCTGGACACCTCAGCAGTGACCCGTTCGATCTCTGCGCGGCGCTGTGTAGTTTTCAGAAGGGTTGCCGTTTCGATGGCAAGCGATAAACGTTCCGCCACGGCTTCAGCAATATCCACATCATCAGGGTCCCATTCGTATGGTTCCGGTGCACGAACGCTCAATACACCAATTGCCTTATCGCGCAAACGAATAGGAATTGTAAGCATTGCCGCCTCACCGTTTTCCACCACTTTTTCGTTCCGTTCAATGGCTCTGGCAATCTTCTCATTGTGGATAGGGTGATCGAGCGGCTTGAGTGTATCGCCACTGAGCAGAAACCCGCGCCTCTCTTCCTGCGATTGCAAAACCAGCCACGCATCTCTGACATATGAACCGGAAACTTTTTGTGCTTCTTCCAGCAACTCCTGTGCCTTTGCATGAAAGCGCGCGTTTTGAATGGCAATTGAGATCTGGTCTGCGAGAATCGCCAGCGTCTCGATTTCTTCCTGTCGGAAGGCGTTTGGCTCTGTACTTTGAACATCTAACACCCCAACGATCTCCTCGTCAATGCGGAGGGGGAGAGCCATCTCAGAGCGGGTGTTTGGAAGATCGGGGTTACTAAAATATGCGGAATCCAGCTCCACGTTCGCTGCGATGCGAGGCGACCCCGAGGCAGCAACATATCCGACAATACCAGTTCGTCCAACCTTGAGTTTATGTCCACGGGCGAGCATTCGCTTGCCGCCTTCGCTGTTTGCCGCGTGCAAAACGGCGTATTCCTGCTTTTCATCGAGCAGAAAGATACCCACATGATAGAACCCGAATTGATCGCTGATCAGTTGAGTGAGGTTTGAGAGAAGCGCTTGTAAGTTCTGATGGCTCATTGTCTCGCGCGCCACTCTTGCGATGGCTTCAAACTGTTTTGCGCGTCGCTCTGCGCTCCGCCTGATTTCATCCAGTTCCGCAGTGCGGCTTGCCACACGGTCCTCCAGCGTTTGATTGAGTTCCTGTAAGCGCGCGTAGGAAAGGCGCATCTCTTGCTCGCTTACCATGGCTCGACGAATGACCTCGCGCATGCTTCGCGCACCGAAATAAATCAGCACACTGATCACACTGAAAAGAAACGTAATGTCCCGTGCATAACCCAGAGGATCTTGAAGGCGCGGTGTGAGATAACCGCTTGCTTCGAGAATGCCGAGAGTCCACACGACGCCAATGCTGGCAAGGATCAGGGCCCCGCCCACATGCCAACTGATGACAATGCTGGCAAGCAGGCTGATGGCGATGTATCCAATGATGATGACATCACGTACACCGTCGGCAGTGTAAGCCTGAATGCCGATGCCCAACCAGCCCACTGTGACAATGATTACACCGCTGGCGGTGATTTGTTTATGGTGGAGCAAATATAGTGCAAACCCAAATACGGCGATCAAGGTGGACATGATGGGAATCGTGTAATCGTCTGAGCCTTTGACGGCATAGATCGCCACAATGAGCAAAAGCATCAGAATGGAGATCCACGCAAACGCATTGATAAATGCGGCGCGGAAGTTGTCTTCGTCCTTTTCAAAGTGGGGTGGGCTGAAAAATTTGCGGGTCATTCCGATTCGTCCTCGATAAATTGAATCGCGATTTCTGCGCCGGGCAGAGTGCGGCTCAGTTCCCACGCGGCGGTTTTGATCAATTCGTCTATGTCGCTTTGTGCGCTGATCTTTGCTGAAATCTCACCGATGGTGCGTTCCTTTGCGGCGAGTTTCTGGCTTTCCATGAGCAAGCGTGCGTTCTCCATAGCGAGCGCGGCGCGCTCGATGATCGCGGTGACGATATCCAGTTCATCCTGGTCCCATTGGCGATTATCCGGAGCGCGCACACTCACTGTACCTATGACTTCCCCGCGCAGTTTGACCGGGAGGGTGAGGACAGCGCCTCTTCGCCTCGTCCGTGCCTGATCGGCGTCCAGAGCGCTTTGCTCTTCGCTCGCGCCATTCTTTCGGTAAAGGAGAGTGGCTTTTACGCCGGTATGATGAATGCCGGTAATCTTTTGTCGCTTGGTGAATTGACTCCAGCCCGTTTGAACGAATTGACGCGAGAGTGCTTCTGCCTCGCTCAATGCCCGGCGCGTTTCCTCGAATTGACGCGCGTTTTGAATGGCAATGCTCACTAGATCGGCCAGTGTCGAAAGGATATTGACATCTTCCTGTGAAAAGGCATGCGGTTCGGTGCTTTGCACATCGAGTGCACCGATGACTTCCTCGCCTGCGCGCAAGGGAAGGGTAATCTCCGAACGCGTGTCGGGGAGATCGGGGTTGTTAAAGAACACAGCATCCGCGCCAACGTCGAGGGCGATGCGGGGTTTTCCGCTTCCGGTCACATAACCGACCAAGCCTACCTCGCCGACTTTCAAGCGATGCCCTCGCGCCAACATCCTCTTTCCGCCCTCACTGTTTGCGGCGGAAAGGACGGCATATTCTCCCGCATTGTCCACCAGAAAGATGCCAACGTGATAAAAGCCAAATTCACGGCTGATGGCAGTGGTGATTTGATTGAGCAAGACCTCCAAATTGCGCGTGGAGGCAATGGTGCGCGCTACTTGTGCAATGGATTCGAATTGTTTGGCGCGGCGTTCGTTGCGTTCGTTGGCGGCGACGAGTTCGGCAGTGCGTTCCTCGACACGTTTTTCCAGGCCCTGGAGTGTTTCGCGCAATCGCAGGGTCATGGCGTTAAACGCTTTTGCAAGTGTGCCGATTTCATCGCGTGATGTGACATCAGCATGCGCGTTGAGGTCGCCTTCGATGATGCGATTGGCTGTTTGCGTGAGGCGTAGAACCGGAGCGGCAATTACTTGGCCAATAGCAAAGCTGGCTCCCACGGCGGCAGCAAACAGTACCAGCAAAATCAACGCGGCTGTGCGGATGGCAGATTGTGTTTGCGCTTCCGTTTCGCTGCGCGCCAGAGCAATGGCGGTTTGCATTTCGGAAACCGGTACGACAATGGCGAGGCTGTAACCGTTCGTTGGAATGCGTGTGTAGGCGATGTAGGTGTCCACACCATTTACGGGAATGATGTTCAATCCGTTGCCGCCGGCCACCATGCGCGAGGTGATGGCTCTGAGTTCTTCCGAACCGGCACCAAGCACAGTTTGTTTGAAGTATTCATTGGGTGGCAGCGCATTTGGGTCGAGCCCGAACATGGCATAGCCGGCCGCAGGCATGGAGATGATGCGGCCAGCATCGTCGAGCATAAAGGCATAACCGCTCTGCCCAACTTTGATCGCCGAGATTTGTTGGGTGATCGTGGATAACTGCACGTCTGCCGCGACCACACCCCGGAATGTATTGCGGATGTAAACCGGTTCTGCCACAGTGACGACCAGCCCACCTCCCGCTGCGTCCACGTAGGGGATCGTCCAACGCGTGTTTCTTTGTGGATTGAATAGCGGAGCAGTAATTTTGTAGTACGGGCGCTGAGTGGCGTCGAAATCAGGAGGAAGAAGCGAAGCCAGTTCGATGTTGGGGTAGTAGCGGACGACACCGCGCTCATCAATATAGTAAACGGCAAGAAGGGCAGGATTTTCCTTCAACAATAACGGCGCAGAGAAATCGAGATAGGCATTGGTGTTCAATTCTTTGATGACCGAGTCGTCCAACGTCACGAAGGAGGGCACAAACACCGAAGAGATATCCGAGGCAGGATTGCCGTATTTTCCTCCTTCGAGCGGAATCAATTTTTCCTGCGCGTTCCAGTAAATCCCCTGGCTCAACACATTGTGCTGATTTTGAAGAGCAATGCGATATTCAGCCAGACGATGGGTTTGTTCGGCAATTTCCCGGAAGAAACGATCAGCAACATTGGCTTCGGCAAAAACCGTGTTGATCAACTGCTCCTCGGCCAAAAGACTGACGCTCGTTTCCAAGCGATCTGCAAGAGAGAACACGATACGGCTTGCGCGATCTATGGCAAAAAAGGAAAGGAAGCCTAGCGCAACTCCGCCACTCAAAAGGATACCGATAGTGATCTTTGCGCGCAGGCTGAAATTTTTGAAACTTACAAGAAGCAGAACAAAAAGGAGAACTGCAATGGCAGCGACAAGGACAGGCAATAACGTTTGTAATGCAGATACTTGGATGCGGTTGCTTGGACCCAGCCCATCGAGAAGAATAGTCAGAATGGAAGAGACAACATTGGCAATGGCGAACGGGGCGTGATATTTTTTCGATAGCGTCAGCCCAATTACAGCCGTAGCCAGAATCAATTGCATGATGCCCAAGAAGAGACCCACTCCCTGCAGCAGGGAGGAGACAAGAGGTAGGTCAATCAGTATCGCGCCGAGTAACAATCCGATTCCAAAGTCAACCCTGTCCTTCTGGCAAAGATAAGTCGAGTAGGCGGAAATCAAAATGACTGCGACGGTGATGCCGATAAGCGCGAAGATTTGCCAGGAGGGTTCTCGCACTCCAATGTAAACATACGGAACTGCAGTCAGCAAATAGGTAAAACAGGAAGCCGCGGAGATCCAGAACGCATTGCGCGCCCGGTTCGCTTCAGAGAAGAATTGAACTTGATTCGAACTCACGCTTGCTCCTTACTGTGGAATTGAATTAACACCTCGGAGCCTCCCAGCACACGTTCCAACTCCTCGGCGGTCGCGTAGAGAATGTTTTCCAAATTGAGTGCGCTGCTGATGCGCGAAGTAGATTCGGAGATCAGGCGCTCCTTCGCGGCGCGGCGGCGCGCATCCTGGAAGAGACGCGCATTTTCCATAGCAAACGCAGCGCGCTCCGCCACGGCGCGCACCAAACTGATCTCGTCCTCCTGCCATTCTTTTGAGGGATCATTCGCTTCGATATGAAGGACGCCGATCACCTCGCCGCGAAGTTTGACCGGCACTGCCATCGTGGCACGCTTTCCATTCGCATCGTTTGTCTGACGCGTGACGATCTCGCCCGTCTCAGCAGCCGACTGCACCTCCGCATCTTCCAGCGGCTTTTCTAGCATTTCAATGCGCCCCATTTGATACCGGAAACCGGCTTGCCCAAATTTCGAGATGACTTTGCCCCATTCGGCTCGCGTAAACTCGTTGTACACCTCTTCGACCTGAGTCAACGCGGCACGCGTTTCGGTGAGCAGGCGAATATTTTCAAGTGCAATGGATACCTGATTGGCAAGTGTCGTCAACACACGCAGGTCTTCGGTAGAGAACGCGCCTGTCTCTGTGCTTTGCACATCAAGCACGCCAATGACCTCGCCGCGTGATTTCAGGGGAAGTGCGGCTTCAGAGCGGGTTTCCGGGAGGTCGGGGTTATCGAAGAAAACGGCATCCGCACCAACGTTCAGAGCGATGCGGGGTTGTCCCGTTTGAGCAACATAGCCTACGAGGCCCGTACCCAATTTCAGGCGGTGATTCCGTTGCAGCATCCTTTTTCCGCCTTCACTGTTTGCGGCTTGTAAGATCGCATATTCGCGCTCGCTGTCAATCAAAAAAATCCCAACGTGATAAAAACCAAAACGTTCACTGATCAGATTGACAGTGGTAGAAAACACTTCGCTCAGATCTCGAATCTGTGAGATCGCTTCGGATAGTTCTGTGATCGTTTGCAGTTGGGCAGCGCGTTTGGAGATCTGTTCGTTCGCCTTCTCGAGTTCGGCTGTGCGTTCGACAATACGTTGTTCCAGCGAAGATTGAAGTTCCTTCAATTCCCGATTGGCGGCAATCTGCGCCTGTTCGTTCTCTTGTGCTCTTTTGACGTTTTCATTGAGGCGGTGAATCAACAACTGCAAGATTTCTGAAGTCACCAGTAAAAGTGATGCTACGATCAACAAATCTTCGATGCCCGTATAAGCGGCAAGAGGGGTCTTATTGAAGCCGGTCATATCCGCAATGCCGATGATGATGGCGGCGAGGATGGCCAGAGGGGTCATCGTGTAGCGTGCTTTGGCGCCAAGCAGTAACGCGGAAATCACAGTGACAGCAAAATAGCCGGTCACTGCAAGATTGTGTAGCCCCAGATCGTTTAGGGCGATATATGTGATCGCAATGATCAGTGCTGGCGGTACGATAAACTTTGCCATCACGACAGTGCCACGAAATGCAAGGATGAGAGCAATCCCCTCCAGAATAACAGTAATACTCATCACAGGAATTGCAATCCGGTTCTGAGGGATGCCCGGAATGACGCCTGAAACGAAAAACAAAATACCAAGATTCGCGATCAGCGCGAAGAATAGAATTCGCCGCGTCAATCTGACGAATGAAGGATTATTATCTTCAGGATCTCTCAAAAAGGCCATTAACTTATCAAGCATCATCTCTCTCCGCGTGCTATGTTTGGCTGCGATCTCTTGATAGGCTGTCATTCATGGCAGGGTTGACCAACTGGAATGAAATCGTAGCATTCTTCAGGACCTGACCGAGTTCCTCAACGGTGTCGCGCATGATCGAATCCAATTGGAACGTGGCACCAAGTTTCGCCGCGACTTCCGAGAGGAAAGCCTCGCGCGCGGCGCGCTTTTGCGCATCATCCAGCAGACGCGCTCCTTCCACAGCCAGCGCAGCGCGCTCGGCGGCGGCTTCCATCATGGCTAGTTCGTCTTCTGTCCATTCACGAGAAGCGTCCAACGCCTTGAGTTTGAGACGACCGATCGTCTTGCCACGCAGACGTACTGGAATGGATAACGCTTCCTCTTCCTCGCGCGAGGCGGGCGCTTCTTTCAACGCCTCGGATTTGATCCCGTCATAGCGATAGCCTCTCAGCCGAATCGTTTTCGCGTATGCCTGCCAGGCACTGCCTGTCAGCTGACTGAAGGCGATCTCGGCTTCGCGCAGTGCCTTTTGGGTTTTCTCATTTAGCAGTGCGTTTTGAATCGCAATGGCGGTTTGATCGGCAAGAATGGAAAGCACCTCCACATCCTCATCCGTAAAAGCGGCTTTCTCCGTGGATTGGATATCCAATACGCCAATGATTTCATCTCCAGACAGCAAAGGAAGCGCCATTTCCGAGCGCGTTTGAGGGAGATCGGGGTTATTGAAAAACACCGCGTCGGCTCCAACATCCAGCGCGATGCGTGGATGTTTTGTGTGCGCGACAAATCCAACTACGCCCTGCTCGCCCACTTTTAGTTTGTGTCTACGCCGAAGCATTCTCTGCCCTCCAGGGCTGTTGGAGGCGCGCAGCACGGCATATCGCTTTGAATCATCAAGCAAGAAAATGCCGACGTGATAGAACCCAAAGCGTTCACTGATTAGCCGCGCCAGCATGGGCAGCAACGTATCAATGTCTCGAATCGAGACAAATGCGCGTGCCACCTCGGCAATGGTTTGTAATTGTCCGGCGCGCTTTCCCATTTTTTGCCCGGCGAGGGATAATTCGCGGGCACGTTCCTCCACTCGCTGTTCGAGCGTGGCTTGGATTGCCATCAATTCGTCTTCGCGGAGTCTCAATTCGGAATAAGCCTTTTGCAGTTTATCCTGCCGTCGCCCGGCAATAAAAGCAAATATACCTAAGAAGAATGGTGCCGTATCAATAATCCACAAGAGCGGATCGGTGGATTGCACGAAAAGGATACTCTGCGCGTTAGGCGAAAGCCCTAGATTTGCGAGTCGGATGGCTGTTGCAAGAACAGGGAAAACAAAGCCAAAGAGGACACCCGCCAAAGTATAGGTCTGGGTGTAGTTTCTCAAAAGACGCTGGCGGAAATTCTGGAAAACGTTCATCATGGCTGTTCTTCGGGCTCCAGTTCGAAAGTTACTTCAGCGATACCGCCGATCTTGCGACCGAGTTCCTCAACAGTCGTTTGCATGATCAAATCAATATTGCTAGCCGCGCCGATACGTGCAGAGAGATCGCTGATGGTTCTCTCGCGCGCCGCGCGCCGCTGAGAACTTTCCAAAAGGCGGGCATTTTCTAGTGCCAGCGCAGCGCGTTCTGCAGCGGCTTCGAGAATGGCAATTTCATCCTGCTTCCATTCCCTTTCGCCTTTCTTGGAGCGCACATCCAGCAATCCAATTAGTTGCCCGCGCAGCTTGATGGGAACGGTCAATGAGGAGGGTGTCTTTTTCAGCGACAGACTACCTGTCAGCGGCGTGCGTTTTTCGTGCTCGCGTTTTGTATTTGAATCGAGTGGGAGGATTTGTTTGCCATCGAACACATAGCCAGTATGCCTGACTTGTTTGGCGAAGTGGCTCCACTCCTGTTTGACGTAATTTTCAAATGTCGTGCGAGACTCTGCCAATGCTTTGCGTGTTTCCTCAAGCAGATGGGCATTTTCGATGGCGATGGCAATTTGATCGGCAAGGATCGTAAGGGCGTCAAGATCTTCGACAGTAAATGTACGAGGTTCTGTGCTGTGTACATCGAGGGCACCAATGACGCGTCCGCTCACACGGAGGGGGAGAACCGCTTCGGAACGTGTTTCCGAGAGTTCGGGAATGTTTTGTAAAGCGGAAACCTCACCGATGTCGGAAGCGATGCGAGGTGCATCATACGCAATGGCGGCGCCAACGAGGGTGTCTGAATCCACTTTCAATTTGTGTTGTCGGCTGAGCAATTTTCTTCCACCTTCACTGCTCGCCGCGCGAAGAACCGCAAATTCTTTGTCCTCATCCAGGAGGAAGATGCCGACGTGATAAAAGCCAAATCGTTCGCCGACCAGTTTTGTGATCTGCGGGAGAAGCGTGTTCAGGTCCTGCAGAGAAACGATTGCCCTCGCCACGCTCGATACGGTCTGCAGTTGTGAGACACGCTGATTGAGATCTGCGGTTCTTTCTGCAATCTTCTGCTCAAGAGATGATTGAAGGGCGAGCAATTCCTGATTAGCGCGCTTCTGTGCGGCTTCGTTTTCACGGGCGCGTTGTATGGCGTGAAGAATATTGCTTTGTGCCAGAGCGATCAACGTAACGATCAGAAGCGCCATCGAAAAGAAGTAGACGAATTGACCAATAGGTGTTGGTTCCACACCCTGAGGCAAAATGCCTCTCTGTTGCAGTATCGCGAATACAAGGGCGGTGAGGGAGGAAAATGCAAATGAAAGGAAGCTTGCGACCCGCCCGAGCGCAAAAGCCGCAATGGTGGTGGACACGAGAAAGAAAGGCGCAAAAGTGCTGAGATTTCCCCGCAGGTAAATCAAAATCGAAATAGATACCCAGTTGATGATGATGACGGCCCATGCAACCAGGTAGACTTTTCCCTTAAAGAGCAAGGCGCGCAAAATGAGAAAGACCAATAGAGCGGTGGGCAGGATGGCAAGGTTAGCCGCGATGAACTTGCCAGCACCCGTTATTTGACCTCCAAACAGTGTCACAGGCAGAGCTAGAATGATCACAGCGAGTGACGCAAGAATGATCGCATTCAGCAGAGTTGCTGCCCGCGATTTCTCTTCGTCTTCAAAGACAGGCGGAGCCATGAATTTCAGAGGAGAGTTTTGCATATGCTATTCTGTCTGATGTCCGTTCGGGTTTTCCAGAATTTGAATGGCTACCTCGGTTTCGCCAAGGATCGTGCCGATTTCACGGATGGTTGTGCGAAGGATTTCATCGTATTCTGTGGAGGAGGTAATAGCAGAGGTGAGCAGTGAGATCGTTTGTTCACGATCGGCACGCAGGCGTGCTTCCTCGTACAGGCGCGCACTCTCGAGAGATGCCGCCAGCCGCTCGATGGCTTGCTCAAGGGTGGAAATGGTCCTTTGGTTGTAGCCTTCCTTGAGTTTGACAGTCACCGCACCGATCGTTTGTCCGCGCAATTTGATCGGAATGGCGACCATGCCGTTTTCTTGTATGATGGTGCTTCCGCTTCGCAAGGCTTTATCGCCTGGCGCGGGAATATCGCTGATTGGCTGGATGCGGATGTTATCGAAGCGATAACCAGTGTGACCCAAAATGCCGCTGAACAGGAAGGCTCTCCAGCGTTCCCGCGTGGTCCTGCCATAGGCGATTTCCAATTCCGCAGCGCGCTGCTGTACCTGCTGCAGCAACTGTGTTCTTTCGATGGAAGTTGCCAGTTGATCTGCCAGAATTTGCATGATGGCAATATCATCCTGATTGAATGCTTCCGCGTTCTCACTGTGTATGTCGAGGACACCAATGATTTTCTCTTCAACCATGAGGGGGAGAACCAGTTCTGACTGCGTATTCGGCACAATGAAACTGGCATGTCGGTTTTCTGTCGAAGTCAGGTGGCGTTGAAGCTCAGGTTGCCTGCTTTTGATCACACGCGCGACGATATCGGGTTCTGCCACGTGAACTTTATATTCACGGGCAATCGCCTCCTGCCCGACTTTTGTGGGGGAGGCAATCAATACGGCATATTCCCCTTTATCATCCAGGAGGAAGATGCCTGCATGGTGAAGGTTGAAGCGCTCGATGATCAACTTTGTGGAGCGATTCAACAGATCGTTCAGGTCTTTTGCAGCAGCGGTCTCCTGTGCAATTTGTGCCGCCAGACGAAGTTTTTCAGTTTGATTTTCGAGTTCGCGTGTTCGTTCGCGTACACGTTCTTCGAGTTGCTCGGCGCTGATGCGCAGTTGCTCGGTGGAACGGCTTAGTACGTCCACAAGCCGTGCGTTCTCGCGTGAGGTGATGATGTACCGCGCCATCATGATGAACATGGAAATGATTATTCCGATAGCAAGGCCGTATGTCTGCAAAACTGTATTGTTTCTAGCGTTGATGGCATAGAGCAAGAGGATCGCATTGGCACCTGCTGCTAAAAATGGCAGAATCAGTGTCTGCCAAAGCGGCATAGTTTTCTTCGATTCCGGTTCGATCCGATAGGGAGTGGCTTGACGCAACGCGGCAAGACCAATCAAGAGATAACTCAATAACCAGAGTGCATCTATCGGTGAGCCCGAAACGTAGAGGTCGTGTAATACCAGCCATGTGAGAATAATGTCTGCAAGTGCATAGATCAACATGCCAGTCCCCAGCAGATACAAGGCATGGCGCGTGTTGATCTCGTTTTGACGGAAGGGGATGCTCACAATCCCGGCAAGGATTAATACGCTCATGGACGGATAGGCGCCGGCAACAAGCCGTGATACCCAATCTTCCCCTGCTGCGATGGCGGTGGGCACAATGATGAAATACCAAAATATGGCCGCGATGCCTGTCACCGTCATGGCGATGTCGAGCCTCCATGTCCTTCTTTGTATAGGATCGGAGAACGGTTTGGGTATGATGACTAAGCCCCAAAATGCCAGTGGGTAAAATGCTAGGTAGAAGAAGTCAGACAGGTTGGGAAAACGGATTTCTCCTCTCAGGCTGAGGCTCTCATAGATGATGTCTGCCATTACTAGAGAAATGATGCCTAATGCGATAACTTGCCAGGCGCGCCGCACATGCAACTCAAGTTGCTTTTGATTGGCTGTGTAAATGGCACAAATCACCGCGAAGATACCAGGTGGTAAATAGCCAAAACTGATAATAAAGGATTCGTATGCCGGATCTGTCCATTTGAACAAAATCCAGAGGACGTAAATGATCAAGTAGACGCCTATGCCGATCGCCCAAAAGCCTTTCCAGCCTTTGAGCCAGGGCGGTAATTTGATTGGACGGGTAGAGAAGAGAGTGTTGTTCATCATTTTTTACACAATCTACCGTTTGACGCGTCTGTATGCCGGAGTTTGTTCTGGGAATTCGCCGATGAAAACCGATGCTTCGGCAACACCGGGAAGCTGTCCCAGTTCGCGTGCGGCGGTTTGTAACAGTGTATCCACATCGAGCAATTGACTGAAACGTGCAGCCAGTTCGCCTACTGTTTGTTCCTGCCTGGCTCGCTGAGTTGCCTCCTCGAGCAGGCGGATGTTTTCAACAGCCAAGCCCACCTGATGTGCTACTTCGCGCACAAGGTCTTCATCTAGTTTATTCCAGGTTGTATTATCCCGACGTGCAAGGGTAATAGTGCCAATCTTTTGCCCGCGCAGGGTGATGGGGATTTTAAGAGTTTTGTCACCTTCATCTGATGAGGGTTTCTCGGCGCGTAGCCCCAGCGGAGTGTAGGTATAAGCAAGAGATTCTTTACCGAGTTTTTGATACCACGCTTCACGCGTGCGAACGCCAGTCAGCGCTTCGAGTTGCATGAGCGCTGCCCGAGATTCATCCAATAAGCGCGCATTGTCAATTGCCACGGCCAATTGGTCTGCAAGTGTCTGCAGAATATCCAGATCGTCTGCGTTGAAAGCTTGAGGTTGGTCGGACTGAATATCCAAAACACCGAGTACTTTACCGCGGATGATGAGGGGTAAGGCGATTTCGGAGCGTGTCAAGGGGAGGTCTGGATTGTTGAAGAAAACCGCGTCTGTTCCAACATCGAAAGCGATATGGGGCTGTTTTTTCGCTGCGACATAGCCTACGATTCCCTGTTTTCCCACGGCGAGGGCATGTCCTTTTTCCATCATCCGCTTGCCGCCCTCGGAGGATGCGGCTTGAAGCACTGCTTCTTCTCCCGTTTCGTTGATCAGAAAGATGCCGGTGTGATAGAAGCCAAACCTTTCCGTGATGAGATTCACAACCGTGTCGAGAAGCGAGGGCAGGTCTTGCACCTCGGCAGTGCGGCGGGCAATGAAAGATGCCGTGCGAAGTTGTTCGGTCTTTCGTGTGAGGTTGGCGGTTCGTTCGGCCACGCGCTGTTCGAGTTCGGTAATGAGTTCATGCAGGTTGGAAGTCATGCGATTGAAATCGTGCGCCAATTCCGCCAGTTCGCGCGTATGTGGAATTTGCGAAATCCTGTAGGTTAATTCGCCCTGGCTGATTTTTCTCGCGGCATCTCTCAAGGCGATAATGGGTCGGGCAAGCGTGCCGGCGGCGAGGAAGCCGGCAAGGACGATGAATGGAACAGCGCTCAGGAAAATCGTGATGATCCGGATGAGGTAGGCACGCTCCTGCGCGCGGATAGTATCTGCCGAGATGTCTACGCCCAGCACGCCTACTTTTGTGCCGTCTGAGGCGTAAATGGGAGTATAGGCGGAAAGGAATGTTCCATAATCGTCGGTATAGATTTCCGGTTCGACGATCGTTTTCGTCATGGTAAAGAATTGCGAGGCGAGGGCGGGACCAGGGTCTTCATATCGTTCGCCAAATGCGGCAATGTTGGTCTCGCCGGGCAATCCTGCATCTACCACGAAATAAATTCCCTGCTCATCTTTTCTCATTGTGTAAACGTAGATGATGTCCGGATCAGAGAATCTGATTTTCAGATTTTGTTCATTGATGCGATTGAAATATTCGTCACCGGCAGCCTGCACCTTCAGGAGAAGATCGCCATCTTGCTGGAGCCCCGCCAGTGTTGTGATGGTTTCCAGGCGGCGACGCAGGTTGTCGTACAGTTCGTTGCGGAAGTCAATATACAACGCCGCGGAGACAACCGCGCCGAAAAGGGTTGCTAGGAGGATGAAGGTGACGGCAACTCTGGTTCGCAGGGTAGGATAAGCGTTCGTGTTCATGGAGTTCGCGATCTTAGTGTTCAGGATGAGGAAGGAGCTCTGTTCTGGTCTTCATCGAGACTTAACTCAATGGTCGCGCGCGATGCATCTAGCCGACGGCCCAATTCTTTGACAACAGTTTGAAGGACGCCATCAATGTTTGCAGCAGCCCAAATTCGCGAGTTGATCTCCGCCAGCATGCGTTCGCGAATGGCGATCTGACGACTTTCTGCAACCAGGCGAGCGTTCTCAAGTGCAATAGCGGCTTGCGCGGCAACTGCATCAATGAAGGATTGTTGTTCGGGTGTCCATTCGCGGTCTTTTTCGAGGGAAATTTGCCCGATGACTTGATCGCGCAGACTGATGGGAATTTCCACTTTTTGCGCGTTGGGACCTGTCTCTTCACCGATTTCATATTCGAGATTTTCACGCAAAATGGAAAGCCCGCTGCTCCAGCCTTCGAGCAAATATTGCTTTTGGATGGAGCGCAGTTCTTCAATTCTTTGTTGGGCTTCTTGAAAGAGACGCGCGTTCTCGAGAGCGATGGCAACTTGAGAAGCCATGGTTTGCATGGTTTCAACCACTTGTATATCGAAGTCCGCTAATTTTGTGGATTGAACGTTTAACGCACCGAGCACCCGATCTCCTACAATGAGGGGGAGGGCAATTTCTGAGCGCGTATAAGGGAGGAGCGGATTGTCGAGGCGTTGTTTTTCCTCTGCAGTGTTTTGTGCAATGCGAGGCGAACGTTCGCGAATACATGTAGCAACCATGCTTTTACCGGATAAATCCAACCTATGGCGATTTTGTTTGAGAACTTTTCCTGCCTCACCAGTGGCTTCCTTTAATTCTGCCCATTTCTCGGTTGGATCTATCAGATAGATGGCGGCAAAGTAATAATTGAATTGATCGGTAAAAAGATGAATGACTTTTGCCAGCAATTCGTCGGGATCGAGGATGGAGGATGCCACGCGCGCGACTTCATTGCTTGCTGCTAGTTGTTTCGTGCGCTGAGCGACTTGTTGTTCAAGCGTGGATTGCAGATTATCCAGACGGGAGACCATGCGATTGAAGAGTGTGGCGAGTGCGGCGAGTTCGTCGGTGGCGCTGACTGGCACGCGTTGAGAAAGGTCGCCCTGCTCGATTTTCTGAAAGGTCTCGATCATTTCTCGAATGGGAGTGGAAACCGAGCGAGTGGCGTAATACGAGTAAGCCGCGCCCAAAGCAAACAAAAACACGCTTAACAGAAGAATTTGATTGCGTAAATTGGTAGCAGCATCGGCAGAGCTGATCTCATAGTAAAGTATTCGAATTGCTTGCTGATAACCTACCGAGCCGATAAGCGCAATGACAATAAAACTCAGCCCCAAGGTCAGCACTTGAAATTTGGTGCCCAGCAGAGCGCCTGCTCGTCCACTTAATTGGGCTTCGAAAGTGCGAGGGAGCAGAGCTTGTCTTGCGGGGAGCATGAAGCGCTCGATCAACAGCGCGCCCAGGATGACAATCCCCATTATGGATGCTAAGCCGCCCAGGAGAATGTAAGAGGCTGTCAGCGGGTTGAGGAGGGTGGGGTCCAACGGCGCATCTACCGCCTCCCTTCCCAGCAGGATGATGAAGAAGGCGGGAAGGATGATCAGGATCAGAGAAAGAAGTACGGTAATAATGGCGTAATTTGAAGTCAGTCGCGTGATCTCTCGCCAGGCAGTCAATTCCTCATTGGGATCGGAAGGCATCTCGCCTTTTGCCCAGGCATCGAGCCTTTTTCGCGCGGTTTGGGTGAGTTGTGCGATTGCTCCAAGCACTGCCAGATAGGTAAGAATTCCCATCACTGGCAAACGAGTAAGGAGACGAGTCAAGCCTTCGTTGATTTCGATGTTTAGCCAGATCGAGACGAAGCCCGGTATAGCCCCTAACAAAGCAATCAACTGGACAACGGAAATGACAATCAGGATGTAATTGCCGCCGGTGCGCTGTAGAAGTTGAGTAAGATTGAATCGTTTTCTCATGAGCGCCTCCCCTCTTGTTCAGCCGCAGGTTTGATGCCGAGTTTTATGCGTGCGCTTGTGGCGCCTGTGACGCGCGTCAACTCGCTGGCGGTGGTGGTGAGAATGGTTTGTATATCTGTTGTGCGACGAATCTTGTCCGTGATCTCGAACAACAGGCGTTCTCGTTCGGCTTGGGCGCGAATCTGCTCGAGTAGCCTCGCATTGGCGATGATGGCGGCGAGACTTCCGCCAAGCGTGCCAAGCAATTCCTCATCGCTCTCGGTATAGGCGTTGGGCTGCTCACTTTCCACATTCAGCACGCCCAGTAATTCACTGCGATAAATGAGCGGAATTGCCATTTCAGATCGCGTGCCGAGCCCACCCTCCACGTAGCGTGGGTCTTCCTGAACGTTATTCACGCGCAGTGTTCTGCGGTGTGCTGCTGCCCAACCGGTAATGCCGCTTCCAATGGGGACACGTAAATTGAAGATTTCATCTGAATAGCCGACAGCGGCTTTGACCTCTAGCATTTTCTTTTCCCGATCTGCAAGCAGAATGGAAACCCGATCTCCACCAAGGGTGACTTGCAAACCGTTAACTGCAGATTGCAGTGCCTCATCCAAAGTCGTTCCCGAGGCGGCAGTTGTTGTAATATGATGAAGGAGACGGTGCTGTGCAAGGTGTTCTTGCGTTTCGGCAAACAATTCTGAGTTGACAACGGCAATGGCAAGTTGATCTGCTAGGATTTGCAGGGTGCGGATGCTGTCCGACGAGAACGAATAGGCTTGCTTACTCTGTACATCCAGCACACCGACGATACGTTCGCCTACTTTCAATGGAATGGCGGCTTCTGCGCGTGTTTCGGGCAGGAGCGGATTTGCATAATATGTCGCGTCGCGCGCGGTATCATTGACGACCAACGGTTCTCCTTTCCCAGCCACGTAGCCGACAATGGATTTTGACCCAACGCCGAGTTTGTGCCCGGCGCGCTTCATTTGCGCGCCGGCTTCACCGGTTGCCTCGCGAATAACCACAAACTCGCCGTTCAAATCCTTGAGAAACACCGCTGCGTGATAAAAATCGAAGCGCGAGCGGATCAAATCCACGGCTTTCTTCAACAGCTCATCGAGATTGAGCGAACTGCTGATGTCGCGCGCAATCTCTGCCGCTGTTTCAAACTGGAGGGCGATCCGTTTACTTTCATTGAGCACCTGAATGTTGTGGATCGGAACCGAGACCTGATTGGCGACGGCGACGACGAAACGCAAATCCTCCTCGTCGAAACTGTGCTCATTTTCAAGGTCTTGCACAATGATGGCGCCAATTGGTTCGCCTTGCGCCAAAAGTGGCACGCCCAGCCATGATTTGGCAGGTTTGCCGGCGATCTTAGCGCCCATGGCTGCCGCGCGATTGATTGTGTCTTCCACGATCATCAGAGGCTCGCGCGTACGAATCAATACAGAGGTTAGACCCTCACCGAGCGGAAAGGTGTCTATCGAAGAAAACTTTCCCTCCTCGAACAAATACGGAATGCTGATGGAATTTGTCTTTTTGTCGTAGAGGGCAATCACAAAACCATAATCGCCCACCACCGTGCGCACTTGTTCGTGGATCGAAGCATAGAATGAATGCAAGTCATTGAGTGACGATGCGCTTGTGGCGAGGGCATTCAATGCCTTCGCTTCCAGCGCGCGCCTGCCCTCGAGCGGTTCAGTGACAGCGGGCACGCGAGCGATCGAATTCATCGTCAAGCGAATTGTGCGCGCAAAGGCGTTGATCACATCCTCGTTCAAGTCCTGACCCGCACGCGCTCCAATAAAGACGAGACCGCGTAGTTGTCCTTCGTGCAGAATGGGTACATACGCGGCCGTCTCGCATCCCAATTGCCTCGGGTACGCAGCGAGGGGCGGTGGAATGGTGGCAGGATCTTTCAGATTCACGCGCAGCGCCCCCTCTCGAAAATGACCATCTAAATCTGAAACGCGCAACTCTACGCCGCGCGGGATCGTTGCGTATGCGTCCCTGCTTTGTGGGTCGGAAAATTGGCTGAGCTGCAGACGGTTTCCATCCACCACAAAGAAGGCGGTCACAAAAAATGGCGTATGAGTCAGGGAATGTTCGCTCATAGGATAGGGCTAACTGAACTCCCAGACCGATTCGCCGGCCAGAATGCGCCGAATCTGATCGGGAAATTTATCTGGATCAAGTGGCTTTCCGAGGAACCCGTCGAAACCCGATTCCCTGGCTTTGTTCATTTGTTCCAGGCTGGCCTCCGCAGTCACAGCCACAATCGGAACTGATTTGAGTCGTTCGGATGCACGAATCTTTTTCAGCGCGCCGTAGCCATCCTCATATGGCAAGCGGATGTCCATCAGGATCAAATCCAGCCGTTGAAGTGTATCGGCATATTCTACAACCTCATAACCGGAAGTCTTCCATTCGCAATGGATGCCCAGATAACCAAGCATGCGTGCAATCAACACAAAGTTGGCAACATTATCCTCCACTACCAAAACTGTGGCATCCTTTGGGATCGTTGGCTTTTTGATAGGTTGGGTGTCCGTCACGTTGTCAGGCATTGGCGCTCCTCGCTAGAAATTTCTCGATCTCATTGATCAGCAGGTCAATGTCAATAGGTTTCTGAATATAACCGTCGCAGCCGGCTTCCAGCGTTTTTTCGCGGTCGCCGCGCATCACATTCGCGGTAATTGCCAAAATGGGCACCTGTTCAAAGCCCGGCGTGGACTTGATCTTTGCCGTCAGCGTATACCCATCCATATCCGGCATGTTGATGTCCATCAGAATCAAATTTGGCTTTGCTCCGCCTCCATTGAGCAGGCGGAGCGCCTCCGCCGCATCTCTTGCTTCGATTAAATTGTAATCCTCCGCAAGCAACACGCGGCGCACAAGCATCCGATTATCGGGGTTATCCTCGACGTACAAGATCGTACCTTTGTTATCAGAAGGCATCATGCAAAACCTCCGTGCCAATTCTACATATGACCTGTTGGGGGGGACATAACAGGTACCTTACAAAAAAACAAACAAAAATGTCGAGGGCTCTCCTCGACATTGAGCGGGTGATGGGACTCGAACCCACGATATCTTGCTTGGGAAGCAAGCGTTCTACCACTGAACTACACCCGCTTGACTTACCTTCACGAACTCCATATCACGTTTACGGAATTCGCAGAGGGGATTATAGCGACGCGTTGAAGGGATGTCAAGCAAAGGACGAACTCCACTCCTCACGCTTCTTTCTCAGCCGCTTACTGTTTCCGTTTAAGCAACTGATTCGCCAACTCAAACAGCGCCTCACCGGCAGACCCTTGCGGGTCTGCTTCACGCAGACTCAGGATGGCGAGATCGGTCATCTGTCTTGCGGCTTCCTGTGCGGGTGCATACCCTCCCTCGCGCGCCAGTAAGTGCGCCATCTCCTCCACTTCTTCCGGTCGAATGGGACCTTGCTTCCAACGCTCGGCAAATTTTCCTTTTGCGGCAAGTCCTGCCAGCACCGGCAGAGACTTTTTCCCCTCCAACAGATCGCTGGCAGTAGATTTGCCAGTTATGGCTGTATCTCCCCAGATACCCAGGATGTCGTCCTGTACCTGAAATGCCAGCCCCAGATAATGCCCAAATGAGCGATAAGCATCCTGCTGGGGTTCATCTGCTCCGCCAAGCAGTGCGCCGATATGACACGCGGCAGAGAGCAGCGCGGCGGTCTTTCCTGCGACCATAGGCCAGTAATCTTCGGTGGATAAATCGGTGCGGTCCTCGTAGGATAAATCGAGAAACTGGCCGCGCGTCAATTCGAGGCAGGTATTATGCAAAATCTCTGCGGCTTTCAGGACGGTTTCTGCGGAGTAGTGTACCTTTAAATCGAGGATGGCTTGATTGGAGAGGACAAACAACGCATCGCCAACATTGATAGCCATCGGCGCGCCCCATTTGACCCACACCGTCGGGCGTCCGCGCCGTGTTTCTGAATTGTCTTGAATATCGTCATGGACAAGCGAAAAGTTATGAACCAATTCAATGGCGGCGGCGGCGGGGAGGGCGGTTTGCCAGGTCTCGCTCGCGTTCGACGCGGCCGCACACAACAGCACCAGAAGGGGGCGGATGCGTTTGCCCGTTGCCTCCGCGCCAGCGCCTTCGCCCGTCCAACCCATGTGATAGGTGAGCATTTCGTGGAAGGCTTTAGTGCGCGGCTGATCGAGGCGCGAAATCTGTTTTTGTAGTTCCGATTCAATGTGAGAAAGAAGCGTGCTTCGTCCCTGTTCGGTGTGCAGTTGAATGTTCATTATGGTTTCCTTGAATTGAGAATACCCAGGCGTTCCAGTTCTGCTTTCAATTGCGCGCTGGAACGATAGTGTATCGTTACAAATCCCATTTTATTCGCCTGTTGAACATTTGGCAACGAGTCATCAATAAACAAGCATTCCTGCGCGCTGCGCTTAATCCTCTGAAGCATAATTTCGTAAATCTCGGCTTCCGGTTTGACATATCCTACCTCTCCCGAAATGAGGATGTCGTCGAACAGATCGAAGAAATCATATTTCTCCCGCGCGTAGGGAAAGGTTTCAGCGGACCAATTGCTCAAACCGTAAAGCAGATACCCCTCTTGTTTCAATTGTTTGAGGATCTCCACTGTGTCGGTGTAAGGCTCGCCAATCGAATCTTTCCAATAGATGTGATAGGCTTGAATGAGATGTGCATAATGGGGAAACTGTTTCGAGAGTTCGGCAACACCTTCTTGAAAGGGTCTTCCTCTGTCTTGCTGTGCATTCCATGCCATGAAGTTGATTTCTGTTAGAAAGCGCTCTATTCCTTCAGGGTCATTCGGGAAATAGCGTTCGTAAACCTTTCGCGGATTCCATTCGAGTAGCACATTGCCGAAATCGAAGAGGATGGCTTTGATGGGTGAGGTTTTCATGGGGATCTTAACGCTGCCAATTTTGTGACTGTTAAATTCTGGCGCTTGTTGCAAAACCTTGTCATGTTGTCAACTTCCCTGTTTTCAGATCCTCGATTCTCTCTGCGCCGCATGCGAACATGGTCACCTCGATTTGTTTCTTCGTCAATTTGATTACCTCGATTGTTTTTTTCGTTGAAACTGCCGCGGCTTTGAGGAAAGGACCTGCCATACCCCCCAATGTCGCGCCGAGGGCAATGCATTTGGCGATGTCGAGTCCGTCCTTGAGTCCGCCGCTGGCGAAAATGGTCATGTGGGGCGCGGCTTTCCTGACGTTCAGGATCGATTCGGCTGTTGGGATCCCCCAACCGATGTACGTCGCCGCAAGTTGACGTGTGAATTCGTCGGGCGCGCGATGCATTTCCACTTGTGACCAACTCGTGCCGCCTGCGCCTGCCACGTCAATGGCGCTCACGCCGCACTCGGCGAGCAGTTTGGCTGTCCGCTCTGAGATACCCCAGCCGACTTCTTTTGCAATCACCGGCACCTCGAGTTTTTTGCACACTTCTTCGATCTTTTTTGCGAGACCTGCGAAGTTCGTATCGCCTGCATCCTGCACTGCCTCCTGCAACGGGTTGAGGTGAAGGATGAGCGCATCGGCCTGGATCATTTCGACGGCGCGACGGCAATGGTCAACGCCATAGCCATAATTGAGTTGAACCGCGCCTAAATTGGCGAATAACAAAATATCCGGCGCGGCGCGGCGGACTTGAAAGGTCTTTGCCTGTTCGGGATGTTCGAGCGCCGTACGTTGACTGCCTACCCCCATCGCGATTTTCGTTTCTTGCGCGGCTTCAGCAAGGCGCAGATTGAGGGTCTCGGCTTCTTCTGTTCCGCCCGTCATGGAAGAGATGAGGATAGGAGCCGCCAATTGTTTGCCGAACAGGCTGAGGCGTGTATTGATGCGGGCGAGGTCCGTTTCGGGCAACGCTTCATGGATGAAGCGATAGTGTTCGAGTCCGGTTGTCAACGCGGAGCGGACATCTTGTTCTAGATTGATCTTAATATGGTCGGCTTTTCGCTGACCGATGGGCGCAACTTTTGTCATAAGGCAGTGTTCCTGTGATTGAATTCTAATGTTGGCTTGACACGGTTTATGGACTGTGTAGAATTGCCGAGAAATTCAATAAAGGAGGTTGTCATGTCTGACACATTTACGGAAGTGAAGGCGATTATTAAGGATTTGCTTGGCGCGGATGAGGCGAAGATCACGCCCGAAGCCCGTTTCCGCGAGGATCTTGAAGCGGACTCTCTTGATCTTGTGGAATTGATTATGGCTTTCGAGGATAAATTCGGCGCTGAGATTTCCGATGAAGATGCCCAAAAGATTACTACGGTGGGGGAGGCGGTCGCGTATATTGATGCGCACAAGAAGTAAATGGCCTGAAGGCTTGCAGTGATTATAACCTTAGAGCCGTCCGCTCAGGACGGCTCTATGTGTTTGTTTTGCTTGACGGGGCAGACTATCAGTATCTTTCCCATCATTTGAGCAAAGCCGGTATTTCCTCGGGGTGTTTCGCGATTTTTACGCCCGCGGCTTCGAGGGCTTTGATCTTGTCTGCGGCAGTTCCTGCACCGCCTTCGATGATAGCGCCCGCATGTCCCATGCGCTTACCAGGAGGAGCAGTTTGCCCTGCAATGAACGATACGACTGGCTTGGTCATTTTTGTCGCGATGTATTCTGCTGCTCGGTCTTCATCAGTGCCGCCGATTTCGCCGATCAGCACAACTTTTTCCGTATGGGGGTCGTGTTCGAACATTTCCAGTACATCAATGAAGCTCGTTCCATTGACCGGGTCTCCACCAATCCCTACGCAGGTGGAAGCGCCCATGCCGACGAGTTTCAGCGCATACAACACTTCATAGGTCAATGTGCCGGAACGGGAAACTACGCCAATGTTTCCGGGAATGGCGATGTTGCCCGGAATGATGCCGACTTTCGATTCGCCCGGCGTCAATAAGCCTGGGCAGTTGGGTCCGATGAGGCGGACTTTTTTGTGATCGAGGTAATTGCGAACGCGCATCATGTCTTGGACGGGGATGCCCTCCGTGATGCACACAATCAGGGGGATGCCTGCGTCAGCGGCTTCGAAGATTGCATCTGCGGCGAAGCGGGCAGGCACAAAGATGCATGAACAGTTTGCGCCGGTTGCTTCCACAGCCAGTTTGACCGAATCGAATACGGGGATTTTCTCCAGAACCCACTCGCCGCCTTTGCCGGGCGTCACACCGGCGACGACGTTCGTGCCATAGGCAACCATTTGTGTTGTGTGAAACAGACCTTCGTTTCCGGTAATCCCTTGTACGAGGAGGCGTGTTTCTTTGTTGATGAGTATGCTCATAGATTTTCCTCTAGTAAATCCTGTTGACGTTCGGTCTGAACATCGAAAAGTTTAGGGAATATTGACTTTTTCTCCTTTTGCGGCTGCAACGGCCTTCTTCGCGGCATCAACCAGCGTTTCGGCTGTGATCATGTTTGCGTTTTCCAGCAATCTTCGTCCTTCTTCGGCATTCGTTCCTACTAAGCGAACTACCATTGGCACTTTGGGTTTGACTTCCTCCATGGCAGTGAGCACGCCACGCGCGACTTCGTCGCAGCGCGTGATGCCGCCAAAAATATTGAACAGAACAGCCTTGACGTTTGGATCGCTCAAGATGATGCGCATCGCCGCTGCAACCTTTTCGGCGCCCGCGCCTCCACCGATGTCGAGGAAATTGGCGGGTTCCCCTCCGAACAATTTGACAATGTCCATGGTGGTCATTGCCAAGCCCGCGCCGTTGACCATGCAGCCAATGTTTCCATCCAGCTTGATGAACGAAAGCCCGTGTCTGCGCGCTTCGGTTTCGGCGGGCGCCTCTTCGTCAATGTCGCGCATCTCTGCCAGATCGGGATGGCGGAAGAGCGCGTTATCGTCAATGATCATCTTGCCGTCGAGCGCGACGAGTTTATTGTCCTTCGTAATCACAAGGGGATTGATCTCTGCCAGAGTGGCATCGGTATCGAGATATGCCTGCCACAGGCCGGCCGCGATCCGCCCGAAATCGCGCCACAACTCGCGCGGCAGATCAATCGAAGCGGCAATATCACGCGCCTGATAATCTCGCAATCCCAACAGCGGGTCAATGTGAACTTTAATGATTTTTTCGGGCGTCTTTGCTGCTACTTCTTCGATGTCCATGCCTCCTTCAGCCGAAGCAATCATCACAGGCTTCCTCGCTGCGCGGTCATTTGTGATCGAGAAATAAATTTCATGGGCAATGGCGGCGGCTTCATCCACGAGAACCTTGCGCACAGGCAACCCTTTGATGGTCATGGACAAGATTTGTTGAGCAAATTCCGCAGCCTCGTCCGAATTTTTGGCAACTTTCACTCCACCTGCTTTGCCGCGTCCACCCACGAGTACCTGTGATTTAATAACAACGCGGCCACCCAGTTCATCGGCGATTTGTTTCGCTTCTTCTGCGGTAGCCGCAACCCGTCCCCTTGGGATGGGAATGCCATACTTGGCAAAAATGGTTTTTGATTGATATTCGTGAAGTTTCATGCCTTTTCCCTTGATTGGATTTCGAAAGCACGGGCATTATACCACCCTCATTTTCCGGTCAATAGCATATTTGATGCTGTGTGCACGCAAAGGTTGTTACCACACTCTCTACCCTCACCCTAACTCTCTCCCAGAGGGAGAGGGAATAGGTCGCATTGGGCAGATTTCGTTGCGAAAGACGTCAAAATTTCCGATGATTGCTCCCCTCTCCTATCGTGAGAGGTGCTGGGGGTGAGGTGGGTCGGCAGTTACCACGATAACTAAATTGTACTACCGCCGCACCTACCGCAAGTCCATGGACTTGCGGTACGCTGTGCTATAATAGTTGCAAAATGCAACTATTTAGTCATGTCTTCTTCTGACCTGATTGACACATTCTGGGAAACCATTCCTCCCATCTGGCGACAGACGCGGGCGAAGATTCGCGCTGTGGCGGCAGAGCGCTTCGGCTTGACCGTGGAGCAGTTCCAGGCGCTACGGCGCATCCGCAAGGGATACGACTCGGTCAGCGCGCTGGCAGAGGAGGGACGGCTCAGCCGCTCGCAAGCCAGCCGCGCTGTGGACGCGCTGGTGCGCCGAAAACTGGTTGCGCGTCTCACCGACACAGAGGACCGTCGCCACGTTCACCTTTCGCTCACGGCAAAGGGTGTGCAAACGCTTTCTGCCATTTACGCCGAGACGGAAGCCTGGCTGGCGGAACGTTTTCAGTTGCTGTCCTCCAGTCAGTCGCGGGAGATTGCCCGCGCTCTATCGCTTCTGCGCGAGGCTTTCTTTCCCAAACATCAACCTTGAGCCTCGCTACTCACAATTGCCAATCACTACTTCCTACTCACCAAATCTTCTCTCTACACTTTCTACTCATTACTCTACCGATGATCCATCTCCTCAAACTCCGCCCCTTCCTCAAACCTTATTTCGGAAAGATTCTTCTCAACCTGTTCATCCTGCTGAGCATCACCGGGCTTTCGCTAGTCGTCCCGCACATCATCCGTCTGGTGATAGATGATGGGCTGGCGCGCGGCGATACGCTCTATCTTGTCCGCTCTGCGCTTCTTCTCCTTGGAGTGGGACTTGTCTCTGCTGCTCTGAACTTTGGTAACCGTTACCTTTCTGAATGGATCG
>DATLZK010000015.1:0-13688 GCA_035574015.1 Anaerolineales bacterium
GCACAAGGCGTTCTTCAGTGGGTATCGTCCGCAGTTCTACATTCGGACGATGGACGTGACTGGGACGATCAAGTTGCCGGAAGGGGTCGAGATGGTGATGCCTGGAGACAACGTGAACCTGGAAGTGGAGTTGATTGTGCCAGTGGCGTTGGAGCAAGGCTCGAAGTTTGCCATCCGTGAAGGCGGTTTGACCGTCGGCGCCGGTGTCGTGACGAAGATTCTTGAGTAGGTGCGGGTATGACCAAACAAAAAATACGCATTCGCCTCAAAGCGTATGACCATCGCGTTCTTGATCAATCCGCAAAGCGGATTGTGGAAACTGCCGAACGAAGTGGTGCGCATGTCGTTGGTCCTGTACCCTTGCCAACTCGCATCGAACGGTTTACAATTCGACGCTCGACTTTTATAGACAAGGATTCACACGAGCACTTTGAGATACGCACTCACAATCGCTTGATTGATGTGCTTGACCCGGATTCAAAAACGATTGATATGTTGATGCGGCTTAATTTGCCCGCAGGTGTTGATATTGAAATCAAGATTTAATGAGGTGTGAATCGAGAGCAGAGGCGTGTAAGACTTTATCTCTGCTCTCGAATTTCGACAGCGTAAGAACGGGCGTTGTGTGGGACGAAAAGAACAACACGGTACCCGCCACACTGTTTGACTGCGCTGTTCGGAGATGATGCAACCGAAGCCCCGGTTGACAGTCTCGCTACAATATTCTTTTTGAAGGAGAAAACAGAGTATGTTAAAAGGGCTTATTGGAAGGAAGATCGGCATGACCCAGATCTTCGATGAAAACGGCGTTGCACAACCTGTGACACTCATCGAAGCTGGGCCATGTTACGTTACCCAGGTGCGTCGCCCTGAGAAAGAGGGCTATGCAGCCATACAACTCGGGTTTGGCGAGGTCCATCCCAAAAAATTGAGCGCCGGTGAATTAGGGCATCTCAACGCAAATGGCTTGCCGCCTTTGCGCTTTTTGCGTGAGTTTCGCTCGAAGGAAACGGTCAACGTGGGCGATAAAATCACGGTTGAAGTCTTCTCGGTTGGCGAGCGCGTTGATGTGACCGGAACGAGCAAAGGGAAAGGGTTTGCGGGGGCGGTAAAGCGCCATCACTTTGCCGGTGGAAAGAAAACACACGGTCAATCGGACCGTTGGCGCGCTCCCGGTTCTCGATCTTCGGGAACCACTCCCGGACGGGTGTTCAAAGGTTCACGCGGTGCCGGGCACATGGGAAATGATCGTGTGACGGTACAGTCGTTGAAAGTGGTCATGATAGATGCCGAGCGTAATCTAATCGGTGTTTGCGGCGCAGTGCCAGGCGCAAAAGGCGGCTTGGTCTTGATCAAGGAAGCGCGCAAGCAATAAGCGCTGATGAAACGGAGCAAGGTAATCATGAAGGTAGATGTGTTGAACATGGAAGGCAAGAAAGTTCGCGAGGTGGAACTTCCCGCCGCGATCTTCGAAGCCCCAATTAATGTGGATTTGATGCACCAGGCTTATGTTCGTCAGATGGCGAACGCCCGCCTTGGCACTCATGATACCAAGGGACGCGCTGAGGTTGCCGGAGGCGGCGCAAAGCCTTGGAGACAAAAAGGGACCGGGCGCGCACGCCAAGGGTCCCGCCGCGCTGCGCAGTGGGTGGGCGGTGGAAAGATCCATACGCCGCATCCCCGCAGTTACGAACAGCGCATGCCGAAGAAAATGCGTCGGGCCGCGCTGCGTTCGGCGCTTTCGGTCAAAGCAGCCGAATCCGGCATCGTGGTCGTAGATGAATTGAAACTGGATGAACCCAAGACCCGTCTGATGTCGAAAGCCCTGACCAACCTTGTGGGCAATGCCACGGCGTTGGTTGTCATGCCGGAAAAGGATCAGTCCTATGAGATGATCGTGCGCTCCACGGACAATATCGAAACTGCCAAGGTGCTGCTTGCTGGCTATCTCAACATTCGTGATTTGTTCAGTTACGACAAACTGATCCTGCCGGTCAAGGCTCTTGATGTTTTGACGGCGAGACTGGGTTAAGGAGAACGTGAGGATGAATACGATATACGAAATCCTTCGCCGTCCGCTTATTACCGAGAAAACCAACCGACAATTGGGTAAAAATCAATATACCTTTATTGTCGCGGATACCGCCACACGCGCTCAGGTTAAAGATGCCATTGAAACTTTTTACGATGTGGATGTTGTGCGCGTGAACATTATCAATGCCCCAGCCAAACGCGGCCGCAGGCTGCGCAGTCGCCGTCTGCTTGTTCGCAAGCCCGGATACAAAAAGGCAATCGTTACCCTGGCTGAGGGGCAAACACTTCCAATATTTGAAGGGGTGCAGTAATGCCTGTCAAAAAGTATAAACCGGTGACTCCCGGCATGCGCGGTATGACCGGGTATACATTCGAAGAAATCACGAAGACCGAACCAGAACGGTCCCTGCTTGTGCCGTTGCGCAAGAGCGGTGGGCGAAATGTGTATGGGCGCGTGACTGTTCGTCATCGCGGTGGTGGGCATCGCCGTTTCATTCGCATTGTGGATTTCAAGCGCGATAAACGAGGCATCCCTGCCCGCGTCGCCGCCATTGAATATGATCCAAATCGCACTGCCCGCCTGGCACTGTTGATTTACGCGGATGGCGAAAAGCGCTATATCATCGCACCGCTGGATCTCAAAGTTGGCGATACCGTGATGGCAGGCACAGATGCCGAGATTCGGCCAGGTAATGCGCTTCCCCTTGCCTCTATCCCGGTTGGTACCCTCATCCATAACATTGAACTCTACGAGGGACGTGGAGGGCAAATGGTTCGCGCGGCAGGCGGAGCAGCGCAATTGCTCGCCAAAGAGGGCGATTTTGCTCAGATTCGCATGCCCTCCGGCGAGGTACGTCTTGTGCGCCAAACATGCTACGCCACAATTGGGCAGATCGGTAATCTCGATCACAGCAATATCAAACTCGGCAAAGCCGGACGCAAACGACATTTAGGCATCCGTCCCGCAGTCCGTGGTTCTGCCATGACCCCGCGCGATCATCCACATGGAGGTGGCGAAGGCCGTCAGCCAATTGGTCTGCCCGGTCCTAAGAGTCCATGGGGCAAACCCACTTTGGGTTATAAGACCCGCCGTAATAAAAAGACGGATCAATATATCATTCGCCGCAGAAGTAAGAAGAGCCGTTAATAAGGTGCAGAGGTAAGATATGTCACGATCTTTGAAAAAGGGTCCCTTCGTGGATCCAAAGTTGCTCAAAAAGATTGAGGCCATGAATCAAAAAGGCGAGAAGAAAGTCGTGCGGACATGGAGCCGTGCGAGCGTCATCTTTCCGCAGATGGTTGGACATACCATTGCTGTTCACGATGGACGCCGCCATGTCCCCATCTATATTACTGAGAACATGGTAGGTCATCGTTTGGGCGAGTTTGCCCCAACGCGTACCTTCCGCGGGCACACCGCAGGCGAGAAGGCGGCATAGAGAAAGGAGAGATGAACCATGCATGATATTCAAGCGCATTTGCGATTTCTCCCTATGTCTGCTCAAAAGGTACGCCTCGTGATTGACTTGATTCGTGGCAAGGATGCAAACGAAGCGCTGGAAATGCTGCGTTTCGTGAATAAGGCAGCGGCACTGCCCGTGCGCAAATTACTGGCTTCGGCAGTGGCAAATGCAGAGGAAAATTTTGGCATCAGCCGCGATGACCTGTACATTGCCAAGATTTATGCCAACGAAGCGCCCACACGCAAATGGCGCCGCTTCGGTGCACGCGGGCGCTTCAAGCCGATTCTGCGGCGCAATTCCCACGTCACTGTCGTCTTGCGCGAGCGCGAGGCGTAACCGGGAAAGAAGGAGACATCATGGGTCGTAAAGTTCATCCTATTGGTATGCGCCTCGGCATCAACCAGGTATGGCAGGGGCGCTGGTTCGCCGAAGGAAAGCAATATCGCGAGCAATTGCATCAGGATTTTGCCATTCGCAGTCTGCTGATGGGCATCGATTCGAAGGGTGGTGCAGCCATGAGCGCAGATGTGCGTCGGCTTCGCAAGGATTTACCGGATGCAATCAAAGATGGGAAGGCCGGCATTTCCCGTGTGGAAGTGGAGCGCTATCCCGGGAAGGTTCGCGTCACGATTTACACGGCTAAGCCAGGCATTCTTATTGGACGTAAAGGGGAGGGCGTCAAAAAGGTGCGCACCAGCCTCGAAGCACTCGTCGGGAAGAAAGTAGACCTCGATATTAAAGAGATCACTTCCCCTGATACCGATGCTATGCTGGTCGCACAGAATATCGCTGACCAGCTCGAGCGCCGCATCGCTTACCGCCGCGCCATGAAGCGCGCCATTCAGCAAGCGATCAAACAAGGTGCGGAAGGCATCAAGATAATGGTTGGAGGGCGTTTGGGTGGTGCGGAAATGTCGCGTGATGTCTGGCTGCGCGAAGGACGCGTTCCACTCCAAACCCTGCGCGCCAATGTAGACTTTGCGATAGCGGAAGCCACGACTACCTATGGTCAGATCGGCGTGAAGGTTTGGATCTATAAGGGCGAAGCGTCGCCCGAAGTAGAAGAAAAAGCAGAGGCAACCGAGGGCGTGTACGTGAGCGAATAATCGCGTACGATGGTTGCCAGTGAGAGGTGATGAATTATGTTGATGCCTAAACGTGTGAAATGGCGCAAGCAAATGCGCGGGCGTTTGAAAGGAAAAGCCTACCGCGGTGCGGAGATCAGTTTTGGTGAATTCGGTTTGCAGGCGTTGGAACCGGGGTGGGTGACGGCGCGGCAGATTGAAGCGGCACGCCGGACCATCGTCCGCGAGATGAAGCGGCGCGGTAAGGTGTGGATTCGGATTTTCCCTGCCAAGCCGTATACGCGTAAGCCGCCTGAAACCCGCATGGGTTCTGGCAAAGGAAACGTTGAGTATTACGTGGCTGTGGTTAAACCGGGCCGCATCATGTTCGAAGTTGGCGGCTTGGATGAGGCGACCGCGGTGCAGGCGCTCAAAAATGCCCAGTATAAATTTTCGATCAAAACCAAGATCGTTGCGCGGCATGAAGCAGGAGAGCAGGCATGAAGTCGCTGAAACCCAGTGAATTGCGAAACATGAAACCGGGCGAAATCGAGGCAAAGTTGTCGGATGCCCGTGAAGAGTTAATGAAATTGCGCTTCCAGCAGGTGACAGGTCAATTGACCGATACCAGCCGTTTGCGCATCCTACGGCGGGATATTGCCCGCATGTTGACCATCCTGCGCGAACAGGCAAAGGCTGGAACTGTGGAAGGTGAATCATGAACAATCGGCGTCGTCTCATTGGTGTTGTCACCAGCAATAAGATGACCAAAACCGTCGTGGTCGAGATCACGCGTAAGTTCCGTCATCCGCTTTATCAGAAGGTCGTTCATGCGAGCAAGCGCGTGAAGGCGCACGATGAGATTGGCTGCCAGGTCGGCGATGAAGTGCAACTTGTCGAATCCCGTCCGCTCTCGCGCGAGAAGCGCTGGGTGGTGGAGCGCATCGTGAAGCGCGAAACGCGCACAGCCGACAGTGGCGTTGCTGATTTGGCGGTGGAGGAGTAGGACATGATTCAGCATGAATCTCGTTTGAAAGTTGCTGATAATTCCGGCGCGCGCGAACTATTGGTTATTCATGTGCTGGGTGGTTCCTCTCGCAAATACGGCGGGGTGGGAGATGTGGTGGTTGCCACAGTAAAGTCTGCCTCGCCGCAAGGATCGGTGAAAAAGAGCGAGAAGGTGCGAGCGGTCATTGTTCGCTGCGCGAAGGAATGGCGGCGTGAAGATGGCTCATACATTCGCTTCGATGATAACGCCGCGGTCATCCTGGATGCTGATGGCGTGAACCCGAAGGGTACTCGCATTTTCGGTCCAGTCGCCAGGGAACTGCGTGAAAAAGGCTTTATGAAAATTGTTTCGCTGGCTCCCGAGGTGCTGTAGGTCAGGAGTATGATGGCATGAGAGTGAAGATTCGCAAAGGCGATACGGTTGAAGTGATCAGTGGGCGCCTGGAAGACAAGGGAAAGCGCGGCGAGGTGATCAATGTGTTGCTGCGCGAGCGTCGCGTGGTTGTGCAGGGTGTGAATATTCGCACCAAGCATCAAAAGCAAATCCAAACGGCGGCGGGGCGCAACATCAATCCGGGGCGCATCCAGTTCGAGGCTCCCATTCACATCTCGAACGTGATGCTCGTCTGCCCCAAATGTAACGAACCGACGCGCGTGGGAGTGCAGAGAAATGAGGATGGCGCACACCGCGTTTGTAAAAAATGCCAGGCTTTGATTGATTAGCCGCGGAGTGGAATAGGATGAATAGATTGCAGGAACGATATAAAAACGAAGTCGTCCCGGCTTTGCGCAAAGCGTTCAATTTCAAGAACGTGATGCAGGTACCGCGCATCGAGAAGGTCGTGATTAATATCGGCGCAGGCGAGGCGTTGGATAACCCCAAGGCCCTCGAAGCGGCCGCCTCCGACCTGATGGTCATCACCGGGCAGAAACCCGTCATGACCAAAGCGCGCAAGAGCATCTCTAATTTCAAATTGCGCGAAGGTCGCTTGATTGGGGTTAAGGTCACCCTGCGCGGCGAGCGCATGTGGGCATTTCTGGACCGGTTGATGAATATTGCGCTGCCGCGCGTCCGCGATTTTCGCGGCGTTTCTCCCAATGCGTTCGATGGACGCGGGAACTATACGCTTGGTTTGCGCGATCAGTTGATTTTTCCGGAGATCGAGTACGACAAAATTGACAAATTGCGCGGCATGGAAGTCACAATTGTCACGACCGCGAAGAACGACGATCAGGCGCGGGCACTGCTGCAATTGCTCGGAATGCCGTTCAGCAAGAAGGGATCGTAGTGTATGGCAAAGAAATGTATGCAATATCGGGAATTGCGCCGCAAGCACCCCACACAAGTACGGAATCGCTGCATGCGCTGTGGGCGTCCGCGCGGCTACCTTCGACGTTTTGGTTTGTGTCGCATCTGCTTCCGCGAACTGGCCTTGCAGGGAAAAATTCCCGGCGTGGTCAAATCTTCCTGGTAAACGGATGGAGGTAACGCATGGCTGTTAATGACCCAATCGCTGATATGCTGACTCGCATCCGCAACGCTGTGATGGCTGGTCACGCTTTGGTGGCAATGCCCAGTTCCAAACTCAAGGTGGAAATTGCCAAGATCCTCAAAGAGGAAGGATACCTTGAGAGTTACGAAGTGGTAGAAGGGGAGGGCTCTTCACACAAGGTGTTGCGACTAAAGATCAAATATGTAGGTGAGCGCCGGGCGCGCCGTCCCGTGATTACGGGGTTGGAGCGCGTGAGCAAGCCGGGGCGCCGCATTTACACGAAGAAACAGAATATTCCCTGGGTACTTTCAGGTATTGGCATTGCCATCCTTTCGACGCCCAAGGGAGTGATGACCGGCGCGCGCGCCCGACAACTGGGTGTGGGCGGCGAGATCCTTTGCAAGGTCTGGTAGGAGGTAAGAGTGTCTCGCATAGGACGATTACCGGTGAGCATTCCAAGCGGTGTACAGGTAAATGTGCAGGGTTCCAGTGTCCATGTGAAGGGACCAAAGGGTGAACTCGCCCGCACGTTTTCCCCGCTTATTGGAATCGCGCTGGAGAACGGACAGGTGGTGGTCACGCGCCGCTCAGACAAACCGGAAGAGCGTGCCTTGCATGGTACGACGCGTGCTATCATTGCAAACATGGTGCGCGGCGTCAGCGCCGGCTTTGAAGTGGCGCTGGAAGTGGAAGGCGTGGGGTACCGCGCTGAAATGGATGGTAAAAATCTCATGTTATACGTGGGTTACTCTCATCCTGTAAAAGTTGAACCGCCTGCCGGTATTTCCTTTGATGTGGATCAAAAAACCCGCCAGATCAAGGTCATGGGCTTTGACCGCGAACTGGTTGGGCAAGTGGCGGCCGAGATTCGCCGCGTGCGCCCGCCGGAACCGTATCACGGCAAAGGCATTCGTTATGCTGGCGAAAAGATCCGCCGCAAGGCAGGCAAGGCTGGGAAAGGAGCGAAGTAAGTTATGGCGAAAAAATCTCGTGCGGTCGCGCGGCTTCGTCGCCATGCGCGCGTGCGTAAACATTTGTCGGGAACTGCCCAACGCCCGCGTTTGAATGTATTCCGCAGCCTGAGCGGCATCTATGCCCAGGTTATTGACGATCAGGCAGGACATACGCTCGTTTCGGCGTCCACGGTGGACAAAGAACTGCGTGAGAAGGTCAAGGGCTTGAAAAAGACCGAACAAGCGAGGCTGGTTGGCCTTGCAGTTGCCGAGCGGGCAAAGAGCAAGGGTATTACCACCGTGGTATTCGACCGTGGTGGTTATCGCTACATTGGGCGCGTCAAGGCACTTGCGGAGGGCGCTCGTGAAGGCGGCTTGCAGTTTTAGTGGAGAGGCAAATGGCAGACAATAAACGTATCGAACAGCAAGACTACGAGGTGCAGGACCAGTTTGAAGAGCGCGTGATCGAAATTGCCCGCGTGGCAAAAGTAGTTAAAGGTGGACGACGCTTTCAATTCCGGGTGACCGTAGTCGTAGGCGATAAAAAAGGCACAATCGCAATGGGTGTAGGGAAAGCCAATGCGGTTCCGGATGCGATGAGAAAAGCCTCCGAGCGCGCCCGGAAGAAAATGCGCGTGATCAACCTTTCCGGTACGACCATTCCACATGAGGTGGTTGGCAAGGTTGGCGGCGCAAAGATTATGCTGAAGCCCGCCTCCCCCGGTACCGGCGTGATTGCCGCCGGCGGCGTGCGTGCCGTGTTGGAAGTGGCGGGCGTGCGCGATATTTTGACAAAATCCCAAGGTAGCGCCAACGTGCTCAATGTGGTGCAGGCTACTTTTCGCGCTCTCGAGCAGTTGAAATCTCCGCAGGAAGAGGCGGTACGCCGCGGCAAGAATGTCAATGAACTATTGCCTTTCTGGGAACGGAGGAAGCAGCATGCCTAAGAAGGATTCCGGCAAGACCATTCGCGTGACACTTGTTCGCAGTCCGATTGGATATTCGAAAGACCAACGAGCCACCGCACGCGCGCTTGGGCTTCGCCGTTTGCATCAGACGGTTGAATTGAAGGATAGCCCTACCTTGCGTGGGATGATTCGCAAGATTGTCCATTTGGTTCAGGTCGAAGAGCAGTAGGATGGTGAAATGAAACTACATGAACTTGTGCCCAATCCGGGCTCCAAAAAGGATCGTAAACGTGTTGGCCGTGGTATCGCGGCTGGTCAGGGTAAAACGGCCGGACGCGGTACGAAGGGACAGGGTGCGCGTTCGGGCGAGGGCGGCAAGGTCTACCGCCAAGGTGGAAACCTGCCGTTCTATCGCCGCCTGCCGTTTATGCGCGGTCAGGGATTCACACCCTTGAATCGCGTCGAATATAATGAGGTCAATCTGGATCAGTTGAGCGAAGCTTTCACTGCCAATGCAGAAGTCACACCAGAGACCCTTCAAGACGCACATTTGCTTCGTGACCCCCGCAACCCCGTTGTGATTTTGGGTCGGGGCGATGTGACCATTCCGCTCAAGGTTCGCGCACATCGAATCAGCGCAGGCGCCAAAGCCAAAATTGAGAAAGCTGGCGGAAGCGTCGAACTCATCCATTGATTCGGTGATAGAGGAATCTCGATATGCCTGAGAAGAAACAATCTGCCTGGCGATTTTTGTGGCGGTCGGAAGACATCCGAAGGAAATTACTCATCACGTTGGGTATCCTGATGCTCTTTCGCCTTGCCGCGAATGTCCCCGCGCCCGGCGTTAACCGCGAGGCTCTGCAAGCCTTTTTTGCAGGGGCTGGCTCAGGAGGCTTTCTAAGCTTCCTCAACTTGCTTTCCGGTGGAACGCTGAGCAATTTCTCTGTCTTGGCTATGGGGGTGTATCCATACATCACTGCCCAGATCATCCTTCAGTTGCTCATTCCCATCATTCCATCCCTTCAAAAGCGCATGCAGGAGGATCAACGTGAGGGCAGGCGATGGATGGAGAAGTGGACCTATTACCTGTCGGTCCCCATGGCGGCGCTTTCTGCCATTGGTCAAATCAATACGTTTAACTATCTTGCCGGGCAAACAATTATTCCGTTTGGCTTTACGTCCGAATTATGGCTGAGTTCTTTGACAACTCTGCTGGTTATGACGGCTGGGACGATGTTTGCCATTTGGCTGGGTGAGTTGATCTCCGAATATGGCATTCGCGGTCAGGGACTATCTCTGGTGATCTTCGCAGGCATCGTTTCACAAATTCCCTCCCATCTTATCGCTTTGTGGAACGATGAATTGAATCGCGCGGTCCTGATCCCATCTATGATCGTTGTCATCATTGCCACCGTCATTGCCATTGTCTATGTTCAACAGGGACGACGTAATGTGCCGATCATGTATCCCCAAAAGAGTGCGATTTTTTATGCCATACAGCGCGGCAAATCGGTGCGCCTGCCTCAGCCGACCCTGCCGTTGATGGTCAACCTTTCAGGAATGATTCCTCTGATCTTTGCTAGCGCGCTCTTGCAATTTCCTGCCATTGTGGCTGGTTTTTTTGTCAGGTCGGAAACCCAATGGGTGAGGGATTTTGCCATATCCGTTCAAGATTTCTTCAACGCGACCGGAACGAATTCATGGGGCTACTGGGTGTTGTACTTCTTCATGGTTGTGGCCTTCACATATTTCTATACGACGGTTCTCTTTGAACAGCAAAACTATGGTGAGAATCTCAAGCGTTCCGGCGCCCAGATTCCCGGTGTGCATCCTGGTGCCGCCACACAAAAATATCTGAGTCGTATCCAAAGCCGTATCACACTCCCAGGTGCCTTGCTGCTGGGTGTTGTGGCAATCATGCCGTTTCTCCTTCAATTGGCCATACCGGCTGCAGCCAATAGTGCAGGTATTTTCCTGGTCTCCTCCTCCGGTTTGTTGATTGTGGTTGGCGTTGTTCGTGATACTTTCATGAATATCGAAGCAGAACTTAAGTTGCACGGCTATCAGGAAAAGATTCTCATCAGTTAAAATTCGGAGTGCGCATGGCAACATTCATCGTCCTTCTGGGACCTCCGGGAGTAGGTAAAGGAACGCAGGCGAAAATCCTATCTGAACGAACAGGCTTGGCACATATTTCATCGGGAGACTTGTTTCGAGAGCACCTTAAGAACCAGACCGAATTGGGAAAACTTGCCCAGACCTACATGAGCAAAGGGGAACTGGTCCCGGACGATGTGACAATTGCCATGATACGCGAACGCCTCAGCCGTCCGGACTGCAAAAGCGGCGCCATTTTGGACGGTTTTCCCCGCACGCCGGTCCAGGCGGAAGCGCTCGAGGCCATGCTAAAAGATTTCAACGGCCATGTGGACATCGTGCCGTTTATTACAGGCGCTGAGGAGGTATTGGTGGAGCGCCTGAGCGGACGTTGGACCTGCCGTGCGAAGGGACATATTTTCAACGAGAAATTCAACCCGCCGAAGGAACCCGGTAAATGTGACTTCGACGGATCAGAACTTTACCAACGTGAGGATGACAAAGCGGAGACCGTCAAACGACGGATCCAGGTTTATATAGACCAGACTTCTCAATTGGTAGATTATTATCGTCAGCATGGAAAACTGGTCGAAATTGATGGTATGCAACCCATCGAGGCAGTTACACAGGCTATGATGGATGCATTGAAAAGTAAATTATGAATTGGGCGCGCCAGATCCACATCAAAAAACCTGCCGAATTGGAAATCATGCGCGAGGCAGGGCGCATTAACGCGAAAGTTCTGGCGACTGTAAAAGAACTTTTAAAACCAGGTGTTTCTACAGCCGACCTCAACGCGGCTGCTGAGGAAGTGCTGAGGAAACATGGATGTGTATCGCCGTTCAAGGGATATGGCCACCCGCCGTTTCCTGCTTCCATTACCACCAGCATTAACGATGAACTTGTCCACGGCATACCGAGCAAAAAGCGGAAACTCAAGTCCGGGGACATTATCTCGATAGATTGCGGTACTGTGTTGGATGGCTTTGTAGCAGACTCGGCGTTTACAGCAGGGGTGGGCGAGATTTCCCCTGAAGCGCAGGCCCTGATCGAGGTCACGGAAGGTGCGCTTTATGCGGCCATCGAAATGATGCGTGTAGGAAAGAGAACCGGCGATGTTTCTGCGGCGATACAAAATTACGTTGAAAGCCGAGGCTTTCACGTCACACGCGAGTACACCGGTCACGGCGTCGGTCGTCAAATGCACGAGGGACCTCAGGTGCCGAATTACGGCAGGGCAGGCACGGGAATCCCTCTCAGACCGGGCATGACGATTGCCATTGAGCCGATGGTGCTGGTGGGGACGTCAGAAACTCGCGTCCTGCCCGATCATTGGACCGTAGTATCTGCGGATGGGTCACTGACGGCGCATTTCGAGCATACTGTCGCCGTCACCGAAGGAGAACCTCTCATCCTGACTGTCCTTTGACCCACGCAATACTACTTTCTAGACGAGAGAAAAGTGAACGTGTATAATCACAACCTTGGCTTTTTTAGCCACTTGTAATTGCAAGGAGAACATTGTTATGAAAGTATCACCGTCCATACGGAAACGCTGTGCCAAATGCAAAATTGTTCGACGTAAAGGCAAAGTGTTCGTCATCTGCGAGAATCCAAAGCATAAACAGAGACAGGGATAGTGTGAAATGGCGAGAATCGAAGGTGTTGATCTGCCCCGCAACAAGCGGGTGGAAGTTGGCTTGACCTATCTATACGGCATTGGTCCTACGCGCGCGCGCCAGATTTTGGCGCATACCCGCATCAACCCGGATAAAAGGGTGAAGGACCTGACCGAGGCTGAAGTCTCCGCGATTCGTGAGTACATCAGCAAGAACTATACAGTCGAAGGCGATCTGCGACGGGAAGTACAGTTGAACATCAAGCGGTTGATCGAAATTGGGTCCTACCGCGGGATGCGCCATCGCCGGAACCTGCCGGTGCGCGGTCAGCGGACGCGGACGAACGCGCGCACGCGCAAAGGTGTCAGGAAAACTGTGGCGGGCCGTGGTCGTCGGCGCGGCGCCAAGAAATAAGAGGTTGAGAGAATATGACGCAGAGTGTTCGTTCCACACGCCGAACTTCCGGCGCCAAAAAAGGCAAACGCACTTTGTCCTCCGGGCAGGTGCATATCTTTGCTTCATTCAATAATACGATTGTTACAGTGACCGATATGGAAGGAAACACGGTGGCATGGGGAAGCGCAGGCTCTGCCGGCTTCAAAGGCTCGCGAAAAAGTACGCCTTTTGCCGCACGCCTCGCCGCGGAACAAGCCATCAAAGCCGCTCAGCAATTGGGCATTCAAGAAGTGGACTTGTTCGTCAAAGGACCTGGCCCAGGACGCGAGAATGCGATTCGTGCCGTGCAGGCAATGGGCTTGAAGGTCCGTTCGATCTCCGATGTCACTCCGATTCCGCATAACGGCTGTCGTCCGCCGAAAAAGCGGCGTGTGTAATTTGTTGTAGAGGAAAGAAGATTTATGTCGAAATATCTTGGTCCGGTTTGTAAACTTTGCCGGCGTGAAGGCGAAAAACTATATCTCAAGGGTGAACGCTGTTTTACCCCTAAGTGTGCATTCGAGAGGCGGAGTTTCGCGCCTGGTCAACATGGACGTACCAGTGGACGTTCTTCGAGCGTGACGGGACGCGAATCGGACTATTTGCGCCAGTTA
>DATLZK010000016.1:0-8440 GCA_035574015.1 Anaerolineales bacterium
CACTCCCCTCGATCCATACGTGGATACTGAAAGACGCAGAAGGCGGCAAGCAAACAAGAAAAGATGCTTACGTTTCACTCCCCTCGATCCATACGTGGATACTGAAAGAGTCCCAGTGGGTAGCGTACTGGCTTGATTCCATGTTTCACTCCCCTCGATCCATACGTGGATACTGAAAGTCTCTATCTCTGTTAGAGATGGAGATAGCGGTTGTTTGTTTCACTCCCCTCGATCCATACGTGGATACTGAAAGTGATGTCGTTGAGCGTCATCCCCAGGGCTTGACCATGTTTCACTCCCCTCGATCCATACGTGGATACTGAAAGCTTCAAAGACTTGGTACATATCAAATTGATAAATTATGTTTCACTCCCCTCGATCCATACGTGGATACTGAAAGGGTGTTCTCTTTTTCTATTTTGATGTCGGATATTCTGGTTTCACTCCCCTCGATCCATACGTGGATACTGAAAGAAGTCTCTGTATGACTCATATACATCTTGTTCAGATAGTTTCACTCCCCTCGATCCATACGTGGATACTGAAAGCCGATGAAGCAGTGAGAGAGATTGAATAGACAACTTGTTTCACTCCCCTCGATCCATACGTGGATACTGAAAGTAGATCGTCCCCTGCTCGTCCACCTCTATCTCTGTTAGTTTCACTCCCCTCGATCCATACGTGGATACTGAAAGCCAATTCTGCGGAGCGCCAACACTGTCTCGTATCGGAGTTTCACTCCCCTCGATCCATACGTGGATACTGAAAGAAACGGATGGTGGGTACTACCGGCATTTTTGCTTGGAGTGTTTCACTCCCCTCGATCCATACGTGGATACTGAAAGAGCGCTGGCCACCGATAACTGATTACTCGACAACTGAGTTCCACTCCCCTCAATCCGCTCATACAGCAAGGCGTTTCTACACTCCATCGAACAAATCGCGTTTGAGGCGAAAGGTACCGTTCACAGGAGGGTAAGCGCGCATATACTCTTCTTTTTCACCAAACACGCGTGAGATGAAGCCCATCAACCCACGTCGCATTTGCATTCCGCCTTGAGAGGCATGTTGTGCGCCCGCTTCACGTTTGATCGCCGCAACTGCACGAATGTTCAAACGCACATGCACAGGAAAATCCACTTCGGCGAGTTCCTTTAAATTAATGTCGCCATTTCGACCCCATTTTGTGGGATCTTTGCCCAGGAGTGGCATAAGGCGCGTCATCCACCTGAGAAACCAGCGCGGGAAAACCTGATAGTAGAGAGCACGCGGTTTAAACAGCGCCCCCGCCTCAGGGTGGAATGAAGCGTCGTCAGCGCGCTCAAAGGCGAGCGTCGTGGCGTGATGGACGTGAATATGATCGGGGTGTTTATATCCACCTATGGGATCAAAGGTAAGGACAATATCCGGCTTGAGTTCACGAATATATTTGACGATGCGCCCTGCTACCTCATCAATCGAATGATTGATCTGCGCGTCGGGGTGTTTGTTCTCCTCCGCGCCTGCCATGCCCGAATCGCGATAACCAAGAAAGAAGACCCCTTTCAAGCCAAGAACTTGCGCAGCACGCCTCAATTCTTCGGTGCGCAGTTCGGCAACATCCTTGAAGCCGCGCAGGTGTTCCTCATCTACCGTCCCAGCTTCGCCGCGCGTGGCACACACCAGATATGTCTCCACACCTTGCCGCGCGTAGAAAGCCAGCGTGCCGCCCATGCCAAAGGATTCATCGTCGGGATGTGCAAGAACCGCCAAAATCTTTTTCGTCATGTTTCCTCGTATAATCGGGTTTGAGATCGTTTTTCAGACGACACATTATCCCATCACCTTACATAATGCACATCAACAAGGAGTATGAATGAAATTCGAAACGCTCGCCGTTCACGCAGGACAGGAACCCGACCCAAATACCGGCGCAGTGATGACGCCTGTATATTTCACATCCACTTACATGCAAGATGGTGTGGGCAGACCACGCCAAGGCTATGAATACTCCCGTACTAAAAACCCTACGCGTCTTGCGCTCGAAAAATGCCTCGCCGAATTGGAGGGTGGAAACTGGGGACTGGCGTTTTCTTCAGGCATGGCCGCAACAGATACCGTGCTTCGCTTATTAGAGGCAGGCGCACATGTGGTGGCAGGTAATGACGTTTACGGTGGCACATTCCGCTTATTCGACAAAGTGCTGCGCCGCTTCAATCTGGACTTTACGTTTGCCGACACCACCGACCCCGAATCCCTCGCCGACGCGTTGACCCCTGCCACACGCCTCGTCTGGCTCGAATCACCCACCAATCCCTATCTTCGCATTTCCGATCTGCGCGCCATCGCACAGATCGTCCATGCACATCCGAGTAAGCCCTTGCTGGTTGTGGATAATACCTTCGCCACACCCTATTTGCAACGCCCGCTTGAATTGGGAGCAGATATTGTGATTCACTCCACCACAAAATATCTTGGCGGGCATTCCGACGTGGTAGGCGGTGCAGTCGTTGTGAAGGATAGGGAACTTGCCGAGAAACTCTTCTTTTTGCAAAACGCCGTAGGCGCCGTGCCGGGTCCGATGGACTGCTTTCTCGTCCTGCGCGGCATCAAAACCCTGCCCGTCCGCATGGACCGGCATTATGAGAATGCCATGGCAATTGTCGAATTTCTGGCGGGACACCCAAAAATCGAAAAGGTTTTCTATCCATTTCATGCGGGGCACCCGCAGGCAGAGATCGCACGCCGTCAAATGAAAAATGGCGGAGGGATGATTTCCTTCACCGTCAAAGGCGGACGCGAGGCAGCGATCCGCGTTGTGGAGGCAACAAAAGTCTTCACCCTTGCTGAATCGCTGGGAGGCGTCGAATCCCTCATCGAAATCCCCGCGGCGATGACGCATCTCTCCGTAGCCGGTTCGCCCCTCGAAGTGGACGCGGCATTGATCCGACTTTCAGTGGGAATCGAAAACAAGGACGACTTGATCGAGGACCTAAAGCAGGCATTGGAAAAGGCTTGAGCGCCCGACATAGCCCTACTTGGCATGGATGGCAACCAGCGTCACATCATCATCCTGCCTTGAGCCGTTTTGATAAGACAACAACCTCTCGAGCAACTGATCACACCCTTCCTGCGCAGAAAGTCCTTTCAAGGCTTTCATCGTCTCCTTGATGCGCTCCAGCCCAAATGACTCACCTTCAGGGTTGCGACAGTCCGTCATACCATCTGTAAACATGACGAGCAAAGAGTCTTTCAGCAAGTGAAGGCGGTGCTCATCCAGTGTGATGTCCTCCCATAACCCAAGCGCCATGCCTGGACGATACGGCAAACGCTGAACTTTCCCATCCGGGAGTAACAACAGCGGCGGTTCGTGACCAGCGCGCGCGTAGACGAATTCACCGGTCTCCGTATTCAGCACACCGTATAACGCCGTCACAAACTGAGTAGATTTTTCGAGATGGGTGATATGTTTGTTTACCATGTACATCACCTCGGTCGGCGATATGTTCTGATCAGCCTCTGCCACGATCAGCGCGTGGGCGCGAGCCATGAAAATCGCGGATGGCACACCCTTATCAGCCACGTCCCCAATCAAGACGGCAATTCTCTCATCGCCAAGAGAAAACACATCATAAAAATCACCACCCACCTGTCGCGCTGGCAGAATGCGTCCCCCGAAATCAAACCGTTCGTGAGTGGGCAAGATCGTCGGCAGGATGGACATCTGGATTTCGGCGGCAACCTGAAGTTCTCGTTCGAGGCGCTCTTTTTCGATCAATTGTTCCTGCGCGGCTTTGAGTTCGTCGAATGCCTCTTGCAACTGGCGATTCTTCTCCGTCAACCCGCGAAAAGTTTGAACATTGGTGTTAACCAGTCGCTGACTCAAGACACTGATCATAGACCTCGCCAATTCAGGGCGACGCTGCAAAAGTCCCTTGAATTGAGCGCGGCTCATGCTGAGAAGTACCACCTCTCCGCGTGCGCGCGCATCACTTGAGCGCAGTCCATCGGGCTGAATTAAACTCATCTCACCCACATACTCCCCCTCTTGCAGCACATTGAGGGTCAATTCGTCGTTGGTGCTGGCCCCCATCAAAATCTCGAGTTCACCTTTGACGACAATGTACAAATGCTCACCTGGCTCACCCTCTCGAAAGAGAATCTCGCCAGAAGCCAGGTTAACCACTCCCAATTCTGCTGCCAAGCGATCCAATTCTTCGGACGGCAGGTCAGCAAAAAAAGGAATACGAGTCAGCAGATTGGTTGTCATCATTCACCTTATAGAGTTTTTCACTCATTCCTTCCTCTCCTGAAAATGAAAGAGGAAATGGTCGAGGGCACAACCTCAAGTCACAAAATCTCTATCTCACCCCCAGGACGACAAGGAAAACGGAGGGGAACAACCGAACTAAAACTCAACCTCTTCTTTGCCCGCTAATTTATCCTGTATGCGCTCGATGACTGTATCCAAATGCTTCGGCTGATGCACATAATCGAGATCGTCCGTGCGGATCGTGAGAACTGGGCAAAGGTCGAACGCGCTCAGCCATTCGTCGTAGAACGAATCGAGCAAAGAAAGATATTCGGGAGTAATGCCGGTTTCCATATCCCGCGCGCGGCGGCGAATGCGATTCATCAGCACACTCACAGGCGCTTTGAGATAAATAAGCAAATTCGGGCGCGGCAGGTTGTTCACCACCAACTCAAACAAGCGGCGGTAGGAAAGATAATCGCGCTCTGCCAAATCACCCATATGATGCAGCGCGCGCGCAAAGATAAAAAAATCTTCATAAATACTTCGATCCAAAATGGCTGAACGCGGGTCGCGCGCTGCCTCCAGATATTGCTCGGCGCGATGTCCTAAAAAGAAAATTTGCAAATGAAACGCCCAGGCGCGCATATCGCTATAAAAATCCGCGAGATATGGATTATCTGCCACCGACTCATAACCAGTCCACCACCCCAATCGTGCCCCGATGCGCTCTGCCAGCGAAGTCTTGCCGACACCGATGTTTCCAGCCACCACAACAAGATACTTTGTCATCTGCAAACCTCGATGAAAAAGAATAGGGGAAGTATAGGCGCTCCAAACCATTTTGTCGAGAGGGGAAGTATCCGACTTGTGTATAATTCAGAAAATTTTTCACAGAAGGAGACAACATGACCGCCACTCTCAGAATACGGAATGCCTCAGGTTGGACCATCTTCATCTTCGGAGCCCTTGCGCTTCTTCTCGGACTTTTGGGCCTGCTCCGTCCCGAATGGCTTTTATCTCTCCTTGGCTTTCTCGTAACGGACCGCGCCGAGCGAGCCGCCGGCGATTACACCCTCGTCTTTATGACCGCTTCTGCCATGGCATCATTCAACATGGGCGCGTATTATATGCTTGCCGCGCTGAATGACTTGAAATCATTCTACAAATGGACTGTGCCTTTTCGCTGTCTCACTTTTCTCGTCTTCACCGGCGCGGTGTTGACGGGATTGGCTCCGGCGCGCTTCTTCGGCGTTGCGGCGTGGGAACTGGTCGGCGCGCTAGCCACCGCGCTGGCTTTGCGAAGCGAAAGCAAAAAATAGGAGGACCCCATGCGCTCGACGTGGATCGAATATAAAGGCAAAAAGATTTTCTATCAGGATTTTTCAAAATTGTTCTACAACTCCGCCGCCGTCAAAGCAGAGTTGGAAGAAGTGCAAAAAGTTGTCACTGCACAGCCGCTCAACTCGGTGCTGGTTCTCTCGGATTTTCGCGACACCCATGTCGGCAGCGACCTCCTTCCCCTCATGAACGCCGCCTCCGCTGCGACAAAAGCCTACGTCCGCAAAACAGCCGTGTTGGGGGTAGTCGGCATTAAGCGCAAACTCGCTGACCTGCTTACCATGCTCACCGGACAACCGCTCAAATATTTCGATGACATCGAATCGGCCAAGCAATGGCTGGTTGAGGATTAATCGTCTTACCATTTCCAACACAAGGCAGGCGAACAGTAGAGAACGTCCCGATGCCCATTCATCGCGCAAGAGACGCTCTCCAACACAAACTTGGCATTGCAATACTACTTTTCAAGGAGAAACTCGCATGGCACTTAAAATCAAATTCGGTACAGATGGCTGGCGCGGCGTGATTGCAGATGATTTCACCTTCGAGAACGTTCGACGCGCCGCGCAAGGCTTTGCCTTATACCTGCTCGAACAGGGCAAACGCGGACAATGGGTCATCGTTGGACATGACAAACGCTTCCACTCGGAAAACTTTGCGGCAGCAGTCGCCGAAGTGCTTGCCGCAAACGACCTGAACGTTTATTTGACCGATGGCGCAACACCCACACCGGTGATCGCCTATGCGGTGGTGGATAAAAAAGCCTGTGGCGCAGTCAACATCACGGCTTCACACAATCCGCCAACTGACAACGGTTTCAAGGTTCGCAACGAATACGGCGGCGCAATAGACCCAAAAGGGTTGGAAAGGATTGAGGCTCTGATTCCGGAATCGGCTGAGGGCGTGAAGCGCCTCGCGCTTGCCGATGCCTTGCGTCAGGAAAAGGTTGTTTATTTCGATGCATCCATCTCCTACATCGAACATCTGAAGGAATTGGTGGATTTGGAACGCATCAAAGATGCAGGATTCACCATTGTGGTGGACCCTATGTGGGGCAATGGCGCTGGTTGGTTCCCCCGTTTGCTCGCCGGAGGGAAAACGAAGGTGATCGAAATCCACAACGAGCGCAATCCGATCTTCCCGGAAATGAAGCGCCCTGAGCCGATCCGCCCAAATATTGACGCCGGCCTCAAAGCCACCGTCGCCAACAAAGCGGATCTCTTGCTCATCATGGACGGCGATGCCGACCGCTGTGGAATCGGGGACGAAAACGGTGAGTTCATCAATCAGTTACGTGTGTATGCACTGCTGGCGTTTTACCTGCTCGAAATCCGCGGTGAACGCGGCGATATTGTCAAAACGCTCTCGACGACCACCATGCTCAATAAACTTGGCAAACTCTATAATGTCCCCGTCCATGAAACCGGCGTAGGGTTCAAGTACGTGGCGCCCAAAATGATCGAGACCAACGCGCTCATCGGCGGCGAGGAAAGCGGCGGCTACGCTTTCCGCAACAACGTTCCTGAACGAGATGGCATCCTCGCAAACCTGTACTTCCTCGATTTTATGGTGCGCACTGGCAAGAAGCCAACCGAGTTGCTCAACATGCTGTTCGAGAAAGTCGGCGCGCATTATTATGATCGCATTGATGTTCCGTTTTCAGGTGATCGTGCTTCGCGCGAGCAGATCATCCTCAACGCCAACCCTGCGACGATTGGCGGATTGAAAGTGACCGAGTTGGTGACGGTGGATGGCTTTCAGTTCAAACTCGAAGATGGCGGTTGGCTCTTGATCCGCTTCAGCGGCACAGAACCGATTATGCGCATCTATTGCGAGACCACACATGAGGACAAGGTCAAGGCCATTTTGCAAGACGGTTTGAAGATCGCTGGCATTGCCTAAGGGAGTGTTTCGTTGAGCGGCACTTGCCAATCCGTTTGAGATTGTGAATTATTTGTGTCCTAATCGCTCGAAGAACGTCCACGGCAGTTGCTTTTGAAAAATCTGCCTGACTGCCCTCGCCGCTTTGACAGACTCAGCGCGATGCCCCCTTGCTGAGAGAGGGGGTGAGGTGAGGGAAAGCGGATTGGCAACACTGGGTGACCGCGCATGCATCATCGAAGATTTAATTCGCGCCTATACACTCAATCCCAATTGGACTCCAACTGGCAAGGAACTTGAGCGCTTGAATGTCCCCCCTGTAAACTCGATGCTCTCATCTTGTCTCCGTCACCTTGCGAATGCTGCGCGGTTGTTCCGTGCTGTATCCTTTTGCAACGGTGAGATGAAAGGCAAATAACTGTGCAGGCACGATGCACACCAGAGGAGAAATCCATTCCGGCACATCAGTGGGGATGGTCAGCGGCGTTTGCGCAAAAGCCAAAGCCCTTTTATCGTTCGAAATTACCGCCAATTCCGCCGAAATCTCCACGCGCAGGCGTTTGATCATTTGCAGCATGGACGTGAACACCTTTCCCTTCGGCGCGACTGCAAAGACCGGATAACCGCTCTCGATCAACGCAATGGGACCATGTGCGAAATCGGCGGAAGAATACGGCTCGGCAATGATATAGGTCAGTTCTTTCAACTTCAATGCCCATTCGAAGGCGGTGGCGTAATTGAATCCGCGCCCCAGCACAACTGTTTGATCCATGTAGCGGTAACGCTGAACCGCCTCCTCGATGTACGCATCCAGTTTCAATGCATGTTTCATCCAACGTGGCACATGGCGCAACTCATCCCAGCGCGTTTTCTCTCCGCGTAGAGCCGCAGAGAGCATGGCAATGGACATCAATTGCGCCGTGTAGGTTTTGGTCGCGGCGACCGATCGCTCCGCACCCGCTTGAATATCGAGGACCAGGTCCGAGG
>DATLZK010000017.1:0-36514 GCA_035574015.1 Anaerolineales bacterium
CTGCGCCGCCATTAGCACCTCGTAGTTTTGCCCAAATATCGAATGCAGGTAAACCAGAAAACTCAGATAGAGAGGGCGTTCAAAAAAATATCCTCCAAAAAGAAAGAGCCTTTGCCCGATGAGAGCAAACTGGCTTGCCATATCAAATATCATTGAATCGGCAAATGGATATAAGACGCGATCCGGTGGATAAGGCCCGATAAAAAGAAAACTCTTTTGCAAAGGTTCGCGTGCCCACAAAAACGCAGTGATAGCGTAGAGCAGAAAGAAAATCAATACGTCTAAATATTTGGTTTTCCATCTTCTCTCAAAGTGCGAAAATAATATCCCCCCCACGATAGCGATAATTAATTGACCGGCTAAAATGGGAACGCCGGCTCCATACCAAAAATCCTCCCGCGCGGACAAGCCAAATCGGCTGAAAAACATCCACAGTAAAATGAGGAAACTACCCAGGGATAATATAAGGGTCAACTTGAATATCTTCGAGTCTTTCAAATCACGGAAATGGAGGGTGCTCCGCCTTATAAAGAATACAGCCAATGTTGCGATGGCAGTAAACAGGATGAATGCCATCACGGGCTGGATGCGCACCCAGTAATTGCTCAGCGCACCGGTGCGGTAGGCTGGCAAAAAACAACCGATCCAACCCAGCCCAAGGCTGATTCCGATAAACCAGCCTGTAACTCGGCTGAAACGCCCCCCGTCAAACCACAATGTCAGCGTTTGTTCTGCCCAGGCCTGATCCCTGTAACCCCTGAAAGCCAGAAACGCGAAAACAAGAAACGCGATGAATATCCCTAGTACCATGATCCATCGCGAGAACGAGAGACCTAGAAAAATGGCACGCCCTGCCTCGGAAGGGGAGGATAGGATCACGCCAAGTACGAAGATCGAAGCAAATACTTCGAGGAAACAATATATAAAAAAGACAAATGGAGAACGTTTGATGTTAGCCATGTGGATCAGTCTTTTTTCATTGTAGCATGAATAACTCACCTTGCGCAGTTTCTCTCCCTTACCCTTTTTTGTTTTTCTCCCAATGGGAGAGGGGGCAGAACCTCAGTGAATAAATTTTGCTACGAATGTTTCTTTCCAGAGCCGAACATCTGGAGATAAACCGCCATTGTTTGAGTAATGTTGTGGTTCAGGCTGAAACATTCGAGAGCAATTTGTCTGCCTGCCTTTCCCATTGTCAGGCGCAAGGCAGGATCGGTCAGCAGCATATCAAGTGCGCCCGCCAGCGATAAAGCATCCCGCGGAGCAACCAGTAAGCCATTTACGCCATGTTGAACAACATCACGGCATCCAGGTACATTCGTTGTGACGATTGGCAACCCGCAGGCGCAGGCTTCGAGAAGTGCATTCGGAACCCCTTCACGATAGGACGGAAGACAAAAAATATCGGCTTGTGCAAGCACAGCAGGCATATCGTCCTGCCAGCCCCATACTTCTACGTCATTTGATCTTTTCCACGAGTCGATTTGCTCCTGAGGGACTGAGGCGGGGTTGCCTTCATCGGGTGTCCCTACGATGACGAAGCGGGCCTTTACACCTTTCTTTTTCAGCCAGCGCGCGGCTTCCACAAATTCCAGGATTCCCTTCGTAACGAGCAACCGGCTGGCGAAAAGAACAAGAGGGATCTCGTTTTGTTTCGTGGTTGGACGAAATTTTTCAACGTCCACACCTGCGCCAAGAATGAGGTGCGACTGCTCAGGTCGGATCAAACGATGTTGAATAAAGAAGTCGCGATCTTCGGGATTTTCGAAGATGACTTGTGTATGGCGTAGGCTAAGGCGATAAAGAATTTTCGCAATGCCGCGCAGAATGCGGAAGGTTATGTTGCTATCTATAAAGATGTGTCCCAATCCTGTAATTGAATTAACAATATAAGGAATGTGCACAAGGCGCGCAGCCAGCGAACCGTAGATGACAGGCTTGATCGTAAAGTGGTGAACAAGATTTGGCCGAATGCGCTGATAGAGTTGAATCAGCCTCCATAATGTCCATAATTCCGTGAATGGATTGACGCCTTGGCGAGAAAGCGGAAACGAGATCCATTGAAAACCCTGCGCCTGTAATTTGTCCTTAAACTCTCCAGGCGGAGAGAGCAGGACAACCGAGTATCCCTGCTCAAGCAGATTTTTTGCAAGCGCAAGACGAAAGTTGTAGAGATACCAGTCGGTGTTGGCGAAGAGGAGAACTTTAAGCATGTTCTGCCGAGATTTGCGAATATAACCCGATGAGTCTGGTTTTCATGATGTCCCAATTATAAAAAGTTTCGTAAGCCTTGCGCCCGTTGTTTCCTAGTTTCTTACGAAGCAGGTGGTCATTGGCTAGTTGCAAAAATGCATCTTCTAGTTTGTTAATGTCACCATAGGGGATAACGATGCCACACTGATGATCTAGGACGATCCTATCTATGTTTGTGCCATGCGAAACGATAATGGGCTTCCCCAGCATCATTGCTTCGAACAATTTGTTTGGGCTTGAGTAGCGATGATTGGGAATGGCTGGGTCATAAGTGGCAAATAACACATCGGCACACGCGCTAAGTTTCAATGCCCTCTCATAAGGGACCCGTCCATGCCATGTAACATTAGGCATGTTCATACAGATCTTGTGGATTACATCTTCGTCCCCTCCGAAGCCGGCGATGTCCAATGTCCATTCGGGATGCTTTTTTAGCACGGACAATACTTCGACGAGCCCACGTTCCTTTTGTAGTAAGCCAACGTAAGCCAATCGGAATGTGTCAGATGAGGATGAACTGAGAAGGCGATATTTGGTTATGACATCCTCGGGAGTATTGTAGATTACATACAACCTCTTTGGTTTTGTCGTGCTAATCTGATTCCGCCGCGAATCATCTGCAAGAATGACAGCATCTGCGCGATTGATAATCCAGAAATCGAGGATCTGGATAAGAAGTCTTATCCAGGCAGGGATAGGGTGCACATGATCCGCGTAGAAATCAAAGATGTCATAAACAAGTCGTTTGTCCCATAAAAACTTTGCTAACAGGCAAGGAATAACGGTATCAAAGTCGCACGCATGTACGGCATCATATTCGCGGCGATGCCGCCGCAGCCATTTCAATAGTCCCCATTGCCAGCGCAACAATGCGGGTAAATTTCTCAAACCTTTTCCAAAATCGGAGCGAATTGCCAGCCGATGAATGCTGATGCCGTTTTGTTCTTCTTGTGCCGCGATCTTTGCAGTGCGATCCCATGCAAGGATTGTCACCATATGACCGGCTTCGACAAGTGCTGACGCCTCCTTCTCTACGCGGGGATCGGGAGCAACGGGATTAGAGCGACAAATCAGAATACGCATAACGCTAATGTTGTTGGATTGTAACAGTTTATTTTAGATCATGTTATGCGTTTTACAAGACCGCGCAATGGTTCTGATAAAAGTTTGAAAGTTGCTGATAAATTTCTGAAAGAAAGACCTTTCTCCAATCTTTACAAAATATGACTAACCGCTGTGGACACCAGATCACTACGACTTTGAATCTCGAATCAGCGCGTCTTCGCCTTGGGAACTTATTTCGCTTCAAGCCGGACCCCGAACCTGATTCGCCTTTTCGATGATTTCCCTCAACGCCTCCGGCGGCCTCGCGCCAACAATCAGATAGCGATTCCCGATGACCAGCGCGGGGACGCCGGTGATGCCCAATTGCATCGCTTGCGCCAGGTCGGTGAGCGCGGCGCGGCGGTACTCCTCCGCTTCCAGAGCAGAGAGAAATTCGGCAGAGGATAAGCCCGCTTCGGCGGCAAGCAGGCTGAGGGTCTCGCGTGAATCGAGGCGCAGATCGCGATGAAATTGAGCGGCGAACATCGCCCGCTGGTAGTCCCATAATTTTCCCCGCGCCGCGGCGAACTTCGCGCCGATGTGCGCCTCCAGCGTGTTGACGCCCCACGCACCCAGCGACATCCCCTCCACACCCAGCCATTCGCGCGCGGCGGTGATGGCGTGCGCGTCGGCGGCGTGCGTGCGGACGCGGAGCGCCTCGTTTTCTTCCGGCGTGAGATGCGCCGTGCCGTTCGGCCAGAGGGGAAAGGCTTTGGGGATGAGCGCGAGGGGATATTCCCGCGCCAGCCGTTCGAGGAGGAGTTCGGTGACATAGCACCAGGGACAGGTGTAATCGAAAAAGATGTGGATGGTGAGGGGTGCGGACATGGTTCTTTTCAGAGCGCTTGCAAAGCAGGACGGTCTGGATTATAATTTAGTACTACTAAATAATCAAGGAGAGATGCCATGTCCGCTTTTGACCCTGTCCGCCGCGCCGAATCGCTTCCTGCTCAAGTTGCTGCGGCGTTGCATCGCATCGGTCAGGCGATGAATCACATGCTGAGGCTGCGCGGCGAAGCAGCGGGACTTTCGCCTGCGCAGATTCAATCGCTGTTATTTTTGAAATATGCGCGTTCGGGTGTGCGGACAATCGGCGGGCTGGCGCAGCGGCTGGCAACGTCCTACGCCACCGCCAGCGTGGTGGCAGACGCGCTGGAGCGCAAGCAGTTGCTTCGCCGCAAGCCACTCCCCGAAGACAAGCGCACCGTGACACTGGCACTAACGCCAAAAGGTGCGCGCGACGCGGCATCTTTGGAGGATGTGTTTGGGGAGGTGGAAGCAGCCATCGCGTCCCTGCCCGAGGCGGAGCAGCAGGCGCTTTTGCGCGCCGCGCAGGCGATTGTGCGGCGTCTTCAGGAGGCTGGTCACGTGCGGGTCTATGAGATGTGCTGGGGCTGTCGTTTCTTCCGCCGCGCCGCGCATCCCGACGACCCGCGCGGTCCGCATCATTGCGCCTTCGTGGACGCGCCTCTGCCCGAAGCCGAGACGTATTTCGAGTGTCCCGATTTTGTCCCTGCCATGTAACGCAAGTCTGAATTCCGAATCATCAAAAGGAGGTGATGCCCATGTCCCTGCCCATCGTCATGTACGGCGCGACCGATTGCGACGATACCGAGCGCACGCGCGAGTATCTGCGAGCGCGCGGCATTCCATTCCACGAGGTGAACATTGATCACGACACCGAAGCTGAGCGGTTCGTGATGTTCATCAACAACGGCTATCGCAGCACGCCGACGCTGGTGATTGGCGGGGGCAAACGTAAGATTGTTTTGACCGAACCGACGAACGAAGAATTGGAGGAGGCGATTCGTCCCTCACCCCCAACCCCTCTGCCATAGGGCGAGGGGAGTCAATAGAAAAAGGAGATGACCTATGGTTACTGCAACTGCAATTGCTGGCTATGATTACGGAGCAATCAAGACGAAGTCCCCCATCACGCTCGAGGAGTTCGAAAATCTGAAGAAGGCTGTGTTGTTCACAGACGAGGATGTGAAATACCTGCGCATGGCGGGCGAAGTCCTTGCCGACCAAATCGAAGCGGTGCTGGACCTGTGGTATGGCTTTGTCGGCTCGCATCCGCATCTGGTGTATTACTTTACCGACGGCAGGGGCAACGCCAACGGCGAGTATCTCGCCGCAGTGCGCAAACGATTCGGACAGTGGATTCTCGACCTGTGCAACCGTCCATATGATCAGGACTGGCTGAATTATCAGCATGAAATCGGTCTGCGCCACCACCGCTCGAAGAAGAATCAGACCGACGGTGTGAAGTCTGTGCCAAACGTCAGTCACCGCTATATGACGGCGTTCATCTATCCCATCACCGCCACCATCAAGCCGTTCCTGGCAAAGAAGGGACACAGTGCGGAAGATGTGGAAAAGATGCACCAGGCATGGTTCAAGGCGGTGGTGATGTCGGTGGCGTTGTGGAGCGCGCCGTATGTGAAGGACGGCGATTTCTAACTGATATGGCGCGTAGAAGACGTTCATAAACGTCAAAGGCGCTCCTCAGGCGCACAACGGTTCCCCGCGAAGAGAAGTCCGCTGCGCCGCCTGCCAAAGCGCCCAGCACAAGATAGCCGATGTAGGATGGCTTGTCAATGGCGGGATGGGCGACTCCGTCCCGCCATTTTTTGTTCTGTTTCCAGCGGCAGGGCGTTCACAAAATCCCTGCGCTCGAAACAGCGAGCAAAAGAAGTCCTATCGGCAGTAGCCAGAGGTCAAGAAAAACTTGATACATCTGAACTCTTGCTTAGCAAAAAAGTCCCATTGATTTGCCAAAAAGGATAAATACAATCTTGTTTGTTATTAACTCACCTCACGAGATGGCATAGCGACATGAATCCCCAGTCGGAAACAATATATCCGCTACAAGGAAACTGCGTAACATCAATCGTTAATAGGTTGGGTTTGGGCGATATTTATCTCAAACCCGGCAATGAATTCGGAAGCAGGTGAACGAAAAATAGAGGTTCAAAATGAAGAAAAAATGCTCTCCACACACGTCTGTGTACATGCTGCAATCGAATCGGCCTTATCAACTGCTGCCGCCTGGCACACCATAATTCACATACGTTTGGAGGAACAATGTTTACCCGGTTGTCCCTTTTCCGCTGGTTGATCGTTTTTACGCTGCTTGCCTTGCTTGCCGCGTGCAACTTTCCAGGTTCCGCGCCAAACGAGGGACTGCCGGAAGGTTCGAACCCGCCCGCCGAGCCGCCGGTATCAACCCCTTCTAACGAACAACAACCCCCTCAGCCAGCCACCCCCCAGGAACCCAATCCCGCTTCGGGCGGCGGGAGCGATTCCTGTCTCGAGGGTGTGTGGGTGATGCCAACTGACAAGCTGGATTTGTTCTTTGCATCGATGTTCCCACAAACTTCATCTTTTTTGCGCGTGACACAAGGCGAGTTGAAATTAGCCTTTGATGGCAATGCGTTCACCTACAGCGGCGACTATGTTCTGCATGCGGATACGGCCAATATCCCTTCTGCGCAGAGCGACGACGGGACTTATTCTGAAGCCCACGTGATGTTTACCGTCACTGGAACTTATCACCTTCAGGACCACGACGTCATTGCCTTTGAGGCAGGGCAACAAGCAAATCTGCACGTTGTAGAATGTACCAGCTATAGCCCGCGAGTTGGTTTGATTTCTGTACCCTGCGATCCGGCGATGCAGCAAACGTTACCGCTTGGCCTTGCGCCTTACACCTGCTCCGCCACCGAATTGCAACTCGAAGTACAGGGAGTCGCAACGCCAACGCTGCTCATGTTCTTCGAGCGCAAGCCGTAGCCTTTCAGCATCCTGTCCGTTTGGAGACTTTCCTATTGAACTTTGACCCCTCCGCCCTCGTCTCTGCACTGTTTTGTTTGTTTGTCCTCGCTCTGTTTGTCGGCGCATCAGTGATGGGTTACCTGCTCAGCCAGAAACGCAACGCCGCCTGGCAGGAACTTGCCGCTTGCAACGGACCCTGCTTTGAGTCGGGAGGAATGCTCTCGCGCAACAGGGCATATCGAGCGACGCAGACCACCTGCAATTCCTCTTCGACCTGCTGTCGGATGTGGCGGATCGAGCGGAAAGAGCTAGGATACTCACAACTCTGTTCCTATGTCCACAACATTAGCCGCTCCAAGGCGAGATAAACTCCGCACACTGTGCAGGGTGAGTTAACAATTTCCTTTTCTTTGTTTGACTACCTTGTTAATGTCAGAATGTGACTGACTGCCGTGGAGGCGGGACCGCCGAGACTTTGAATCAGCGCGGTCTTCGCATTCGGGATTTGATTCGCCTCCGCCCGACCCCGTAACTGGGTGACCGCATCCACAGCCTGATACACGCCCGCGGCGCCTCCCGCGAATCCCCGCGCCTTCATCCCACCCATCGTCGCGCAGGGGATTTTGCCTTTCAGCCCGATTTCTCCGTCGGCGGCAAGTTTCCAGCCCTTGCCTTTGACCGCAAACCCGACTGCCTCCAGTTGCAGCGCGGCGTAGATGCTGAAGACATCGTGATATTCGAACAGGTCAATGTCATCCAATAGCACGCCCGCCTGTTTCATGGCTTTGCCCGCCGAGAGTTGAGCGGTGTCGAAGAAGAGCATGTCCTTGCGGTCGTGCAGGGCAAGCGTATCAGACGCGGCGGCGGAGCCGGCAATCATCACGAGCGGATGCGGAAAATTATCCGGCAACAACTCACGCCTCGTCAAAATCACCGCCGCCGCGCCGTCGGCGTTGGGCGCCATGTCGAACATGTTGAGCGGATCGCTGACCATTTCGGCTTTGGCGTAGGTCTCCGGCTTGATGGCTTTGCGGAACATGGCGTTCGGGTTGGCGACCGCGTTGGCATGGGCGGTGAGGGCAAAACCCGCAAAGCCGTCTTTGGGAACTTCGTATTCGTGCATGTACCGCTGCATGAGGAGCGCGGCTTGCGCGGCGGGAGTCATCCCCTGCACAGACTCGAAATCGGCGTCGCCGGTTGTGGCGAGAGCGGCATCCACACCCGCGCCGACTTTATCCGTGAATTTCTCCACGCCGACGACGAGCGCCACATCAACGAGTCCGCTTTTGACGGCGAGGTAGCCTTGCCGCAATGCCGCGCCGCCCGAAGCGCCCGCCGCTTCGACGGTCACGGCTTCGATGCCGGTCAGCCCGGCGAAATCCGCAATCAACACGCCGAGGTGCGCCTGATTGGAGAGATTCGGCGCGAGCATGTTGCCAACGAATAACGATTGTGGTTTGAGCCCACCTGAATCTTTAACTGCATCCTGAATGGCAGCAAAGGCAAGGTCGCGCAGACCAATGTCCCAATGCTCGCCGACTTCCGTTTGTCCGATACCTGCGATTACAACTTCTGTCATGGTTTTATCCTGTGATGTGTATATTTTGTAGGCTATCTACCGCTCTCGCAATGCCGTGCCGATGGCAGTCTGCGGTGCAGCAGTGTCGGGATACGTCCATGTCCATTGTACCGCTTCCATGACATGCGTAGCGAGTTGCTTGAGCAGATGCACGCGGCAGGGCAAGGGTGCTCCAGCGTTGAAAAAACTTTTGCTACGGTTGAACCAGTATCTGCATGAGGCCGTTTTCCGCAGGCGGGAGTGGGAAGAAGAGCGCGCCGTTTTGATTGGCGTTCACGCTGTACGTCTGGGAAACGACCTCTGCGCAGGCGTTTTCCAGCGGCTGGATGGTGTTCACCGTCACCGTGTATCTGCTGTTGGGGTTCAGCCCCTGCACTTCGAGATGGAAGAACGGGAGCGCCGCGCCGTCGCGCTGGACGAGGACGATTTGGGTAGTGTCCGCTTGTTTGGTGACAATGTAGCGCACGCCTGAAACATCCACATCCCCTTCGCCTGCAAAGGCGGCGGAGACGAAATTCCCATCGCGCAGGTCGCTGATGAAGTGGAGCGCGTGATACGTTGCCCGCAGGCATTCGATTTCGGAGGGCGGGATGTTGCAGTCGGGATAATTCGGGTCGTTGAGGTTGATCCCTTCATGCACGGTGGAGACCAGCGATTGATACGGAAACCCGCAGCGATAATCGGGGAAGGCGGATCCATCGAGATTCCATGTGTAGTAATAAGCGGATTGGATGCGGCGTTCCGCGCCGACTTCCAACATGTCAATCATCATGGCAGCGAGATGCGTGGCTTCTTTCAGCACGCGCGCGTCGTCGGGCATCGAGCCGTCTTCGGCTTCAAAATTTCCGAACGTGCCGTTCCAGCCGTCAAGATACTGCGGGATGTTTTCTGGATACCCCAAGTCGCGCAAGACCCCGCGAATGTGTTCCGCGCCTTCGAGCAGGCGGTTGGACCCGTAGCCGTCAAGCCCATACCAGTAATAACCCTGCCAGCCAACGGCGGAGGGGACGAAGTTCGGGTCGAGGCGCTTGAGCGCTTCGAGCCAGTCTTCCAAGCCGAGCGCGTAGGGATTCTGTTGCAGGTCGCGCGTGTGGTCGCGCGAGTAGGTGCTTGTGACCGCGCCTGCCAGTTTCACCTGCGGGAGATGTTCCTGCAAGGCGTTTTGGGTGAGGATGTAAAGTTCTGCGTAATCTTCGGCGCGCGCTTGCGCGGTTTCGGCGGCGCTGTCATAGAGCGGGCGGTCTTTGCCGTAGAAGAAGTTTTCGTATTCGCCAAAGAAAAAGATAAGCGGTTCGTTCCAGCCAACCTCGGCGAGGTAAGCGCCCGCTTCGCGCATGACGGCGCTCCATTCGTCCGGGTTGGCGGGAGACATCAACATCCAGTTCGGGCTTTCGGGATTGTGGGACAGCGTTCGGGGCATTACGCCCAGACCGAGGGTTGGGTGGAGGTCTTCGCCGAGCGCAGCCGCCCAGTTTTGGCGGAAGGATTCGAAATCGTCCATGCACAGCCACAGGTCGTTGTTCGGTCCCAGCGGACCGCGCGCCCCGCCGGCGCACGTTGATGGCGCTTCGGCAGAGCGGATGACTTGCAACCCGCCTTCGGGCCAGTAGTATTCGTCGTTCAGCAATTGCGGAGCATCGGTTCGCAATCGTAAATCCCGCCATGCCTGCGCCTCGAAGGCATTGTTGCGGTCCCAGGGACTGCCCTGCACGGCGATGAAATCCGCAATGATGCTTGCGCTCCCCAGGTCGGCGTTTCGGTCCACCACGAAGCGGAAGGCATCGGCGGGCGGTTCAAGGGTAATCGGTGGGGCGTCGGTCACGGGCAGTGCTGTGGCCTCTTCGGATGGGCGCGGCGGGATAGGGGTGGGCGTTGGCGCGGCGCACGCCGCGAGCAGGAAGGCAGTGAGGAGTAAAGAGTGAACAGTGAGGCGGGTCATGGGTTCCTTCAGCAATCAAACGTGGATTTGGTATGTTCCACACTCGGCTATTTGTGCTCTCGCAGCGCCGCGTCAATGGCGCGCAGACGGGCGTCGCCTTCCTCCAATGTGGGAATCAGCCAGCCGCCTTCCGAGAGTTCGTTCCAATCGTAGAGGATAACACTCTGCGCTTCTGCGTTAGAACGCGGGCGGCAAGAGCAAAAGCCCTCGTCTATGGCTTGGAATACCTCATAAAGAATTCCCAGAACACGTCCGAAAGATTCAGCCCGGCGTTGTTGTTCTCGCCGTTGCCGTAAACGTGACCCATCCGATTGACCATCCGAAAGATGAATTGATTCTCGGCGCCGATGAGACTCTTGTCGAAGGTCATGATGGTAAAGTGGGGCCGGTCATATTCAACTTCGTAAACCGACGGGTCAAGGGCAAGGATGGTAGTCGTATTTGTAATCGCGGCGTGAAACAACGGGTGCTGGGCAATCTCCTCGGCCAGTATGGGGAAAGGAGTTGGATAGCCTCTGCCCTCGGCGATCTTCTCGTCATTCGTACCCAAGACGGCATAAAGTGGGGCAGTAATACCGGTTGGCATCGGCTCAGGGAGATTCTCGCCAGTCAGTAAACTGCCGCTGGTGGTGAAAGCGGCAAAGACATCGTTCATTCCGATCAGAAGACGGCTGAGTACAAACGCTCCGCCGTTGGAGAAACCGCTGGCGTAAAGTCTCTTCGGGTCAATGTTGAAGGTGATCGTAAGGGCGTCAATGATCGTTCGCACGAATTTGACATCGTCCTTCAGTTCCGTTCCCGGCTTGACGAATTTAGAGAGCGCGACCACATTCCATTTATCCTCAACACGGTTGGATTCAACGATGAAATACTTCCAACTGGTAGGATAGACAACGATGAAGTTTTCCTCCTCTGCCTTCGCCGCCCAAGCGGTGTTTTGGTACATGACCAAGCCGCTTTGGTTGCTCCCATGGAACATGAAAACCACCGGCGTCGGCGCAACGGGATTATACCCTCTCGGAACATAAACCAGAAATTGTCGCGGGGTATTATCCACAACGATGGTGTACTCGTTAATGCCGCTGGTGTATTGCAGCGGCTCGAGGGCTTGTTCCGACGCGGTCGGCGTGGCGGTTTGAAGGGCCGGCTCTGTCGGCGTCGTTGCGCCGGCGGTCTGGGGAGGCGCGGTTGGTTGGGGTGGGAGGGTGGCGGTAGGCTCTCGAGGCTGTTGTGTGCCGAAGCGGCAAGCCAATAAGATGAAAATCAAAACGAGGGGGATAAGTTTGTAAGGAACGAATCCGAAACGAGGTTGAATGGTGAATGGACACGGCTCTCTCATCTCTGCCTCCCAAAGATTGCGTACAGCAGCCCTCCGATCAGCACTATGGGTGCCATCGCCATGGCGCACAACCCGGCGAAGAACAACCCCTGCGCCGCCTGACGCTGGCTTTCCTCAAAGGCGATGCGGTCGCCTGCAAAGAGTTGTTCGGGGATTACGCCGCCATCGCTCGCCTTTTTCCCCAGAACGGTCATCAGATCACCGTTGAGGAAGCCACGGTAACGCCGCGTGCCGGACGGTAGGAGTTCACCTTCATACAGGGCCTGGATAGAGTCAGTGCTTTTGACAATTTTCTCGTGGAGGACGCCGCTCAGCCTGACCTTCGCAGCCTGGTGTATCGAGATTGCTTGCCCATCGAGTTCAATGGTCAGCGCCGGCACGACCGTTTCGACAGTCTCCCATCTGCCATATGGCTTAGACTCATTGTCGCGAGGTACGGTTACCGTCCACTCTTCCACCGAATAAGCCAAGAAGTCAAAGTCGTGCTCTGGTGGGGCGTTACCTGTCAGAGTACCAGTGAAGAGGAGCGTGTCGCCCGGAGCAGCCGCCTCTATCGTCCCTGCATCCATCACCGGCAAACGGGAAAGGCGCAATGCCTGAAAGGCCTGAGCAGGGCTAAACACGAACGTCATCAGAGCGCCGCTGAGACAGCAAAGAGCGGAGATGACAAGGGTTGCAAGCACTGTGTTGAGGCGCTGGCGGAGGGAAGCAATTGGATTAATGCCAAACATAGACATCTCTCCTTAATTAGGTAAAAGCGTATCAGAGGTGCTAGGGCCGGGCTACGAACCAGGAACGAGTGTACGGTGAGCTTGTGAAGAAATCGAGCAGCGCTCCACCCACTTTGGCGACGCCCGATGGGGAAGGATGAGTCCGGTCCTCCTCGACGAAATCGTCATAAGTCCAGGTCAGCCCCTGGGGGTTGGGCGTTAGGCCGTTGGCCCAGAGATAGGGTCCCCAGTCGAGCCAGGGACTGGTTCGTCCTGCTTTAATCCGCTCCTCAATCAGCCACTTGAAGGCAAATCCTGTCTCGAAGGCAAACGGTTCAGGATTCAGCGGGGCAAGCGCATAACCGCCATACGTTCGCGGCGAGACGAAGATCTGCTTGAGATTCGGGAATCGCGCTTCCAGTTCTTCGACGATTTGTTCAAGGTCATGCTGAAGTTCTTGAGCGTAGCCGGGCCAGTCGCCGCGCGCGGGCGTTAAGTTTCCGCCAGCGCAGATAGTTTGACCCGGACAGGGGTTGGTATTTTTGAGCCAAACGACCTGAACCTGGGCGGCGCTCACTCCTGCCTGGGAAAGTCTCTCCATCACCATGGGCCAATAAGTGTCATAGAACACTCCTCCTGGGACGATTGAGTTGGCCGCGCGCCCGGGGACGGCCCCATTCACGATGACTACCTGGGGGTTGCGATCCGGGTATGCAGCGGCCTGCTCCATGAACCCTTCAGCCACGTCCGCAAAATAGGCTGAGCGTCCAGACCATTCGTGCGAGGCGTTGGACATGCCGATGGAAAGCAGGACGATTTTGCCATCGGGGTTCGGATCGCCGTTCGCATCGCGCGGGACGACTTCGGCGGCCGCCGCCAGACCGGCTGCTTCCCACTCTGGCGGGGGCTCGTTGCTGCCGCCCGGATAAAGGCCGCCCTGGAAGCCGAGATAAGTGCCCGCCCCCAACTCGGGAAGGGAGATCAGCCCGGCAACGGACGTGTTGCTGCTGCCGAGGCGGATGGTTGGTTTGGGCCGCGTAGTGATGTGGGACAGATTCGGCGAGGGTTCAGATGGGGCAGGAGCGGGGACGGCCGGCGTGGGAGACGGCGCGACGGCAGTGGGAACAGGAGTGGCAGTTGGAATGGGCGCAGTGGTGCTGGTGGGGAGCGGCGTCGCGGTTGCCCTCACCCCCGTCCCTTCTCCCTGTGAGGGAGGGGAAGCGCACGCGGCGAGCAGGAAGGCCGTGAATAGTAAAGTGTGAACAGCGAGGCGGGTCATGGGTGCCTCCGGAGTTGAAAAAACCTTTGCTACGGTTGAACCAGTATCTGCATGAGGCCGTTTTCCGCAGGCAGGAGAGGGAAGAAAAGCGTACCATTTGAATTAGCGTTCATGCAACGCGGAAAGACACAGCCAAATGGGAAACTTGTGTTGAGTTGTCCTATAAAATCTTCGCGCCTGGCGTAGTTTTGCAGGGAAGTGCTGATCTGATAGTGTATCCGGATGACGGGGGCTTTATAGACTTATCTGCTCGATGAAGTCAACTGCTTTTGCGACCGGCATGGTAAAGATGCTTGCGTGCCCCTGCTCATAGTTTTGCCGCCATTCGGCGTATCCTTCTTGGTAATTGGGCAACGGCGCGTTCTCCTGAACCAGCGAGACAACGCTTTCGTCCATTGCGCCTTCGGAAAGGGGCAGATGACTGATTGTATCCACGATTCCCGTTGGCGCATAGCGGCTTTTCATTTTCAAGCCCTGAACGTGGATGTGGACGATGGTCCCCTGTTTGGGGTCAGTCTCGACTTTGACCACCGTCAACAGGGATTGCGGCTCGGCTGGGCGCGTCTTGTACCTCCACACCTGGCCTGCCCGATATTTTGATTGGGTTGGATTGTTGGGCATTGGACTTTCTCCTTTCGTCATCTTGTTGGAAGGAACTTTTTGAAGCGCCGACCTTCCGCTAATGATTTGAAAAATTCCGGCCAGCAGGAACATCAAGGCAAGGGCAATCAATGTCCCTTGAAGCACATAGATTTTTCCCTGGCTAAGCGAGAAGATGAGGCTCACGCCGACGGCCAGAATCAGGGCAAGGCCAGCAACCACGTAAACGATGCCAATCCCACGCGCGCGGCGTTTCATTTCGGGAGTATAGTTCGAGGGAGGGGTTCGGTTGAGCATGTCGTTCTTCGCCAATTCCTGTCTGTAGATGCGTTTCATGGCGGCAAGGAAGGAGGGAAGGTCGTGGACGGGCTGCCCGATTTCCTCTGTCAACGTGGGCATCTGGGAAAACCTGCGAATAGTGAAGGCGACAACGGTCCATATTGCGAACAGGGTCAGGAAGGTCAGGCCGATGGTCAGGACAAGCGACAGGCCGCCCGATTTTCCAACGTATTTTCCGAACAGGTGGAACAGGCCGGAATCCGTAGCCGTCCAGTAGATGGTCAGCCCCACGCACACAGCGAGCAAGAACAGGGCAATCGCTTGAAAGACGCGCTTGGGGATGAAACGGTGGTCAGACACAGGCTTCCTCCTCACGGGGATTCACTCTGGCTGAGGGTTCAGGAATGCCGAAAGGGTTACTTCCTCCGGTCAAGCGGCGCGCCCCAACGAAAAGGGATTGCAGGAACATCCTCTTTCTTCCTTGCAAATAGAGCGGACAGCGCTTTTCTGGCTACTATTTCTCCAGAAAGGCATCCAGGATGTGAATGCCCGCTGCCACGACGGTTTCAGAGAGTATTCCCCATGTTACCCAGCCAATCAGATAAGCCCACCAGCTGCTTTTGGGGAAGAGGATGGAGAGCGGCCAGAAAACGATCACAAAAGAAACGCCGCTCAGGACCAGCCATCCTACCGTCCGCCAGAACGCCAGTTGGAGAGCCTTGCCATAGAAATAACGGCGGTAATAGGCGTCAAACGAAAATTTGAATACCATTATGCCCAAGACTGCAAAGACGCCCAGCACAATCAACCAGTTCCAAGGAGACGAGAAATCCAGCGCTGTCCAAATCATAGGGTTACTCCTGCGAACGCTTTCCCGGAAAATACCTGCCGCTCACCTGCTGGGTGTCTCAACGACCACTGTGGGACCGCTACGGTTGAAGTACCAGTTTCCCAACACTTGCGCGAAGGTCAAGCCTTCCACCTGATAGGAATTGAATTCGGATGTCTCAATCATCACATGCTGACGCGCCGCCGTGCCGAAGGCGCCGCTTTGCCTTTTGAGAATCTCGGCGATGGTTTCGGCAAAAGTCAGGATGAGCGGGCGGTCGGCGGAATCGCGCGGGTCGAGTTGGTTGTTCTCGAGCGCGAGCGGGTCGAACAGGTCGGCGCGTGCGAAGACGGGCGTGGTGATGTAGTTGCCGTTCACGAGCAGATGCGTTTCGAGGCAACTCTCAGGCGCGGCGGAATTGGCGGCAAGACAGGATTCGTCGAGGATGGGATTCCAAACCTCCCATTGGGATTCCTTTCCCTGCTCGAACGTTGCGAAAAGTTCCGGGTTCACAGCGAAGCCCAGCCCGGCGTCCGCCACGCCGCGCACATCCGCCCAAGGGAGCATTTGCGCGAGCCGGTCTATGTTGTGATACAGCCCGTGAGCGCCCGCCGATGAGCCGGCAAAAAGCACGTGCGTCGCTTCGCGGAGCGTGGGACCGCCGACGATGTTCTCGTCCATCGCCGCATCCACGATGGCGTTCACTACATAGTGACCGCGAAAGTACCAGTTCATCTCATTGTTGTTGTCTTCGCTCGCGCCGCTCCATGAATCCGATGTGCAATAGTGCATCAGAACGTGATTCCAATTGTAGAAATCGGGATTCTGCGCCGGGAGGCGGCTGAGGATGCCTTCGCCGTCCTTGCTTTGCGGCAAGCCCACGCTGCTGGTTAATTCATGATCGCGCCCGGCGCACGATTGCGCGTCCATGCATCCGCCTCCGCCTTTGAACCAGAACACCCACTTGTTTGCGCCATCGCCTGAGCCGCGGCGGTAGTAAAAGACGGGCGTCGAACCGTCGTTGCACACAGCCAGCGGATGCTTTGCCGGGTCAATTTCGTAGCGCGTCAGACGTAAGGGCGGCTCGTTCACGGCAAGGGGCGTGGATTCGGCTGCTTCAATCACCATCGTCGGCTGGGGTATCGGCGTTATGACGGAGGCGGGGGGTGGGCTTGCCGTAGGCGCCGGGGCACTCCTCCCCGGCGGGAAGCGGCAGGCAAAGAGCAGGAAGATGGCAATCAGCAACCGGTAAAGTGTGGGGCGGCGCATATGTTTCTCCATCAGTCAGGAGCGGATTTTGTTATTTCCTCCCAAGCAGATAGCCGAAAAACTCGAACAGATTGTAGTCCTTCGGGCTGGGGTAATCCAGATGGCTGAGGACGGTATAGAGAAAGGCTGCGGTGAAAAGCCCAATCATTGCCAGCACACCAACACTCGTTGATTTGAGTTTGTCCATGCCGCGCCGCCGGGCGATCCATTGCGCGGCAAAGCCCGTCGCGTTGAAGCAGAAGAACATCAGCGGCGTGACGACATATGTCAGCCAGCCGGCGTTGGCATAGTTGTTGACCCCGATGTAATAATAGGCGTAATAGAGGAACACCAGCCGAAGGTAAAAATATGCCAGCGGAAAAGACAGGAGAAAAAGCACAAACGCCTCAACGAGTTATCGCGGTAAGGGTGTCATACGGATGCGCTGATCTTCAATGACAGAAAAATGTCCCGCCCAATCGGTTCTGCTGGCAAGGGCTTGAACTGCCGCTTGTGCAATGCGTCGAGATGACGATGCAGTAATGCGAAACAGAATTATTCCGCCCGTCGCGGGAAGTTTGGAGCGAAATGCCAACTCTCCGAAATCTTTGTCAAATGTGACTAAAATGCGCCCCTCTTGTTGAGCGCGGGAAAGCACTTGTTCATCGCTGCTTCCCTGCGCGTCCTCCCGAATCCATGCTACATCATGCCCATCGGCGCGTAACGCTTCCACCGCGTCCAGCGGAAAATTTTCATTGGCGAGAAGTCGCATTGTTAAGCGGGGGAGGATTCAAACGGATAGATCTTTTCTGCCTTGAGAATACTTGCGGCGTACTTCAAGCAGGCTGCAATATCATCATGAGTCAAGCCGGGATAATTTCGCAGGATTTCACTTTCGGGCCATCCCTGTGCCAGCAACTCCACGATAAATTCCACAGCCAGCCGTGTTCCTTTTACGACAGGCTTGCCAACCAGGATTTTCGGGTCAACGACAATTCGTTCCTGCCAATCCATATGAACTCCTTTGACGCGCTCATTATACACGCTCACCATCTCTCCCAATGCGCGTGATTGTCCATGCTTTACTTCATCTGCAACTTGCCCCGATAGCGCACATACGTGGCGTAGTCAATCTCCGTGCGGCGGGCGATGTAGTCCCGCGTCTTGGGCGCGAGACCTGCGCGAGCGGTGATGGCGTCGGTGACGGTGATGTCGAAGGCGTCGGACCCGGCTCCGGATCCGAATGAGACGACGAGAATCCGATCTCCGGGCTGGGCGATGTCGAGGGTGGCGGTCAGACCAATAAGCGCCGCGCCGGCGTACGTGTTCCCAATCACAGGGACGAGGAGACCGGGCTCGATCTGCTCCATCGCAAATCCGAGTTGAGCGGCGACGCGCTGTGGGAACTTGGTGTTGGGCTGATGGAAAACCGCCCACTTGTAGTCTTTGGCGGTCGTGCCCATCGCTTCCATCAGGTGCGTGGCGGCTTCGGTGATGTGTTTGAAGTAGGCGGGTTCGCCCGTGAAGCGCATACCGTGTTCGGGATACTTTGCGTCGGCGCGCCGCCAGAAGTCGGGCGTGTCGGTGACGTAGGAGTACGAGGCGTTGATGACCGCCAGCGCCTCTTCAGCGGGACCGAGGATGTACGCGCCGCCGCCCGCGCCTGCGGTGTATTCGAGCGCGTCGCCGGGCTTGCCCTGCGCGGTGTCCATGCCGATTGCCATGGCGTACTTGCCCATGCCCGAGCCGACCAAACCCATCGCGGCGACGAGCGCTTCGGTGCCAGCCTTGCAGGCGAACTCCCAATCGGCGGCTTGCGTGTTGGGCACCGCGCCAATCGCTTCAGCGACCAAGGTGGAAGTTGGTTTCACCGCATACGGATGAGACTCCGACCCGACCCAGACCGCCCGCAATTCGGTCGGGTCAATCTGGGCGCGTTTCATCGCGTTGCGCGCCGCTTCGATGGACATGGTGATGACGTCTTCATCCAGCCCGGGGACGGCTTTCTCTTTGATGGGCAGTCCGCCTTTGCCGCCGGTCCATACGCGCGCGACTTCCTTCGCGGGCAGGCGGTATCGCGGCACATACGCGCCGTAGCCAACGATGCCGACGGGCTTGGCGGGTTTGAGGAGGGTGGGGGAGTGAGGGTGAGGGGTTGTCATTATATGTTACCTGTTGAGGTTTGAGGTTTAATCCTGTGCGGTCTTCACCTATAACTATCTTTATCTTCAGAAGAGAGGTGAGAAGATTTATTCATGCCATCCAATCTTCAACTTTCAATTTTGGGATGCGCTGAAACTCCGCTGTGTTATTCGTGACCAGTACTGCTCCAAGACTCAACGCGTGTGCGCCGATCAACATATCCATTGAACCGATTACTTTGCCTTCGCGTTCAAGGGAAGCGCGTACCGCTCCGTAAACGGCTGCCGCCTGTTGATCGAAATTTGCTATTTCCAAGGGGAGCAGGAACTGCTCAAGTGCAGTCAGGTTTTGCTCCACTTGACTGCTTTTATTTGCTCCATACGTCAATTCGGCAATTGTGATGGTGGAAATGCCGACCTCGCCAGGCTCGCAACGCGTTAACCGCCTGATTAGTTTTTGCGGCTGTTGGCGAATCAAGCCAATGCAAATGTTCGTATCCAGCATGTACTTCATGAAAACGCCGCCTCGCGATTTTGCACGGGAGGTTGATTTCGTTCATTCATGAAATCTGCCGAGAAAAGCGAGAGGCTGTTTAGTAAAGTCTCCCACGGCGTTTGATAGGGCAGAAGTATGACCGCGTTGCCGACTCGCTTGATATACACGCGGTCACTCCCGAAGCGATATTCTTTTGGCAAGCGGACGGCTTGACTTTTTCCGTTTTGGAAGAGTTTTGCTGTTTCCATTTCATCTCCTTGATATATATTAACAGTATATACTATTCTGGGGTTTCGTCAAGCCTGCTTTATTACAAGACCTTTTGATCTACCTGCACCATCGCTTCAGCAACGCTTTGACAAGGCTCAGATAACAGGCTCAGCGCTGCGCCTCGCGCTCCCTTGAGAGGAAAGGCGGCAGATTTGAAGAGGGTCGAAAAGCGATATTCCTGATTTCACAGGCGGATTTTAGCGGGAGCGGGCTTTCAAAATCTATCTTGTTCGATGAACTTTCGCTGACTCTGGCACGGGCATGATTCGGTGGGGGATGAATCCCCGCCTCAGTTCCTGAAAGTCGGTTGAAACCGACTCGGCGCGGCAGTCCGCAGGACTTCCATGCGCTGAGCAGGGGTTTCAACTCCATCCGGGCACAATCATCACGTTTGACAAACACTAGAACGCAGTTGCAATAATACCAGCGATTGCCGTGACGATGCCAAGCCCTTGAAGTTTTGAAATCCTGTCCTTCAGAAAAATGACCGCCAGCCCAATGGTTACAATGGATAACGCAGATGCAATTGGCGTAATCAGGATGGCGTCTCCGATGGTCAAGCCGTAATTGACGAGCGCCACGGCGCCAACCTCGATGATGCCCATCAACAGGATGGCACATTGGGTTTTCGCAGGGACGCGCCTCAAGGTCAGTTCTTGTTTCGCGGCAAACGAGAAAACCAGCAGGAATATGGCGATGCCGAATTTTATAAACAGGGTGGCTGACAGCCAGCCGACCTCTTCGGAGATAACCTCGCTGATATTCCAGAAAATGCCGAAGAAAAACGCGCCCAGAACCGCCTCTTTTACGCCCGACGAAAGTTGAAGCCCCTGGTCCCGGATACTGCTCCAATCGAGCGAGGCGAGCGTTGCGCCGGAGAGGATTGCCAGGACGCCGATGGTCTGGATGGTGGTCAGGCGTTGCCCCATAAAGAGAAAAGCGAACAGCATGGTGAACACAGCCCACAGGTTCATGGTCGCGGCGATAATTGAGACATTCCCTTTCTCGAACCCTTTGAAGAAGAACAAATATCCCGCCGAATAGACCACGGCGGCAAGGAGGGACAAAATGACCGCGTGCGCAGGCGTGCCGAATTCCGCTTGGGATGCAAAGGCAAGCAGCAAGACGGATAGCAACCCCGCCGACTGCGACCAAAACACAGACTTGAAAGAACCAATCTGTTTGGAAAAAACGCCGCCCAGAAAGTCATAAATCCCCCAGCCGACCATGCCGCCGATGCCCAATAAAATGCTGATGAGGGTTGTATTCATGAATGTCCGCGCGTTTCCTTGAATGCCTCGTGCGGACTACACCTGCCCTGGCGGGCGGTGCCGGGGAAGTCCTGCCTCCAACGATTTCAAAATCTCCTCCGCCCGGTCAATCCTCACCACCTTCTCCGCCACCATCTGCGCAGCGACCTTTTCGATCAAATCTCCGCTTGCGCCTGCCGCAATGGCGACCTGCCGCGCGTGCAGGGACATGTGTCCGCGCTGGATGCCTTCGGTGGCTAACGCTCGAAGCGCCGCCATGTTTTGAGCGAGTCCCACCGAGACGATGATTTCAGCAAGTTCATTGGCGGTTTTCACGCCCATGAGTTTGACCGCGGCTTGCGCGGCGGGATGGACCTTGGTCGCGCCGCCGACGATTCCCACCGCCATCGGCATTTCCAGCGTACCGACGAGGTTGCCGTCCGCGTCCTTGCCCCAGGTGGAGAGGGATGTGTAACGTCCGCTTCGGGCGGCGTAAGCATGGGCGCCGGCTTCAATGGCACGCCAGTCGTTGCCGGTGGCGATGACCACCGCGTCCACGCCGTTCATGATGCCCTTGTTGTGTGTGGCGGCGCGGTAAGGGTCTGCGGCGGCAAAGGCATAGGCGGCGATGATGCCGTCGCGCACTTCTTCGCCGGAGAAATGGTCAAAAGCCAGTTCTTGGACGGGGATGGTACAGCGGGCGCGGGCGAGTCGCCGGTCTGCCAGGTTGGAGAGGATACGCAAGTGGACTTTCCCGCCCGTGATGGCTTCCACTTTCGGGGCGAGCCGTTCGCAGGCGGTGTTGACCGCGTTCGCGCCCATCGCGTCGCGCACGTCGTAGATGAGGTGGACCACCAGAAAGCCGCCGATGGGCGAATCTTCGATGACGCGCACTTCCAGGTCGCGCGCGCCGCCGCCGAATTTTTTCAGGACGGGGTCAATCGAGTCCGCTTCGGCGAGGAGTTCGGCTTTGTGCTCGTAGAGTTTCAACTTCGCTTCATATAAGTTGACCAGGTTGATGACCTGCATTTGCCCGATCATAAGCGGGTCGGTGGTCGTGGCGGTAAAACCGCCGCCGGCGCGGGCGAGTTTTGCCATAAAGGAAGCGCCTGCCACCACCGACGGTTCTTCGATTGCCATCGGGACGAGCACGTCGCGCCCGTTGACCATGAAATTCAGCGCAATGCCCAAAGGCAGGCTGTGCAAGCCGACCACGTTTTCGATCATGTGGTCGGCGGCTTCGGGGGAGAGTCCGCCTGAGGTCCACGCGGCGAGTTCGGGCGGAGTCTGAGGCGGGAGGGCGTCGGCAAGTTTGGCGCGGCGCTCCTCGAGAGTCATGTTGTAGAATCCAGGGATGCGGGAAGTGGTCATGGGTTTACCTTGCCTTATTTTATGGTTGGCCTCTTTCAAAATCTATCATATTTTATGGGATAATTTGAGATATGTTGCTCACGCGCGAACAATTACAGGAACGCTTGATTGCTCTGCATAAAGCCAGTTTGGAATTGGTCAGAAATGTCTCGTTGGATGATTTGCTGGAGCGTATCACTTCCATAGCATGCGAACAGGCTGGCGCGCGTTATGCTGCATTGGGGGTCTTGGGTGATGATGGCAGGCTTGAGAAGTTTATTACGGTGGGGCTGAGCGAGGAGGAAATTCGACGAATTGCGCACCCACCGGTTGGGAAAGGATTAATCGGCAAGTTGATGAATGCCACCGAACCAATGCGCGTGCCGGTGATTCAAAACCATCCACTTTCGGTAGGTTTCCCTCCACACCATCCGCATATGACTTCGTTTTTAGGAGTCCCGATTCGAGTGGGTGAGAAGCAGTTTGGACAGATTTATTTGACCGATAAGATCGGGGCGTCTGAGTTTTCAGCGGATGACGAGATGATTATTCAAATGCTGGCAACTTATGCAGGAGTAGCCATTCAAAATGCTCGCCTGATTGCAGGATTGAGGGAACGCGATCAGGCTTTGACGCAACGTAATATAGATTTGGCTCTATTGAACGATATCGCTTCGGTTCTGACCTCGAGCCTGGAGCTGGATGAAATTTTGCATAAAACCCTTGCACATGTGATGAGTTATATGAAGGTGGAGGCAGGGGAAATCTTTTTAATGGATGAAGATCAAAGATCCCTGCGCATGGTTTTGCATAGAGGGCAAGCCGCAGAAGCCTTCTGGACGCGCAATGTATTTCAGGTTGGCGAGGGGATGATCGGCATTGTGGCGAAGGAGCGCACGCCGTTGATCATTTCAAACCTGGCCGAAGATACGCGCTTTTTACGCCAGGCAGTGGTCAAGGCAGGGTTCAAGCAAATTGCGTGTATTCCCATGCTTTCGGGTGACAAATTGATGGGAGTGATGAGTGTGGCAACATTTCGAGAAGAGCCGTTGGACAATCGGAATATACAAATGATGGCGGCAGTGGGAAATTGGGCGGGCTTGGCTATCGAGAATGCACGTTTGCATGTCAATGCGCGGCGGCTTGCCGTGTTGGAGGAGCGCGAACGGATCGGGATGGATTTGCATGATGGAATTATCCAGGCTATTTATGGTGTTGGGCTTTCGCTCGAAAGCGCATTCCACTCGCTAGAAAGTAATCCAGACAACGCAAGAGAACGTATTCAGAAGGCAATCAACGATTTGAATCAAGCCATTCGAGACCTGCGCGCTTACATTTTGGATCTCAGGCCGCGTCAACTCGGCGAGGAGGGGTTAGTGGCTGGCATTAAACGTCTCATTGCTGAGTTCCGTGCCAATACCCTGACCGAGGTGGCATTCACCGAACCGGAATCAGAATTGCAGGAACTTCCGCAAACACATGCTATGGCACTGTTCCATATCTGCCAGGAGGCATTAGCCAATGCGGCGAAGCATGCAAAGGCGAAAAAAGTGCAAGTAGCCCTGTGGGTGACCGAAGATCGAGTACTGCTTGAAGTTTCCGATAACGGCAAAGGCTTCGATGTGAGCAAAATATCCTCTACCATCGGTCATGGGCTTGCCAATATGGATACGCGTGCGCGTTCGGTGGGCGGTGAAGTGGACATTTCATCCGCTCCCAACGAAGGAACGACCATAGTCGCGTGGGTCCCCCGTCGCGCGCAATGATAAAGGCAAGGTCCCGTGAAAATTTTTAACATTGAATCACAGAATCTTGAGCCTCACCGAAGACGGATTCATGGACTTTGCGCAAAAAATTTTTTAACAGAGCCTGTATTACATCTTGACATCCACGCCGTAGATTGCCTGAAAACCCTATATATGGGGGTATAAATCGTCTACTTGCATTTACTTGGCTGAAACGGGCGTTCTATAAAACCGAGCCGTTCAAAGCGTCCACGCAAGCAATCTTTAACATTGAGTGACCTTAAAAAAACAGAAGTTTTAAAACAAGCGTAGGCTTTGCGTGTTGTTATTTTCCTTGTTCTTCTGCTAGAATAGGCGCAATGCTGACACCTGAGATGCGGCAGTATGATGCTCATCTCAAATCCCTTGTAAGACGTGCAGTCAATCGAATAGCCTTAAAACCAGCCGCTGACGAAGCGGTTTGGTTTGGCATGGCACAAATTCATCACTTCACCGCGCAACGGAGCAATCGTATGAACGCAGAGCAGGTATGGCAATCAGTACTGGGTCAACTTCAAATGGAAATGCCGCGCGCGTCCTTCGATACATGGGTGCGCGGTACAAAACCTCTCTCCTTTCAAAATGGAACCTTAACCATCGGTGTACGCAATGCGTATGCCCGCGACTGGCTCGAAAATCGGCTCTCCAGCACGATCAGCCGCTTGTTAATGGGGATTGTGAAGACAAATGTCATTGTTCAATTTGTGGTCAGCAATATGGGGGAGGCGGAGCAGGCGGTGGATGAGCCCGTTACTTCGCCCGCCTCTCTCGATCCGACCCCGAGTGTGCCTGCTGAGGCTTACGAACGAGTCTCGCGTAACCCAAACCTGAATCCACGCTACGTCTTTGAGACTTTCGTAGTGGGTTCGGGTAACCGTTTGGCACATGCGGCTTGTCTGGCCGTTGCCGAAAAACCAGCCCGTGCCTATAATCCGCTCTTTCTCTATGGGGGTGTGGGGTTGGGAAAGACGCATCTTCTTCACGCTATCGGTAACACCTGCCACGCGCGGGGGCTGAATGTGCTTTATGTTTCCTCCGAAGAGTTCACCAATGACATGATTAACGCCATCCGTACGCATACCAATCAGGCGTTTCGTGATAAGTATCGCACGGCTGATGTCTTACTGGTTGATGACATCCAATTCATTGCAGGCAAGGAGTCTACACAGGAGGAATTTTTCCATACCTTTAATACTCTGCATGGACAGGACAAGCAAATTATTATCTCCTCGGATCGCCCGCCCAAAGCGTTGGTGACTTTGGACGAACGGTTGCGCTCTCGATTCGAGTGGGGGTTGACGGCTGACATTCAACCGCCCGATCTTGAGACACGTTTAGCAATCTTGCGCTCCAAAGCTGATCGGACGGGGCGCCAGGTTTCGGATGAGATTCTTGAGATGATTGCCCGCCGCGTGCAATCGAATATTCGCGAATTGGAAGGTGCGTTGAATCGTATTCTGGCTTTTGCGGATTTGAGCGGCTCCCCTCTCACCCCCAATCTTGTGGATGTTGCGCTTGCTGATTTGCTACCTCAGCGCAATGCTATCCCACCGGAAAAAATCATCGAGATTGTCGCAAAAGAGTGGCAAACTTCGGTGGAGGCATTGCGCGGGCGGGATCGCTCACAAAAGGTTGCTCAGCCGCGTCAGGTGGCGATGTATCTGCTGCGCAAAGAGACCGACGCGTCCCTGCCGCAGATCGGTGAGGCGCTTGGCGGGCGCGATCATACGACTGTGATGTATGCCATCGAAAAGATCGCTAATGAAATCGAAACGAAGGCTGAATTGCGCAAACGCGTGATCAACATCAAACAGCAGTTGTATGGTCAGTCTGCTGTTATATAAATCCCCTGCTATCAGCCGTCTTCTTTAACGGTAGCGGTTGAAAGGGAGAGTGTGGTTTTTTAACGGAATCCGCTTTGGTCTGAGTAAGAAGCGAATCGGGCGTTTTTCTCAATTCTTGTGTTATAATGACGGCGTGGCGCGAAAGCGCCACATATCTTGCCTGGGACGGGCAATAAGCGTCCCTGAGTGGGTTTTTTATCCCCACTAAACTCATTCCGTTCCGCGTCGGTCGCTGAACCGAGCGTGGGGAACGGAGGACAGGAGATTTGAATGGCTGTTATTTCAATGAAAGCGTTGCTTGAAAGCGGCGTCCATTTCGGGCATCGTACCAATAAATGGGACCCGCGCATGAAGCCGTATATTTTTACGGAGCGCAATGGGATTCACATTATTGATCTGCAGCAGACTTCTAAATTGTTGACGCAGGCATACAATGTGGTGCGCGATACGGTAGCGAACGGCGGGATTGTGTTGTTTGTCGGTACGAAGCGTCAGGCGCAGGAAACGATCGCCGAGGAGGCCACACGCTGCGGTATGCCTTATGTGACCGAGCGTTGGATGGGTGGTATGTTGACCAATTGGCCTACGATTTATTCGCGCATTCAGGAATTAGAGCGCCTCGAGAAGATGCGCGATAGTGGTGAACTTGACCGCTTGACCAAAAAGGAGGGCTTATTGATCCGCCGTGAGATCGCGCGTCTTGAGACGCGTCTTTCGGGCATTCGCACGATGAAGCGCAGGCCGGACTTGCTGTTCATCGTGGACGTGGGACGCGAAGCGGCGGCGGTGCATGAAGCCAATTTGCTCAATATTCCCATCGTGGCATTAGTGGATACCAACTGCAATCCGCAAAATGTGGATTATGTGATTCCTTCCAATGATGATGCCATTCGCGCGATCAAGCTGCTGGTTTCAAAGATTGCGGATGCTGTCCTCGAGGGCAAGGCGATGCGCAAGGAGGAAGAGGTGGAAGAACGAATGGAAGAGGCGGTTGAAGGCAAGCCTGTGCGCAAACTCGCCCGCGTCCTTGATGTCGAAGAAGAGGAACTCGAGGATGAGGATCTGCTCGGCGAAGCAACTTTGGCAAAGATGAGCGCAGCTCGCGAAGAGATCGCGGCTGATGAAGAAGATGAGGAAGAAGACGAAGATTTCGAAGAGAAGTAAAAAGGATGGAAAATTCGATGGAAATTACAACTGAGATGATCAAAGAACTACGCGCCGCGACAAATGCAGGCGTGTTGGATTGCCGCAAGGCCCTGATGGAAAGCGGTGGTGATTTTCAGAAGGCTGTGGATTGGTTGCGCGAAAAGGGGATGGCAACTGCCGCCAAGCGCGCCGACCGCGAAGCATCACAGGGCGTGGTGGAATTGTATTCGCACGGTGGTGGACGCGTGGGCGTGATGGTGGAAGTCAACTGTGAGACGGATTTCGTGGCGCGCTCTGAAAAGTTCCGTGAACTAGCGCACGAGATCGCTTTGCAGATCGCCGCCGCCGCACCGCGCTACCTGAAGGAAGAGGAGATTCCGCCCGAAGTTCTGGAGCATGAGGCGGAGATTGCCCGCGCCCGCGCGAGAGAAGAAGGGAAGCCTGATAATGTCATCGAGAAGATTGTGCAAGGGCGGCTCGAAAAGTTCAAAGATGAGGTGGTTCTCCTGCGACAGCCATACATCCGCGATGAATCAATCACGGTTGAGAAATTGATCCTTCAGGCAATTGCCGCTTTAGGTGAAAACGTAGTTGTGCGTCGCTTCCAGCGATGGGAACTGGGCGAGCATTTGAGCCATTGAAATTGAATGACCAACCCTCCGGTTGGTCATTTTTATATCTATCCTTCTCCTGCTCTTTCACGGCAAAGATGAGGAGCGACATCGAAGAACAAGGAGACCTATGAGCCAGTTAAAGTACAAGCGTATTCTTCTTAAGTTGAGTGGCGAGGCGCTGGCAGGTGCCTCTGGTTTTGGCATTGATGTGGATGAGGCTGAGTCCATTGCCAAGCGCATCAAGGAGGTCCATGAGATGGGCGTTGAGGTGGCGGTTGTTATCGGGGCGGGAAATTTATGGCGCGGCAAGCAGGGGTTGGAGCGCGGCATGGATCGCTCCACGGCCGATTACATGGGTATGCTTGCCACTGTGATGAACGCCATGGCACTCATGGATGCGCTCGAGCGCGCCGGCGTATATACGCGCGTGCTGTCAGCCATTGAAATGCGCGCCATTGCCGAGCCTTATATTCGACGCCGCGCCATTCGCCATCTTGAAAAAGGCCGTGTGGTGATTTTTGGCGCGGGAACGGGTAATCCATTCTTCTCCACGGATACTGCCGCCGCTTTGCGTGCCACCGAGATTGATGCCGATGTGGTCATCAAAGCGACAAAGGTGGATGGCGTTTACGACTCCGATCCCAAGAAGAACCCTTCCGCCAAGAAATTCGATTCGCTGAGTTACATCGAGGTGATCAACCGCCGGCTCGAGGTAATGGACAGCACCGCTATCACGCTTTGTATGGAAAACAAATTGCCGATTTTGGTAGTCAACCTGTGGGATCCGAATGCCCTGCTGGCGGCGCTCAGGGGAGAGGCGGTCGGGACGTTGGTTTCTGGGTGATCGTTTCGCACGAAGCGCCGGATCCTCTCTTTTGCGAGACTCTCAATTTTCCTCAAAAAACTCTCGTTCTTGGGCGTTCATATAGCGAATTTCGTCGTTTTGGTGTATCCTTAATCGTGAAATGACTTTCGATTTGAGGAGGTTCTGTTGTTGATCAAAGATATTCTTACCAGTGCAGAGTCCCGCATGCGCAGTACCCTCCAGGTTCTGCATGACGATCTCAATGCAATTCGGACGGGGCGCGCTAACCCGGCTTTGGTGGAAAAACTGGCAGTTGAATATTACGGCGCGCCCACACCTCTCATGCAACTGGCTTCGATCAGTGTCCCTGAGCCGCGCACGATCACGATCAAGCCTTTCGATGCAAGCACACTCAAGGCAATTGAAAAAGCGATTCTCGCCTCCGACTTGGGCTTGAATCCCAATAGCGATGGCAAAGTCATTCACCTCAATCTGCCACCCCTGACGGAAGAACGCCGCCGCGAACTGGTCAAACACGTTCACCACCGATTGGAGGAGGCGCGCATTGCCATCCGCAACATTCGCCGCGATGCCCATAATGACATGCGCGATTTCGAGAAAGAAAAATTGATTTCAGAGGATGAGTTGAAGCGCGGTGAGGAGGAACTGCAAAAACTGACGGATCGTTTCATTGAAGAGATTGCCGAGCAGGGCAGGAGAAAAGAAGCCGAGATCATGGAGGTGTAGGCGTCTCTTCCTGCGCCTGCATGAGCATTTGATAATAATTGATGACCACCCTGCCTCATAACATCCCTGCTGATAAACTCCCCCGTCATGTTGCCATGATTATGGATGGCAACGGACGCTGGGCCCTCGCGCGCGGATTGCCGCGTCTCGCCGGACACCGCGCCGGGACCGAGAATCTGCGCCGCGTTATCCGCGCCACCGTAGAGTTTGGGGTTAAATACCTGACCATTTATGCCTTTTCAACTGAGAATTGGGGAAGACCGCCGGAGGAGGTCAAGGGGCTAATGTATATTCTCGAAGATGTAATAGATCGGGAACTGGGGGAACTGCACAAGGAGGGCGTGCAGTTACGTCATATCGGGCGTCTTGAGAGACTTGCCCCATCGCTTCAGGAAAAAGTTTTGGATGCCATCGAACTGACGAAGAACAATGACCGCCTGATCTTGAACGTTGCTTTCAACTACGGAGGGCGGGATGAAATTGTCAACGCCATCCAGAATATCATTCGGGATGGCATCCCTCCCGAAGAAGTGACCGATGAATTAGTGAGCCGCTATCTTTATACAGCGGGTGTGCCGGACCCGGACTTGATTATTCGCACGTCAGGGGAATTGCGTGTGAGCAACTTCTTGATCTGGCAGGCGGCGTATGCCGAATGGTATGTCACACCTACCTATTGGCCTGACTTTGACAGAGAAGAATATCTCCGCGCGCTCGAATCATTCGCCCAGCGCGATCGCCGCTATGGAAAAGTATCATCAAGTGAATATGAGGCATCCAATGCTTAGGCGGACTCTGACGGCTTTGTTCATGGCGGCTATTGGTCTTCCGGCAATCATTTATGGAGGGGTTTTTTATTTTTTGGTCATCGGCTTGTTTTTAGGCGGCAGCGCCTGGGAGTACGTGCGGCTCTTTCGGGTTGTAAAGTTTGAGCCCAGTGAATGGGTTACGATTGGAGGCGTGCTGGTAATTGCCGCAGCGCGCTTCTTTTTTGTGGATCTCGCCGCTCCCTTGTTTGTTTTGCTGGTTTTGCTGGCTATGACCGTTCATCTCATTGCCTACGAACATGGACGTGACATGGCGGCGCTTGATTTTGGTGTAACCGTAGCCGGTATTGCTTACCTGGGTTGGATTGGCTCCTATCTGCTGGACATCAGAAATTTCTCATCGCTGGGCGGCTGGTGGCTGATGCTCGTCCTGCCCATTGTCTGGGCTGGCGATACGGGCGCGTACTCAATTGGCGCAGTCTATGGCAAGCACAAGATGTCTCCACGGCTCAGCCCCAAGAAAAGTTGGGAGGGATATTTCGCAGGTGTGTTTACAGCAGTGCTGGCCGGCGCGTTCTTTGCTTATGCCTATTCCTCTATGGGGCCACAGCCGCTTGGTGGAATGATCAATCCCCTGGAGGGCGCCTTGATGGGACTGGTTATCGGCGCGCTCTCGCCGCTCGGAGATTTGGGCGAGAGCATGTTCAAACGACAGGGGGGCTTGAAGGACTCGAGCAATGTCTTTCCCGGTCATGGAGGCTTTCTCGACCGAATCGATTCGTGGATTTGGGGTGCGGCGCTCGGCTACTTCATGATCCAGTATTTCATCCTTTGAGGAGATACCGATGGAACACTACAGTGATCCAACCCGAAACCTTGCGCTTGAATTAGTGCGCGTGACCGAAGCGGCAGCGTTAGCCGCAGGACGCCATATGGGACGCGGGGACAAGGAGGCGGCAGATCAGGCAGCGGTCAATGCGATGCGAATTGTCCTCCAGACGGTGAACATGAAAGGTGTCATTGTCATCGGCGAAGGGGAAAAGGATAATGCTCCTATGTTGTATAACGGAGAGATCGTCGGCAACGGTTCGGGTCCTGAAGTGGACGTGGCGGTGGATCCCATTGATGGGACGCGCCCGCTGGTTTTTGGACGTTCGAATTCGCTTTCGACAGTGGCTATCGCCCCGCGCGGCACCATGTTCAATCCGGGTCCCTTTGTGTATATGAACAAACTCGCGGTAGGTCCTGAAGCGAAGGGTGTGATCAACATCGAAAAATCTATTACAGAAAATTTGAGGGCGATTGCAAAAGCCAAGAAGAAGGATGTGGAAGATTTGACGACGATCATCCTCGACCGTGACCGTCATAAGGAGATGATCGCGGAAATCCGCAGGGCGGGCGCGCGCATTCGCCTCATTCCGGACGGAGATGTGGCTGCCGCGTTGATGACGGCGTGGCCCGACTCCGGCGTGGATGTGCTGATTGGTGTCGGTGGCACTCCCGAAGGTGTGATTGCCGCATGTGCTTTGCGCGCCATGGGGGGAGAACTTCAGGGTAAGTTATATGCACGGGATGAGGATGAACTGCGCCGAGGGCGCGAGGCAGGTTATGATTTCGATAAAGTCTTAACCATGGATGATCTAGTTTCATCGGAGGATGTCTTCTTCGCGGCAACGGGCATTACTGATGGCGAGTTGCTCAAAGGTGTTCGTTACTTTGGAAATGGCGCCAGTACCGATTCGCTTGTCGTGCGCGGGTTGACCGGCACGGTAAGACAAATCACCGCCACTCATCGGATTGACAAACTACGTCAATTGAGCGCGGTCAAGTACTAACTATGACTCAATTCCACGTCAAGTCTCTATCTTGCTTGACACGTTCAACGCTTAAGGTATAATGTCGCACGCTTTCCTCGCTAGCTCAATCGGCAGAGCGGGCGGCTGTTAACCGCTAGGTTCCAGGTTCGAGTCCTGGGCGAGGAGCTATTCGAGACCCCACAAGGGGTCTTTTTGTTTTCTCTGATATGATGACCCGGGTGCGATGGAGGTCGTTGTGAAGAGGACCCTCCTTCGATTTGTGATCTGACCTTATCAAGAATTGCTTCGGAGCAATATCGCTGTTTTTTTCGTTGAATTGGAATGATGACTTAAAACTGGGGTTGTAACCGAAATGTGACAAATGACATTTGCGCTGGGATAACGAAAAGTCGTATAGTAAACACGCCGCCAATGTTTTCAGCAAATCAAAGGAGAATGCCATGAATACCTCTACCAAAGTTTTCCTCATGCTTATATGGTTGGGTGCGTTGACGGTTGGTGGCTCAATTGTTTTAGGATTGACCGCCTCGCGTGTAGGAGAGCACCGCTCAAGCACATATGGTTATGCCTATACCTTGTTCCAGCAGGGATGGGGAGGCGAGATCGGAATCGTGCCGCCTTCTTTTATCCTTCGACGTACTTATACCGAGATGCAATTTAACAAGGATACAAAGCAATATGAGGAAGTTAAGAAAACCGAAAGTTTTAATTTAGTCCCCCAAGCCATTCATATCGAAACGAATCTAAATTACGAGGAGAAAATCCGTAGTTTATTGGTGTTCAATGCTTTTGAAGTTCATAACCGCGAAACCGATGTTGTGGTCAACCATAGCGGTTATTCGGGCGAATTGCTCGTGAAGGTAACCAAGCCGGAAAATGCAAATTTCATGTACAACTACACGATTGCGATTCCGTCCAGGGAGAATCTTGTAATCCGTCCTGTGATGGATAGCCCGGTTGTATTGCTACCCAAAGCGGATATTGGTGAGCGAGTTGAAATTGTCATTACTTATTCTACAAAAGGTATGGATATTTATAAGTACAATCTTTCTGCCTACCAGAATAACGTCATCGAGAAACTAACTGCCGAGATCAAACTGAACACAAAAAATTATGCCATCTATCGGGAGGGACTGCCTCATACCGAAACCACGACGGCAGAGGGCGCTATCCTTCGGTTCGATGTAACGGATTTTTCCACAACGCAAGATATGGGTGTTGCGTTTCTAGAACGGCAACGCTATCTCGATCAGGTTCAGAATCTGATGAATTACTCTCCGATCTCCCTCATGCTCTTTTTGGTTGTTATTTTCCTGTTTTCGCAGATCTTTGCTGTGCAGTTCAACCCCTTCCATTATCTCTTTCTTGGGATGATTGATGTCTTCTACTATTTGTTCGTCGCTTATTTGATTCGCTTCTTCAGTATCATTCCTACCTTCGCCATTTCCATAGCGCTGACTGCGGCCATGTTCCTTCTCTACGCCCCCAACGTGTTTGGAAAGTGGTTTGCTTTTCGCGTTGCGGGCATATATCTGTTCCTGCTTACAGTCATCTTTTCATTGATCTTTCTGATGCCCATCTTTCAGGGGTTGCTCTTTGTGATTCTGATCTTTGTGATTTTCATGTCTATTATGATCTTTGTTGGACGCTCGGACATTTCCAAATGGTACATTGTGAGTAAATGAGGGTAATAAATCTTGGAGATTGTCAAAGAGACAACACATATTCGTCGCTGTTTCTTTTTGCCTATCTTGTCGCTTGCTTTGCTTGGACGATACGATCTTGAGTTTCTATCGAATTACGAGGAATGATCTGTTGCCGATAGGGGAGTTATTTTCACCTTTCCTCCCTTTTCCAAGGAGGAAGGCAATGTGGCAAGCAAGTAGTGGCAGGTTGTATTGAAGCGTTCACTTTGCTATAATGACTTTACCCTATGAAAGGAGAACCTACATGCTGTCATTCAGTTTTGGTGATGCCGTTCGGTTCAAATTAGCAACTCAGCAGGAAGATAGCGGCGCGAAGATACAGGTGCTCCTTGGTGTTTTTCTGGGGGTCATCTTGCGGTGGATTTTGGTTGATCTCCTCAAAAATCAAGCCTCCTGGAGTCTGGCTGTGATCGTTGCTCGCCTTGTGATTGCTTTGATTGTGACTATTTTTGTCTTTTCCGGTTACTGGCAGAAAGTCAAGGATCAACCTGCAGGCTTGCGGTTCCTGAATGCGCTGGTTTACGGAATTTCCATTGACGCGCTTGTCGGTCCGTGGACGTACTGATCGAGGAGGAAATCATGGGTTCATTTAACTTCAACGACGCCGTCCGCTTCCGATTGGCAACCCAACAGGAGGATCGCAATGCCAAGGTGCAGGTGTTCCTGGGCGTTTTCGCGGGCGTCATCCTTCGCTGGGTATACAGTGTTGCTGTGGAGGTCATCAAGAATCAAGCCCCCTGGTGTTTTGGATCGTGGTTCACGATCTTGATTCGCATTGTCGTCGCGCTCGTGGTGACCTTCTTTGTGTTTTCCGGTTACTGGCAGAAAGTGAAGGATGAACCGGCCAGCATGCGCGTTTGGAATGCACTGGCTTATGGCATTTCACTAGATGTCATTGCGGGGAATTGGTTGCCTACTGCTCCTTGCGGATAGCATCAAGATCGGGGCTATAAATAAAAAAAGAGAGAAGTCCTGCGACTTCTCTCTTTTTGGAAATATTGCTTTATTCGCTTTTTGACTCGCCGGCCTTGGCATCTTGTTTCTTTTCCGATTTGCCCGACCTGGAGTCATTGCCTGAAGGAGATCGGTGATCGGTGGCGTAGAACCCCGAACCTTTGAAGATCACTTTGGTCGGGGTTATCACTTTCTTCAATGATTTTTTTCGGCACTCGGGGCAAGTCTTCAAAGGCGCATCGTGAAACGATTGATGCCGCTCGAATTGCACGCCGCACGAGTCGCAACGGTAGGTGTAAACAGGCATAACGATCTCTCCTTCTTTTATGAACAGCATGGCATTATAGCGCGCGCAACATGGCATGACAAGGGAAACTGCATAAGAGTTCTGTTAACGGTTTTCGCTGTTGTAGTGTAGGGTAAGCCGCGTGTGTTTACCTGCTTCGACCAGAACGATCTGTTCTAGGGCATTACGGTTGGGGATTCGGGGAGTGTTTGTTTTATTCTCTCAGGGTACGCTCGTAAGGATGGGCAGATTGTCCATCTGCTCCTGCCAGGGCAGGCGCGAGGCAAATTTCCACAGATCATCATCTCCTCCAACAGTCATCCGGTAGAGGTAGTACAGGTTACTTCGTTGTTGTCGGAACTCTTCGCCCAGACCTACGGCGGCAAGGTAACCGGCATAGCGGAGGTAATATACGGAATCTTCGTTGTATGCGCCAAAGGGGTATGCAAAGGTTTGGATGGGAATGCCAAGCAGAGATTGGAGTTTGCGTCGCGATTCTACGATCTCGCTTCGCTGGCGATCCACGCGTTCGGTCAGGTTAACATGGCTCAGGCTGTGACTGCCCACCTCCCAGCCGGAGGCATAGAGTTCGCGGATTTGCCGCGCGTTCATGTAATTCGGTATTCCAATATAGTTGTGGACGACGTAAATTGTTCCGATGAAATTGTATTTTTGCATGATGGGGAAGGCAGTGGTGTATACGGTCTCACTGCCGTCATCGAAGGTGATGATGATGGGTTTGGGTGGCAGGGGAGCGCCTTCGTTGATGGCTTTTGCCAGCATCTCCACTGAAATCGTTTTATATCCCCATTCGTGCAGGAGGTACATCTGTTTCTCGAATTCGTGAGGGGAAACGTAATAGAGATTGTTCGATGGGGAAGAAGCAATATGATGGTAAAGCAGAATCGGAGCGATAATTTCCCCCGGTCCCTGTATGGGCCATGTCGGTTCGAGGGTTGCCGTTGAGATGGGGGTGAAGGTTGAGGTAAGGGTTGGGGAGGGCGTTTCGGTGGGGGAAGAGGTAACAGTATAGGTGGGGAAAATGATCGGGGTAACGGTAGCCGGCTGAGGCGTGGAAGGAAGCGAAGTTGTCGTCCACGGAGGAGGGTAAGAAGGCGCGGGTGAGGGTGTCAGTGTGAGTCCGCGGCATCCTATCAAAAAGAAAAGGAGGAGTGCGAGGAGGCCAAAAGAATTAGAGCGGATGGTTGAGGTCCCAGAGAATGCGCAAGCCGTCGAGGGTGAGCCAGGGTGCGATGATTTGAATGACATCGGTCTCCTGTGCGACGATTTCGGCAAGCCCGCCGGTGGCAATGACTTTCATGGCAGGACCGAGTTCTTTGCGGAAACGTTCGACCATGCCTTCAACCATGCTGACGTAGCCGAAGAGTAATCCTGCCTGCATGGCGTGAACGGTGTTGCGTCCGATGATGGATGGGGGGCGTTGTAAGTCAATGCGCGGGAGTTTTGCGGCACGTGTGTAGAGTGCTTCGGCGGCGAGGTTGATGCCTACAGTGATCGCCCCGCCGAGGTATTCTCCGTCTTTGGTGATGGCGTTGAAGGTTGTGGCTGTGCCGAAGTCAATGACGCAGGCGGGTCCCCCG
>DATLZK010000018.1:0-20944 GCA_035574015.1 Anaerolineales bacterium
GGGGGGAGGGTTGGAGGTTGGAGGATTGGAGATTAGAGGATTGGGGATTGGAGAATTGGGTTCAATGGGAAGTCCATTGAGGAGGAGGCGGTCTTTTGGGTTCAGGGTGATTCCGGCTTGTGCCAGTATCGCAGAGGGGAGGCGCTCATTTGTCCGAAGTGTGATGACTTGGTCGTTTTCAATAATCCTGACAGTTTGGGAGATGGACGGCTGGCAGGCGAATAGAAGGAGCACCAAGCCAGGGAGTAGCCGGTAGATAGGTTTCATCATGTTGAATTATAAATCAGGCCATTGAATGAGCAACCCATACGTTGGGTTCAATGTAAACGCCCTCGTTCTTTTCGATGTTTATCTCAATGGGATTCAGCGCGCCGGGAATGACGTACAGTCCGCTTTGGGGGAATTTCATGCCGGTCCATTCCTCCCACTCTGCGCGGGAGCCGTGAATAGTTTTTGATTGGTGACAGATTTTGATGATCTTTCCCCCCGCCCGGATGTGCACCCTCAACCACGCATCAAAAGGTAGGCCTTCTTGAGTTTTCCAGGTGATGTAATCATCCATGCTGATCAGGGGATATTTGCTCTTTTCGCTCGGTCGCACAGGTACTACCAAGTGATTGAATCCCTTCGAGGCGGCAATTTCACGCAGTATTTGTAAAATCACCATGCTCAAACCGTGCTTTTGGTATTCCTCCTGGACGGCAACGAATAGGGCGGCTTGCAGGTTAGGTTGAATGCCCTCCTTGTGGTCGTGTATTGCTTTTTGAATGACCCAGTCCCAGCCTTCTTCGGGGAGGTTGGCAAGGTCTTCTTCCCAGCGGAAGGGCAAGCTGTGACCGATTGCCACAGGGCGATCGGTAGAGGTTTCCACGATTACAGCCTGATATTCGGAAAAATGGTCGAAGAGGTTATGCCAGTGTTCTCTTGCAAAAGCGTTATGCCACATGAAAGGAGCCCAGGAGCGGCGGGCGAGTTGGATGACGGGATCACGATAGCGATTCAGATTTGCCGGGTGGAGGCGTTGAAAATTGGATGAGTTCATGCGTATTTTTCGCTCTCGCTCAGGGTGTATCGAATCATTTCCAGTGTTTCATTCAGAAAATCGGACTCTTGCCCGTATTGGGAGGCAACGGCTTGTTCGATGAGCGGACGCCATCTGCCGTTGAGTTTCTCTTTTGCCCATTCAATGGCTTTCGGTTTTGAGATGATCTTCTTGTTTTTCAAAGTGTAGAGTGCGCGGCACATGGTGATTACCGCGTAGCCATGATAATTGCTTTTGCGTTCCTTTAGCCACGTCGGATTCTCGAGCATGGGAAACCACCATTCGCGTAAAATTCCAAGCACAGCGCGGTGGAGGTCATTGGGGCTGATGGGGTCAATCAATGTTTTGGGGTCGGGACCTTCCAACACCACGCCTCTTTCGCGAACGATATGGCGCTGGATGAGCCAGTCGCTGCCAAGACTACTTAGGTAGAATTTGCCTTCGTTGACTGTGGGACAGGGTTTGCTCTCTGAAGTGTGACGGCGAATATCTTTTTGGGGAATGTAGGCGCCTTCGAGTTTCGATGCCCATTTCAATCCACTGTTCCAGATGCGATAGTGCATGATTTCGAGTTCGACGATGATTTGCTGGGGGAGTATATCTTTTGTGACGACGAGAAAGTCAATGTCGCTGGTAGCGGGATCGAAGTCTCCGCTGGCGAGTGACCCATAGAGATACATACCAACGAATTGATCTTTCAAAGTCGCTTTAATATTTGCGAGTAGAAGGTGCAAAATCTCATTGACATCTGTGTAGGGAGTGGGGGAACAGTGCATGGTTGTTCGGCAGTTTTGCTTGTGCAGGTTCACGATGTCTTTAAGTGTCCTTCTCTTTCTGCCTGCTCAAGGACGGCAAGGATGGTGTGCGCAAGTTTGCGCGCTGCGTCGGCGCTGATTTCGATGGCAGTGCGCGCAGAAGGTCCTTGCGCTTCGTTTACGAAGTCAATGTTTAAAGCATGTTCGAACGGAGCGTGAAAGGGATGGTCATAGGAGATGTTGGCTTGTTTCACTGCGAACCATCCGCTGGTTCCCTTTGCGCTGCCTTCAATTTGAATTTTTTCGACGATCATGGTGCACATGGATATCTCTCCATCATGAATGCAGATATTTCTCAAGGAATGCAAAGACTTTTTGCCATCCATCCACTGCTTGTTCTGGACGATAAGCAGGGCGGTGGTAATAAAAGAAGCCATGACCGGCGCCATCGTATCGGTAGAATTCATAAACCTTACCATGTTTTTTGAGTTCCGCTTCGTGCTGATCCACTTGCTCTGGGCTGGGGCTACTGTCTTCGTTGCCGAATAATCCCAGAAGCGGGCAGGACAGATCTTTGGTGTAATCGAGGGGTGCTACTGGTGTCTTTGGAGTTAACTGATCGGGTGTCATCACAATGCGTCCACCCCAACAATCTACAACAGCATCGAAGCCCGGCACGCGGCACGCGGTAAGGTAGGCGTGTCTTCCACCCGAGCATGTTCCGAAGATGCCTACTTTGCCGCTTACATATGGCAGGGAACGGAGATATTTCATCGCGCCTGCCAAATCACCGACTGCCTGATCGTCGGGGATACCTCCTTCTGCGCGCACTTTGGCGGCGACATCCTCCGGCGTGCCATGTCCGGCGCGAAAATAAAGGTTGGGGGTGAGGGCGGCATATCCATGAAGGGCAAATTTGAGTGTGGTTTCGCGATACCATTGATCCCAGCCGGGCATGTGGTGTGCCAACACTATGGCGGGATAGGGACCCGGTCCGAGCGGACGCGCGAAGAACGCGTTGATCAGGTCTCCGTTTGCGCCGCTCAGTGTGATGGTTTCGGCGATCAGACCTTCGTACATGTCGGTTCGATACATGGAAATCTCCTCTACATGATCTGTGAAATTTTTGCGAGAATCAGGTGCACGCTTCGATTGTAGTCCAGATTCTCGTTCGAGACGTCCAGTTCCAGGATTTGTTCGGAGGGCATGGAAGCCAGCCATTCATCTAGAAAGGAATCGAATAGAGCGGTGTCTTCGGCGCGTGCGATGTTGATGCGGTCGCGCGTGGACAGGCGGGTTGTCACCGTTATCTCGTCTGCTCTCAAGCGGACAATGAGTTCCGGCAAGGGCAACACGGCGCGGATGAACGCGTAGAGGCGTCGGCAGAGATCGAGCTCGGGGTCAGTGAGCAGGCCACGGCTGTGAAAGAGGCGGGTGAATCCGTGAAAGTCGAGATCGAGGCCGCCATCCATCAATCCGATTTGAGGTGCGCTGCGCAGTTGTCTTTCCTGTTCTGCGCGCAAGAGAAAATAGTCTATTTGGTTTGCGAGGGCGTAGCGCGAATCTGTTTTGAAGAGGGTTTGAAACGGCCGCTCTGTGTGTTGTTCGAGTGCAAGGGCAAAGTGTCCCGTGTTTGCAAGTGCGCGTGCCAGAGTGGTTTTTCCAATTCCACTGGGTCCAATGATGGTAACCAGTTTGCTCATGCTTTAGGGTATTCGTCCGTAGTAGAGGGTGGGTTCGTGATAGGGTGTCATGAAGAAGATGAATTCGATAATATCCGGGCGATTAAAGCCGACGACTGACCATTTTACTGAGGGACTGCAGTCGAAGGAGAAGCCCGCAGGCGGTGAGGCAAAGGTGATCGGATTCGACCAGGTTCCATTATTCTCAATGAAGCACATTTCGTCCATAGATTGGCAGGAGGGGTTCAAGGGGTGGCCATGTCCGATGATGTAGAGTTTGCCTTCGCTGTTGATCGCCAGCGCGGGGTCGTGTGAGAAGGCGTTCAGGGGCTGATCTACCCATCCTGATCCGTTGTTGGTGACATAATGGATGCGTCCGTAATCGCCGACGGAGTAATCAATGAGTTGGATGTAGGTGAGGTGACGCGTGCCATTTGAGTCAATGAGGAGGCTGGGGCCCTGATCAATGTTGATGCCATTGTCTTTGCTGGTCCAGACGGGCGCGGTGCTGGCGATTTCAATGTCGTCCCATGTTCCATCGCTTTGTCGTGTGCGGCTGAGGATTTGTGCGGGGTCATTGGTTTCGGAGACCCACGCCACTGTAAGGGAGTTGTCGAATGGAGAAATGGCAAGTGCGGGGTGATTGGCGTTGCCGGTGGAATCTACTTGTGTGAAGTCGCTTGCCGGGCTTAGTGAGTTGGTTGTGCTGTCGTAGGTATAGGCGCGGTGAAGGATGTGATTTTCGTTCGTCCAATAAGCGACATGTATGATGCCATTCGTATCCATCATGCCGCTGATGCCACTTGTGCCGACGTATAAGCCCGGTGCGGGGATTCCTCCGTTGGTGGCAAGGGTGAGGGAAGTCTTGAAGGTGTTCGTTGAAATATCGAAGGGGTGATCTTGAATCTCGCCAGAAACGCTGTTGGTGAGTACATGAATGAGGGTGTGCCCATCGTACACTACATCTACAGAGATGGGGAAGGAGGCGAGAGGGAGTTCAAGGGGCACGGCGAAATCGTCTGTGGTGTTTGGAAAACCAGGTTGCTTTGTGTGATAGGCGCGCAGGATATTGGACGATTGTTGAATGGCAAAGATGTAGAGGAAATCATTGTTTGTGCGCACGATTTGGTGTGGGATTACGTCTGAGCCGCCTGGTCCAATGGGAAACGCGGCGGCTGTGATGGGTGCGTTGTTAGGTGTAGGCGGCAGAGGGGTAGGGGTGATCGAATGGGTTGGCTCAGGGGGAGTTGGGGAGAGCGGTTTGGGGGGGTGTGTGGATGTGGGTTCTTCAGAGGGGAGGGGCGCACTGGTCGGTGCAGTTGAGCATCCGAAGGTGAAGTATAGTATGAAAGCCAGCAGAATGGTTATGATTTTGTTTGTTTGCATGAGGTCCTCGCGCGGGTTTTCGTTTGATAATGTCACATTCGCTAAAATTCCCTCATCCCCAGTCCCCCGCAGGGAAGGGAAATTCTTGCCAGTAAGACGTTTAGGGTGAGAGAAAGAGGTTATGCGAAAATTTGACATTGTCGAATTAGTTACTGTACCTGTTTATAGCATGAAGGAAAATTCGATACAAGCGGGCAGGGTATCGGTGCTTCCAAATCTAAAGTTTTTGACGCCAACCAAACAGGTGATGTTTCGCTGTTCTCGAATCGTCCACATTTGTGTGTGGTTGGTGGGACAAGACGGCTAAATTTGTGATTATAAGATTCAGATTTGGAATTGCTGGGTGAGGGAATGACTCGGGCAGCAGGCTAACTGTTCTTTCACCATAGAGTAACTGTTTTTCTTGTCAAGCTCGGCTCGTATGGAGTGTTTTATGTGCCGCTCTATATGGTAGAATGCAAGACAAGATTTTATGGGTGATCCGATTGTGATTGCTCCCGGTGATCCAATTTTAGAGTCATTGAATTTCAGGCCGTATCGAAGCAAAGTAGAGCGGCGTGTCATTCCATTTTTGCCTGCTCCCGATGCGCCTCAATCCATGGAGGTGAAGACTCCGTGGGGCTCTGTGCTGACGGCGAAGAGCGGGGATATGTTGATCAGCGAGATCGAAACGCCGAATGATTATTGGCCTGTTGACCCAGTGATTTTCGAAGAGAGTTATATCATCACGCGTCCTGGCTTTTGTGTGAAAAAGGCAGTTACGCTTCTTGTTCCGCTTACAGAACTCACGGGAGGCGATCCCGATCAACTTGTGACGATTATGACGCTCGAAGGGGCAGAGACGGTGCGGGCAGGAGATTTCTTTCTTGCCAAGGGGGTTAAGGGTGAGTTGTGGCCCTATCCCAAGGAGAAGGTTGACGATGTGATGGTACCGGCCGATTGAGCGGCGGGTATCTGTGTCATTTTGCTAGGGGGGCTCTCTTTTTGAAGGTTTTACCCCAGATGCGGTGGAAGGCGACTCGTCTGGTGTCTAAGGGGCGCTTAATTTTGTGGGGTTGATTTGTTCGACTACCCCTCCTGTTTCGCGCATCAAATCCACCATGTGTTTGACCAGATGCGCATCCAGGTCGTCGGTCGGCTCGCTCTTTCCATCCCACAAAGCGATCAAGCGTACCTTGTCTACGCCGCGCGCGAGGGAAGAGTAGAGCGCCCAGCGGTTGTTGCGCTCATGGACGTTGTCATCATTCTTTGGATTGCCTATGTGATCGGGTTGATAGTATTCCGTCACGAGAGGGTGATTGCGCATTTTGTAGAAGCGTTCCACCCATTGTTCACCTGCGGGGGAAACAAAGTCTCGCACATAGATCGCTTCGGTGTATGGGAAATAAACATGTACAGGGATACCGCGTTCGACGCAGCATTCTACAAAGAGCAGTTCACTTCCTGCTTTCATGCCGGCAGTAATTGCCAAATCTTTAGGACCAGCGCGGTGCGTGGCGAGCGCTTTTTCGATAGCAGTTTTTACATGTTGTTCTTGCTCAGATGGGAAGGGGCCATCTTTTTGGCGGCTGATCCCATGGCCTGTGAACAGGAAGATATATCCTGCCCGTTTATTTTTGCCGGTCTTTGGTTCCCTTGCGTCCGTGTCGCGGTTTTCTTTTCTCATGCGGCGCATTTCCTCGCGAAGGACGCGAATTCCCATCTCTACGAATTTGGAGCGCATGTCGAGGGATTTCAACATCTCCAATTGATCGAGGGAGGATTGGATGAAAAATATATTTTGCCGAGAAGCCGTCAACGCTTTGCGGTAACTTCGTTCTACTTCCTTGACAGTGGGGGCGGTCAGCACCTTCAATTCCGCCAGGGAAGCCAGTGTCCAGTAGTCGGCAGTCTCAGCAGTGATGTTGCTTTCGAGTGAAAAGATCAAGGAGCCGCGCAGGTCTTCGAGTGTGTGTCGTATTCGTTTAATTTCTGGGTCTGGATTTTGCGGATCTTCGAAGCGATTAGCCAGTTCAACAAGGATGGTGGAGAGCGTGAGGGCGTTGATGCCCGGATAGGACTGGTTGAGGTCGAGGCGGTATGCTTTGAGGTAGGTGTCAATGGATTTGAGGAGCCAGTGATACGACTCGAAAGCGGTCTTTAAGCGATCCTCTCTTTTCTCTATCCATTTCCACGAGCCTATCCACATTTCCTTGTAGATACGCCCCAGGTAGGACATGGCTTCGCCATCGTTGGGTGTCTCGGCAAGGATGTTTTCGATCTTGACGATGGCCTCGTCCACGCGCCCGAGGCGGTTGAGGTGAAACGCTTCTTGTCTGCGGAATTCCGGATTGCGCGCGTTGATCTGCAAGCCTTTTCGGTAGAGATCCAGCGCAAGTTCGTACAGACCAAGATTTTTGAGTGCCTTGCCTGCTTCGCCGATGGCTTCTTCTTTGATGAAAGGATTCTTGATTTCCTCGGTTAAGAGGAGAATATCGCCGACACGTTTTTGCCGCTGCGCAACGGTTACGCGTTGTTTCCATTCGTTGTACTCGCGCCAGAAGCCTGTGGCGAGGGGGGTACGCAATGCTTTACGTTCCGGTTCGTTCAAGCCGGTCAGGATGTTGTAAACAGGGCTGTGAATGGCATCTGCATCGGATGCCCAGGTGTCGCGCGCCACGCGCACTATGGCGGCTTTGTCCTTTTCAAGATAGGCAGGGTCGGGCACACCCTCCGCGGTGATGTGATAAGGGATGGTGCGTACATTGAATACATCGAACGGCATGTAGGCGCGTCCTGCTTGAATGTGAATGATGCCGCGCTTGCGAAAGGCATGACGAATGCCCAGTTCATAGAATACGTTGGCATTGTCAATGCTCATGTCCACGAGGCACAGGTCTGCTAGCAGGAGTTCTTGAAACATATCGGTCAGGATGTCGCCGCTGGTAGTTGCCTCGTCGGCGCGAAAAGGCTCAAAGCCCGCCTCTTCAAGCGTCGGCTTGATGAGAAGCGTGTAGATGGCGTTAAAATCGTAGAGCGAACCGTCGGCGCCTTTTTTCTTTCCGAATGGCATAATGACAAACGCATGAGGACGCGTTTGCGGGCGAATCGAGCCGGACCTTTTGCCGGCTCCCGCGGCGATTTCGAGAGTCTGCACTTTGGCAGTGATCTGTTTTTGCGCCGCCGGCACGCCGACTTGTTCGACCAGGGTGCCGTTATTTTTCTGTCCAAATAAACTTTTCAAGCCCATATCGCTTTCAACCTTTCACTTCTTTTGTCTTGGGCAAACGCGCAAGGAAAGTGTTCAATTCCTCTTTTGGGGTGTCTCTGCTAATTTCGAGATGAGCAAATTCCTTTGTGATTTCGGCGAGGGTGGAGGAGAAAGAGGAGACGCGCTCTGCTGTTTTTTCTGCCGCGTTGGCAACTGCCTGCTTCATGGCTTCCAGTTCCTGCTGAACGAGTTCGGAAGAGGCTTCTTCCATGAGTGAGCCAATCGTGGCTTGGAAGGTTTCTTCCGCAGTTTGTTCGGCGGCTTGCATGGTTTCCTGCGCAGCACTTACAAGGTTCTCTTGCATGGCTTGTTTGGCGCGCGCGTCCGATTCGATGGAAGCGCGAATGACGCGATTGACGAGGCCCGCTTCCTCTTCGAGATCGGCTTCTTTGAGCGCCTCTTGCATGGAGCGGATATATTCGGTGTTTTGCGCCCACAGGACCTCTTCACAACCGCGCACCATCTTGTAGAACTCGGATTTCGTGCGCTCCTCCGGTTCGAGGTTATGCCAATGGTCGTACAGGGTGGTCAATTCCATGACGACCTTGCTGTAGTTTTTGATGATTGCGTCAAGGTTGCGCAGTTCCTGCCAGCCGACCAGTGCGGCGGTCATGGAAGCGGTCAGTGCAACCCAGATGGTTGTGGTGTCGAACGCGGCGAGGAGTGCTCCTGCTGCGCCGAAGAGGACAATCATCAATTGCAGTCGAAATCGTTCTGCGCGATATTGGTTGACTTTCTTGTTATGCCAGGCGAGTTGATTTTCGAGACGGTATCTGAAGTATTCCTCGCCGCTCAGATCGTTGAAGCCGGGATCGCTGTTTGGGTCATTCGGGTTGTAATTGGGGGGAATGGGACCGTCATAGGATTCGAAGGCAAATTCACCACCCAATCCGCGATAGATTTGTCGCTGAATCTCGTTCAAGCGTTTTTCGAGATAGGCGCGGCGATTTTTATTATTTTGCAGGATGGTTCGGTAGAAATAGATTTCTTTGAGAATTTCCTCCGCACCGGCACGTTTGACGAGCCAGTCTCCGCTCGAAAAGCCGCGCGTGGCAATTGCTGCCAGTGCCGAGGCAATGATGGGCGAGGTGACGAGCAGGACGCGGATGACGAATCCTACCAGCCCTGAAGTTTCGCGTGGAAAGATTTGGGAGAGAACGGCGAACAGCGTAGATAAAACTCCAAGCACCAGAATCCATCTGCGGATGGTGTAATGGAGGCGTGTGCCTCGTTTGGAGGAGGCATCCAGATTTGCGTAGCGCGTCCAGGCGATGTTGAGGATGGGGGTGGTTTGTCGTTCTACAGTTTCCATAACGGGTCTCTCCAGGGTTGGTAATATCTAATGTGAATGCGGGTTAGCAATCAAAGAATTTCTCAATAGGGAGAATTTTCCATAAGTGTGTACTATGCCGAACTGACGTTTATCTAGGGACTGGCAAGTCCGGGCAAAGTGGACGGTAGGGTTCGTCGCCGAAGAATGTTGCCCAGGTGTCAAGGCTAAAATTGGTTATAAGGTGTGAGCAGGCAAATGTGATCAATTTGTCTGTAGGTACGAGCGGGATGAGGGAGAGGTCCCAAATCCTGACGACTTTGCGCGAGGCGGTGAGGAGCTGTGCACCGTTTGGCGAGAATGCGATGCCAGTAACCGGATTCCCATGAGGGATGCGTGCCATTTCCTGGGTGGTGGCAATATCCCATAGATAGGCGTGACTTGTGGATCCACCGCCAGCAAGCCAGCGTTGATCCGGGCTGAAGGTGAGGATGCGCGGGTAGCCGCTGAGACGTAATGTATTTCCATGGGGCGTAATGTTTTTTCCTTCGATCTTCCACAAAATCACGGTTCCGTCTGTGCTTCCGGTAGCGAGCCATTTTCCATCGGAACTGAACGCAAGGGTGACTATATCGCCTGCATGGTTGAGGGCAACAACGAAAGCGCGTGTTTCGACATCCCAGATGTTGATTTTGTCGTGTAAGCCAACCGCGGCTAATCCATTGGTGGGGCTGATGGCGAGTGAATGGATCCTTTGATCTTTGCCGTTATCCAAATGAAACTGGGCTTTGCCTGTTTGCACGTCCCAGAACCAGATCAAGCCGTCCGCGCCAGAGGTGGCCACCAGTTTGCTGTCGCGCGTGAATGCGACACCGGTCACTTCGCCGCCGTGCAGGAGAGGAATGTGTGTCGTGCCATCTATGCTGACGAGGATACCCCGGTTCTTCCTCGTGTTCTCGCTATCGTATTCGACAGCTGCCACCCACTTTGAATCCGGGCTGATGGCGGTGTTGTAGGTCAAACTTTCGGTAGTGAGCAGGGCTTCGCCGCGTGTTCCATCTTTGATTTGGCTGATCTGGTCCGAAGGGATTTTCCGAATGGTGTAATCGTCGGCATTGACAATCAGGTATTCGCCTGAGGGCGTGAAGCGCACTTCGTGGAGGTATTCCTTGAATTCGATGTAGCCCGCGCGCATGTTCAGTTTTGAAATGTCCCAGATGCTGATGTTTCCCTCTTCGTCTGCAACGATAAGACGAGTCGCATCTGGATTGAAGGTAATGGCTGAGCCAATCGCTTCCAGCGGGATCTCGATCATTTCGGTGCCAGAGATGGAATCCCAAATGCGGGCGGTTCGATCGTAACCGGTGGAAGCGATCCATTGTCCATCGCGGCTGACGGTCACTCTTTGGACAAAGTTCGCGTGAGACATGCGAAATCTTTCTGTCCCTGTGGCGGTATCTATCACCCGCACGATGTTATCGTCCGAAACCGTTACGTACCATGATGGATCGGGACCGAATGCCACGCCCTCAACCCAGTCTTGATGGATCACAGTGTGTTGAGGGGTTCCATCTCGTTTGGTGAGGCGGGCAGTGCTGTCACCTCCGCCGGAGACAAGCCAGAGGTTATCGGGGCTGAAGGCGAGAACGACGAAAGAACTGCGCGGATGTTTGGGCCCGTTATAGAAAAAATTATTGTTAGCATGCCAGAATAGTACATCTCCATTTTGCAAGCCAAAGGCGAGGAAGACACCGTCCGGTGAAAACTTGACCGAGCGGACACCGCTTGCTTGTTCGTGGTCGAAAGGTTTGAGGTCTGGCTTGTTCAGATAATAGAGGGTGAGAAAGTTATCTTCCCTGCCAATGGCAAGGACCTCATCGCTCACATCCAGATCGAGTACCGCACCGCCAAATGAAAGTTCCTTAATAAATTTCCCGTCGGCGGCATTCCAGAACTTCACTGTTCGATCGGCGCTGGCTGTGATGAGATATTTGTTGTCCCTGCTGAAGAGAGCGTCTGTCACGTCGTCTTGATGATGCACACAGTAGAGTTGATTTCCATCGCTTGCACGATAAACGCACGCTTTGCTTTCGGAGAGGGGATTAGTAGGGTCAGTGCTGTTGCCTGTAACGAAATATTCGTAGTCCGGCGACCATTCGATGTTCCAGATTGCCCCGTCCTGTGACATTTGAGCAACCGGCGTGGCCATCATACTGAGGTTCATGCGTATCAAGTTTTCTGCCTGGGGGGATGGGTTGCGCTGGTAGGAATCAATGGCAAGAAGTGTGCTGGTATCCAGTTCCCCAGCGCGGTTTTGGAAGATTTGTGCCTGGGCGGCGCTTCGCTGTGCTCTGGCGAGGTTGGTTTGGTTGACGGCTTCTTTTTCATTTTGTTCTGCGATGGCTTTTTGTGTCGCGGCGATCTGTTCATTCCACACCGCGGTCGCTTCGCTCGATACAGCGGTGGCTTCGCTTTGTTCTGCACGGATGCGCGCGGCGTTTGCTTGGTTACGGGAGAGCAAGGCAAAGATGCCAAACACCAATGCGGCGACAACCAGTAGCGACATGGTAATGGTCAATCTGCGCTGATTGCGTGTGGCAATGATACGGCTGGTGCTGATGTATTCTGCTTGCAGGGGCAGAACTTGTCGGTTTTTCTGGCTGGATGCTTCAGCCAGCCAGCGTTCTGCCTCTTCTAGTTTGGCGCCAGTGAGCAGGAAACTGTTGTTTTTATTTTTCTTTTCCCATTCGAGGGCTTGACCTAGTAATTGTGTATGCTGGCGCACCCAGTTCAAATCGGTGTTGATGGCTTCGATGAGTTTGGGCAGCGCTTCTTTGAAGTTATCCTCCTTGCGCATGTAGACCCAATTAGTGGCGGCGATTTTTTCGGGCATCTTCGTTCGTTTTTCCGGCTCGCGGTAGAGGATGGGAATGAGTTTTTTGTTGTATTGAATGCTCAAAGCCAGTTCTTCAGCGCAAACTTTGGATTTCAACGAGTCCGGGCTGATGACGAAGATGAACGCGTCGGATTCCTGAATGGCCGCGGTGATCCGTTCCATCCAGTCCGAGGCAATTTCAATACCTTCCCAATCTACCCAAGCATGGATGCCTGCATTGTCCAACGCGTCGTTTAATTTTTTGACGAAGGTTTTGTCCTTGCGTGAGTAGGAGATGAAGACGCTTCCACCTGAATCTTGTTTGTTGTCAGCCATCTGGATTCCCGTTTACCGTGTGACAAACCACGCGGCAACATAGCCTTCCATGCCGCTCGCATCTTTTACCTTTAGCCACTGGTCTTTCGCGCCGACTTTGTTTTCGCCGCCCGCTTCGCTGATCGTCAGTTCGGTTCCAAGCGGAAGCCAGCGGATGAGTGTTGATGGGCTGACCAAGGGTTGTTTGCGAAAAGCAACTCCTTCGACGGCTGCGCGGACTTTGATTCCGCTCGATGTGGGAAGCGCGCTCGCAGCTGCGGGAGGTGTAGATGTTTGCTGGGCAGTGGAGCCACCTGCGTATTTTACGTACCACGCGGCGACGTAGCCTTGTTTTCCGCTCGTGTCGCGCACTTTGAGCCATTGTCCCATCACGCCGATTTTGGTGAGGGCATCTTTTGCCGGCTCGATGCAAATCAATTGTTCGGTGACCGGAACGCGTCGAATCAGAGTCTCGGGCGCGATAATGGGTTGGGTGCGAAAAGCCAGTTCTTCGGTTGGATACACGGCAAGCGCGCCGGTGGGCAGAGGCTGAGGTGAGGCGTTTGAAGCGGAAGCCGGCTTAGGCGTAGAAGGAAGCGGGGGCGCTCCTTTCGTCTCGGAGACGTACCAGGCGGCAACGTATCCCTGATCGCCGCTTGGGTCCTGTACGTTGATCCATTGTCCGTTTACGCCAATTTTGGCTTTGGCAGTCGTCTTAGGTTCGAGGCAGATCAGTTCTGTGCCTGCCAGCAAGCGTTTCCATAAGTAACCGCTGATGGAGGGCTCAGCGCGCAGGGCGAGGTCATCTTCTATGGCATAGAGTTTGAGTGGTTCGGGCGGAACAGGGACTTTGGTCATTTTGGGAGGTTCGGGCGGGGCGAGGTTGTATGAGTCGAACCATAAGACGGCACTGATTTCTCTTTCGAGGGTTGCGCCGTTGTATTTGTAGCGTGTGGTGAGGAGTACTTCTTTGTCGGGACTATCGCCGCTGTATTTGTATGGATCGTAGATGACGTAGTCATTGCCCTTTTTTTCTTTTACCAGAACGAAATGCGTTTGAATGCCTGCTTGCTTGTTCCAGTCCACCTGCAAGATGACGGGTTTGCCTGCCGCTACCGCCGCGTCAATTTGGGCGATGGGAGCAGGGATGTTTTCGCAGGGTTGCATGTCACGATAGAGGCAGTTGGGCCACACGTAGGGGAGGACGCTGGGGATAAAAAGCGCTCCCTGAAAACCGCCTGCTTTTTTCATTTTTTCGTTGACGGTTTCGGGAGTCTCGTTGTAGCCAATTCCATTCAGCATCATGGTGGCTGAGGTGAGTAAGCACCCCCAGCCGCCGATGGTTTCGGATGAATTGCCGAGTTTGACGTTTTTCCATTTTTCATCGTTCTGGTAGAGATTTTGGGTCTTGAACATGAAGCATCCTCCGAATGTGTATGAGGGTGTCGTGCGCGCCGCGCCTGGATGGTGTGATTTTTCTCATTGTACTCCAAATTCAATTTTGTCTGAACGGAGTTTTTCTGGTGATTGCCACCATCTTTGCTGCGCTCCGCTTCGGCAGAGACTCGAGTCCCGCCTCAGGGCATGGAAGCCGACTCCGAGTCCGCTTGAGCGGACTTTCAGGCACTGAGCAGTCGGCTTTAGCCCCGCGATTCTGCCTGCTCCCCTCACCCCCGTCCGTAAAATACAAAGGTTTGTCGTTTTCCTGTATCCTAAACTGACTGACGTTATATTACCCCTTTCTCTCGCAATGAACTCACATCATCGGATGAATAATCCAATAATCTCGTCAGTACTTCCTCTGTGTGCTGACCGAGCATGGGGGGCGGCTTTTGAATCTCCGCGGGGGTGTGGGAAAATTTGTAGGGAAAGCCGAGCAGTTTCACGGTCCCGGCGGAGGCGTGATTAGATTCTAGGGTCATCTCACGCGCCTGTGCCTGCGGATGGGCAAAGACTTCGGGGATGGAGTTGATGCGTCCGCAGGGGAGGCCGGCTTTGACCAAATCCGCGAGCCAGTCATCCACATTCCGTTCGGAGAAGATTCGGTTAAGTTCTGCAACCAGCAGTTCGCGATGGGTCACGCGATCGCGATTCGAGGCAAAGCGTGGATCGGTTTTCCATTCGGGTCGCGCGAGCAAATCGCACAGAAGTCCCCATTGCTTATCGTTAGCAACACCCAGGACAAACCAGCCATCGCGGGCGGAGAACGCGTCGTATGGGACAAGGTTGGGATGGGCGTTTCCCAAACGTCGCGGTGGCTTTCCCCCGACAAGATAATTCGATGCGACATTTGTAAGGAGGGCGAGGTGTGCATCGAACAGTGAAATATCCACGAGTTGACCTTCGCCGGTAAGATCACGTGCGCGCAGGGCTGCCAAAATGGCAGTGGCGGCGAACATGCCAGCGGTGATGTCAATAATCGGAATGCCCACGCGCGAGGGAGGTCCCTCTACCGGACCGGTAATGCTCATCATTCCGCCTTCTGCTTGAAGGATCGCATCATAGCCAGGACGCTCAGCGTAGGGTCCGGTGCGCCCATAGCCGCTGATCGAGCAGTAGATCAATCTGGGGTACAGGCTGTGCAGATCGTTGTAACCCAGGCCGAATTTATCCAATTCTCCAGTTCGATAATTTTCAACCAACACATCGGAAATTCCCGCCAGTTTACGAATAATCTCTTGCCCTTCTTTTGTCTGGATGTTCACAGTTACACTTCTTTTATTTCGATTTGCCGCGATAAAGTAGGCCGATTCACCGGGGTAAGGTCCGTATGGTTTTCCGACAAAGGGGGGGCCCCAGCCACGCGTTTCGTCGCCAACGCCGGGGCGTTCTACTTTGATTACGTCCGCGCCCAAGTCTCCCAACATCATGGTGCAATAGGGCCCCGCGAGGGCGCGGGTAATATCTACAATTCGAATGTTGTGGAGGGGTTGCATGTCTTATCCGCTCTTTCGGTGGGGTTTGTGGGATGGTAGTATAAACTCTTCCTGCGGAAAAAACAATAATGATGTAGTGATTGCCCCCTCTTTGCCGCGCTCCGCTTCGGCAAGGGACTCAAGTCCTGCCTCAGGGCGTGGAAGTCGACTCTGAGTCCGCTTGAGCGGACTTTCAGGCACTGAGCAGCGATTCGCGATATGGGCAATCTCCAAGATGTAGTCTTGTCTTGCAATTCCACATCTAAAGTTTTTGACGCCACCCAACCAGTGATGCCTCGCTGTTTTGTTGAAACGAATTCACGAATAGCGATTACCAGGATTCAGATTTGGACTTGCTGAGCCTTGTCTGGCATAATCGGACTTCATGGTCGCTGTAGAGTGCGATACAATCGCCCTGCGCGATATGGAAGATGGATGATCGAGATTATGGCTCTTGTCAAGTTGTATGCCAATCTGCGTAAACTCGCAGGGACGAAGGAACTTTCGATCACGGGAGCCAGTGTCGGGGCGGCGTTGAACGAACTGGCTAAGCAGAATCCCGCCCTTGGCGCAGCCATCCTTTTGAACGGTGTGCTGCGTCCGTATGTCATTGTCACGGTGAATGGACATACTGTGATTGATTTGAATACCCCTCTTGCAGAAGACGATGTGCTTGCAGTATTCCCACCGATTGCCGGTGGTTTTTCCCTTCCCTCGATAATTTTTCTGCAGGGCGAGGGAGGAATGGAGGGTAAGGAGGTAGGGGAATTGAGGATGGAGAGAATAGGGGAATGGAGAATAAAGGAGAATGGAGAATAAAGGAGAATAGAATGGCTGGATGGTCTGGTAAGGTATTGGAGATTGATTTGAGTACGCAAACATATAAAGTATATCCGCTGGATATGGAGATGGCGCGATTGTTTATCGGCGGACGCGGGCTTGGTGCGCGTCTGCTTTGGGATTTGGTGGGACCCGAGGTGGACCCACTTTCACCCGAAAATGTCTTGATCTTTACAAACGGTCCGCTGACCGGCACGGGGTATCAAACGAGTAATCGTTTTTCTGTAACAACGAAGAGCCCGCTGACGGGGACGATTTTGGACGCAAACTCTGGTGGCTTCTGGGGTATGCAATTCAAGAAGACCGGCTACGATGTGATGATTATTCGGGGCAAGGCCGAGAAGCCCGTTTGGATCGAAATCAAAAACGGCGAGATTATGTTCCATGATGCCAGTGAATTATGGGGCATGCGCGTCTTTGCCGTGACCGAGAAACTGGGGCAGAACAACAACCGTCGCAACGTGCTGTGCATTGGTCCTGCGGGCGAAAACCTCAGCCGCATCGCCGCTATCATGAATGATCGCGAACGTGCACTGGCACGCGGCGGTCCCGGCGCGGTGATGGGCTCGAAGAACCTCAAGGCAATTGTCGTTGAAGGTAAAGACCGCCCCGAAATTGTAGATAAAGATCAGTTCAAATTCCTTCTTTATGAAGCACGTAAATCGCTTGCCCAAAGCCCGCTCACCAGTCAGGCGTTGCCTGAGTTTGGCACGGCTGTGTTGATGAATATCCTGAACAACGTCGGCGCGCTGGCAACGCGCAACCATCAGCAAACGCAATTCGAGGGTGCAGAGGCAATCTCCGGCGAAGAGTTAACCGATAAATATCTTGTGAGGAACACATCCTGTTGGGCATGTCCCATTTCATGTACGCGCATCAGTCGTACCGAAAAGGTCGAGGGTGAAGGTCCTGAATTCGAGACTACCTGGGCATTCGGCGCACAGTGCGGCATTGATGATCTGGCAGCCATTATCGAAGCCAATTCGCTCTGCAATGATTTGGGATTGGATACGATTTCCACCGGCTCGACGATTGCCTGTGCGATGGAACTCAGCGAAAGAGGATACATGGATTCGGATCTGCGCTTCGGACGCGCCGATCTGCTTGCTCCCGTGATTGAAGCGCTTGCCCACCGCCGAGACATCGGCGCGGAACTGGCAGATGGCAGTTTCCGTTTGGCGGCGAAGTATGGGCATCCTGAATTGTCCATGTCGGTGAAGGGGCTGGAGATGCCTGCTTACGATCCACGTGGGATGCAGGGACAGGGCTTGCTGTATGCTACATCGAATCGGGGTGGCTGTCACATGCGCGGTAACATGGTGGGGCCTGAAGTGTTGGGCGCGCCCAAGTTGATTGATCGCTTTCAAGTGCAGGGCAAGTCGAGTTTTGTCATCCTTCATCAGAATATTGCTGCTGCCATTGACTCGCTGGTCTTGTGCAAGTTTACAAATTATGGTGTGGCGGAGGAATATTTTGCGCGTGTTCTTTCAGCGGTAACAGGCATCAAATATTCTACCGGCGATATGATCAGGGTGGGTGAGCGTGTTTGGAATCTCGAAAGGCTGTATAACCTGCGTGAAGGGTTTACCAGCCGGGACGATACTCTCCCACCGCGCCTCTTGAACGAAGCGCCAAGGGAGGGACCCTCCAAGGGGTGGGTGGTGAAGCTGGAACCCATGCTCAAGGAGTACTATCGCGGGCGCGGCTGGGATGAGAACGGCGTGCCGACAAAAAAGAAACTGAAAGAATTGGAATTGATAGATTTGGTTTAAGTTGCTCTGTTGCGAAGATAATAGACCTGTGTACTCGCCCTGCTTTCCCTCGCCCCAACCCCTCTCCTGTTACGCTCCCTCACCTCTGGCGAGGGAAAGAAACTGTGCACGATGAGTTAAGTCATTCTGAGGAGTATAAAGCGACGAAGCAATCTTTTGTAAACAAACTGCATCACTGCTGATACTGTGCATGAACAGAAACGGAGAAAACGATGATTGACCAACGCATCTACGAACAATTCCGCGAGATTGGACGCGACCTGTATGTAGCAGGCATGATTTCCTCCCATGCGGGTAATTTGAGTGTCCGCCTGGGTGACCGTCTCATTATCAAACGGCGCGGCGCAATGCTGGGACGGCTCAAGCCCCACGACTTGATCGAGACCGGTATCGAAAAGAACGATAGCGGCGTGGCATTGGCTTCCTCCGAACTGCTAGCACATCGCACGATTTACATGAATACGCCTGCCCTGGCAATCGTTCACTGTCACCCGCGCACAGCCATTGCCTTTTCGCTTTCGCGCGATGAAATTGTGCCGATTGATAACGAAGCCGCTTATCTGCTCAAGAAGATTCCCGTGATTACTGAAGAGTTTGCCTCCGGCACGCCTGAAATGGCGAATAAGGTCGCAGAGGCATTGAAAAATTACAAGGTTGTCATGCTGCGTGGACATGGCAGTTTTGCAATCGGTCAGACGCTCGATGAGGCGTTCCTGTGGACTTCGATTCTGGAGGAATCTTGCCAGATCATGCTCTATACAAAATTGATCAACGAACCGTTCATTGAATATCGGAAGATGAGCGAAGCCTATAAGAATTTCTAGAGGTAAGGTGTTCAAACGCAGGATGTGATTGAATGTTCAACGGAGGATATATGCGTCTTCAAAATAAAAAGATTGCCACATTGATTGCTGAGGGTGTGGAGGAGTTGGAATATTATGTGCCGATGATGCGGTTGCAGGAGGAGGGCGCGCAGGTGTTGAGCGCAGGCTTGGATTTGAAGCCCGTGCGTGGCAAGAATGGGCTGACTATCGTGCCGGATACGAAAATCGAAGACCTCAAGGTAGAGGAATTGGATGGCTTGATCGTTCCCGGTGGATGGGCGCCGGATAAATTGCGCCGCTATGCCTCGGTCACCGATCTGGTGCGCAGGATGGATGAGATGAAGAAACCACTTGGGATCATCTGTCATGGTGGATTGGTGGCGATCTCGGCGGGAATCGTGAAAGGACGCCGCGCGACGGGATCGCTTGGCATCAAGGATGATCTAATCAATGCAGGTGCGACATGGGTAGATGAAGCCGCGTTCAGGGAGGGCAATTTGGTTTGGGGAAGGGTGGTGGCTGATATTCCCGCCTTTTGCCGCGAATTGGTAAAGTTGTTGGTGGAGGGTTGACATTTTTGAGTCACTGATGCCCACCCTCCCCCTCAGCCCCTCTCCCATCGGGAGGGTGGACGCCCTCGCTTCCTTTCACCCCAATCCTTCTCCCGCCTCTTGTTTCTGGATCAGTTCTACGAATTTTGCTACCACTTGTGGATCGAATTGCTTGCCGGCTTGGTCTTGAATATAGGCGAGCGCGTCCTGCTTGGACCAGGCGCGGCGGTAGGGACGATCTGAGGTCAGCGCGTCCCAAACATCAGCCACCGCAAAGATGCGCGCGGGAAGCGGAATTTGTTCTCCTTTAATTCCGTGGGGGTAGCCGGTGCCATCCCATTTTTCATGATGATAGAGAGGAATGTGAAGAGCAGGGCGCAAGTATTCGATGGTGTGGAGCATGTCGTAAGCAAGTTGAGGATGTGTGTGCATGATCTTCCATTCATCTTCGGTAAGACCACCCGGTTTGTGCAGGATGGCATCGGGAATGGCGAGTTTGCCCATGTCATGGAGAAGGGCGCCACGCCGCACATGGATCAATTCATCGTCTGTCATTCCCAGTTCTTTGGCCAGGCGCACGGTAAGATCAGCCACGCGTCGGCTGTGACCTTCAGTTTCGTGATCGCGCAAATCCATGGCGCGCGACCAGCCTTCAATGGTAGCCTCGTAGGCTGCGAGGAGTTTATCGTGCGCGTCGCGAAGCCTTGTGCGCTCTTCGATGAGTTTGCGATAGCGGTTGAGGCGCGTAATGCCCAAGAGGCGGGCGCGCAATTCGTAGCGGTCAAATGGCTTGGAGATGAAATCGTCCGCGCCGGCTTTGAGCGCGGCAAGCATGGATTCACGGTCATCGAGCGCGGTGAGGACGATGATGGGAATTTCTGCCAGTTGCGGGTCGTGGCGAATGATGCGGCAGACTTCAAAACCATCCATGCCCGGCATCATCACATCCAGCAGGATGACATCGGGCAGGATCTGTCTCGCTTTTTCGATGGCTTGTTGTCCATTTTCGGCAGTTTCGAGACGATAGCCCTCACCCTCTAAAACCGATAAAAGTGTTTCTCGTCCGGCGTATTCGTCGTCTACAATCAGAATTGTGCTAGTCATATGGCTTTCCTAATAGGTTATGTGAAATTGGGTGAGTCTTTGTCTTGCCATCAATCATAATGGAGTTGGGAAATATATCCATGCGGGGAATCCCCCATTTTTAAATGGATCAACTATCCCGATCCACGAGGCGATATTTGACCGCCAGACGTACCAAGCCTGCCAGATTGCGGGCGTTCAATTTTTCCATCAGGCGGGATCGGTATTTCTCCACTGTCTTTTCACTCGAGTTTAGACAACAGACTTTACCCTGACCGTTACGTCAGGGTGAGAAAAGCACCTTATCAATCCAATTTCAAGCGGTTTTGGCAGTGGAGACGCCCTTTTTGACCACTTTGTGACGTTCTTTGGGCGTTCTTGACC
>DATLZK010000019.1:0-24255 GCA_035574015.1 Anaerolineales bacterium
CGATAATTTCACCCTCACCCCTAATGGGTTAGAAGTAAAACTGTCGGATGGCACAATTGTAGAAGCCGCTGGTGTTGCGGTTCAGCCAGATGGAACCTTAACTATTACAATTGATGGACAAGAGAAGTCTGTCACCGAAATTGAGGTGGCAGATAATCAAATTTTTTTGAAAGCAGCAGACGGTAAAACATACACTTTCTCCCAAGAAGGCCAACTTATCCCCACCTATCCCATTTCAGAGGCTCGTGAATTTGTCCCTGCAAACGATATTGAATTTGTCGAAAATCTCCCGGACTACAATCTCAAACTCGCCCCCGACGCCGACCGCGATGCAATTTATTGGGATATTATCGTGTCTCACTTGGGGGATGTGATAAGTAAAAGCAAAGGAATGGAGGCAAACCGCGCCATTTATGAAGAGATAATCAAAGACCACCCCGAGTGGGAAGGAATAGGACACAGCTGGGATTACAAAGTCCGTGTTGAGTTTATGAAAGAGTTTCTAAAGCGAACGGGCGGGTGGATGATTGTTACCGACATGAACTTTAATAAATACGAAGCCAACCTCAATGAAAAAATTAAATTAGAAGTAGTCCAAGTAACCGAACTTCCAAAAGGGTTTCTACCTGAACTTCCACTGAATGACTCAGATTCTGTTGGTAAGGGAGCGGGAACAGGTATGTATGTTAATGATAAGGGACAAATAGTCTATAGTGTTGCTATGGTTGGAGATACTCTTAGATACACATTAAATGAGGATGAACGATCGATATTTAATACCACAAATTGGACAGATGGCGAAGTGATTAGTGAACTTTTTAGAAATTTGATCGCAAGTACGGCAACACACTCACGAACAGATTACAAAGTAGTACCAGCCACAAACCATAAGTTGTATGTTAAGGGAAGTGATCCTGATAGTCAGGGCTACTTCTTGGACGTTACCTGGACATTCATAAAATAACGCTTCTTTATTGACTTTATATTACCAAGATACTACATTGATATTGTGCGAAAAATTATTTTTCTTTTGACTGCAATTATCATCAAAAGCATTTTATTCCCTGATGTTTCTCTGGCACAGCAGTGTATAAATGACGGCGTGACATGTTGCGCACTAGACGCCTTGGGACACTGTAACGGTGATACATTTCCTGGAAACTGCAATTCAAATTGCGTAGGTACATGCCCATCTAACGGATTTAACCAAGTGATAAAACTAGAAGACAACTGCCATTGGGAAGGGCAGCCGCCAAGCTGGTCTTGCTTCCCGGCGGGGACAAAGGTGGCATTCGAGAGCAAGATTATTCAGTAAACGGCTTGACCGTTGCGGATGAAATTCCCGTCTGCTGGAATGGCAGCAAGAACGTAAATGTACTTCCTTTCCCCTCCTCGCTTTCCGCCCAGATGCGCCCGCCGTGCAATTCAATCATGGATTTGGCAACGGCAAGTCCCAGTCCCATCCCTCCATAGCGGCGCGTGAGATGCCCCTCCACTTGAAAGAAGCGATCGAAGACGCGCGGCAAATCCTTTGCAGGAATGCCGATTCCATCGTCCGTGACGGACACCTTTAAATACCCCGAATCCTCTTCCAGGCGGATTGTGACGTGCCCGCCCGGCTCTGTAAACTGAATCGCATTGCGCACCAAGTTGCTCAACGCGATGTTGATCTTGGTCCCATCCGCTTCGATGAAGAAAGGGGAATCATCCGCTTCGATCTTCAAGGTAATGTTTTTCGCCTTCGCCTCATCCTGAAACGTCAGAACGATATCCTCTGCAATACGCGCCATCGAGACCTGGCTGCTGCGCACGCGCGCCGCGCCGCTCTGCACATTATCCACATCCGAGAGATTCTCGACAATATTCTTAAGCCGCGTCGCATTGCGAATGACCGCGTCCAGGTGTTCGGCATATTCCTCTCCAACCAGTTCGCGCAGGAACGTGGCGTGACCAAGAATCAACCCCAGCGGAGTACGAAGTTCATGAGAGGTAATAGCGATAAAATCCGATTTGAGGCGTTCGAGTTCAGCCAGTTCGATGCGCGCTGCTTTGACCTTTCGTTCGAGTTCACTGTTCTTCATCGCCTGCGCGGCAAGCGCACCCAGCGTGGAGAGAATCGTCAAGTCTTCTTCGGTATAATGGGCGTTGTCCTTTTTGTTAAGCGCCTCCAACACCCCGATCACTTCCCCGCGCACAATCAGCGGGACAGCCACCAAGGAACGCGTTTCATGCCTGGTCACGCGATCCACCAGTTTGAAGTGACGCCGATCCGCCTTCGTATCTTGAATAATCAGTGGCTGACCTCGGCGAAAGACCCAACCTGCCGCACTCCCTTCCAGCGGCACGCCTACTGGTCTCAATAAATCACGCTGGAACCACTGCGCCGCAAGGAAACGTAGTTCCTCCGCCTCCGGGTCATACTCCAAGATCGAAGCGAGTTCACTATCCGTCATTTCGCTCGCTTCAGTGATCACCGTTTGCAAAAAGGACTCGATGTCGGGCGCCGTCGTCAGCCCCCGAACCACTTCGAGCAGGCGTTCCAGATGATGAATGCGCTCATTGGATGACATCGCCCGAATTATACAACATCGGTCAGACAATACAACACTTCGAAGATACACTCTCGCAACATTTCATAACCCACTACAAGGAGAACATCACACATGGCTGGCAAAAAAGTACGCGTCGCAATCATTGGCGTAGGCAACTGCGCCTCCTCTCTGGTACAAGGCGTGGAGTATTACAAAAACGCCAAAGACGATGCCCTCATCCCCGGCATCATGCACGTCCGCCTCGGTGGCTATCACATCCGTGACATCGAATTCACCCTCGGCATTGACGTGAACGTCACCAAGGTCGGCAAAGACCTCTCCGAAGCCATCTTTGCCGAACCCAACAACACCTACAAATTCACAGAGGTCCCCCACCTCAAAGCACCCGTCGTACGCGGCATGACCCACGACGGGCTGGGCAAATACCTCTCCGGCATGATCAAAAAAGCGCCGGGTCCCACCGCCGACATCGTTCGACTGCTCAAAGATACCAAGACCGATGTCGTCGTCAACTTCCTGCCCGTCGGCTCAGAAATGGCAACCAAATGGTACGTAGAACAAGTCATCGAAGCCGGCTGTGCCTTCGTCAACGGCATTCCGGTTTTCATTGCTTCCTCCGAATACTGGGCAAAGCGATTCCGCGATGCCAAACTCCCCGTCCTCGGCGACGACATCAAATCGCAGGTTGGCGCAACAATCCTTCACCGCGCCCTCGCCACCCTCTTTGTGGATCGCGGCGTGAAAATTGACCGCACCTATCAACTCAATTTCGGCGGCAACACCGACTTCCTCAACATGCTCGAACGCGAACGCCTCGAAAGCAAAAAAATCTCCAAGACCAACGCCGTCACCAGCATGATCCCCTACGAACTCGATCACGACAACGTACACGTTGGTCCCAGCGATTACGTCCCCTGGCTCACCGACCGCAAATGGGCATACATTCGCCTCGAAGGCACCACCTTTGGCGATGTCCCCCTCAACGTCGAAGTCAAACTCGAAGTGTGGGATAGCCCCAACTCCGCCGGCGTGATGATTGACGCCATTCGATGCGCCAAGATCGCCCTCGACCGCAAACTGAGCGGACCGATCATAGGTCCTTCCTCCTACTTCTTCAAAACCCCACCCAAACAATTCCGCGATAACATCTCGCGTGAAAAAGTAGAAGCATTCATCAAAGGTGAAAGTAACGAATAGGACTCCGTGCACGAGACAAAACCTATGACCGCTCGCTTCTTTCTCAGCCTCAGCCTGCTTACCGTTATCTTGAGCGCGTGCGCCCCTCAAGCCTCCGCGCCAACGCCCGACCTGAGCGCCGCGCTCACCCAAGCCTTCGAAACCGCCATCGCGCAATTTCAACCAACAACAACCCCCGCTCCGACCGCCACACCGATCCCTCAGCCGACGGCTGTACGTACCCCGCCCGCCCTTCCACCAACGTTCGTGGCAAGCCAACTGAACCCACTCGACACACCACACACATATATTCAGGACACCTGTCAATATCTCCGCGACAAATGGAACTCAAATAATTCACCGCCCGGCACGATCGTTATGGTCATCATGCTGCACGGCATCAAGCGAGATGCGGCAGATGTCACCGCCAACGACATCACCGTGCAAGATTTTCACCGCATGATGAATGACCTGAGGGAACAAGGCTTTGAAGCCATCAATGCCACACAAATGGCCGATTTCCTCGATCACAACGCGAAGATTCCCATGCGCTCGGTTCTTCTTATTCAGGACGACCGCCGCACGGCAGAAAACTTCAACGAACACTTCCGCCCCTATTATGAACAGTGGGGCTGGCCCGTCGTCAATGCCTGGATCAGTTGGGAAGATTCCATCCGCGACCTTAACCTTCAGGATAACATCGCCCTCGAAAAGGAAGGCTGGGTGGATCACCAGTCACACGGCTACGTCCACAATATCAACATGAGCGACTCTTCCACCGATGAGTTCATCAAGACCGAATTCGAAAAGTCCATTGCCGATCTTCAACAAAACTTCGGCAAAACTCCTCTTGCCATCATCTGGCCTGGCGGCGGATTCGGCGTGCGCCCGGTACAATTCGCACGGCAATATGGTTATCGCCTCGGGTTCACCATCAACCCGCGTGGACCTGTGATGTACAACTGGATTCCCCTCGCCGATCAGTTCGATCCCTCGCGCCCTGCCTATCAGCCGGAAGGCTATGTCAATGACCCACGCATGGTCATCCCTCGTTACTGGCCCTATCAGGTACGTGAAAATCTCGATCTCGTTCGCAACATCGGTAAAGACGCGGCCGCCTACGCCGAACAAAATAAAGCCACCGAACTCGAATATTATGACATCCTCTGCGCGCCAACGTATGGTCCCATACCTTGACTCGCAAGAGAGTGAAAGGATGATGAGTCCTTCTTTCAAGGGTAACAACTGATGTTACGCACCCTCGCCCCGTCCCCTCTCCTACTGGTAGAGGAGGGGCGAAGGGGCGAGGGAAAGAAACCGCTAGGATGTTTTGCATAAGGGGTGTGAGTAAAAACAACAAGGGTATACTTAACGTCGTTCTCTGCATCTTCGCGGTGAGAAAGTCCATATCCCGAACTGATGTTACTTATAACAAGATGGAACTCCAAGCGTACATTCCGGGATTGAGCCCTGCGGAGCCGGGACCACTCTCGCGCTTCATTCCTCCGCTCGAAGAGGGAGTGGTATCCGCATGGTTACCGCATCACGCTCAGCCTTATGATGCGACTCAAGGCAAAGCTGGAGCCTGGGTGCTGGACCCCTTCGGATTCGCTCCACGCCTGACGCTCGAAGCTGCACGCGCCGGCTATCGCGTGCTGGTCACTGCAAACAATCCCATCACGCGCTTCCTGCTCGAAATGGCTGCCAGCCCTCCCACTGAAGCAGATTTCAAAGCCGCGCTTGCCGAACTGGCATTCGTCAAAAAGGGGGGCGAACGATTGGAACAGCATCTGCAATCTCTCTACCTCACCCCTTGTGAAAAATGTAATCGTGAAATTCAGGCAGACGCCTTCCTCTGGCGCAAAGGCGAAGAGACACCCTACGCGCGCCTGTACACATGCCCACACTGTGGCGATTCGGGAGAGCACCCAATTACAGAACAGGATGTCGAACGAGTAAAAGCCATGGCCGCCACTGATCCCTTGCATCGCTCACGCGCCCTTGAGCGTGTTGCCGAGTTGAATGACGAGGATCGCGTTTACGCTGAAGAGGCAATCACACATTACCTGCCGCGCCCCTTATATGTGCTTACCACCCTCATCAACCGTCTCGACAGTTTGCGTCTGCCGCCTGAAAGAAAACGCGCCCTCACAGCGCTTATCCTCATCGTGTGCGACGCGGGAAACACCCTTTGGGGCTATCCCACCGAACGCACACGCCCCAAACAACTCACCATTCCAAGCCAGTTTCGTGAACAGAATTTGTGGAAACTGCTCGAGCGTGGATTCAGCCTTTGGACAGAAACAGCCTCGGCGGTCGCGTTCGAAGCGTGGCCCCGCAAACTTCCTGAGAGCGGCGGGATTTGCGTCTATGAAGGCCGGCTGCGCGATCTGGCGCGCGAAGTCAAAAAGGAAATTCCTATCTCGGCAGTGATCGGTTCGATCCCGCGTCCCAATCAGGCATTCTGGACTCTCTCAGCGCTTTGGGCGGGCTGGCTATGGGGGCGCGAGGCTGTGGAACCGTATAAGATTGCGTTGCGCCGCAGAAGATATGACTGGGCTTGGAACGCGACCGCTCTTCACGCGGCATTCTCACATTTGTTTGAGCTACTTCCGCTTGGCACACCGGTCTTTGGCTTGCTTGCCGAACCTGAGCCCTCCTTCCTTACTTCGGCGCTCACCGCCGCAAGCACAGCCGGCTTCGATTTACAATCGCTTGCCTTGCGCACCGAACATGATCCTATTCAACTGGTGTGGCGCCGCGGCGAACATTTGAAGCGCGAGGCAAATGAGCCAGACGTGAACGAAGTGCGCGAGGCAATGTCTTCCCATTTGCTCGAGCGCGGTGAGCCTGCTTCCTATCTCCACCTTCACGCCGCAGGCTTGCTCGCGCTAGTGAAATCACACGCGCTCCGGCAAAAAAATCAAGAATTCGATGAAGCCTTGCGCACCACTCAGGCCGTGATGCAAAAGGCTTTGTCTGAAGATCAGCGTTTTATCCACTATTCAACCGGTGAAAGCATAGAGACGGGGTTATGGGGTCGCGTCGAGTCAACCCGTAGTATCGAATCGCTTACCGACCGTGTGGAGGTGGCTGTTGCTACTTTTTTACAAAAACATCCAAACAGCATTTACCTCGAGATCGAAAATGACCTCTATCCGCGTTTTCCGGGTTTGTTGACGCCCTCAAAAGGCATGATCTACGCCGTGCTAGATTCATACGCCGAAAAAGAGAACGCCACCTGGAAACTTCGCCCCGAAGATGTAGCCGCCGCGCGCCGCCGCGAACTCGATACCATCATCGCCATGATCGAAGCGCTCGGCAAACGCCTGAATTATTCCACGCGCCGGGAAAACAACATTTACCTGTGGGAAGAGAATGGAAACATCGCGCGCGCCTTTTATGTCCTTGCTTCGGCTCTCATCAGCCGTGCCCTGGCAGAAACACCCTATCCGCCGGAGCAAACAATCATCGTCATTCCCGGCGGGCGCGCAGGCTTGATCGCATACAAGGCGCAGCGCGATCCCTCGCTCGCCGCGCGCTTGAAACAATATCGGCTTGTAAAATATCGTTTGCTGCGCGCCCTCCTTGAGGTCCCCGTGTTGACGCGTGAGACCTTCGAGGAGCAAATCGCCAGCGACCCGCTCGAAAAATCCAAATCGCAAATGATGATGTTCTAAGGCAATGTCAAAGAAAACATTCTTCCTTCTCTTGATTCTCCTCTCCTCTTGCGTAACCGTTTCACAAGAGACATATCCAACAAAGCCTTCGCCTCTCTTCGTGACTTCGACTCTGCCGCCGACAAAACCAAGGCTGACCCTCCCGACGCCGATCCCGCCAACTGCTTCACCGACGCTCGACTCATTAAAAACGCCTCCGAGCGCCTCGTGCAAGGATAGCGCCATCCTCGTCGAAGATGTGACATATCCCGATAACACACGTGTAATGCCGGGAGAGCGCTTCACCAAAACGTGGAAACTTCAAAATAGCGGAACCTGCACGTGGACAGGGTATACGATTGTGTTTGTCTCCGGCGAACAGATGAGTTCACCCGCTTCCGCCCCCGTGCCGGAGACAGCACCCCAAGCAACTGTGAATGTCTCCGTTGATCTCGTTGCGCCAACCACAGACGGGGTATATCAAGCCAACTACGAACTGCGCGATGCAAGCGGAAAAACGATCCCCATCGGCATCGAAAAATCTTTCTGGGTAAAGATCATAGTGGGCAACCCCGGCACAGCAGGAACGCCCATGAGTGGACAGGTGGGGAATTTAAATTGCTCATACGAGGAAAATCCAGGCTACGTTCAAACCCTTATTGACTTGATCAACCAGGCGCGCCTGGAGGCGGGACGCGCTCCTCTTGCCGTGAATCAACAATTGATGAACGCCGCGCAAGGTCACAGCCTTGACATGGCTTGCAATAACTTCCTCCGCCACAGTGGCTCAGATGGTTCGTGGATTGGTGATCGTTTGCTGCGCGCAGGCTATACCAATCCGTATTATCTTGAGATCATTGCCATTGGTCTCCCACAAGATGCCATGAATCAATGGCGCAGCGATCCTACTCACTGGGACGCGGTTCTCAATTCACGCGTGACGGAAATCGGCGTGGGATATGCCTATTCGCGATTCAGCGCTTATGGCAGTTACTGGACGGTAGATATGGGAGGACCGTAAGTGTGGGCACCTTGAAGAAAACCATGTCCTGCAAAAGTACAACTCCTAAGTTGTGCTATTGCTCAGAACCATGCGGTATAATCCCTTCGCCATGCCCAGACGTAAAGCCCCTGAAGAACTATCTGTGGAGGAATTGCGCCGATTACTGATCGAGAAACGGCGCGGCGCACGGCGCGAACGCCTGGAGCATTTCAAGCGAACCGGGCGTGTGGTGGCTGTGGAACCGGATATCCTTGCGGCGAGCGCGCCGGTGGTGGAAACGCCCGAAGAAAACAGCGACTCGCTCCAGGTCCCCGCGGCGAAGCGCAGACGGATAGCTGATCGAATCCTTTTAACGGTAGAGGTCCTCGCCGTGATCGGTCTCATCGGAGTCCTCATCAGTGGATTCGGAATTCTGCGCACTTTGAATGAAGAAGTTGCTTCCGCTTTGATACAGGAAACATTTACCCCCACGCCGCTGGTAATGGCTGTCGTTCTGCCCTCTGGGCATACACCACCCGATGCCCAGGGCAACACACGCCCAAACGAAGCAGAAATCCCCGAACATCTACGCCCGATGGTGCAATCGCTTGCCAACCTGCCAATCCCCACGCCCGCGCCCGATCAGGCGATTCGCATTCAAATCCCCGCTATCAATGTAGATGCACCGGTTGTGCAAGGCGATGGATGGGAGCAATTGAAAAAAGGCGTTGGGCAAAGCATTGGCTCGGCGAACCCCGGCCAAAATGGAAATGTTGTGCTCTCCGCACACAACGATGTGTACGGCGAGATCTTTCGCCACCTTGATCGCCTTGTGCCGGGAGATCAGATCATCCTCTACACACAACAGAGGCAATATGTTTACATCGTGGATCGCACGATCATCGTCGAGCCCACGGCTGTGGAGGTCATGGCTCCCACCGGAAGCCCGACCGTCACTTTGATCTCGTGTTATCCCTACCTCGTGAACAACAAACGCATTGTTGTATTTGGAAAATTACAGAACTAAAGGAGCAAATTCATGGCAAAGAACAACAAAAATAAAACGGCGGTCACTGTAACAGCCTCAACAAGCCGCGTCGAGTTCAACCCCGATTACACTTATATCAAGCGCGATCTCAAGCGCATTGGCTCGCTCGCGGGCTTTTTCATCCTCGTCTTGATCGTCATTTCCTTCTTCATCAAATAATCCGCACCGCGTGAACTGCACTGCAGAGAGATCCTATGTCACGCATGTTTGTCCCCGGTCCGGTGGATGTTGCTGAGGAAGTGCTCAAGGCGCAAACCGCGCCCATGCTTCCCCACCGTAGCAAGGAATTCGAAGCCATCTATCGGCGCGCCAGCGAAAAAGCACAAAATCTCTTTTACACAAAATATCGCGTCTTTCTCACCGCTTCCTCCGGAACAGGATTGCAGGAAGCCGCCATCCGCAACTTTGTGAACAAGCGCGTGCTATCGGTGGTCAACGGCGCGTTTGCAGATCGCTGGTATGAGGTTGCCATTTCAAACGGGAAAGAAGCGGAAAAACTATCCTTTGAATGGGACACGCCCGCTTCACCCGACCGAATAGCGGATGCCGTTAAAAAAGGCGGATTCGAAGCCCTGACCATCGTCCACAACGAAACCTCCACCGGCTTACAAAATCCCGTGAAAGAGATTGCGGAGGCAGTCCGTGCTGCTGCGCCGGATACGTTGATCTTTGTGGATGCTGTTTCCTCACTCGGTGGCGTGAAAATCGAAATGGACGCCTGGGGTCTCGACATGGTGCTGACCTCCTCCCAAAAATGCCTTGCCCTGCCGCCGGGTCTTGCACTGGGAGCCGTTTCAGATCGCGCCATGAAAAAAGCCGAAAGTGTCGAGAATCGCGGCTGGTATTTCGACCTCGTGCGCATGGAGAAACATCGCCTGAAAGATTCCTCTCCCGCCACGCCCGCTATGTCCCTCATTTATGCCCTCGATTTTCAGCTCGACCGCATTCTGACAGAAGGGCTAGAGAATCGTTTTGCGCGCCACACGGCGATGGCAAAGCGAGTCCAGGAATGGGCAGAGGCGCATGATCTTCCCCTGTTCGCACCTGCAGGCTATCGTTCACAGACAGTCACCACCATCAAGAACGAACGCGGTATCAACGTCTCGGACCTCAACGCCTTCCTCAAAACACGAGGTATGCGCATTGCCAATGGCTATGGACCACTCAAGGATAAAACTTTCCGCATCGCGCACATGGGCGAAACACAATTGAGCGACATCGAAGAATTGCTCGAAGCGATGGAAGAGTATTTGAAGAAGTAGGCGACAAATCGGAAAATTGAAGTTCGAGAGCCTGACAGGTTGTCCTGTTCGGGCTCTTTGTATTTATAATCAGACCGATGAGCCCTCAACCCGCAACCTTCGAAATTCAACTCGAAAAACTCACCTACGGCGGCGATGCAATGGGGAGACTCGAAGATGGACGCGCGGTCTTTGTCCCGTTTGGGTTACCGGGTGAACGAGTCCGCGTCCGCTTGATCGAGGAAAGACGCGGCTTCGCACGCGGCGAGATACTTCAAATCCTTGAGCCCGCAAGCAATAGAGCCCAGCCTCAATGTAAACATTTTGGCGAGTGTGGCGGCTGTCATTATCAGCATCTCCCTTATGAAAAACAAATCCAGGCAAAGACGGAAATCCTTACCGATCAATTGAAGCGTATTGGCAAAATCGAAAACCCGCCTGTCCAACCAATGGTTCCTTGCCCCAAGCCATGGTACTACCGCAACCATGTTCAATTCTCCCTGACCGAAGATGGAAAACTAGGCTTTGTTTCCTCTCCTCTCTTTGTGGAAGAAAAACAAGAAGCAAGGGAGAGAGTTATCGCCATTACTGAATGCCATCTCCCCGAATCGCCCATCAATGATTTCTGGAGACAACTCGAATTCGAAGCAGATACAGGCATTGAACGCGTCTCCCTGCGTGCTGGTCAGGAAGGCGATCTGATGCTTGTCCTCGAATCAGATTCACCCCGGCCGCCCGAACTCGAGATCGAAGCAGAGATCTCCGTTGTACATGTTTATCAAGGGAATACGGTTGTCCTTGCCGGCAATGACTACATCATCCTGCGCGTGCTCGAGCGCGATTTCAAAGTCTCTGCGCCATCTTTCTTTCAAGTCAACACAGTCATGGCAGAGAAGATGGTCAACCACCTCCTTGCCCATTTGCCGGTTCCCTCTTCCGCCACCCTGCTCGACCTCTATTGCGGTGTAGGTCTGTTCAGCGCCTTCTTTGCTCCAAAATGCAAGCGCGTGATCGGGGTCGAATCCTCCCCCTCTGCCTGTGAGGATTTCTCTTTCAACCTGGATGAGTTCGAAAATGTGGAATTGTATGAAGGCACGGCAGAAGAAGTTTTACCCGGTCTTGTAGGGCAAATAGCCGAGTCGCCCTACGTTGTGGTTGATCCTCCTCGTGCGGGTATTGAACGTCACGCGCTGGATGCCCTCATGCAATTGAAGCCACACGCCATTGCCTATGTCTCCTGTGATCCAGCCACGCTGGCACGCGACGCGAGGCGGATCATTGAGAACGGCTATCAACTCAAACAAGTCACACCGTTCGATTTATTCCCCCAGACCTATCACATCGAAAGTATCAGTCTGTTTCAGCCATGAAGCCCCGCATCCTCCCCCTCGGTGATTCGTCCGCGCTCATCCAATTTGGGGACGAAATAGACCCTGCCCTCAATCAGCGTGTCCATGCACTGGCTCATCTGATCGAAATTTCATCCCTCGAGGGGATTATCGAAACGGTTCCTGCCTATGCAACCTTGCTTGTTCACTACGATCCGCTTCTGCTTTCTTTCACACAAGTCAAGGAACATGTGCGCACCAAGATCGCTCAGGTAAAAGAAAATGAATCTCGAACGCCGCGGCGGCTCGAGGTCCCGGTGCGATACGGGGGTGAATATGGGACAGACCTGGAATTCGTCGCCACTTATCATCATCTGCGCGTGGAAGATGTCATCCGCATTCACTCTCAAAAAATTTATACAGTTTACATGATGGGTTTTACGCCCGGCTTTCCCTACATGGGCAAACTGGACGATGCTATCGCTGTGCCCAGACTCCCATCACCGCGCACGCGCGTACCCGCCGGAACGGTCGCGATTGCCGGCTTGCAGACGGGAATCTATCCGACGGATTCGCCTGGTGGGTGGCGACTCATCGGCTGGACTCCGCTACGGCTCTTTGATGTCGAAGCAGAAAATCCTTTTCTGTTTTCACCGGGCGATGAAGTGAAATTTATCATAGAGAAATCGTAACTGCTTGCCCATCCTTACCCCTGGTTATGAGTAAGGTGAGAGTAGAGAGTTAAGAGGGTAGAGAATTAAGGGAATAGGGAATTACGAGAAATGACACTTGAGGTTATCGAAGCAAACGGCATAGCCACCATTCAAGATGCAGGGCGCATTGGGTGGCGACGCTTTGGCGTACCGACATCGGGTCCAATGGATGTCTTTGCCTTTCATGCCGCGCACGCGCTGGCGGGCAATTCACCGCGCGACGCGTTGATCGAAATCGGTATGGGTGATGTAACTTTCCGCGCCCTCCATGATTGTGTCATCGCAGTTACCGGGAGCGGATTTAGGTTATCCGTTTACATTTGGGATTTTCCACTTTGGAGTTCTTATTACGTGCGCGGCGGCTGGACAATTCGACTCGAAAAAACGGATTCGGGTATGTGGGCGTATCTTGCCCTCGCGGGTACGCTTCAGATCAAGCCGACGCTTGATTCTCGCTCGACTTATCTGCGCGGTCCCTTCGGTGGACTCGCGGGCAGAGCCTTGCAAATTGGCGATGTGCTGCGCGCAGATCATCCTTCACGTCCTCTCACTGAACTTGCGGCGCGCACGCTCCCCGAAGCCCTGCGTCCGGCTTACACGCAAACCCCGATCATTGATGTAATCATGGGACCGCAGAAAGATTCTTTCACCAGTGAAAGCGTCGAAACATTTTTATCGAGCGACTATTCCATCAGTCCAATTTCCGACAGAATGGGATACCGACTCGAAGGCGCGGCATTGACTCAGCGCGCGAAGATCGAACTTCTCTCTGAGGGAATGACACGCGGCGCGATACAAATCCCTGCAAACGGTCAGCCGATTGTGATGATGGCAGATTGCCCAACGACGGGTGGTTACCCAAAAATTGGGACAGTCATCAGCGCAGATTTGCCTGTGCTTGCGCAGTGCGCACCGAAACAAAGCAGAATCCGTTTTCGCGAAACAACGGTCTCGCAAGCGCAGAAGAAGTATCGTAAATTGATGAGCGGATTGAAAGGGGTTATCGAAGCGGAATTTGGGATGGAGTATTGAAGTGCGAGGAAGGAACACGAAACATGAAAATTGACCTCAACTGCGACATGGGTGAAGGCATCGGCAATGACGCGGACATCATGCCGTTCATCACCTCCGCTAATATCGCCTGCGGATTCCATGCCGGCGATCCACTGACCATGCAGGCAACGATCCGATTGGCAAGGCGCTATGGAGTTGCCATTGGAGCACATCCGGGTTGGAACGATGCAGAAGGATTTGGTCGGCGTGAGATGACAGTGCCACCTGAGGAGGTGGAAGCGCTGATCTTGTATCAGGTCGGCGCGTTAGCCGCGATAGCAAAGGCGGAGGGTGTAGCGCTGCATCACGTCAAGCCACATGGAGCTCTCTACAATCAAGCCGCAAAAGATCGAGAGCTCGCATACGCGATTGCACGCGCGGTAAAGCGCGTCGGCGGGGATTTGGTTTTGGTTGGGCTGGCAGGCTCCGGGTTGGTCGAAGCGGGAGGCGGAGTCGGCTTGCGGGTCGCGAACGAGGGATTCCCGGATCGGAACTACAATCCTGATGGGACGCTGGTCTCGCGTACACTTCCGAATGCAATCATCGAATCGCCAGAGGAGGTAGCGGCACACGCAGTTGAACTCGCGAGAAATGGAATTGATTTCGGCGGGCGGCGCGTGCGTGTGGAGACGTTGTGCCTGCACGGCGATCATCCGCGTGCGGCGGAAAATGCAAAGAAGGTGCATGAGGCGTTGAAGAAAAATGGATTTGAAATTGCGGCGTTGTGAGTCGTTTCGTGATAATTGACTCGCAAGGAATTCTGCCTATACTATAAAGAAGAAAGGAGGCGCTATGACAACGAGATTCATTTGGTATGGGCACGCGGCTTTGGGTTTGGAGACTGGTGGATACAAAATTGTTGTGGATCCCTTCTTCACCGGCAATCCTGCCGCATCAATCTCCGCCGAGGCGGTGGAGGCGGACTTCATCCTCGTCAGCCACGGACACGGCGACCACGTGGGCGACGCCATTGCCATCGCCAAGCGCACCGGCGCAACCGTCATCAGCAATTATGAGATTGCCGGCTGGTTCGAAAAGCAGGGCGTCGCCAAAACGCACGGTCAACAGCACGGCGGCGGGTTCAAGCATCCCTTTGGCTACCTCAAACTGACGCTTGCCTTCCACGGTTCGGCGCTGCCCGACGGATCGAACGGAGGCAATCCCTGCGGTTTTTTGCTCACCACGAACGACGGGAAGAAAATCTATATGGCACAGGATACCGGTCTGTTTGGCGACATGAAGTTGATTGGCGAGGAGGGGCTTGACCTGGCGGTCATCCCCATCGGCGACAACTACACCATGGGTCCCGCCGACGCCCTGCGCGCGGTCAAACTGCTGGAGCCGAAGGTCGTTATCCCCATCCACTACAACACCTGGGACCTGATTGCGCAGGACGCAAACGCCTGGGCAGAACGAGTGGAAAAAGAGACGAAGACGAAAGCGGTCGTCTTGAAGCCGGGGGAGGGTTATTCGCTGTAAATCACGAACACCGCTCGTCCGCGCAGAGTAGATAACGAGTCAACAGCCCTCGACTTTGTGCGAGGGCTGTTGAAATTTATGCAAGAGCTTTCTTTGCCGCTTCAATGACTTCATCGTAATTCGGTTCAAGACCGTTGTGTTCCATATAGGCGACATAGGTTAACCTGCCGGTGCGATCTACGATGAAGACAGCGCGACGTAACAGGCGTCGTTCTTTGATGAGCAAACCATATTTCACACCCATTTCAGCATGAACGACATCGGAAAGCACTTTCACTTTGTCAATGCCTGCCGCGCCGCACCAGCGTTTCTGTGCGTAGGGCAGATCAGTGCTGATGGTGTAGATGATAATATCCTCGCTAAGTTTGGAGGCTTCTTCGTTAAACCGTCGGGTCTCGCGGTCGCACACTTCTGTATCCAGCGAGGGAACGGCGGAAAGGATGATCACTTTGCCTTTCGATTCGGCAATCGGGTTGACCGGCGTCCAGTCCTGTGCGACAACGGTGAATTCTGGAGCCATGTCGCCAACCTTCACATCATCTCCAACGACGGTGACGAAGTTGCCGCCTATTTTGAAAAAATCGTTTCGTTCTGTGAGCATGTCTCTTTTCTCCTTTGGGAAGTTCCCTTATTTAACGTGAGTTCGGGATAAACGGCTTGGGCCCAAAAATTTACCGCAGAGACGCTGAGTTCGCAGAGATTTTTTTGATTTTCTCGATGTTCTCTGTGTCTCGGCGGTGTAAAAGTCCTTATCCCGAATTGACGTTATTTAACCACAGGTTGAGGATCCGTACAATTCCATGGGGTGTGCGAAGTATGGCTTTCTCAAAAGCGGACAGGTCTTACCACCTTGGCAAAACCCACCGCGGAATTTTGGCAGTTTTCTTTGCGCTCTTCGCGGGCTTGGCGGTTCAAAAGACGTTTTCGATATGACTTTGAGAAAGCCATGGTATGCGAATACACTCAAAAGATGCGGCTTTGCGGCAATGGTGCAGAGCGCAATCTGTCTGACATGTTTGATATGAACTCACAGAAGTATGATGGGTAGGGAATTCCCCCCTTTGCAATCCCGCAAGGATGGGCGAGAATTCATCAGGCGTATTATTGGCCTGGAGATATGGAGTCGGATATGAAGATTCGTGTGCCCTCTTCATTCGTTCAAAACCGGGGGTCTCTTCGCATCGCCATCTTCTATTTCCTGCTAGGTGCTCTATGGATTTTGTTCTCTGACCGCGCCATGGCAGCATTTGCGCTGGATGCAGAGACGATCATCATGATCAGCATATACAAAGGGTGGGGCTATGTGCTTGTGACCGCCATGCTGCTATATGTGCTCATTTCGCGCCATACCACTCGCTTGAACGAAAACCGGGAAATGTATCAATTGCTCGCCGACAACGTAACGGATGTCATCTGGGTGCTCGATCTGGAAACCCGACGCTTTCGTTACGTCAGCCCTTCCGTCAAGCAATTGAGGGGATATACATCGGAAGAGGTCATCTCGCAGGATTTGGAATCTGCTCTAAGTCCCGAGTCCATGCGCTACCTTGAACGCCTGCTATCCCTTCGCCTGGCTGAGTTCAAAAAAGGCATCGTCAAAACCTATACAGATGAGATCGAACAATCCTGCCGCGACGGTACATTCATTTGGACCGAGACTGCTACACGATTTGCGATCAACAAACGAAACGGGCATGTGGAGGTCTATGGCGTTTCGCGCGACATATCCGAACGCAGACAGGCGGAAAGCGAACTGCGACAGTGGGCAAATGCTTTTGAGGGCTGTGCACACGGAATCGCCATCGGCGATCCGGATACGAATCGCGTGCTGGCTTGCAATCCCGCTTTTGCCGCGCTCCACAAATGCAGGGTGGAGGAACTTATTGGTTCGCCCATTCTGTCCTTATATGCACCCTCCGATCACGAAGTTGTGCGGCGCTATATTCAAAAAGCGGATGCCCTCGGCCACGCCCGCTTCGAGGTAACGATGATTCGAAAGGATGGCTCCACCTTTCCCGTTCAAATGGATTTGGTGAGCGTGCGCGGCGAGAACGGCACAATCCTCCATCGCGTGCTCACTGCACAAGACATCACTGAACGTAAACAGGCGGAAGAAGCGCTGCGTGAACGGGAGAGGCACTTGATCCTCGCCCTTTCCAGCGCGCGCATGAGCATTTGGGAGTGGGACCCACAAACCGGCAAGGTGGCATGGTCACCGGAGTACTTTGAGTTCACTGCTCTGGATCACAACGAATTACGCGAGAAAACCGGCGTCTTCACTGACTTTCTCCACCATGAGGACGCCGGACGTGTGGCGACTTCCATCGAAAAAGCGCTGAAAGGGGAATCTATTTTCGCGGAAGAGTTCCGCATCCTTCGCCCCGACGGCGGGATTCGCTGGCTCTCGAGTTTGGGCCACCCCGAATACGATTCGAACCGCAAGATTTTCAAGGTGATCGGCACGATTCAGGACATCACCGAACGCAAACAGGCGGAAGAAGCCTTAAAGCAAGCAGAAGCCAAATATCGCAACCTCGTTGAACTTTTACCGGTCATCGTTTATACGGCTGAACTGGGGGCAAACGGAAAGTGGACATACGTCAGCCCACAGATCGAATCCCTGTTGGGTTTCTCCTCCGAGGAGTGGATGGCAGATCCCGGCCTGTGGTATCGGCAGATCCACCCGGAAGATCGGGAACGCCAGATGGAAGTGGAGCAGCAGGCCTGGCAGCGCGGTACCTCCTTCGATTCCGAATATCGCCTCCTCACAAAAGACGGCAGAGAGATATGGGTGCGCGATGTGGGACATATTTTACCGGCGCAAAACGGCAATGCCCCCATCGTTCAAGGCACATTGATGGACATCACCAAACGCAAACAGGTGGAAAAAGCACTGAGCGTATCACAACAAAATTACGCCGAGTTGATCAATTCCATTGATGGCATTGTCTGGGAGGCAGATCCGCAAACCTTTCAGTTTTACTTTGTGAGCCAGCAGGCAGAGCACCTCCTTGGCTATCCGGTTGAACGGTGGACCAGCGAACCGACTTTCTGGAAAGATCATATTTATCCTGATGATCGCACCTGGGCAATTGAATATTGCATGACTTCCACTCGCCAAAAACGCGCTCACGATTTCGAATATCGCATGATCGCCGCGGATGGGCGTATCGTTTGGCTGAGGGATATTGTGACCGTTATCGTTGAAAACGATCAACCTGTTCGCTTGCGCGGCGTGATGGTGGACATCACGAAGCATAAACAGACAGAGGCATCACTACAGGAAAGCGAAAGAAGGTATCGTGCGCTATTCGATAACACACCGGTCGCTATTTGGGAGGAGGATCTCTCGCAAGTCAAGCAGTATGTGGACATGCTGAAACAAAAGGGAATCACGGATATTAGCGCCTATTTCCGCTCCAACCCCGATGCGCTGGCCGAATGCGCTGCTCGGATTCGCATCCTGGATGTCAACGATACAGCTGTTCAAATGTTCAAAGCACAAAGTAAAGAAGAATTAATTCGCGCCTCCTCGGAAATGAGCAAAGGCGAATGGGAGCACAACCCTGACGATTTCGCCGCCATCGCGGCCGGGCAGCTGAGCCATAGTTGGGAAGGCGAGGATGAAACACTCGACGGAATCCCGCTTGTCATCCATCTCACATGGTCTGTCGTTCCCGGACACGAAGCGGATTATTCTCGCGTCATCGTCACTACCATTGATGTTACCGAACGCAGACGAGCCGAGAAAGAGCTGCGGACCAGTAACGAACGCTTCAATATCATTTCGCGAGCGGTCAATGAAGCCGTGTGGGACTGGGATTTGATTGCCAATCGCATCATTTGGAACGACGCCGTCCAAACGCTCTTCCAATACAAACCCGAAGAGGTGGACGAAAGCCCAAACTGGTGGATTGAAAACCTTCATCCTGAAGATCGCCAATCAATCGTGCAAAGCATTCTCAACGCCATCCATTCACCAGCGGTCTATCACTGGAAAGCCGAATATCGCTATAAAAGGGCAGATGGCTCATATGCTTTTATCTTCGACAGAGGCTACATCATTCGCGACACAAATGGAAAAGCCATCCGCATGGTTGGCGCGATGCAGGACATCACCGAGCGCAAGCAAGCCGAAAAGGAGATGGCACGCCATCTTGCAGAAATGGAGGCGCTGTACGAAAATGGGCTTGCCATCAGTCGTCTGTTCGATCCGCGTGCCATCGCCGAAAAGGTCATCGAAACGATTGCGCGTCATCTACCCTGGCGTTACGTCACCGTTCGCCTGCGCAAGGAAGATAGCGATGAACTCGAATTAATCGCCTTCAACATGCAAGACACGGACGAAGAGAAAAAGAGAGAGATCGAACGCAAACTGAGGGAAAACATCAAAACCATAGAAGATGGCATCAGCGGTTGGGTGGCAAAAATCGGCATATCGGTTCGCAGTGGAAACATCCATGCTCATCCACGGTTTTTGAACATCTACCCGGAGATGCAATCCGGCTTATATGTGCCGCTCCGCGTGGGTGACCGCGTCATCGGTGTAATCAGCATAGAAAGCGAACAACCCAACGCCTTCTCCGAGCGGAATGAACGTTTGCTCGCAACGCTGGCAAATCAGATGGCCATTGCCATCGAAAACGCCCGCTTGTATCAATCGCTCCAAAATGAACTGGCAGAACGCAAGCGTGCCGAGGAAGAATTGCGCCAAAGCCGGGAACAATATCAAGACCTGTTCGAGAACTCCCCCGTCGCCACCTGGCTAGAGGACTTCTCGGCACTTGTCGAATGGATGGATGAACTGAGGGCAAAGGGCATCAAGGATCTGCGCGCCTATCTCGCCTCAAATCCAGAAGAACTGAAACACGCCATCAGTTTGATACGCATCCTGAATGCAAATCAGGCCGCGGTGAAAATGAACGGCGCGCGGAACAAGGAGGAACTGATCGAGAATATCCGTCGCCTGATGATCGAGGCTGCGCCTCGCGGGATCATGATCCACGAAATGGATATGATCTGGCAGGGACACACCTCCTTCGAATTTGAAATGACAGCACATAAACTCGACGGCACCCTGATCACGGGTATTCAACATCTGTTCATCCCTGTCCAGCACGGCAAGCCCGATTATCGCCGCGTCATTTTCACCAGCACCGATATTACTGAACGTGTCAACGCCGAAAAAGCCCTTCAGGAAAGCGAACAACATTACCGCGAACTGGCAGATAGCATTACCGATATTTTCTTCGAACTGGACAACAACTTGTGTTACACCTACTGGAACAAAGCCTCTGCAAAAATATTTGGCATCGCGGCAGAAAATGTGATTGGGAAAGCCATGTTCGAGGTCTTTGGGAAATCCGATGAGCAAATGCGCATCGAAAAAATTTATCAGGATACACTCAGGAACCGACAACCGAGAATCTTCCATATGAGTATTCCCTTGAACGGTCAAAGGCATGTTTTTGAAGTGACCGCCTATCCCTCTACGCACGGTATCTCGGTGATCGCCAAAGACGTCACCGAACGCATGCGCACAGAAGCCATCATGCAAAAACGCTTTGAATTGATAGAATTTTCGGCCCATCATTCCCTGGAGGAAGTAATGCGAAAGGCGCTTGATTTCGTCTGCGAACTGACTGACAGCCCTATCGGCTTCTTCCAATTGATGGAAACGGATCAAGCCACGCCGGGGCTGAGCGCGTGGTCCTCGAACGCTCACCAATTCTTCGACCTGAATCGGCTGACGACCCAGCATCTTTCAGTAGATCAGGCCGGAGTGTGGGCTGAAGCGGTTCGCCTGCGACGTTCGATCATCCACAACGATTACAAATCCCTGCGAGATCGAAAAGGATTGCCAGAAGGTCACGCCGACCTCATCCGCGAAATGATCATCCCCATCATCCGCAATGAGCGCATCGTCGCCGTCTTGGGCGTGGGCAATAAGGGACAAGACTACACAGCACAAGACCTGGAGATCGCCGAACGTTTTGCCGATTATGCATGGGACATCACGGAACGCAAACAAATGGAGATTGCCCTTGCCGAGGAGCGAAATCAACTGGCAAAGCGAGTGGAAGAGCGCACTGCGGAACTCAGCCGCGCCAATGCCAATCTGGCGCGCGCGCTGCGCGTGAAGGATGAGTTCCTCGCCAATGTGAGTCATGAATTGCGCACACCTCTCAATGCTATTCTAGGGCTTTCCGAGAGTCTTGCCGAGCAAATCGCCGGCCCCTTGAATGAAAAACAATTGAAATACATCTCCACGATTAGCGAAAGCGGTCATCACTTGCTTTCGCTCATTAACGATATTCTCGATCTTGCCAAAATCGAAGCCGGACAAGTGACATTGGATATCAATAAAGTGGACGTGAACGCCGTCTGTCAGGCAAGCCTGCGCATGATCAAACAACTGGCACAAAAGAAGAATCAGGAGGTCATCCTCGACATCGAAGAAGGACTCGGCCTGATGTGGGCAGACGAGCGTCGTCTCAAACAAATGATCGTCAATTTGCTCAGCAACGCAGTCAAATTCACGCCCGAAAACGGAAAGGTGGGCTTGGAAGTACGAGGCGATAAAGATGGGAACAAAGTCATGATCACCGTCTGGGATACCGGCATCGGCATCAGCGAAGAGGACATGGAAAAACTCTTCAAGCCCTTTGTGCAGTTGAAGTCGGGCTTGGCGCGCGAAGCGACGGGTACCGGTCTGGGGTTGGCTCTCGTGGCTCAAATGGCACGTCTGCACGGTGGAAGTGTTTCCGTGACAAGCAAGCCCGGTGTGGGTAGCCGCTTCACCATCGTTCTGCCATGGGAGCCTGCCCTCATGCCCGATACTATCGAACGCATGAAGATCACCGGAAAATTCCGCGCCATCAAACAACAGGATGCGCAAAAACAACCCACCATCCTACTCATTGAAGATACAAAAGAAGTGACCATGATGATTACCGATTATCTGGAAATGAACGGTTTCAAGGTGATCAGCGCACAAGATGGAGCGGATGGCCTCACGCAGGCAAAACTTTCCCACCCAGACCTGATCTTAATGGACATCCAAATGCCCCGCATGAACGGAATCGAAGCCACACAGAAATTGCGCAGCGAAGCGGAATTCAAACATACGCCCATCATCGCCCTCACCGCCCTCGCCATGCCCGGCGACCGCGAACGTTGCCTCGCCGCAGGGATGGACGAATATATCAGCAAGCCGGTCAATCTGCACGCGCTCGTCAAAATCATTCGTGATTGTCTCTCCCGCAGAGAAGAAAGAAGCGACCAATGAGCGTCATCCTTATCGTAGACGACAACCCGACCGCCCGCGAGACCCTCGTCGCCATGCTCGAAGGGAATGGCTATCAACTCGAACTGGCAAAAGATGGCTTTGAAGCGCTCAACATGCTCAAAAAGATGCGCCCCGATCTGATATTACTGGATGTCATGATGCCCGGCATGGATGGCTTTGAGGTCTGCCGCCGCATCCGCGCTACGCCCGAACTTGCCGAGGTCCCCATTCTTATTCTCACCGCCCTCGACGACCGCGCCTCCCTCCTCCAAGGAATCGAAGCGGGCGCAGATGATTTCCTCACCAAGCCAGTGGATCGCTATGAACTCGCCGCGCGCGTGCGTACCATCACGCGCCTCAACCGCTATCGCATCCTCATGGAACAGCGCGAAAACCTGCGCGCCATGGCGGAGCGACTAGTTACCGCACAGGAGGAGGAACGTCAGCGCATCTCGCGCGAACTACATGATGATTTGGGACAGGCGCTCACCACACAACTGCTCGCCTTGCGCTCCCTACAAAATGAACTGTCCTCCACCTCTCCAACGATAACCGAGCGATTGCAAACACTTTATGACCTGACCAACGAAATCTTTACGAAGATCCGCAGACTCGCGCATGATCTTCGCCCTCCCGCACTAGATACGCTGGGATTAAAAGCCGCCATGCAAACTTATTGCGCCGACTTCACGCGCCGCACACGCTTACCTGTCACCTTCGAAGCAGATGAAAACCTTCCTGTGCTTTCTGATTTGTACAACATCACCCTCTATCGCGTATTGCAAGAAGCGTTAACCAACATCATCAAACACTCTCGTGCAAAGCAAGCGTGGGTCGAGCTCAGCGCGGAAGGGAACCGCATCTGCCTGACCATACAGGATGACGGCGAAGGAATCAAAGCCGATGCCACCGAAAAAGGCATCGGACTGGCGGGCATGCGTGAACGTCTGACCGTGGCCGGAGGCAAACTGACCATCACCTCCAACCCTAATCAGGGAACCATCCTCACCGCAGAACTTCCCTTGATAAACACCCAGACGCGCAAGGAGAAACCATGATACGCGTCCTCATCGCCGAAGATCACTCGATGGTGCGGGAGGGCCTACGCGCCCTGCTCGAAAAAGCGGGTGATATTTACGTAGTCGGCGAAGCCTCCAATGGCCAGGAAGCCATCGAACTCGCGCGTGCGCTCATGCCGCATGTCCTGATTATGGACATCATGATGCCACGCTTAAACGGCATCCAAGCCGCAGAACATCTGCGCAATCTCAAACTCCCCGTAAATATTCTGATGCTTTCCATGTACGCAGACGAGGGGCTCGTCCATCAAGCCCTCCAATTTGGTGTGAAAGGGTATGTGCTCAAATCCTCTGTGAGCGATGAACTCCTGCGCGCAGTACGAGCAGTAGCCAGAGGAGAACCTTATCTGAGTGAACCGATTTCAGAAATTCTCGAAAGTGTCATCAAACCTCGCTCCGTCATCCACAAAAAAAGCGATCCTCTCTCCAGCCTCTCCCCGCGCGAAAAGCAGATTCTTCAACTCATCGCGGAGGGACATACCAGCGGCGAAATTGCGAAAATGCTCTTCATTAGTGAAAACTCGAGTTTAGACAAAATTTGGGGCGGTTTTGCTCTTGAAAAAAACCGCCCTTTGGTAGAAGCTTGGGGTTATGAGAAACCAAGTTGCTACCAAAGAGAACATTAACAAACTTATCGCATTTCGTCAAGAGGTATAC
>DATLZK010000020.1:0-24558 GCA_035574015.1 Anaerolineales bacterium
GGTCAAGAACGCCCAAAGAACGTCACAAAGTGGTCAAAAAGGGCGTCTCCACTGCCAAAACCGCTTGAAATTGGATTGATAAGGTGCTTTTCTCACCCTGACGTAACGGTCAGGGTAAAGTCTGTTGTCTAAACTCGAGTATAAATGGAGGTTCAGTGAATTCCAGAAACCAATCTTTTATTGTGTCTTTCCTGTTGATCGTCGCTGTGGTGGTCATGGCAGTGACGGCGTTTCGGAACGAGGCGTCTGCCTCCGATGCGCTGACGATCAACGAAGTGGCTGAGGCGATCAAAGCCGGCAGGGTGGCTCGCGTCATTGTAGAGAGCGACGACAGCCTGACCGTCGTATTCAAGGGAGGCAGCGAAGTCGGGGTGGAGTCCCACAAAGAGCCTGATTCAACATTCGTAGACCAATTGCTCGCTTTGGGAGTTACCCCTGAGCAGTTATCCTCCCAGAATGTCAAGATCGAAATTAAGCCGCCCTCTCAATTGGCAGGCATTCTGAGCGGCGCGCTCTACATTTTACCGGTTATCTTCATGGCGGGGGTGTTGTGGTTCATCTTCCGTCAAGCGCAAGGCTCGAACAATGCCGCCATGTCCTTCGGCAAGTCCCGTGCCCGAATGTTTACCGGGGAACACCCGACGGTCACATTTCAGGATGTGGCGGGTGTGGAGGAATCCAAGCAGGAATTGGCAGAGATCGTTGAATTCCTCAAGGAGCCGCAAAAGTTTATTCAACTCGGCGCGCGCATCCCAAAAGGCGTTCTGCTTGTTGGACCTCCCGGAACGGGTAAGACCCTGCTTGCGAAAGCAGTCTCCGGCGAAGCGGGCGTGCCGTTCTTCTCCATCTCCGGCTCTGAGTTTGTGGAGATGTTCGTAGGTGTGGGTGCCAGCCGCGTGCGGGATTTGTTCGATCAGGCGAAGCGGCATTCACCATGCATCATCTTTGTAGATGAAATTGATGCGGTTGGGCGTCAACGTGGCGCAGGGCTGGGCGGCTCACACGATGAACGTGAGCAAACCCTGAACCAAATGCTTGTCGAGATGGATGGCTTCGACACTGATACCAATATCATCATTATTGCCGCTACAAACCGTCCCGACATCCTTGACCCGGCATTGCTTCGCCCGGGCCGCTTTGATCGGCGCGTTACACTCGATCGCCCTGATATGAAAGGGCGAGAGGCAATCCTCAGAGTTCATGTCAAAGGCAAGCCTTTGGAGCCGAATGTGGACCTCGCGGCGATCGCGCGCGGGACGCCTGGCTTTGTTGGTGCGGACCTCGAAAACCTCGTGAATGAAGCGGCGATTCTGGCCGCGCGTCGAAACAAAAAGTCAATTGGACAGGCGGAATTGGAAGAAGCCATCGAGCGTGTCATTATGGGCCCTGAGCGGAAATCCCGTCTGATCTCGGAAGAGGAAAAGCGCATCATTGCTTACCATGAGGCAGGTCACGCTGTTGTGGGCAATGCTATCCCCGAAGCGGACCCCGTTCAAAAAGTGACCATCGTCGGGCGCGGTCAGGCAGGCGGGCTGACATGGTTCCGCCCGGAAGAAGACCGCTTGCTTTACTCGCGCAAGAAACTGCTTGCCAACCTTGCCTACATGCTGGGCGGGCGTGTTGCCGAAGAAATCGTCTTCGATGATATTACCTCCGGCGCACAAAACGACATTGAGCAAGTCACACGCCTGGCGCGTACCATGGTCACCCGTTTGGGCATGAGCCCCGAACTGGGACCCTTGCTTTACGGTCAAAAAGAAGAATTGATCTTCCTCGGTCGTGAAATCTCCGAGCAGCGCGACTACTCCGAGGCTGTTGCGGAACAGATTGACAACGAAGTCCGTAAACTTGTGGATGAGTCCTATAAACTTGCGAAGAAAATTCTGACGAAATACCGCAAGCAGTTGGATGCGGTTGCTCAGAGACTGCTAGAGGTTGAAACGTTGACTCGCGAGGAATTCGAAGCCATCTTCCCGCCTCCAGTTCCCAAGAGAAGCGGTACCCCTCAGCCGGTTGGATAAATAGGCTTGCAAAGCGACGAAAGAGCCTCCCTGAATTTTGGGAGGCTCTTTTGCGTCATTTTCTACTTTTTCTCACTTCCTCTTCTTAACTTTGCCCACTACTCTCCTTGTGCTGTCTCACCAGTTCACGCCTCAAAATCTTGCCAACCGTTGTTTTGGGCAATTCCGTTCTGAATTCATAATGGGTGGGTACTTTATACGGTGCAAGTCGTTCCTTGCAATAGGCTTTGATCTCGTCTACCGAGAGGGTCTCGCCAGGTTTCACCACGATCCAGGCTTTGACCGTCTCGCCGCGATTCGGATCGGGGATGCCTCCCACGCCTACCTCCAAAACTTTGGGATGCGAAGCGATTACCTCCTCCACCTCACGGGGCCAAACCTGGAAGCCGCCGGGCTTGATCAGTTCCTTCTTGCGATCCACAATGTAGAAATATCCATCCTCATCCATGCGACCGATGTCGCCGGTGAACAACCATATCTTGCCGTCCTTCATTTTGCGCAGCGTGTTGGCGGTCTCGGTTGGCATGTTGTGATAACCCTTCATCACTTGTGGACCGTGAATCACAATCTCGCCAATCTCGCCTTGGGGCATTTCGGTTTCGCCATCATCCAGACTGATGATCTTGCAGTCCACATCCGGCAGCGGCATGCCAATCGAGCCGGTCTTGTTCACGCCGTTGAGCGGATTGCAGTGTGTGGCAGTCGGCGCTTCGGAAAGGCCGTACCCCTCGAACACCTTGCCCCCTGTCAATTTCTCAAACTGCTCTTTGGTTTCGCGCATGAGCGGCGCGGAGCCGGAGATACAGGCTTTAATGGTGGAAAGATTGTATTTGCCTGCTTTAACGTCAGGATGGTTGTTGATGGCATTGTATAAGGCAGGCACACCTGGGAAAATCGTTGCCTTGAATTTGCTGATGTTTTCTAGCACATCCTTCAAATCCCGCGCGTTGGGTACCATGACCATGCTCGCGCCCGTCGCCATGGCAAACTGCATTCCTGCCACCATGCCATACACATGAAAGAGCGGAATGCCCATCAGCACTACCTCTTTGCCTTCCTCCAGGCCGGGCATCCAGGACTTGATCTGGAGCGTGTTCGCCACTACGTTGCGGTGCATGGCGACTGCTCCTTTTGGAACGCCGGTTGTCCCACCGGAATACTGAAACAGTGCCACATCATCGGGAGTAATTTCGATATTTGGCTTTGGTGAATTAGCATGCTTGGCAAGCAGATCCTTCATCCATAAATCGCCCTCTTCCAGTTTGTCAACCCGGTCGCCTTCTTTTTTCTCTTTGGCTAGTGTAAACAGGAATCGCAAAACAGGTGGCAGTGTCTCTTTGATATTCGTCAGAATGATGCGTTTGAGTTTAGATTTTTCGCGCGCCTTCTTGAGTTTGTCATAGAAGCGGGTGAGCGAGAACATGATCTCAATGTTGGCGTCATTCACGGGAGTGACAATCTCGTCCGGCGGATATGTTGGGTTGACTGCCACGACCACGCCCCCAGCCTTCAAAATGCCGTAATAGGCGATCACGAATTGCGGTGTGTTAGGCAGAAAGATGCCCACCCTATCTCCTTTTTTCACGCCTAGTTCCACGAGCGCCGCTGCCAGATGATCGGTTAGCGCGTTCATCTCCCGGTAAGTAATGACCGCGCCCTTAAAGATCGTGCAGGCGCGGTCAGGATATTTGCGTGCGGATTCTTCCAAAAAATGAAACACCGGAACTTTAGGGTAATCAATCGTATGCGGCACCCCTTTATCATAATGAGCGAGCCATGGTCGGTTATTCATTCCTGCCTCCTCTTGGCTAAATTTTCACCAGTATATACAAGAAAAAAATAAAAGTCAACCAACCGTCGGTTGATTTTTATTCCATCTGATTCATGACTTTATCGTTCTCGCTTGAGATTTCTGAGCGAATGTATGCTTCGATTTTTAATTGAACCCCCTCTTCGACTCTGAACCACCTAATGTTTGGATCAGACGCTTTGAACCAATTCGCCTGCCTGCGGATAAAGATTCTCGTTGCGCGTCGAATCTCAGCCTTAGCCTGCTCGGCATTTAATTCGCCTTTCACTACCCGTATGCACTCCCGGTACCCAATGGCAGACATCGTTGGCAAAGAGGGGGAGTACCCCTTGTCCAGAAGACGCCTCACCTCATCCAGGAATCCGTTCTCGAACATCTTCTCGATGCGCTCATCTACGCGCCGATATAACTCTTCACGGGGACGCGTCAGTCCAATCGTAATGAGATGGTAGAGTGGCTCGCTTTGCCTGCGTTGCTCAGAAAACCTTCTACCCGTCGTCAGGATGACCTCCAGGGCGCGGATCGTGCGGCGCACATTGCGCGGGTCAATTTTTTCAGCCGCAAGAGGATCGAGCATCTTAAGTTTATTATGTAGCCAGTACACCCCTCTTTCCTCTTTTATTCTTTCCAATTCGCCTCTTAGTCGCTCATTTGGCTTCACCGCCGGCGGATTCCATCCCTCCGTCACAGCGCGGATATATTGCCCCGTGCCGCCGACAAGGAAGGGCAATTTATTTCGCGCGTGAATCTCGGCAATCGCTTGGCGCGCTTTCTGCTGAAAGACCACTAAACTCAGCACCTCATCAGGCTCTGCAATATCAATCAAATGATGTGGCACGCGCGCTTGCTCTTCGGCTGTAGGTTTGGCAGTGCCAATATCCATACCGCGGTAGAAGAGACGCGAATCCGCAGAAACGATCTCCCCGTTTAATCGTTCCGCAACTTGAATGGCGATCTCTGTCTTCCCAACGGCGGTGGGACCAACAATGAGAACAAGAGGCTTTTTCATCTTTCGCACAACAGAAAACTTTCTCCATTGTAATAAACTGTCGCTCACATGATAAACGATTTTGTAGCAATTCCAAATCTGAATCTTGGTAATCGCGAATTTGACTGACTTGCCTCACCAACCATCCATGAATACAGCACGAATAGATGTTATAATGGAATAGGCGATGAGGCTCGCCGCAACCGTCTCTTTGGACTGATAGCCTCTACCGAATTCACTGTATCGGTAGAGGCTTTTTCATTCGCCATGCTCATAAGGTGCATGGTAAGCAAAGACAAAAATTCAGGCTGTGACAAGCGTTCGCTTGCAAATCATTTCCGAAAGGTGACTCAATTCGAGATATGGAGACATTTTTATTGATTTCCACAGGCGCGATCCTGGGAGCCAACCTGCGCTACTGGGTTGGGCTTTGGGCGGCAAACTATTTTGGGACATCCTTCCCCTACGGCACCCTCATCGTTAATCTCACCGGCAGTTTTATTCTGGGATTCTTCATGACCCTCGCTGTTGACCGCTTCCTGCTCGACCCGCGCTGGCGTATTCTCTTTGCTGTCGGTTTTCTCGGCTCGTATACCACCTTTTCGTCGTATACTTTTGAAAGCCTGAGGTTAATGATGGAGAATCAGTGGCTGCCTGGGTTATTCAATCTTTTTGGCAGTGCCTTCCTGGGTGGAGTTGCAGTCTTTCTGGGTATCATCCTGGCAAGAGCGATTTGACGGAGATCAACATGTCACCAAAGCAGTTAACCGGCAAAAAAGCCAAACGGCTGACCATCTACATTGGCGAGAGCGACAAGTGGCGCGGCAAAGCCCTCTACGCCGCCCTGTTGGAGACGCTTCGGACTCAGGGGCTGGCGGGCGCGACCGTCACGCGCGGACTCGCCGGTTTCGGGGCACATTCCGTCATCCGCACCGCATCCATCCTGACTCTTTCTGTGGACCTGCCCCTTGTCATCCAGGCAATTGATACCGAAGAAAAAATTCGCGCCGCGCTCAAGGTCGTCGCGCCGATGGTGGCGGAGGGACTGATTACCCTCGATGATGTGGAAGTGGTCAAATACACCCATCGCTACCTCAACCCCCTTCCCGCCGACAAGCGCGTCGCAGATGTCATGACCCGCAAAGTCGTCACCTTGAAAGACACGACCCACATCGCCGAAGCCTGGGAAACAATGCTCAAGCACCTGCTCAAGGCACTGCCTGTGCTGAACAAAAACGGCGAAGTGGTGGGCATGCTGACCGATGAAGACCTGCTTGAACGTGCAGGATTGGAACAGCATCTCTCCATCGCCGAGCGCCTCGACGAAAAGACCTTGCAATCCGAATTGAAGAATCTGCGCGCCAGCCCGCTCAAGGTTGCAGACGTGATGACTTCTCCAGCAATCACGATTCGCGGGGACGAACCGTTGAGTCTCGCCGCGGCGCGCATGGCGGAACATGGCATCAAGCGCCTGCCCGTCCTCAACGAGCAGGGCAAACTGATTGGCGTGTTATCGCGCGTGGACGTGTTGAAGCAGGTCGTCAGCGAAGAAGCGAAGAAGCGCGCTGCCAAGGCTCCCCGCGGCGCGGCGCGGACATTGGGCGACATCATGGTTCGTGAGATTCCCACTATCGAGAAGGACGCTCCGCTTGCGGATGTGGTTGCCCGCTTCATCGAGGCAGGGACCCGTCGCCTGATCGTGGTCAATGAGGCGGGTCATCCCCTCGGGCTCATCAGCGATGCGGATGCGGTGACGAGAGTCCAGCCCGCGTCACAGCGCGGCGTCATGCAGGCGTTGCGCGGCAAGCGCGCCGTCCCTCCTGAAAAAGTTACCGCCGCGCAACTCATGTCGCCCGAAGTTCTAAGCGCTTCCCCCGACACCTCCCTCATCGAAGCCGCTCACCTGATGCTCTCCCAAAAACGCAAGTGGATGGTGATCGTGGACGCGGACGGCAAAGCCATTGGTCTGGTGGATCGGCAGGTGTTACTCAAAGCCGTGATGCACCAGGCATGAGGATGGTCGGCGGCTGTAGCTACAAGTTTCAGCAGGCGCTTATGAAGACTTCCGAAGCGAATAGAAGATTGGAATGGATGCAATCTGCGCCGTCACCGAAAAAGCGACCAGCCATGAGATGGATACATCATACAAGACGCCAATCAACAGACTGCCCAGAAACCAGGCAAAGCCATAGACCATGTTGAAGAGTCCGTAGGCGGTGCCGCGCTGTTCGGGCGCAATCATCCCGCCGATGGCGGCGCGCATGATGGATTCCTGTGCGCCCATGCCGATGCCCCAAAACGTCATCCCCAACATTGCCAGCGGGAAATTGCCAAAGAAAACCAAAGGGGCGAAAAAAGCCGAGAGAAACGAGACCAGCATCATGGTCGCCAGACCGAGGCGGTCGAAGAGTCGCCCAAAGGCGAGGGCGGCGATGGCGTCCACACCCATCGCAACGGCGTACAGAATCGGGATCATCGTTTGGCTGGCAACGGAGGCTTTTTGAAAGTGATAGGCGATGATGGGAAAATCGGCAAAGCCCGCCGCGATGAACGCCGCGGCAAGCACATACAGCCAGAACGCTTTTGAAAATCCCTCGAACTTTAATTTCGTCTGTCGGATTTCCAAATCCTGCGGGCGCGGATAGAGGAAACGCGCCGCAGTCAACACGCCCAGCGCAAGCAAAGCGGGGACGAGGAGCAGAGCGTATCCCGTTTTGTAGCCGTCACGGAGATACAAGACCGCCGCGACAATCAACGGACCCATAATCGCGCCGAGTTGATCCAGCGCCTCGTGCAGACCAAAGCCCCAGCCGCGTCCCATCTGATGCGTGGCGTAGGAGAGCATTGCATCACGCGGCGGGACGCGGATGCCCTTGCCGATGCGTTCGATGACCATCAACGCCGCGGCAATCTGCCAGTTGCCTGCCAATGCCAGCAGCGGCACGGCGATGAGGTTGACTGCGTAACCGAAGAACGTGATTGCCCAGTAACTTTTGGTCTTATCGCTGAAATATCCCGAAACAAGGCGGATGGAAAAGCCAATCAATTCCCCCAGCCCCGAAACGACGCCGACGGCCGCGCCGCTCGCGCCAAGGATTGCCAGAAACGGACCGTTGATGGCACGCGCGCCTTCGTAGGTCATATCGGCGAACAGGCTGACGATACCGATGAGGACGACGAAGCGTAGGGCGTTTTGGGCTGAGAAGTTGATGTTTGCATGATTCGCCAAACTTTTCATGGAGTAAACTCCTTTGTTGCGCTGCTGCCAGAGGCCACTCGTTATAACGCGTTCTCGAAGTATGTGATGCGAGGCGTCGTTCCCGGTTTGCCTTCGATGGAAATCACGTCAATCTGCCAATGATCAATTTCGTGTTCTGCGGCATAATGCTCAGCACAGGCAATCATGTGTTCGCGTTTGCGTGAGGTGATGGAGTCTTCGGGCAAGCCCATTTTGTCCGAGGTCCGCGTTTTGACCTCGACGAAGATCGTGATAGCGCCCTGCTTTGCAATGATGTCAATCTCCCCATAAGGAGTGCGAATATTTTTCCCGATGATTTCACAACCTTTTTGTTTGAGATAGGCGCTGGCGATCTCTTCCCCCCATTTGCCAATGTGTTGATTGCGCTTCATTTGAGAAACTCTTCCAAAATGGACATCAGGCGTTCGTCCAGGCTGCGTTTGATGGGTTTGGTAGATTGAACGAGGCGGCTGTAGTGTGCAAGCATGATTTGTACCGTTCGTTCAATGTCATATTGCGTAGAGGCTTTGCGCGCCGCGCTCCCCATCTTTTTACGGTGTTCGTGTTGCATACATAAATAGGTGAGTTTGGCGGTGAAGGAGGCAATGTCCTCTGTTGCCAGCAATCCTGTTTCCCCATCTGTGACCGAATCGCCCACGCCGGGAGAATTGATGCCTAGAATGGGAAGACCTGTCCCCATGGCTTCGATGACCGAAAGAGGGTGGACTTCTGTAACCGAAGCGGTGACAAACGCATCGCACATGGCAAGATAAGATGGGAGTTGATCATAGGGGACCATGCCCACAAACCGAACGCGTTCTTGGATGCCGAGTGCGCCCGGAATGGATTTTATTTCCTCGACGTGTTCTTTCTGCCCGCCGCCGACGACCAACAAATGAACATTGGGGAGGATTTGACAAACACCTGCAAAGGCTCGAAAGAGAAACTCTAGATTCTTCTCAGGCGCCAGACGGCCTGCATAAACAAGCAGAACGTCCTCATTACTAAATCCAAAATCTGTTCGGGGAAGAGGTGCTGCCTGATGAAAGCGCCGTAATTCCACGCCGTTTGGAACGACTTCAATGTGGCAGGTCACGCCGTAACTCTGCAGGATGCGCTTCATGCCAGGAGAGGGCGAAATGACCAGGTCCACCGCGCAGCAAAAATCAGGCATGTATGCATGCAGCAGACTTTGTGTAACCTCTTTGGGCATCATGGGCAAACGGGCTTGCGCGTAAAGGTCATAGCGGGTGTGATTGGTAAACACGATTGGAATTTGCTTGCGGCGACAATAACTCAATGCAAGGCGCCCGCTCAAAAAGGGATGATGGACGTGAACTACATCCATCGTTTGGAGGAGTTTCTTCGCTTCGCTTTTGTATCTCAAAGAGAGGTAAAAGCCTGTATCCGCAATAGGCAAGCCCGGACTTCGGATGACGCGAGGTTCATCGTCTTGATAATCGAGATCGCCGAAAGTAAAAACATAGACCTCATGTCCTGCCTTTTCAAGGAAGCGCTTGTTCAAGTCAATATAATGGGTGATGCCACTGACATGAGGCTTGTATGTATCTGCCATCATTCCGATTTTCATGTTTCAATCGTACAGGGGAGAAGAGGGACTGTCAAGGTTTGCGAGGAGCAAAGCATGGAAGACATGATAGAATCTACAACATGGCAGTGAAATTGATTTTGCGCGATAAGGAATATGAAGTGAAGCCGGGGATGACCTTGCTTTCCGCCTTGCAGAAGGTCGGCATTGTTCCCGAATCGGTCATCGCGACACGCGAAGGAGAAATGATTTTGGAGGATGAAATTTTGAAGGAGGGTGATGTGATTAAACTGATCGCGGTGATTTCCGGAGGTTCACGAAACACGCACCCTGCTTTGGGTGAGTGTTGTGGGGAGGCTGATCATGAAATGTAAGAAATGCGGAGCCAAAGCCTCAGTCAACATGCGCCAGCACAAACTGGCGCTCTGTAAGGAACATTATCTTGAATGGATTCCGGAGCAGACCGAGCGCTTTATCAAAAAATACGAAATGTTCACACGTGAAGAGCGGATCTTGGTCGCAGTTTCGGGCGGCAAAGATTCACTCTCCCTGTGGGACATCCTCACACGGCTGGGCTATCAGGCGGATGGTTTGTATATCGGTTTGGGGATTGACGGTGGGATCCATTACTCGCGCGAATCGCAGCGGCTGACCGAAAAGTTTGCCAACGAACGCGGGCTGAAACTTCATGTGGTGGACATCGAAAAGGAATACGGTCACTCCATTCCCGTACTTTCTGAGATGAGCCACCGCGGGCACGGCAAGCCATGTGCCGTGTGTGGATTGACGAAGCGCCACGAGATGAATCGCATCGCGCGGGACCTCGGCTATGATGTGCTGGCAACGGGCCACAATCTCGACGATGAGGCGGCTGTGCTGTTCGGCAACACGCTGACTTGGTCGAGTGAATATTTGCTGAGGCAGGGACCGGTTCTTCCTGCAACCGATGGCTTGGCGCGCAAGGTCAAGCCTTTGTGTCGCTTCTATGAACGCGAAATGACCGCTTATGCGCTCCTACGCGGCATTGAGTATATCTACGATGAGTGTCCCTTCGCCGAAGGCTCGACTTCCATTTATTACAAGGAACTGCTTAATCAACTCGAAACGGCGCGCCCCGGCGCAAAATTGACCTTTTATCTGCGCTTCCTCGAAGCGCGTAGAAGTGGGGAATTGTTCATCGAAAAGAACGTGGAAGAGGCACACTTGCACCCCTGTCCCAAATGCGGCCAACCCACCTCCGCGCCGGGCCTCTGCTCATTTTGCCGAATGCTCGAAAAAACTCAACCCCTTACTATTGCGGAATAAATTCATGAAACAATATCGCTACTTCGATCTCATCATGGCACTCTTCGTGACAGTGCTGATTCTGAGCAACATTGCTTCTTCTGCCAAAATCGTGGACTGGGGTTTCGACCTGATGGGTGTGCGTTTAGCATTCGACGCGGGAACGATTCTCTTCCCTGTCAGTTATATCTTTGGGGACATCCTGACCGAAGTCTATGGGTACAAGCGTTCGCGGCGTGTCATCTGGACGGGGTTCGCCTGTCTGGCGTTGAGCGCCTTCGTCTTGTGGCTCGTGCGTTTGATGCCCGGCGAGGCAACCTGGCAGAGTTATGCGGGGGACGCCGCGTATGATGCCATATTGGGAGGAATGAGCACCGGTGGAATCGTAGTCGCAAGCCTGGCAGCTTATTGGATGGGTGAGTTTACCAACTCCTTTACACTGGCGAAAATGAAAGTGCTGACGAACGGACGCTGGCTGTGGACGCGAACCATCGGCAGCACACTGGTAGGTGAATTTGTGGATACGGTCGGGTTTGTTGTCATTGCTTCCCTTTTTGGTGTGTTTCCGTGGAGCCTGTTTGTCACCCTTACCGTGACGAATTATTTATTCAAATGCGGGGTAGAAGCGCTGATGACGCCTATCACTTATGCCATTGTTGGAACACTCAAGCAAGCGGAGAACGAGGATTATTACGATAGAGATACAAACTTCAATCCATTCGCGGTTTGAGGCACGTGGAATCAAGTAAGATGTTCCAAACATCGTTTCACAGGTCGGGTTGCTACCAATCCGACCTGTATTTTTTGCAAGAACATATCAGACTATTCAGGGAAAACGTCGTACTGAGGGCACGGCTCAAGCCGAAATTAAGTCGCTCGACCGTGACGCTGGAAATCAAGTGTTTGATTTTACAACCCCAATAGACTCGCAAATATTCCGATTGCCACGAGCGTTACAACTGCTGCAATGATGGAGCCGCAACCCCAGGCTGCTGAGACGCTCCAGCCTTGGCGTTTGGTGATGCCAGGCTCCAGCCTGCGGATGTGACGGACGATTTGCCAACCTGCAAACATACCGGTCAGGAACCAGGTGATGATTGCCAACAGGGCAAAGACAAGGGCTACCAGAATAAGAGTGCCTATCGCCTCCCCAATGGCTGAGCCGATCGCTTGCCCCAGGCAGTCATTAAATCCGAGATCGCTACAATCTGCTGGAACACTTTGAATGCTAATGATGCCGACCGCAAGCATAACGATGGTGATGACCCCCGATACGATCATTCCTAGCGGACCGCTAACCGTCCAAATTCGAATGGAGGGCGACATGTGTTTCCACGAAATGCTGGGCGCATTGGGCCGTAATGCCAGCATGGTGAACAACCCTGCGATCAATCCACCAGCAAATCCCCCAATCCCACCGCTGAAAAGAACGATCAGGAAATTGAGAAAATCCTCCCACCCGGCTCTGCCCTGCATGGCGATTGGAATAAAAAGCGCTATAAATACGATGAACCAGAAGATCAGCCAGCCAAGGCTCCAGGCGAACGCCCAGGCGGGAATTTTGTTGAAGACCACCCTCATACTAATTTGCGTTGGGGTTCGCAAAAATGGAATTTCGCCGGTGGCTTTTCCTGCTCCAGCCTCGATGAGACCATCTACGAGTTTTTGAAAGTTATCGGTGTAACTGCCTGAGCGCAGATCCAAAGTTTGGATTTCCTTAATGATGGCGCTGAATTCATTGCTCCATTTGTTGGAAGAACGGTAGATCACGGGGAAAATGGTCTTTTCCAGTTCAAGGGCTTTATTCACCTCCTCATGCACATACTTGGATTTGTCTGCATCGGGTGACAACACCAGAATAAAAGCCTTGCAATTCTGAATTCCCTGCATAATCTCATCATGCCACCTTTCCCCCGGCTTAATAGCGGACTGGTCAAACCATACCCCCGCGACCTGCCTGTTCAAATCTGAAGCAAGGCGGATTACGAATTCCGAGTCACGGCGAGAGTAAGAGATGAAAATTTCCTTCGACATGAGATTTCAGGCTCCATTATAACGTCAGTGCGAGAATTACACTTCTGGCCTGAAAAATTTGTCTGACCCTTGCCCCTCACCCCCAACCCCTCTCTCAGCGGGAGAGGGGTAAAGGGGTGAGGGAAAGAAACTACGTAACGTAAGTTTGTAACAGAATACTTCTACCTAAAACCGGTTATCTCAAATTCACAATCACTCTTCGTCTCTTTATCCCTAGACTTATGCAGTTTCAAGGTATCTCTCAATCTCATAATCTGTTACGCGGATTCGATACTCATCCCACTCCTCCCACTTAGCGCGCGTAAAGGCTTCGTATGCAACGGGACCGAGCGCGTCTATCAGCACTTTATCTTTAGCAAGTTCGGTAAGCGCTTCAGCCAGGGAGCCGGGGAGTTCGCCCACACCTAGTTTCTTGCGCTCCTTTGCGTCGAGATGATACAAATTAATGTTGTTGAGCGGCTTGGGCGGAGTGAGATTGTTATCAATGCCGTCCAACGCAGCGGCAAGCATGCCAGCGAAAGCCAGATACGGATTCGAGGAGGGATCAGGGAAACGCAGTTCCGCGCGCATGGACTTATCGCGCCCTTTGGTGTAGCGCGGGATGCGAATCAATGCTGAACGGTTGATCTGCGCCCAGCCGATGTAAACCGGCGCTTCATATCCGGGGACGAGCCGCTTATACGAGTTGACCGTCGGCGCGACCAGTGCCGCCAGTCCGCGCGCGTGTTTGAGTTGCCCGGCGATGAAGGAGTATGCAATGGGCGAGAGATGATACTCATCATTTGCATCGAAAAACAGATTATTCCCTTTATCGTCGAAGAGACTCTGATGACAGTGCATCCCTGAGCCATTGATGCCGAAAACCGGCTTAGGCATGAACGAAGCGGTCAAGCCATGCTGTGCAGCAATTGCCTTGACAGTGTACTTCAATGTCAACACATTATCTGCGGCGCGCACAGCATTGGCATAGCGAAAGTCAATCTCATGCTGTCCCAGTGCCACCTCATGATGCCCCACCTCCACTTCGAGCCCCATGGTCTTCAGAGCATCCATCAATTGAGTGCGTACGCGCACCGCCTCATCGAACGCGGAGAAATCAAAATAACCGCCCACATCGTGCGGCACGGGATGAACACCGTGGCCGTTTGTACCTTTGAACAAGAAGAATTCGGGTTCGGGGCCGATGTTGTACGTCCAGCCGCGCTCGGCAATCTTCGCCATCAAGCGTTTGAGCACACCGCGTGGATCACCCTCGAAGGGTTTGCCATCGGGCGTATAAATGTCACAAAAGACGCGCGCCCGCCGCCTCTCCTCCGAACTCCACGGTAATACGGCGTAGGTGTCCGGGTCTATCCGCAGATGCATATCGCTTTCCTGAATGCGCGCGAACCCCTCTACTGACGAACCGTCGAACCAGACACCATCTTCAAGCGCGTCTTCGAGGCCGCTCACGGGCATATCCACGCTCTTCACCGAGCCGACCACATCTGTGAACTGCAGTGAAATGAATTTGACGCCATCTTCCTTTACACGCTTGATTAAATCTTTTGCATCCATGCTTGTTTTTCTCCTTTTTGATTTAATTTGAATTTACAACTGCTTCTTGCTTGATCACCGATGACTGTCCATTCTCTATTCCACCTCCTGTGGGATAATCTTGTTCGCTTCTTTCCCAGCCGACGCCTGCCGCGCGCTATTGATGAACACGACCGACCCGATAATGATTACCGCGGCGATAAGGATACGCGCCGTCAGCGGCTCCTGTGCAAACCAACTGCCTAGAAATACTGCCACGAGCGGATTGACATACGCGTAGGTCGCGACAAGCGAGACTGGGGCGTTTTGCAGCAGCCAGATATAGGAAACAAACCCGATCATCGAACCGAAGGCGATGAGATAAATCAGGGCCAACCAGGATTCACTCGAAACTTGAGCGAGACTGAAATGTTTCCACTCACCCAGCAGGAGACTCACAATGAAGATCGGAATGCTCCCTGCAAGCATTTCACCACCGGTCATCATCAATGCCGATTCGGGCAATTCTGCCCGGCGGCTGTAGATGGAGCCGAGTGACCAGAGAAAGGAGGCAACCACAACTGCCAGTGTCCCGATTGTGTCGAACTGGAATCGGCCGGTTAAGTCCATAGGACCGATCAGGAGGTAAATCCCTCCAAAGCCAACAAGCAGACCGACAATTGCTTGCCATGTGGGTCTCACTCCGCCGGGCATGAGCGCTTCGATCAACACCAGCCAGAGGGGGACTGTGCCGACGATTAGTGCGGCGATGCCCGATGCAATGCGTTGTTCGGCAAACGAGACCAAGCCATTACCGCCGAGCAGCAACAGAGTACCAATGATGGCAAGCGATCTCCATTGGCGGAAGGTGGGCATGGCGTCTCCAGCAGCGCGCCTCCACACGACCAGAATGACCCCAGAAATGAAGAAGCGCAAACCGGCTTGCAAAAACGGAGGAATTGTCTCAACGGCAAATCGAATGGCAAGATAGGTCGAGCCCCATACAATATAGAGTGCAATCAGCGCGATCCAGATTTTGGTTTTCATTCGTCTCCTTTTCTATGTGTCGTTGCCAAAGGCATTCCGAATTCATCTTTGCCGTAGGATTGAGATGAGTTCGCGTGAGTAGATTCGTATGCCAGTAAAGCCTTTTTCCTTGGCGCACCGTAGCGATAGTTACCGAAGCCTCCAACTTTGCGAATAACTCGATGGCATGGAATCAATACAGCAATCGGATTTTGTCCCACGGCCATACCAACTGCACGTGATGCGCCTGGGCGTCCAATGCGATGTGCCAGGCCTTCATAAGTGATTGCGGCAGCGGGCGGGATTTCGAGTAGCGCCTCCCATACCTTCAACTGGAAATTCGTGCCACGCAGATGTACCTTCAACGCGCTTCTGCCGCGTACACTTAAATCGAAGATCGGTTCGATCAACGACGCGGTCGCTTTGTGATCTTCGATCATCTTTGCATTTTTCCAGGTCTCGGCGAGAGAGTCTATAGCAGTGCCTTCGCCGTGTTGGAGAAAACTCAGGTGGCAGATGCCGCGTTCGGTAACGGCGATCAGGCATTTCCCGAAGGGTGAAGCGTGCAGGCCATAACGGATGGTGACGCCCTCGCCGCGCGATTTGTATTCGCCGGGCGAGACCGCTTCGGTCGTCACAAACAGATCATGAAGCCTACCCAGACTCGAAAGGCCAACCTGATGCGTCGTTTCCAACAAGTTCTCGGAGCGGTGGAGCAGTTCCTTTGCGCTTTCTTTTGTGAGAAACTGCAGAAAGCGTTTTGGGCTGACCCCTGCCCAGCGTGTAAATAAACGTTGAAAGTGATATTCGCTCAAACCAATGCTCGTTGCAATCTCTTGGAGGGAGGGTTGTTCTTTGTAATGATTTTCAAGGTACAGGATTGCTTGCTCGATGAGCAGGTAATCATTGGAAAGTTGTTCGAGGTGAGTACGGGTCTCCATGGTTTCTCCTTTAGTTGTATTCTATGAATGACTCCAATCTCTGCCGACCCGTTTCTTGCTCAATTCAAGGGATTTTGAATATCTGCCGATGGTTAAACAAATAAGGCATGCCCGGGCATGCCTTATTTACAGCCATATGCTTTAAATAAAACAGCCCTTCCATATGCATATCGGGCGATTGAGCATGCCCGATTCACTGCGCATGCCTTGTGCCGGTCGTTACCGTCCGGTTTTCGGCTTGAGCAACAACGTCTTTTGAGGAACTGCTGCTCCTAGCGCTTTTTCGGAAGGGAGAAAGGAGTTCGTGACAAACTCCAGAGGCATCCGCTGATCAAATCCGATTTTCCCGCACTCCATTCTCTCCCAAAGGGAGAGAGGAGTTTGGTTAGCATCCCGTTCGCACGGGAGAACCTCCACCTCGTAATCCCATGCAGTCATTGTGATTTTGCTTGCAATGACGCACTGGGACCCAGCCGCTATCTCTCCTGTTTATTCAGTTGTTAACGGCGGCGATTGTATACGCGTGGTTACGCTTTGTCAAGTACAAAACTGCCTGCCTCAGAGAATGCAGGGCTGCCCACGAGTTCTGTCTACAAATTTTTGAACACGAATTTTGACCATGAATTCACGAAGAATCTTTCCTGTCCAATTGCTTTCCTTCTTGGGTGCGCCTCGTATTCGCGTGTTCATGAACCCATTCGCAGATAGTTTTCCTTGTGCGAAGGGAAAGCGGGTATTTTCGTATGGCGTTCGGGGGCATGATTTTATGAGGTTACCAGGGTACGAAATAACAAGACTCTACATTCAAACTTGGCGCTATTCGTTTGCGCTACCACCCATCCGCGCGGCAGTGGAAAAGACCGTCCCTTCCGCGCCGCGATGCGTAGAGATGCCGGTTTGAATGGCATGCGGAAAATGGTTTACACTAGGCTTCAAATTCAGGGAGTGCCATCTCCCAAAGTGACCAGCTGCGCCCGTTTGGCACGGGCCTGACAAACGGGGGCTCACAGAATCTTGCCAAATGTTTCTGCATCGGCGATGTCACAGGCATACCGCCGCTGCTGCTTGACCTTCTTGCTCCGTATCCCCTCCAGGCTTTTCTGCCCAATTCGTTAAAGTGCGCAAATCTTGCTGGATTACTCCAACATATTCGGCTTCTGCCATGAACAGACCCGATCAATTCTACAATCTGTTGGGTAATTCCTTGGATAGTTTCTGCGTTATACTTGTCTATAAAAGAACCTCGCGGTGTGAGTCTTACATCACTATAAGTTACCGCAGGTTTTTCTTTTTCGCCACTAACACCTTTTGCGTGGACACGGCAGTTGCACGGCTATTCCTCCCTAATTTTCTGTTATATAATGTGCCAGAATTTGACATGTATAGGAAACTGGAAATGCCCGATTCTCCGCTTGTTATTGAGAACCTGTCCTTTCAATATCGTACCCGCCCTGAGCCGGCGCTTCAAAATATTACCTTTGAGTTAAAGCCCGGAGAGTTACTGCTGATTGCAGGTTCCAGTGGATGTGGCAAGACTACCCTGGCGCGTTGCATCAATGGCCTGATCCCGCGCTCATATCGGGGAAAACGTGAGGGTAGGGTTCTGCTTCATGGCAGGGATGTAGCGGATATGCACCTGGCTGAAGTAGCACAGACCGTTGGCACCTTACTACAGGACCCTGAGCGCCAGATCGTTGCCAGCAAGGTGTATAACGAGATTGCTTTTGGACCTGAAAATTTGGGCTTGCCGCGCGACGAGATCATCTCACGCGTCGAAAGCGCGATGAAACGACTCGGGATCGAGCATTTGCGCGAGCGCGAGACGTTCAACCTTTCGGGTGGCGAAAAACAAAAAGTGGCACTGGCAGGGTTGTTGGCTATGAATCCATCCATTTTGCTGTTGGATGAACCCCTTGCCTCGCTCGACCCTGCCTCCGCGCATGAAGCCCTCGAAGTGTTTCGCAGCCTTGCAGATGAAGGGAAGACGATTATATTAATCGAACATCGCGTGGAAGATGCGATCTTTGCCAGGCCTGATCGCTTGCTATATATGGAAAATGGGCGGATAAGGTATCTTGGGCCCATTGATACACCACCCACAGAGATTGACCATCATGAGGTCAAACTTCCGGCGGAATGGATAGTCAAACGAGTGCGCGAGAGGGGTGAAGAAATTAAGGTGGGCGCGCCCGCTCCGGCTGTGAAACGAGGCGAACCGATTGTTGTTTTCGAGGATGTGAATTTCCGTTATAGCGATGAAGCACCCTTCGTCTTGAAAAACGTCAATCTCGAAATCCGACGCGGTGACCTGATTGCTTTGCTTGGTCCAAACGGTGCCGGCAAGTCTACCCTGGTGAAGCACGCCATTGGATTATTGAAGCCAACAAGCGGACGTGTACTTGTGGAGGGAAAAGACACGCGCACCATGAGTGTGGCGCAGATTGCTCGCGTGCTTGGTTTTGTCTTTCAAAGCCCCACGCACATGCTGTATGCACCGACAGTGCGCGAGGAATTAGAATTTGGACCCAAAAACCTGGAATTTGAAAAGAGCCTGATGGATCGCACAGTGGCGGAAAGTATTGCGACGGTGAACTTAAAAGGCATGGAGGAATATCCGCCGCTTGGGCTTTCGTTCGGTCAGCAAAAGCGCACGACGATCGCGGCTGTGCTGGCCATGCAGTCGAAGATTATGATCATGGATGAGCCAACTGCCGGGCAGGATTATGCCAATTACACTCATTTCATGGACGCGATGTGCCGCCCCCTGAATGGTGCACCGTCGCTCGTGGCGGCCAACTTCGCGGCAACGTTATTTATTACCCATGATCTTGATTTGGCCGTGACGTACGCGAATCGTGTGTTGCTATTTGGAGATGGACATGTGATCGCCGATGGACCGCCAGAGGAAGTACTGAAAGACTTCGATTTGCTAACGCGCTATCGCGTGCGCCCGACGTCGCTTCTTCGCATGAACCTGAACCTGCTTCCGCGCACTGGGCGTTTCCTCCCCGCTGAGGCTTTGGCAGCGTATGTATAGGTTTCCATGCCAAACAAACTGTTCATTTTCATGGGATGTTGAATATACCCTGTAACGGTTGCCTGGTTGCAGGGTTATACAATTGGGTCAGCGTGTCTGGAATTCAAAATCATAGAAAAGGAGAGAAGAAATGAACGACAAATCAACTTGGGAATTTGGCACACGCCAGGTAGTCTATGGAGCCATCGGCGCCGCGCTCTATGGCGTCTTTTCATGGGCGACCAATGTCTTTCCCCTTCCCGCGGCAGGCAATGTGAGCTTCCGCCCTGCTGTCGCCGTGTTGATCTTCTTTGGCGTAGCATATGGTCCTTGGGCAGGTTTTCTGGCAGGCGTCATCGGCAACACGCTTGGCGACATGCTTACCGGCTGGGGCTTCTACTGGAACTGGAGCCTCGGAAATGGCTTGATGGGTATGGTCCCTGGTCTTGTGATGACGGCCATTAATGACTTCAGGGCGCGCAGCGATATTCTTAAAGCAGTGGGTTGGGGCACGCTGGGCATTATCGTCGGTATGTTGTTTGCCTCGCTCACAGAGATGTTCGTCGGCGGCATTGATCTGAACACTGCCCTTGTCGGGTACTTTACGCCAGCCTTCCTCGGGAACTTCGTCGTTACGGTCATCCTCCTTCCCATTCTGATGGTTGCTTTTGCCGGAGTTGCCGCACGTCGAGGCAGATAAGATATGCTGGTTACCTGGAAGTATCGCCCTCGCAACACATTCATCCAACGGTTGGATCCGCGCACCCGTTTCATTTTTCTGGCTTGTGTCATCCTTGCGTTGACCATTCCAGAAATCTGGGATTATCGCATCGTCCTTTCGCTCTTCCTCATCTCGCTGACCCTATATTTGATGGCTCGTATCGAGTGGAAGGATGTGAGGCGCACGTGGATCTACATCTTCATTCTGGTTTTCTTTATCGTTGGTTTGAATGCCGTGTTATCAGGTCGCGGGGGTCCTTCCTCGGTATTGAATGAGGCGTCACCGATCCTTTTCGAGGTTCCACTCAAGGTCCCTGGCACCACGTGGGGGTGGATGGTGCCAGTGACCGTTTCCAAAGTTTGGTTTGCGCTGGTGCAGATGATGCGCATGATGACGATGGCGATCCTCGCCATTCCAATTCCCTATACCCTCGATCCCAACCTTTACGGCGTTACCTTCAAGCGCATGGGGCTTTCGGATAAGGTCTCCTTCACTATGGACCTCGCGTTTCGCTTCCTGCCGACCTTTGCACGCGACTTGAGCATCACTATAGATGCCCAGCGCGCTCGCGGCTATGAAGTTGAAAAACTCAAGGGCGGTTTGGTCGCGCGCATTCAGCGTCTTGCACCTCTGATTATTCCAGTTACTATGCAATCTACGGTGACGGGTGAGGAGGTGATTGATGCTATGGATTTGCGTGCTTTTGGTGCGGCTCCACGCACCTGGCTCAAGGAACTACACTATGCCCCGCGTGATTACTTTATCATTGGTTTGGGCGTAGGAATCTTCATTGCCTGTTGTGTTTTGAGGTGGGGCTTTGGCATCGGCGATTTCATTGTGCCGGAGTTCTTCCTGCAGGCTTTGGTGAAATGAGCCATTTGACCAAAATAAAATCAAAACATTTCGATATGTTGCGTTTCTCATTCGCCCTCTGCCTTTTCTCCAGCGGAAGAGGGTGGAATGCCGCGTTGAGCCTGTCGAAGTAGTAAGGGGGCAGGCGAATTTTCTGGAAACGTGTAACATTCCGAACGAGAGTTAATAAAGCAAGCCGATCCGCTTCAAAGCGAATCGGCTTTTTCGTTCATTTTTGGGACGTAATTAACTGGCTCGTGACCTGCCCATTTCCTGTGCAAGGTGGTCGTGCTTCTTATGATGTCCTGGATAAATTTCCCCAGCCTCGATGCGGATCTTTAAGTGATTCTCGCGAGGCGGAAAGGTGCAGGTGGCATAATCTGTAAAAGCACAGGGTGGGCTATATGCTTTGTTGAAATCGAGGAACACCTTGCCATTCTCGTGCGCGTCCGTGTAATGGTAACGTCCTGAAGGATAGGTCGGGTTTCCGTTGGTCTCGTCCATGAATTGAATGAAGAGGCGGTGGTCTGGTAGTTCTTCTACCAGCAGTTCGTGCTTTTTCCCGTGTAATTCGAAGGAAACAAAGCCTTGCATGGGTTCATCGAGAATGGCGCCAAGGATATCTGGCATCTTCACGATTTTAGGGGTCTCGAAGCGGGTGTACGTTGCAGGAACGCGATATTCTTCTTTAACGGGATACCACTCACGGGGTGGAAAGGTGCGGCGTTCCTCACGCGTATTGTCCCACAAACGGATGCCCACGCCCTTCGAGCGGCGAAGGACAACCATCCGCATATTGTCGAAGGTGATAAAACTTGGCACTTCTTCCTGATCGGCATCCAAAAGCGCGGTCTTTGTCACTACACCGTTGACCTCGATGGGCAGATCTGTTTCGACATGCAGGGTGACATTATTGCCGTCGAAGTAAAAGATGCCGAGCCGCGCCGGGGCGCGCTTGGGGAGGAGTATATCGCTACTGGGATGTGAACCGATGATGTTCTCTCCCTTGCGAAGCCAGAACAAGCCTGCTAGTGCAAGCCAGCCGTTTTCGCGGCGCAGGTTGACGTCCATTTCCTGACGCCATTGGAGAACACTTGTGATGTATTCTTCGTTTGCCATATTCTGATTATATCCGTATGCCTGGAAAATAACTTTACACTTTTGTTACGGGAGGAATGAGCGGGTGTGATCATCCTCGATAGATCTCACCTGCCTCCACACGAAATGGTAGATAGTTTTGTGGGGGTGCAAAGATACAAGTCGCATATTCTGTAAATGCGCAGGGTGGATTGTACGCATAGTTGAAATCCACGATCACTCTGCCGTTTTTTACCGGCTCTGTGTAGCAATATCTGCTTGGCGGGTAACTCTCAACATGGCTCGTCTCATCACGGAACTTGATGAAGAGCGTATGGTTTTTTGTCTCGGTCACATCCAGTTTATAGGTGCTGCCCCGGAATTTGAACGTCACGTATCCATCAATTCTGTCTTCCACCATTTCGCCAAACGTATCTTCCTGAAGACTTTGTTTCGGTTTTGGGTAACGAGTATAGCGCGCGGGGATGCGAAACTCTTTGTTGATGGGAAACCATTTCAAGGGCGGAAATGAGAATCGTTCCGGGCGTAGGTTGTCCCAGATGCGGATGGCATATCTGCCCGCGTGCTCGTGCAGAACCATACATAGTTCGTTCCATGTGATGAATGTGGGCTTCGCTTCTTTACTGGACCTTAGGATTGCTTTTGTCATAGCCCGTCCGTTGACTTTTACCTGCACGCCTTCCGCGGCGTGAAAACGGACGACTTTTCCCCTCCATTCGGCTATGCCTAAAAATGTTGGCGCGCGTTCCGGCAGGACGATCTCACACATCGGATTCGAGCCGATTAGATTTCTCCCCTCCTTCAACCAGCCCAAACCCGCAAGCGCTAGCCAGCCGTTTTCGCGCACAAGATCGTCATACTTCTTTGCACGCCATTGGAGAATCTTTTCTTCGTATTCCCGGTCTTTTCTGGTTGTCATAGCGAGAATGATACTTACAGTCAATTACTTACCTTGCACAGTCCCTCTCCCTCACCCCCGACCCCTCTCCCATTGGGAGAGGGGCGGAGGGAGGGTGCATACGATCCGTCAATTATGTGCAGAGTTATACTATTGGGTAAGCCCCGCGATCCTTTTTCAAAGAAAAAATATCGCGGGGGCAATTCTTCCATTCCTTGCTGCTTTTACTCCTCCAATGTGCTCACATCTCCCTCTGGCAATCCCAATGCGCGCGCCTTCAACACGCGCCGCATGATCTTGCCTGAACGCGTCTTGGGGAGTTTATCCACGAATTTGACTTCTTCCGGTCTTGCAATTGGGCTCAGATGTTTGGCAACATGCTGGCGCAATTCCTCAGCCAGTTCAGGTGTGCCGCTATATCCTGCGCGCAGCAATACAAAGCAATGAATGCCTTGACCTTTGACCTCATGCGGTAGCCCGATTGCCGCCGCCTCGGCAACTGCTGGATGACTGACCAGCGCAGACTCGATCTCTGCTGTGCCTAGCCTGTGGCCGCTGACTTTGATCACATCATCTACGCGCCCAATAATCCAGAAATAACCATCCTTGTCACGTTTGGCCGAATCCCCAGTGGTGTATTTGCCGGGGTTCTTCGACCAGTACTGTTGAACATAGCGATCCGGGTCTCCGTAAATCGTCCGCAACATCGCGGGCCAAGGATTCTTCAGTACAAGATAACCTTCGGTACCGTCCGGGACGGGATTCCCCTGCTCGTCCACCACCTCCGCCTCTTGTCCAAAGAATGGACGCGTACCCGACCCCGGCTTGAGTGGAACGACCGGCGTTGGTGTGATCATGAACATGCCTGTTTCGGTCTGCCACCAAGTATCCATGATGGGACAGCGCTCCTTGCCGATCACGCGGTAATACCATCGCCAGGCTTCAGGATTGATTGGCTCACCCACGGAACCGAGCAGGCGCAGAGAGGAAAGATCGTGCTTGTTGGGCCATGCCTCGCCAAAGCGCATCAATCCACGAATGGCTGTGGGGGCGGTGTACAGGATCGTGATCCCGTACTTTTCTACGCATTGCCACCAGCGATTCGGATATGGATACATCGGTCCGCCCTCGAACATGAACGAAGTTGCGCCCAGCAAGAGAGGACCGTAAACGATATAGGAGTGACCCGTCACCCAGCCTGGGTCTGCGGCGCACCACCAGCGGTCTTCATCTTTGATGTCGAACACATATTTGAGCGTGCTATACACACCCACCATGTAACCGCCGTGCACATGTAGCACCGCTTTGGGCTTGCCTGTGGAGCCAGAAGTGTAAAGGATGTAGAGCGGGTCCTCCGCGTCCATGACCTCGGTCTCACACTTTCCGTTGGCGATGGGAAGGGCAAGCAACTCGTGATACCAGTGATCACGTCCCGCTTCCATCGGGACCTCGTGTCCTGTGCGTTTGACCACGATCACATTTTCCACCGACGGGCATCGCTTGAGCGCCTCATCCGCTGTGCGCTTGAGTTCGAAGATTTTCCCATTCTGATAACTTCCATCGGCGG
>DATLZK010000021.1:0-21120 GCA_035574015.1 Anaerolineales bacterium
CTGGATGGCGCTGGCAATGGTCTTCTCCACCATATTCCGTTCGCCCGCCACTGCCGCGCTGGCTTCGATTGCCGTCTGGTTATTCTTTACCGTCTTCTGGAACATCATAGCAGGCTTGCTCTTTCAGGCATTTGCACCGCGTCAAATCGCCAGCCTGCAAGACCTGTTGGCAGCAAGCCAGCTCGATCAGGCACTCTCGCGCATCTCCCCTATCAGCCTCTATGCTGAAGCGGCGATCATTCTCCTGCAACCCTCCGTCCGCTCACTGGGATTGGTCTTGCCCTTCCAATTGGATCGCGCCATACTGGGCGCCCCACTTCCTTTAGGACAAAGCCTGCTCGTGATCTGGCCCCATCTCACAGGTCTCATCGCCGCGACCATCCTACTCTTTGCAGTTGGATACGTCCTGTTCCAGCGGCAGGAGATTCGCGCCTAATGGCCCTCCATGACAGCCCGCCAGATCGCGGGCGCAATATGAGTCAAATCCTTCATCCCGCGCGTGAACGCCTCACGCGCGGTTTTCTTTCCAATCACCAGCGCAGGGACAGGCGCGTCCGTATGCCTGCGCGTGGACAGATCCTCCATGTTGCCATGATCGGAAGTCACCAACACCAACAATTCCTCCTTCCCTTTACTTTCCTCCATCACTCCTCCCAACACTCCATCAAACACTTCCAGCAACCCCACGGCTGCCTCCATTTCCTGTTTGTGCCCGGCGTAATCGCTTGCCCAATATTCAAACAGCGCAAAATCATACTCCATAGCAAGTGAGACAAGTTTTCGCCCCGCCTCATGAGGCGAGAGAACAGGCGCATCGGGGAAACCTAACATGGTTCGCCAGCCTTCACCGGTGAAATCCGCAGAAAGCGCGCGACCCGCAAAAAGATCCTCGTGCGTAAAAAGCGGTAACCCTGCCTTCGTCACCGCCAGCGGAATGGACGAATACAACCGCTTCCCCGAAGCGATGCCACGAAAATAACGAGGCGGATACGCGTTGAGCAGAGCGGCTTTCTTCCCCGCGCGTTTCAAACGCGAAAACAAAGTCCCATCATTCAAATATGCGGCAATCGCCGCGTTGGGCTTGGGACCATAGTGGTAGCCCAATTCGGCAGGGATATTTTTACCCGTCAACAACATCGCCTGTCCCGTCGCCGATTGTGGCAAACCGTCCACACCCACAACCGGGTCAACAGCGAGAAGCGAGGCATACTCCCCGTCAAACGGAGCAGAATCCCGGACAAGCGGTCTTCCCTCCAGCAATGCATTCAAGTTCGGCATCTTCGCCCGCGCCAGCGGATTCGTCTCAGGATCACTTGCCCCCAACCCGACTCCATCGAGAAAGATAAACAAGACGTGCATGATGTGAGATTATAATCCACGAAGAAATCACGAGATCACTTCTTTTCCAAGAGATAAATGCCCACCATTGATCTGAAAAAACTACAGGCGCATCGCGCGCGGACCTTCAACCTACCACCGTCAAAACCGCTTTCTTCCCCCGCTCAAGCTTTGCGCTTCGTCAACACACGTGGCTTCATCTTCTTTTGGCCCATTACAGGCATTGACTTGCCGAGCCTTTGGGTGGCTGTCGCGGGCAATCGTCCGGTTGCCGACGCGCATGACGACCCGGCTCATGTCACATGGGGTTGGAAAGACGAGGCGCTGGGAAAGAAAATCTGGTACTACGCAAAAGTGCTTCGCAAAAAAGCTACCCTCATCGCGCTTGAAGTCGTCCCGTATTTTTACGCCCTCTCGGAAAACTATGGATCGCCAGAAGAAGATTACCTGCTCGCTTACGAGGAAGGACGACTGCCGCAAGCAGCAAAACAGGTCTATGAGGCACTGCTGAAGGAAGGAGCGCTCAACACGATTGAACTGCGTCGTGCCGCAAAATTGACGAACGCCAAAGAATCCGAATTCAACAAAGCGCTCGAATATCTGCAAGCCGATTTCAAGATTTTGCCGGTGGGCATTGCGGAAGCTGGCGCGTGGAAGTATTCGTTCATTTACGACATTGTCCCGCGTCATTATCCGGAACTACCAGAGCAGGCACGCAAGATCGGCGAACGCGAAGCGAGAGAAAAATTGCTCGAACTGTATTTCGAGTCTGTAGGCGCAGCGCGGGAGGCAGAGGCGGTCAAACTGTTCGGATGGAAAAAGGAACTGGTAACGAGGACAATCCTCGGCTTGGTTGCGAAGCGGAAACTGATCGAATGCGATCATCCAAAAGAAAATGGGAAATGGCTGGTTTTGCCAAAGTTGTGCAAATAACATTCGCATCAGGGCAAGAGAGGCCGGCGCGAAACAATCCTCTCTTTGCCGTCGGAAATTGTTTGGCCCTGACAGGAGAAGCAAGGAGACATCATGCTCGAAATTGCCATCATGATCGAAGGACAAAATGGATTAAACTGGGCGCGCTGGCAAACGATTGCACGGCGGGTCGAAGAACTGGGGTTTGCGGGACTCTTTCGCTCGGATCATTTCACAAACGCCAATCCGCCTGATCTGGATTCGCTCGAATTGTGGACCTCGCTCACATGGCTGGCATGCAATACAAAGCGCATCGAATTTGGACCGTTGGTCACGCCGTTTTCGTTTCGTCATCCCGTCCATACGGCGCGCATGGCTTCGGCAGTGGACGATCTCTCCGGCGGACGGTTGATCCTGGGCTTGGGTGCGGGTTGGCAGGAACGTGAACATACACTTTTCGGATTCGACCTGCTTGATAAGAAATCTCGCTTTGATCGCTTTGAAGAAGGCTTGGAAGTCGTCACACAGTTACTCCAAAGCGACGATCCTGTCACCTTCAATGGAAAATACTATCAACTGCGCGGCGCGACTCTGTTGCCTCGCCCACACAGACCTGGCGGTCCGCGCATTCTGGTCGGCGGCAATGGCATCAAGCGGACATTATCGTATGTGGTGCGTTACGCCAGCGAATGGAACTGCATTATGCTCCCCCCACAAGAATTTGCCAAACTCAACGCGCGTCTGAATGCACAGTTGAAAGCGGCAAAGAGAGACCCTGCCACTGTACGTCGCTCGATGATGACAGGTTGCGTGTTCGGCAAGGACGATGCCGCGCTGAGAGAGAAGATTGCCGCTCGCAAGCGGACCTTCGAGGAACTACGTCAACGCGGAATTATTGTGGGAAGCGCAAGTCAGGTGAAAGAACAACTGCACGCACTGGAGGAGGCAGGACTGCAACGCATCATGCTACAGTGGCTTGACTTGTATGACTTGGAAGGTTTGGAAGCACTGGCTAAAGCGGTGTTGTAGAAACAAGAAACCCATTTTTCACCTGCGCTCATCATCTTCTTTTCATCACATTCGTCACATCCTGAAGATGGAACTTTATGATAGATTTATCGTAGATTCCTTGCGAACGCTTTTATAAAAGGAGAATGTTCCATGAAAAATCGCACGAACCTTGCCCTGGGAATCATCTTGATTTTGATCGGCGCCTGGATGATCGCCACACGTCAAGTACCGGCTTTGCAAAACATCGTTGAAAACATGACCGGCGCAACGTGGACCATTGCCGCCGGTGTTCTCATCCTGCTCATTGGCTTGCTGACCGGTGCAGCCGGTATGGCAGTACCTGCCTCCATCGTCGCCGGCATTGGCGGCATCCTGTACTATCAGGATCAGGTTGGGGATTATTCTTCCTGGTCGTATATGTGGACACTTATCCCCGGCTTCGTCGGTGTAGGTGCCATGCTCGCGGGCTTACTCGGCGAAGACACGCGCAGAAACCTGGCGCGTGGCTTGCGCCTTGTAGTAATCAGCGCCGTACTGTTTCTCGTCTTTGCTACGTTCTTTGGCGATCTTTCCATCCTGGGCACTTACGGTCTGCCTACTATCCTTATTCTATTGGGCATTTACATTCTATCGCGCGGGCTTATAAGGAGCAGGAGGAGTCATGAATCGAGATAATATCTTTTGGGGCGCCGCGCTCATCCTTCTGGGCGTCCTTTTTCTCCTGCAAAATCAAGGTGTCATACCTAGCATCTTGCCGTTCCTGTGGCCCCTTGCGCTCATTCTCTTTGGCAGCTGGCTGATCCTCTCGGTCTATTGGAAACCGAAACGATCCGAAGTAGAGAACTTCATCATTCCCCTTGAAGGGGCAAAGAGCGTGAATTACAAGTTCATGCATGGCGCGGGAGAGATCGAGATTCGAGGCGGCGCGCCGATGGGCACGGCGCTTGTTGGAACGTCTGCCGCCGGGTTGAATCAATCCAGCCGATTAAACGGCGAGCGGCTCGAGGTCCGAATCGAAGCGGGAGGATCTTTCGTCCCATTCGTTGGCCCCTCCAATGGCATCTGGAGATTCCAACTTACGCCGCAGGTTCCTGTCACCCTTCACGTGGAAACGGGGGCGAGTCACCTGAATATGGACTTGAGGGAGGTGCAAGCGGCACACATCACTCTGAAGACGAGCGCAAGCAAAACGGACGTGATTCTCCCAGCGCGCGGCGCTTCTCTTCTGGACCTCGAGGCGGGTACTGCTTCGATCAACATTCGCGTCCCCGAAGGGACGGCAGCGCGTATTCGCTTCAAAGAGGGTCTGAATTCGCTCAATGTGGACACGAACCGCTTCCCACCATTGGATGCGGAGATATATCAATCGCCTGATTTCGATTCGGCCGTCAACCGTGCAGAGATCAATATTCAAGCAGGTATGGCTTCAATATCCATCAGTTAGGAGAATGATATGTGGCGTTACGATCCTCGGCTAATCATCGGAAGCCTGCTGGTGCTTGGCGGCGTGCTTTCGCTACTCGATGCACTGGGCATCATCGCAGATGCGGGCAATATCTTTTGGGGGCTGGTTTGGGGTGCGGTCGGTGTGGGGTTTCTCTACGTCCTTCTCCAGGATCGTGCGAGAAACTGGTGGGCGGCTTTTCCAGCGTTCACGTTGATCGGCATTTCTGCTTCTCTGTTATTGCCCAATTCGCTCGAAGCCTTCGACGGGCTCGTGTTTTTTGCAGGCATCAGCCTCGCGTTCTGGTGGGTCTATTTCACAGCCACGACGCGCTGGTGGGCGATTATTCCCGCAGGCGTGATGCTCACGCTGGGAATTACTTCTTTAGCAGATGAGTTGACTCAGATGGAGACCGGCGGTATCTTCTTTCTAGGTCTGGGGTTGACCTTTGTCCTTGTTGCCATTCTCCCCGGTGGAAGATCGCGATCATGGGCATGGATTCCTGGTGTTGCCCTTTTGCTTTTCGGCCTGTTCTCCAGCGCGCCCCTCGCGCGTTTCACTGATTACCTGATGCCTGTCATTCTGATTTTGCTGGGCGTTTTGTTCGTCCTCCGCTTTTTCACGGAACGCACTGCTGAGTAAAGGTAACTACCTACCCTCACCCTAACCTTCGCTCAAAGGGAGAGGGACAGGAATGAGAGGAAAGCAGGCGGAAATGTAACACACTGAAATGCTTTGATAGTCTACCCTGCACTTTACTTTATAGATCACGTGGAACAGAATGTGGGAGGCGAGTAACCTCCCACATTCTGTTTCCCTGCCCTCTCCCGACAATGCAAAATTCTATTGCTTCATTCCATTTCCAAGAATAGACTTTACCTGTTCGTATGCATCATGCCAGCGCGAGGAGACCGAAGCCGCCAAACGCTCAAGAATCGCCCTGCCTGCTTCGGGATGCTCGGCGCACAATTTGCGAAGATCATTTCCGTACAAGCGCACGGCTTCCAGGTCCGCAATGGCTCTGACCGAAGAGGTATACTTCTCGCTTCCCACCACAGCAGACCAGCCAAACAGCCCACCCTCTTCGACATGAGATACCGTAATGGGAGGCGCATCATACGGCTTGTAGGATACCTCAGCCTTTCCGGAAAGAATGATGTAAAGATAAGTTGCCTGTGCACCTTGCTGAATCACCGTCTCACCGGCGCGACACGAAAACGGCTCGAACAATGGTTCGAGCAGTTTGAAGTATTCTTCCTTTAGACCATCGAAAGTTGTCGGGCGCTTCACAAAAACCTTTCACGCAGGATACCCTTCAAAGTGCACTTGTTCCAGTGGCAAAAGTCATCTCCCATATGACATTTATCACAATTTTTTAAATCTGGCAGAATGTGAGGGTATACTTTCAAAGCAATTACCTACCCTCACCCTAACCCTCTCCCACAGAGAAGGGAAACGGGCGCGCAAAACGGATTTCATTGTCTAAAACGACAAAATTCTCTGCATTGGCTCCCCAGGGGTGAGGGAAAAACGAAGTATTTCTTCTCACAAATCATCTTTACAATAGAGCAACTAAAAAGATGCCTGAACAGATACTTTCCTCGCGTCAAAAAACATCTCTCCTGCCAATGATTCTGTTGGGATTGGGATTAATCCTGATCCTCATCTCGGCATACTTCATTTTGCAGAACATCTCGCTTCAAAACACCCCCTCGGCCATTCCCGTTGAAGCGAATTATCCTGCCCCTGAATTGACCCTGACAGACACAGAAGGCGTCGTCCGTTCGCTGGCGGATTATCGCGGGCAGGTAGTGCTGGTCAACTTATGGGCGACGTGGTGTCCACCTTGCAAGGAGGAAATGCCGACCCTGCAAGCCTATTACGACAAGTACAAGGATGAGGGCTTCACCATCATCGCCATCAACGACGGTGACCCTACCCCAGATGTTTTGCAATTCGTGGAAGATTATCAACTGACCTTCCCCGTCTGGCTCGACCCCACCTACATAGCAACCGAGCAAGCGTTCAAGACGCTAAATCTCCCCAGTTCATTTGTCATTGACAGGGAGGGGACCGTTCGCTTGATGTGGATTGGGGGAATCAGCCGAAAAATGCTCGAAAAATACGTCACCCCCATCATTCGGGAGTGAGGGCGGGTAGGCAGTTACGGGAAAAAACTTGCTCTGTTGCGAAGATAATACATTCCCCACTTCCTCAACCCAATCCCTCTCCCAGCGAGAGATGGGCAAGGGTGAGGCAAAAAGCAATGCCGACGAAAATCCTTTGTCCATGTTTGGAACAGAGCAAAAAAACGCTAACTTCTTTTGGCTAGGGCATCTCTGAGATAATTTGACTCGAAGCATCCGAACATTCACAGGCAATGATGATGGCAGCACCCCGTCTCAATGTCCCTTGACGAGCCTGCGATTCACCATAAGCAATCCAACCTTCCAGATTGAAGGCAAGCGTTCCATCGGCGAGAATCCATTCACCGTTATATTTGCGCGCGACGTGAACGTGTGTACCGGTCGAGGAACCGCCCTCACAGGATGGATAACCAATCGGGTCGCCCGCTTTCAACTCCGCACCAACGGGCGCGCGCCCTTCACTTGCCAAGTGCAAATAAAAGAGCGCCCAGCCCGTTCGCTCATCGCCATCTTTATCGAGATCAAGCACCAAGCCATCCACCGAAGAACGGACGACAAGGCCATCTGCCATAGCCGTCGCGAATAAATCTTTGGGCACAGGGAAACAACCCGAAACGTCCATTGCAGGCGCGAAGTCTAGAGCCGCAAACGGTTCACCCATTCCCCAACCGGTATGAGGTCCGCTGGTAAATGCCCACACCGTTCCCGGCGGGAAAGGGAAGCGCAATTCGGGTTGCTGCAGGCTGCCGGGCAGAATGGGCACGGAATCAAGCCAAGGGTCACCGAACAGGTCTCGATATACGCGCGCGAAGCCCTCGGGTCCGATGGAAGCGAAAAATTTTTCCCCTGCATAAATTCGTGAGAAATAGTATTGAATTGCTACAGACCCTGCGTTCTGCCAGGGATCCGGGCGGAAAAGCGAACGATCAAGAAGTTCGAATTCGGTCAATGAACCGCGCCGCCAGCCATAGTATCCGTTATTGAGGGTGTTCGCAGCGAGGATCAGTTGAAGATAGGGGCTTTCATAGTATGCGCGGTGAAAGCCAAGCAGATATTTGGTCTGCGGAGGATGGGGTTGCGTAAGCGCGCCGGCTTGATATTCCAAAATGGCGAGTAGCAGGCGCGGGCTGATGCTGTAATTCGTGGCGACGTAATCCACAATTTCCGCGCCTGTACGCGTTTTGCCTCCCGCATAGGCGCGGTAATCCTTCCACCATCCATTGGTGGATGCAAGATAGGCAGAGGTATTGAAACCGATTTGAGCAGGTCCGTTCACGAACGCGTGATCGGGGATGCTTTGATAAGCAGTGCCCCACAGAGGCAGATAATAGATTGGAATCTGCATCGGCAAGCCCGGCGGCATGGTCGTCGCGTCGCGCGGGATGATGGGGTTGGCTTCCAGAATTTCGGCCACGGTTGTGTTGAAGCGCGCTGCGAGGGCGGGCAGAGTGTCACCGTTTTGTGCCGTGTATTCCACAAGTTCACCGGGTTTGTATTCGGGGCGTCCTGAGGTGGGCGCAGGGATTGGCGTAGGGGCAAGCGGCGTAATCATGTTTTCGATCACACTCGTTGACCCGCGCGGCGCACACGAGGAGACGATAAACGAAAGCAGAATAGCCAGTCTGACAACAAAGGCCGAGGGATGACGAAGATAGAAAGTCCTCCAGAGAATTCTCTCCTTCATCAAACCCTTGGCAATGCTTTTTGCTCTTGCGGCAATTTTATTTTGAAAGAACAAGAGAGGTCTCTCAATCATCATTCAAGCGCGTAATTAGTGACCAGGCCTGCCCATAAACATCGGCAATAATGACTTCATCTCCCCTGACCAATTTTCCCAAGTATGGTTTTTCGCCGGCATAAACCCGCCACCCGCTCAACACAAACGGAATGGGACCGTCTGCCAGCATCCATTCCCCGTTGAATTTGCGCGCAATATGGGTGTGTGTGCCAGTGGAAACGCCGCCCTCGCAGGAGGCATGACCAATGCGATCATCTTGTTCCACCCATTCACCCAGTGCAACGCGATCCTTGGTGGCAACGTGCAGATACAGGATATTCCAACCGGTCTGCTCAAAGCCATCGCCATCCATATCTATCACCACCACGCCGTTGCCTGAACGGACAACCAAGCCAGGTGCGACGGCAACGATCCAGGTCAGCGTGGTGAAGCATCCGCTTTTGTCGTTGCGCGGTGCAAAATCCACTGCGGCAAGGGGACCTTCCAAGCCCCAGGCGCTGTGAGGTCCGCCGGTAAATGACCAAGTCACATTAGGCTCAAAGGGCAAAACCATATCGGGCTGGCGAAAAGCGGGAGGAAAGAAATTCCCGATTGCCTCTGCGCGCACCCAGGGATCGCCAAACATGTCGCGATAAAATGCGGGAAAACCACTGTTCTCATCCATAATCCGCAGCCATTCGTTCAAGGTGTGATTGCGCGCGAATAAATACATCAGCGCGACCGTGCCAGCATTGAGCGTGGGATCAAGGCGCATTGTGCTACCGTCTTTGAACATCAATTCGGTGAGTGTGCCGGCGCGCCAACCATAATATCCTGTGGACAATTGATTGACTGCCCAGGTCATTTGCCCGAACAAGCCTTTGTGCCGAAAACTTTCATATCCCATCGGGTAATCCATGCGAAATTGGTTTTCGGGTCTACCGCGCACCCAGCCGGCTTCATAATCCAGCAAAGCAAGCAGCAAGCGCGGGTTGATTGAATTTTCGTAAGCAAGACGTTCGATTTCCTTCGCGCCGCTCGTCCAGGCCGTTGTGCCGAGGTACTCGCGATAGGTGGAAAGATAGCCTCCCGCATCACGAACGTATGCCGCAATGTCGAAATCCAAAGCCGTTGCCGAGAAGACCACTTCGGCATCCGGCATGAATTGCAAGGATGACGTGCGAGGAGTGTTCTTATCGAGGCGATCAGGGATCATCAACAGTGTACCGGCGTCAATGAATCCCTCAGTCGAAAGGGGCTTGGGAGAGGTGATTTCGCTCACGCTCACCCCAAACCTGTTTGCCACCGCCGGGAGCCAATCTCCGCTTTGGGCATAATAGAGGATCGTCTCACTGCTGTCCACTGTCGAAGAAGGTTCTGGAGTGAAGGTTGGGGCGACATCCTTTGTAACAAAAGCGCTCATCAGTGGAGTAGAGGTTGGTGTGGGAGGCACCAGGGAAGGCACAGGCTCGTTTATAGGCAGAGGAGCACCTCCTATGAACACTTGCTGAGGTGTGGGAGATGGAGAAACCCAGCCAACGGGAGTAGGGGTGGGATATTCCCCCCATAGGGAGGCATTCCCCATGCAGGACACAAGTAAAAAAGTCAAGAGGGTAGAGAGAACGATGGATCGCTTCACGATGAATCCGTTGGCGAAATTATACCTGTAATGATGGGCATACGATAAGCAATGCAAGACAAATCTGCAAACTTGTCTTACGAGGCGGCATTATCTCGAAATCTGATTCAATCCCTCGAACACTCCTTCCCATGCTTCAATAACCGTTTCACCGCGCCTGAGATACCCATCATACTCTACACCTGCTCCACTTGATATCCAACCATCCAGATTGAAAGGCAAATTTCCATCAGCGGGAATCCATTCTCCGTTATAGCGTCTTGCAATGTGCAGATGTGTTGCATTCGAAACACCGCCCTCGCAAGATGGATGCCCGATACGCTCCCCTGAGTACACATATGTGTTGGGTTGAACACGTTCGTACGAGTCAACGTGCATGTAAAGAATCGTCCAACCAGTTTGTTCGTAACCGTCATTGTCGAGGTCTTGTACGACTGCGCCATGGCCAGCGCGCACAATCCACCCATCTGCAACAGCAACGATCCAGGCAGGGCTGGGCGCACATCCGCCGCCTTCGCCCGGTGGGGCAAAGTCAAGTGCCGCCCATGCGGAACCCGAATCCCAACCGCCGTGTGGGCCACCTGTGAAGGACCAGGTCACGCCGGGTTCGAAGGGAAGTTGCATCGGAGGCTGAGTCAGGCCTGGGGGGAGTAATGAAGCGATGTCATAGTCGAAGGGATAACCGAAGAGCAGGTTGTAAGTCCGAAAGAGGCCCAAATTGCTCACATCCAAATCCCATGAAGCACGATCGTTGTAAAGCGAAAGAAAATATTGCACGCCAGCCGTTCCAGCATTGATGGTCGGGTCGAGCGGAACATAGGTGCCATCGCTCAATGGCAAGGTTGAAATGGCGTTGGCGCGCCACAGGTAATAACCGCGATTTAAATTATTCGCCGCCCACGCCGCTTGCCGGTATAAGCCCGCATAATAGACATCGAAATTCCCGAACGGATACTCTATATTCGAGGGAACGGGATTGGTTACCCAACCACTTCGATATTCGAGCAACGCAAGCAGGAGGCGCGGATTGACCGAGTAATTCTGTGCGATGCGCGTGAGAATCTGCGAGCCGCTCAGGTATTCACCATCCACTTCCTGCACATAACCGGCGAGGTAGCCTCCATGCTTTTGCACAAAGGCATCGAGATCAAATCCAACAGAGGCGGGGCCATAAACCAACTCCGAGTCGGGAATGATCTTGAACGAAGAGCCAGGGTTGGGATCAGCGTTTATGGGCGGGATGTTTAGCACAACACCGACGGAAAGGATACTCGATTCGTTCAACCCATTGGCTTGCATCAGCGCTTCGAGGCTGACCCCATACCGTTGCGCGATGTCTCCCAGTGTATCTCCTGCTTGAACAACGTACTGATCTACATACTCGCGAATCGGCGGGAGAGGATGCGGGGGATCAGGTGTGGGAGTGGTGAAGCCGGCATTTGAATTGCGAGGAGGCACGGTTACAGAGATCGGCGCACGCGTGGGCGTGGGTCCCGCGTGGGTTGTTGCCGCCATGACGGAGCCTCCGCCCTGAAGCGGTGTTGGCGTGATGCCACTTCCATTCACGGGCACAAAAGGATTATAAGTCGGATAGGCTTGCGAAGAGGAGGAAGAACAGGATACAAGGAAAAGAGCAAAGATCAGCAGAAGCGACGAAAGAGGAAAGCGATTCGATAACGCATGTGGAGGCATGCGAGGGATTTTACCAAAGAGGGAGGGCAAAAAATAGACGAGCAATGACATTGTCATTACTCGTCATCGAAGAGTCAAAAACACAGCGCTGTACTCAGGTGGCGAACCCCGATCCTATGATGTAATTTTCCAATCCTTTGATCTCGCTTTCCCTGTCTTTCAACACGGCCGCCATCACATCCCGAATGGATACCACCCCCACCAACTGATTGTTTTCCACCACAGGCAAATGGCGGATGTGATGCGCCTCCATCAGCGCCATGCACTGCTCGACGGATGTATCCATCGTGACAGTATACATGTCGCTCGTCATGACATCTTTCACCAATGTGGACTTTGCACTTCTTCCTGCCAATTCGCCTTTTCGCAAGTAGTCGCGCTCGGTGTAGATGCCAACGATCTTCTTCCCCTCGGCGACCAGCACCGCGCCAATATCTTTTTCCGCCATGAGTTTCAACGCATCCCACACCGTGTCGGTTGCCGAGACAGAATAATTGTCGGCTTTCCCTTTTGCATCCAGCAGTTTGCGCACCGTGGTCATAATCGAACTCCTTCCTATAGGATTACGCCACTATTATTGTCGAATTGGTTGAATTTGATTAGTTCCTTTGCTCATCTCTGGAGAGGATATTCGTCCTCTCGCTGTGAAGGGTCAGACCCACTGCGCCAGAACATTGCCTTCATATTTCATGGCGATATACTGCTCATAACCGATTTGCAACCAAATGTCATTACCCACTGTGATCTTGCGCAGCACCTCAACCTCGGTATCCATTAACAAAGTGCCGGTGATCCGATTCTCCACACCAGGCGCCGAGCGGATGTTCAATGTGGCAACCAACACGCGCACCCGGGGCAAAGTGGGGAACTGTTGCGGTTCAACGCCTGGACTGGTCGTCACTTCGGGATGAACATCGGTCTCCCCCAATTCGGCGAGCGTTTTGACCAGCAGAGGAGCAGGATCAATCGGCTGAGTTCCCTTCCGCAGTTCGAAATGCAGGTGAGGGCCGGATGAAAAACCGGTATTATCCGAACTGCCGATCACATCCCCGGCGTGGACCCTGTCGCCTATCGCTACGCTTACATCCTTCAGATGCCCGTAGATCGTGAGGTATTTTGTATTCCCCTCTGTGTGTTCGATGCGGACATGTGTACCATATCCTGTGGCGTCATTGCGAACAACAGTCACAACGCCATCCTGCGCGGCCTTGATCGGTGTGCCGGTGGGGCAAGCCCAATCAATGCCGCCGTTGTAGTTTGTCCATCCGTTGAGTTCACGTCTGCGCTCGTGCTCGGCAAAAGTTTGAGTAACAATGGAATGGGGCGGAAGTGGATACAAGAACTTCATGTGAGCCTCCTCTTTGAAAAAAAGTACCTCCGCCCATCACATCAGAACGGAGGGCCTGTCAACCTAAGTCAAAAGTTGTAACACCCCACCTTTCACTTGGATACATCAAAAAGTCGAGGTATTGTCCCCTCCTCCGCGACTCGTCCCTACAGACCTACCCGTTGAGCGTTCGTATACACGTTGAAGCGATGCTTCCGTGCGTAACCGATCAATGTGATACCATATCGCTCTGCCATCTCAATCGAAAGCGAACTCGGCGATGTGCGCGAGATCAGAATAGGCACCTTCATACGTGCCGCTTTTTGCAACATCTCCGAACTGATGCGTCCAGTCGTAAGGAGAATGCGTGTTTCAGGGAAGATGTTATTCATCAGACAGAGGCCGGCGATTTTGTCAAGCGTATTATGCCGGCCGATGTCCTCTGCAACGACCACGATCTTCTCTCCATCGCTTAAAGCAGAGGTATGGACTCCACCCGTCTCGCGATATAACGACTGCGACTCGAACAACAACTCCACAAGATGGCCAATCGCTTCAGGCGGGACCCTGGGCCGGTCGCCGTTAAATGAGACGTCAACGCGCGCCAGGGCGTCCACCGCGGTGACTCCGCCCGTACAACCAGACGTGCGCCGCCAGGATGTAGGCTGTTCCACATTTCGATTCAACCATACGTCCACATTATCCCCATGCGCACAGACATGAACGTTTTCCACCTCACTCATGCTTGCGATCACGCCTTCATTGTAGAGAAAGCCCAGCGCCATCGCTTCGAGATGAAGAGGCGTGCACATAAACGTCAACCAGACCTTTCCGTTTACGGTCAGCGAGACCGGCGCCTCGACGATGGTCTCTGCGTTATAGTGCACCCATTTTTTGAATTCATATCTTTCGTACTGAATTTCTTTTTGAGGGGTAATCATTCCTGCTCCAACCGGTAAGACATTGCACTTCATTACATCCGTTAATTCACCTCTGCGATAAGAACCTCAAACGCACCGAGGATAAGGTGCCTGGGGTCCAGCTCTGCGTGCGAGCGTACCGCGCTGGAGAACAACAGACGTAAGTTCTTATTCCTGATTTGCGCAGCGCGGGAAAAATTCAATTCGAGTTTTGCATCGGAAAAATTCAACACGACCAGTACAGTCTGTGTATCAGTTTGACGAAGAAAGGCAAAGTAATCTTTCGCTGTTTTGTGAAGAGGGATGTACTCGCCTTTGAGCAGGGCGGGTGTATGCTTCCGAAAATGCAGAAGGCGCTTATAGTAATTTAGCAATGAATCCGGATTGTGCTGTTGATCGCGGACATTGATGCCGTCCTTGTAGTTCGGGTTGACCGGCAGCCATGTCTCAACCCCGGCGGGGGAGAATCCACCATTTGGACTGTTGGACCACTGCATGGGGGTGCGGTTCTTATCACGGGACAATTCACCGGCGCGCTGAGCGGCTTCCTCAGGAGTAACATGCAGTTCATTGACCAGTCTATCGTAATACCAAGTCGCCATGGTATCGCGCAATTTGGTTGGGTCGGTGATGATGTAATCGGTCATGCCGATCTCTTCGCCGTAGTAGAGGAAGGGTGTGCCCTTGAGGGTAAGCACCAAGGCGGCGTGAAGGCGCGCCAGGTCGGCGTCATGTTTTCGGTCGCCGTAGCGGGTGTAGACGCGCGAGGTGTCGTGGTTGCCGAGGGTATTGCAGGGCCAGCCTTTAAACGGGAGTGCCTCCAGACGAGATAAACGCTCTTCTTGGTTGCGTCGGATATGGTCGGGAGTGATGCGCTCCGTCCGCATGAGGGGAAAATTGAAAACGAGATGCAGTTCATCGTTTCCATTTCCCATGTAATCAATGTTGTCATCTTCACCGACGAGCATGCGGTCGCCATCGTATTCATCAAGGATAGCACGCAGTTCTTTCATCAGGTCATGTAAGCCCGGACCTGCCCATTGATATTTGAACATATTGTGCCAGTATTTTTCGATCTTCTTTTTCTCCGCAGGGGTACGCGCCAGTTCGGAAGCGCGGCGTAGTTCCGCCAAATTCATAGGGACATCATGCGGAGTGAGGTTTGGGTCCTCAAAGATCGTGCCAATGGCATCAAGGCGGTAACCATCCACGCCGAGGTCGAGCCAGAAGCGAACCACATTCCACATGGCTTGCTTGACCTCAGGATTGTGCCAGTTGAGGTCAGGCTGTTGCTTCATAAAGTAGTGATAATAGTATTGGTTGCGTTCGGGGACATAGGTCCACGCGTCGCCATCGAAGCAGGATTGCCAGTTGTTGGGAGGGGTATCTACCCAAACATACCAATCCGCTTTGGGGTTATCGCGGCTGGATTTGGATTCGAGGAACCAGGGATGCTGGTCGGAAGTATGATTCAACACAAGGTCTAGAATGACGCGGATGTTTCGCTTATGGGATTCGGCAAGAAAGGTTTTGAAGTCATCCAATGTGCCATATTCCGGCGCAACGCTCAGGTAATCCGAAATATCGTAGCCACAATCCCAATTGGGGGAGGGGTAATGCGGTGAAAGCCAGATGGCATCAATGCCGAGGTCTTCGAGGTAATCGAGTTTCTCGATGATACCCTTGAAGTCACCGATGCCGTCGCCGTTGCCATCGGCGAACGAACGTGGATAGATTTGGTAAAAGACTGCAGTTTGCCACCATTTGAAATTTGACATTGTTCCTCTATGATGTTTGGAGTTTGCCAACGATCTTCACGCACGGTCGCGTAAAAACCTCTTCGCTGTGCGGAGCATCGAGGAGTTCACCGGTGAGGTCCTGCCCTGCGAAATGCAGGTTCTCGTGCATCTCCAGGCGCCATTTCGGGCAATCGGTCACATCATAGACCGTACCCTTATAGGCAATGAATTTACGCGTGCCGCGTTCGCCGTTATTGCGGCGCAGCTCTGTTTCGGTGATGAGTGTTTCGGAATGATGCATAGGGCAGATTATACATAAAAAGAAAGACGCGCTCTTCTGCGCGTCTTTCCTGCATTGGGATTTGCCCTATGTTAGCGAACTCGGATTACTTGTCCCACGTAGATCAGGTTTGGGTTTTTGATGTCGGGGTTGAGTTTCAAGAGGGCGTCCACCGTCGTTCCGAATTTATTAGCGATGATCCTCAGCGTATCACCTTTTTGCACAATGTACGAGGAGACGCTTGCCGGCAAGGTGATCGCCTGTCCAACGTAGATCACATTCGGGTTGGTGATCTTCGGGTTGAGTTGAAGGATGGCTTCAACCGTAGTGCCGAAGCGAGCGGCAATTTTGCGCAGGGTGTCGCCTTTCTTGACATAGTAAATTTGACCGGACGCCGGAGGCGGCGAGGTGGGTGGCGGAGTGGCTGCAACGTAGACGGTCAGTCGCTGTCCCTCGTAGATAACGTTGGGATTCGTAATGTTGGGGTTTGCCGCAAGTAACGCATCAACCGTCGTGCCGAAGCGAGAGGCCAGAGATTTCAAAGTATCTCCGCGCGCAACGATGTAGATGAAATACCCGCCATCCGTGCCCAGGATGGCGCCTGGCAATTGCAAAACCTGACCGGCGAAGATTAGACTACCTGACCCAATTTCGGGATTTGCCAATCTCAGAGCCGCTACAGTCGTTCCACAGCGTTTGGCAATCTTGGAAAGGGTATCACCTTGTACGACTGTCACGCTCGTACCGCATCCCGCTGCATAGGCAGAATCGGTTGGCGTGAACGCTACAACCAGCAATACCACAAGGACAAATACCTGTAACAATTTTTGGATGTTCATCGAAACCTCCATTTCGTAACTCCAGAAGGTATGATGACTTCCAGGATAAAAAAGTTCCCGTTTTACCCAATCCGATCTAATTCCCCTAAATTGTTGACAGATCAGTGCTCTGTTGCAAACATGGACAAAGGGTGTGCACTCAAAAGTTGTTAGAACTGACGTAACTGCCTGTCCGTCCTCACCCCCAACCCCTCTTCCGATGGGAGAGGAGAGGCAAAATGCAACGAATTTGTCGTTTCGCGACAAAAAATCCCATTCTGGGCGCTGATTTCCTCTCCCTTTGAGAGAGGATCAGGGTGAGGGTAAAAAAAAGCGGGGCTGACCAACATGGTCAACTCCCGCGTGTTCGTTCTTATCGCTTTTTACTTTTGCGCCTGGGTGGAGAGGTTCGCAGTTCTTCTTTTTGACCACCCTGTTCCGGATTGACCGGAACATATGCCGCTCTCAGCGCAACCGGTTGCGCAGCACGCGCACGCAAACGCAAGTTAAGCATCTCAACAAAGACCGAGAAGCCCATAGCGAAGTAGATATATCCTTTCGGGATGTGCTGATGCAGACCTTCTACAATCAAAGTAAACCCAATCAAAAGTAAAAACGCCAGAGCCAGCATCTTGATAGTGGGGTGATGATTCACGAACTCGTTGATGGGACCGGCGCTAAAGATCATAACGATTGCCGCCACAATCACTGCAACGATCATGATGACAATATGATCCACCATGCCGACAGCAGTGATCACTGAATCGAGCGAAAAGACAATATCCAACAGCATGATCTGGATAATAACGCTCCAAAACGCTGCCGTCACTTTTGCGGAGGCGTGTCCTTCCACGCCCTCCAGTTTTTGGTGAATTTCGTAAGTGCTTTTCCACAGCAGGAACAAGCCACCTGCGATCAGAATCAGGTCGCGCCCAGAAACATGAAAATTCAAAATTGTGAAGATCGGTTCGGTAAGCCCGATGATCCACGAAAGAGAAAAGAGCAGAAGAACGCGCGTGATGACTGCCATCGAAATGCCGGTTGTGCGCGCTCGCTTCTGCTGATCCTTCGGTAATTTACCCGCCAGGATCGAGATGAAGATCACATTGTCCACGCCCAAAACGAGTTCAAGAGCAACGAGTGTGACAAAGGCAATCCAGGTTTCAGGTTGGGTAATCCATTCCATAAGACATCTCCTAAATGTAGTAGCCAAAATTATATCTGAGATAGCACCGGAAAAGATGGCATTGTATTACAGGCTCATTAACGTCAGTTTGGGATAAGGACTTTCCCACCATAAAGACGCAGAAAACGCTGAGAAAAACCCCAAAAATCTCCGCAAATTCGGCATCTCGATTGTCTTACTCACGGAGCAAGGTATCAGCCTGCTCATCCATCAGATGCATCTCTGCATCGAAGCCCTCCGGCATTTCGGCGTAGACACCGCGCATCCCTTCGGGCAAAGCATGTGACAATGTAAACATCAGGCGGTCGGTCAGGGCGAGAGGATTCTCGTTTGGCTTTGGTGTGAGAGGCGGGAGAATGCGAATTTGGACGCGCGCCCGATGCGGAAAATGCTTGAAGAATTGATCCGAGCCAATGATTGCTATCGGAACAATGGGGCAATTCGCCTCGATCGCCAATCGGGCAGTGCCTGTTTTCGCAACCTTTAACCCCCTCCCTTTCGAGCGCGTCCCCTCAGGGAACATGCCGAGTACCTGTCCGTGTCGCAAAATCTTCAAAGCATGCTTCATTGCCCATTGATCTCTTTCCCCCCGGTAGACGGGAAAACCATTCAATTGTCGTAACAGCCAATCCATGGGAGGAAATTTAAACAATTCTGCCTTGCCCATGAAGAAGATTGGACGTGTCACTGCAAACTGTAAAGGGAATACATCGAAGTTTGTAACATGATTGGCTGCGACGATAACCGCTCCCTGACGAGGAAAATTTTCCAATCCGCTCACCTCATACTTCATGAAGGGAAGGAACAAGACGCGAGCGAGCAACACTACTGCGCGGCGAAACACGCTGTCGGTGAGGGGAAAGTTCTTTTGGTCGCGCGGATCAGGCTTAGGCTGCGATTGAGGCGAGTCGAGCGACTCGACTGGAGAAGGAGGCTTGGAATCCATATGCAAGTCCATCTGATGAAAGTGGATTATACTTGCTTTCATCCAAACCCATTGATACATCGAATCAGAGGTACTCTCGAATATCATAACCCCCGGAGCATAAAATGGACACAATCATCGAAAGCATCTCCGCACTTGAAATTCTGGATTCACGCGGCAATCCAACGGTTGAGGTCGAGGTCACGTTGGCAGATGGTGCCTGGGGACGCGCTGCCGTTCCCTCCGGTGCATCCACAGGAGAGCACGAGGCGCTTGAACTGCGCGACAACGACAAGAAGCGTTATCTCGGCAAGGGCGTCTCACAAGCCGTTGCGAATGTCAATGGTGTCATCGCTGAGGCGCTCTTTGGCTGGGATGCGGCAGAACAAAAAGCGATTGATGCCGAACTGCTTGCCCTGGATGGCACTCCGAACAAATCGAAACTCGGAGCAAACGCCATCCTGGGCGTCAGCCTAGCGGTTGCAAAAGCCGCGGCAAATTCATTTGGCTTGCCACTGTATCGTTATCTGGGCGGCGTATATGCACATGTCCTGCCCGTTCCCATGATGAATATCTTGAACGGAGGTGTGCATACCGGCTGGCAATCTACCGACATGCAGGAATTCATGATCATGCCATTGGGCGCACCGACGTTCTCTGAAGGCTTGCGCTGGGGCGCAGAAATCTATCATGCCTTGAAGTCGGTTTTGAAAGAAAAAGGATACACAACACTCGTCGGTGACGAAGGAGGGTACGCGCCGGCCTTGAAAGCCAACAGCGAAGCCATTGAAGTCATTCTCGCCGCCATTGAAAAGGCCGGTTTCAAAGCGGGGCGCGGCAAGGATGTCGCCCTCGCGCTCGATCCGGCTGCGTCAGAGTTGTATGAAGAAGATACAAAACTCTACAACCTGCGTAAGGAAGGCAAGAAACTGACCGGCGAGCAGATGGTGGAATTTTGGAAGAAATGGGTGAGCGATTATCCGATCGTTTCCATCGAAGACGGTTTGGCGCAGGATGACTGGGAGTCGTGGAAGTTAATGACGCGGGAACTGGGAGGCAAGATTCAAATCGTGGGTGACGATCTGCTGGTGACGAATCCCGAACGCGTGCGCCGTGCGATCAAAGAGAACGCCGCAAATGCCCTGCTTGTGAAAGTCAATCAGATTGGCACATTGACAGAAACTATCGAGGCGGTTGAGGCCTGCCACTGCGCGGGATGGAGAGCAGTCACCAGTCACCGCTCCGGCGAGACCGAAGACACGACCATCGCTGACCTTGCCGTTGCACTGAATACCGGCCAGATCAAGACCGGCGCACCTGCGCGTTCGGACCGCGTGGCGAAATACAATCAATTGCTCCGCATCGAAGCGGAATTGGGAGATACGGCGAAGTATGCAGGCTGGGATGCGTTGAAGGCGTAACCCTTCCTCCAACCAACTTCTTTTCCTCTTTCTTCTTTACCTATTCGTTGGCAGGAAAGAAGAAAGAGGAAAAAGGTTACTCCAATATTGAATTCGAATACTTCTCCGCAAACAGCGCGGGTTGCCCGCCGGTGTGCCAGAAAAGCACGGTCTCATCCTTCTTGAAAAATCCCTTGCGGATGAGATCAATCATCCCCGCCGCGGCACGTCCCGTATAGACGGGGTCGAGCAATAATCCTTCATACTTTGCGAACAACTTGACCGCTTCGCGCTCCGCGTCGGTCAACACGCCGTAGCCTGCTTTGCAGTAATCGGCATTTGCCAGCACCTCAGCCGGGGTGAACTCGATCCGCTTCCCCATCTTCTCACTCGCCTCCGACGCCAGTTTGGAGACGTGACTCTTCAGCCATTCCTCCGACTCGTCAATGCTGATGCCCAACACCCTGCCCTTGAATCCAAATACACGCTGACCCAATACCAGCCCCGCATGCGTCCCACCGGAGGAAGTTCCGAACACAATCCAATCCACATGGATATTCTGTTTTATCAGTTCTTCCATTGCAAAGGCATATCCCAACACACCAGTCGGGCTCGAACCGCCATA
>DATLZK010000022.1:0-24430 GCA_035574015.1 Anaerolineales bacterium
AGGTCAAGAACGCCCAAAGAACGTCACAAAGTGGTCAAAAAGGGCGTCTCCACTGCCAAAACCGCTTGAAATTGGATTGATAAGGTGCTTTTCTCACCCTGACGTAACGGTCAGGGTAAAGTCTGTTGTCTAAACTCGAGCTCCAATTCTCGTTTTTCCAATCCTCCACTCCTCACTTATCCTCTGCAATCCTCTTCCCGCTATGCTTCAATGCCGCATGAGCCGCGGCAAGACGCGCCACCGGCACACGGAACGGCGAGCAGGAAACATAATTGTTGCCGATCAGGTGGCAAAACTCGATCGAGTCCGGGTCGCCGCCATGTTCTCCGCAAATGCCCACTTCGAGGTCTGGGCGAGTTTTGCGTCCCTCGGCGATTGCCCATTCCATCAGTTTGCCCACGCCATTGCGATCTAAGGTCTGAAAGGGATTTTTCTCCAGAATGCCTTGCTCCTGATAGGTGACGAGGAAGTTCCGTTCGGCGTCATCGCGCGAGTAGCCATAGGTCATTTGCGTGAGGTCGTTTGTGCCAAACGAGAAGAACTCTGCTAACTTGGCAATCTCTCCTGCCGTCACCGCCGCGCGTGGAATTTCGATCATTGTGCCGAATTTGTACTCAAACTTTACATTTTTTTCTTCCATCACGGCTTTGGCAATGCGTTCCAGTCTAGGTTGGATCCATTCCAATTCTTTTACGGTTCCGGTGAGGGGGATCATCACTTCGGGCTTCACTTTGATGCCGCGCAGCGCGCAGTTTGCCGCCGCCTCGAAGATGGCGCGCACCTGCATCTCCACGATCTCTGGCATGGCGATGCTTAACCGAACACCGCGCAAGCCCATCATCGGGTTCGACTCGTGCATCCCTTTGATGGCGGCGAGTAATTCTTCTTTCTCTTTCAAGCCCTCTGTCTCACCTTTCACGCGCATCGTGATAACTTCCTCGAGCAGTTTCTCCTCATCGGGCATGAACTCGTGAAGTGGCGGGTCAATGAGGCGGATGATGACCGGATACCCATCCATGACTTCGAAAAGCCCCTCGAAGTCTTTGCGCTGGTAGGGGAGCAGTTCATTGAGCGCGGTAGTACGTTCCTCGCTCGTCTTGGCGAGGATCATGCGCTGAACGATGGGCAAACGCTCAGGCTCAAAGAACATGTGCTCGGTCCGACAAAGACCGATGCCCACCGCGCCATAAGAGCGGGCGCGCTGCGCATCCTTCGGATAATCCGCATTTGCCCACACTTGTAGTCCACGCGTGGGGTAACCCTTTGCAGGCGCTTTGCGGATGTCCTTGCGTGCGCAAATTTCATCTGCCCATTTCAACAACGTGAGCAGTTCAGTTTGTTCTTCGAGGGAGGGCGATGTGGTGGGTATTCTTCCGATGAACACCTTGCCGGTTGTGCCGTCCACGGAAATCCAATCCCCTTCGCGAACAACCTTGCCGTCCACTGACATCATGCGCTTCTCGAGGTCTATTTTGATTGCCGATGCACCGACTACGCACGGAATGCCGAATTGCCGCGCCACAACCGCCGCATGTGACGTTGCTCCGCCCTCGCTGGTGAGCACGCCTTGGGCGACAATCATGCCGTGGACATCATCTGGCTTGGTGAAAGGACGCACCATGACAACCTGTTGCTTTTCCTCTTTCGCCATTCTTTCGGCGGTATCGGCGTCGAAGTAAACCTGTCCGACTGCCGCGCCAGGTGAGGCATTTACGCCTTTCGCAAGAAACAGGCCGTCTTTTTCTGCCTGCTTCAATGCCGCCTCATCGAATTGCGGATGCAACAACTCATCCACCATGTTCGGCGTGATGCGGAGAATCGCCTCCTCCTTGGTAATCAATTTCTCTTTTGCCATGTCCACCGCGATCTTCACAGCCGCCTTGGCAGTTCGTTTCCCATTGCGCGTCTGGAGCATCCATAATTTGCCGCGCTCGATGGTGAACTCCACATCCTGCATGTCTTTGTAATGCTTTTCGAGTTTTGCGGCGATTTGCATGAATTGCTTGTATGCTTTGGGCATCTCTGTCGCGAGTTTTTCAATGGGGTCAGCATTGCGAATGCCTGCCACCACGTCTTCGCCCTGTGCGTTCAGGAGATACTCGCCAAGCATTTTCTTTTCCCCGGTGGAGGGATCGCGTGTGAACGCCACGCCTGTGCCTGAATCGAACCCCATATTGCCAAAGACCATCGTCACGATATTGACCGCAGTGCCCAATTCATCCGAAATACCGGTGGCGCGGCGATAATCCACGGCACGCTTGGCATTCCACGATTCGAACACGGCTCGTGTGGCAAGTTCGAGCTGTTTGAACACATCCTGGGGGAAGTCGGATCCGACATGCTTCTTGAAGACCTCTTTGAAGATGCTGGTCAATTCCTTCCAATCCTCGGCGGTCATGTCCGTATCCACCTTATAGCCCCGTTTAGCCTTCAGTTCGGCAAAGGGATGTTCGAACACCTCGTCGGGAAGATTGAACACGGTCGTTCCGAACATTTCGATCAGACGGCGGTACGAATCCCACACAAAGCGCGGATTGCCGGTCAATCGGATCATCCCTTCAACGACTTCATCGTTCAGGCCGATGTTCAGAATCGTATTCATCATGCCGGGCATCGAAAACTTGGCGCCTGAACGACAGGAGACCAACAGTGGGTTGCGCGGGTCACCGAAGCGCTTGCCTGTTTTCTTTTCCACCACCTTCAACGCGGCAAGTGCCTGCTCCCACATACCGGGCGGGAACTTACCTGTCTTGCGATACTCATTACATGCCTCGGTGGTGATGGTAAATCCCGGTGGGACCGGCACGCCCGCGCGCGTCATATCAGCAAGGCCTGAACCTTTTCCACCCAACAGCGCACGTACCCCTTCCCATGAGCCTGCGTACTTTTCTGCCTCCTTAACTTCCTCGAACAGATACACCCATTTTTTTCCACGCGCCACCTTCCTTGCGGTGTTTGCCCTCCCAACGGCCTTAACCCCTGCTGACTTTTTGGTCTTGACTTTTGTTTTCATACAACCTCCGAAAATGAAAGGTGGTAAATGGTTGGGGAAAGTTTACCACACGGGCTGGACGATAAATGTGATGTTTTTTTAATTCATTTGTCAGGTCTTTGCACAGCGCCACTTCATGCTCAATATTGTAAACTTCTTGCAAAGTGTTGTTTTCATTAAATCGGTGATAATATTAGCGCTATGGCTACCAAGATCATTGTTATTGATGATGATGCAGCGGTCACGGATTTATTGTCCGTCCTTCTCCGTTCACATGGCTTTGAGGTCACAGCGACCAATAGCAGCACGGAAGGATTGAATCTCATTCGAGAAGGTCAATTCGACCTCGTCATCCTTGACTTGATGATGCCCGATATGGATGGCTGGGAGATCTGCCGCACTGTACGCACCTTCAGCCAGATTCCTATTATCGTCCTCTCGGCACTCAATGATCCCTCTATGGTGGCAAGCGTCCTCGATGCCGGGGCGGATGATTACTTGACCAAGCCTACTCCCAGTCGCGTGCTCGTGGCGCATATCAATCGCCTCACCCGTCGTGTGACCGGCGGTCTGGATGCCAGCAAGGCGGCTCCTTCTTCTGTGTCCAAGCCCCTGACCGCCTCTTGAGGCGAAGCGCATCATTCCCAGCCGCAACCTGTTTCCGCTAAATGAATCAAAACTCCCCTCGATTGATCCGCGAGGGAAGTTTTGTCTAAGGAGAGGAGTCTGATCTTGCGCCAAGCGATAATGGGGGAGGCGTATCGGCAAGATGAGTTTCTTTTATACGAGTTTCTTCAGTCCCTCAGCAGTTTGCTTCGTCGCTTCCAGCATGGGCAAATGACCCACCCCTTCCAATTCTATAAGATGAGCGGAGGGCAAAGCCCTCTTCGCCTCTCGCGCTCGCTCCACCGGGATCAAAGCATCTGCAAGTCCATGAATGATCACAACCGGGACCTTGAGGGAAGCAAACAGCGAAGTGGAATCAGGACGTTCAGCCATTGCCTTGAACGCGGCGATATAAGCCGTCGCAGGTTGCCTGTTCATTACCTCTCGCGCGTACGATTGCCAGCGTTCATCCGATGTGAATTTGGGCGTCATCGCCTCAACCACACCGCTGATTCCATTTTCCGCCACCTCTACCGCAGACTTATAGCGCCCCTCTCTGCGCTCAGGCGTGTCAGCGAAGATCTGCGAAGCGATAAGCCCAAAGCCGTGCACTCGTTCGGGGTAGAGCCGAATAAATGTCAGCGCGACATATCCGCCCATCGAATGACCGGCGAGGGCAATTTTTTGCCACCCAAGATGATCGAGTAACCCTGCGATGTCCGAAGCATAGTCTTCCATTGTGACTGAGGTTTCTGTGATCGTGGATTCGCCGAATCCACGCAAATCGGGAAGGATCAGATCGAAGGTATCTTCCAGAAACGGAACCACATCATCCCAAAGATGATGATCCAACGGAAAGCCATGCAAAAGCACAAGTGGCATCCCTCTACCGTGACGGGCGTAGGCAAGCTCGATGTTGTTCACCTTTATTTTTTCCATCGAATTCTCCTTTTCTGGCATTTCTAGTAATTACCTGCCCTCACCCTAACCCTCTCCCACAGAGAGAGGAAATCAGCACCCAGAATGGGATTTTTTGTCGCGAAACGATAAATTCGGGCTAGCGGTGAGGGTGGGTAGGCAGTTACCATTTCCAATTCACAGCTACCTTCAACTTGCTTCCCAGTTTTGAATAGTAATATACAAAGCCATGCTCACGTCCGAATTCATACACACGGCGCGTAATGTCCACATCCGCTTTGCAATATTCAGCCACCTTGTCCAGTTCGCCATTGCGAAACCATGTCACTGACATCGTTCCATCGGCGGTTTTGTTCACGCCGAGGATCGCTTGGGCAAGCGAATCGAGGCTCAAGCGGAAATTCAAGGCATGGAAAATATCCTGAAGCATATCTGTCGAAGGAATGGCTCGCAGATTTTCGTTCGGGGCATAGGGTTTCAACACTTCATAATCGAATTTGAGGATGTTGAAACCGACGACGCGGTCCGCCGCTTTGAGTTCTGCAATCAGTGCGGCGGCATCGCGCTCCCAATACACTGCAAAATCATTTCGCGCGGTAGACCATGTCACGGCGCATGCCAGCCGCAGTCTCGAGGCATCACGCCCACCGACCTCCTCGAAAAGTTTTTGGGTTTCCAGATCGAAATAAACAATATTCATGTGTGTCTCAGTTGATTGAGGGGCCCGGGGATTTGTTTTCGGCAAGTCGCTCGCGTGCAAATTGAATGGCTTCCTCGCGCGTATGGATTTTGCCGGTTGCCTGACCCTCGCGAATGGCTTCGAGCAGTTGCCCTACCAGAGGACCTGGTTCGATGCCGAGTTCCTCCATGAGTTCATTGCCGTTAAGCAAGCGTGGAGGGGCGATGGTCTCCTGTGGCTTTTCCCAATAATTTTCGAGCAAGAGGCGCGCGATGTCTAAAGCGGCTGTCCACGTTTCTTGTTTCAGCAGATGCCCGCGCGCCCCGCGCAGATCAGCCAGACCGAGTAGCACAAGGTCAACGCCTGCTTTGCCCGCATCTCGAAAAAAACGGTAAATGGCTTTGCGCGAGGGCTCCTGTTTTTCCTCCTCCAGACGAATGAGGAAAGAGGGAAAGCGCATGTGGTTTCTGACAATTTTTTTGATGTGTTCGATCTCGTCGTTGCTGAGATTGAACGCGCGCGCACGTGCCGCTGCGACCTCGGCGCCTTTCACTTCATGATCGAAGAAGCGAATGCGCCCCCTTTCATCTGTGGACTTTGTGGCGGGTTTCTGGATGTCATGATACAGCGCGGCAAAGAAGAGGGCGGCGCGAACGGAGCGATCCACATTCAGCGATTCGGCAAAGTGTGCTGCAAACTGTTCGCGGTATCGGCCGAGGCGCAGGGTGAGCAGGCCGGTGAACAGGTCGTGGGTTTTCTCTGCGTCATAGTCAGGTGCGAGGGCGGCAAGAATGCCCTCGAGGTGACTCAGCACGCTTAGGGTGTGATTCCATACATCATGGATATGTGGCTCGGATTGTTCCACTCCTTTGAGGGCGGGTAGTTCTGGCAGGAGATAGGGGAAGACGCCGAGCAGGTCCAAGGCGCGCAGGGATGCATCGGGTTTTGGCCCTTCGAGGATTTTGAACAATTCATCGCGCAAGCGTTCGGGGGAGACATTTGGCAGTAAATGTGCGGCGTGTTTCATGGCTTTGCGCGTTTCTAATTCGATCTTGAAATCGAAAGCGGCCGCCATGCGCACGGCGCGCAGAATGCGAACCGGATCGTCGGCAATCGAAGTGGGGGAGCAGAGGCGAATGAGTTTTGCGCGCAGATCGTTTGCCCCGTTTAGCGGGTCAAGGAGGGTATCGGCGCGCACATCGTAAGCGATGGCGTTGATCGTAAAGTCGCGGCTGCGCAAGTCTTCCTCCAGATTGCCGCCGCGGTAGGAGGCGAAATCGAGGAAAACGCGCGTCCCGTCCGATTCGGTCACGATGACGCGCGCCGTATCACGTTCCTCGTCGAGGATCATAAAGTTGGCTTGAAGGAGGCGGGCGACGCGTCGGGCGAGGGAAATGCCGTTCGAGGGCAAGGCAAAGTCGAGGTCCCGCGAGATGCGGTTGAGTAACATGTCCCGTACTGCACCGCCGACGAGGTAGATCTCTTGGTCGGGCAGCATCTCGCGAATTTTTTCCATAAGAGGAGGGAGAGCAAGAGGAATAGGCATGAAAACAATTTCGGGCCGTTCTTTGTGTCGGCTGGTTTGGGCGGCGTGCAGGGCTTGTTCCGGTGTTCCGCCTTGTGAGATGATTCTTCCGTGCAGGCGCGCCACCCATCGCCCGGCGTAGGGGGATTGATGGGCATCCGGCATAAATCGTCAATCGCAAATCACGGACTTGGTTTGTACTTTTCCAGGTCTACTACACCGACAAAGGGCAAATTGCGGTAGTACTCATCGAGGTCGAGCCCATAGCCGAAGACGAATTTATTTGGAATGACGAAGCCGCGATAGTGAATGGGGACGATGGCTTCGCGGCGTTCGGCTTTATCGAGCAGAGCGCAGACTTTGAGGCTGCGTGGCTGGCGTGTTTGGAGTAGTTCGAGCACCGAGGCAAGGGTGTTTCCGCTATCTACAATGTCTTCGACGAGCAGGACGTCTTTGTCGTGGATGTCGGTTTGCAGGTCCATTGTGATGCGCACTGTGCCGCTTGACTCGCGCTTTCCAATTCCGTATGAGGAAACTGCCATGAAGTCCATCATGTGGGGAGAGGTGATGTGCCGGCTGAGATCAACAAGAAATGGAACGCCGCCGCGCAGGATGCATACGAGCAGGAGGTTTCCATCGGTATAGTCCGCGCTGATTTGTGCGGCGAGTTCTCTGATGCGGGCTTGTAACGTTTTTTCGTCAATCAGGATTTCTGCCAGGATTTCGCGATAGTCTTGCATGGGGCATTCCAGGGGCTTTATCGTCAAGGGTTGGAGGGTTGTCGTGAGCGATTGAGGAGGCTGTCAGCGCGGCACTTCGTGATGGATGCGGCAGCGCGCTTCGTATAATTCCGATGCGCCGACGATGACGACCGGGTCGTCGTAGCGCGCGGGTTTTCCGTTGACCAGTCGCTGAGTGCGCGAGGCTTCACCACCACAGACCATGCAAATGGCGTGCAGTTTATCCACGCGTTCGGCGATAGACATCAGGACCGGCATGGGACCGAACGGTTCGCCGCGAAAGTCCATATCCAAGCCTGCGATGAGAACACGGATGCCGCGCGTGGCGAGTTCCTGCACGATAGAGACAATCTCCGCGTCGAAGAATTGCGCTTCGTCAATACCGACGACGGTTGTATCGTCATCAAGTTTCTTGCGAATCTCTGCGGCGTTTTCAACGGGAACAGCGTCGAAGTTCGAACCCGTGTGGGAGGTCACTTTTTCGACGGCATAGCGCACGTCAATAGCGGGTTTGAAGACCTGTACTTTTTGTTTTGCAATTTTTGCACGTACAAGCCGTCGGATCAATTCATCCGTTTTCCCGCTGAACATGGAGCCACAGATGACTTCGATTGAACCTTGAGTATGTCTCATCACACCTCCTGTCCTTGCAAGCCATGATCGTGGGGGCGCGGCTCACAACGACGAAACGTTACAAAAAACAGGCATGGCGTTTCTTGTGCCATGCCTGTAAGTTTACCTGAGATTAATGATTATGCAACCCTTTTTGGTCACGCGGCTGCCTCAGGGAGCTCATAGCCTAACTGGCGCAGTTTCTTCTTTGCCGCCGTCAGGGAAGCCTGACCGAATCCCTGAATGGAAAGCAAAGCCTGATTGCCGGCGCTCAACCTTTCGATGAATTGACCGACATTTTCAATGCCGGCTTTCTTGAGCGCTTCGAGGGCGCGCGTCGTGAGTCCGAGATCCTCGATGGGGCGTTCGGGAGAGCCTTTCAACTCCTCTTTGGCTTTCTGTTGTTCGACGTATGCCTGACGCGCGGATAATTTCTTGTAGAAGCGATCTACCTGACCTTCGATGTCAAGGATGCGCTGTGCCTCGCCGGTGAAGAAGGGATGACAGTTCGAGCAAATGTCCACGCGCAACTCCTTTTTGGTGGAACCGGTTGTCCAGGTCCGCCCGCAGGAACCACAGGTGACTTTTGCGTCGGGGTAGTAGGTGGGATGGATATCTTTCTTCATCGTTAACCTTCTTCTGCCAGCGGGATGATGTTCACGCGCTTTTGTCCGCGCACTACATCGTACATCACAATGCCGTCTGCAGTGGCGAAGAGGGTATCATCCCTGCCTACTTTTACGTTCAATCCCGGTTTGATCTTTGTGCCGCGCTGACGCACCAGGATATTTCCGGCAAGCACAAACTGACCGGCAAAACGCTTCACGCCCAAACGCTGAGCATTGCTGTCGCGACCGTTGCGGCTTGAACCGCCGCCTACTTTATGTGCCATGGCTACCTCTCTTACTTCTTCTTCGCGTCGGATGTTTTGGAAGACGATTTGGCGGATGATTTCTTTGTGGAGGGCTTCTCTGCCTTTGGCTTTTTCTCTGCCTTGGGCTTTGCCTCCACTACCGCCTCTTTCTGTTCGACGGCGGGCTCCTCGCTCTTACGCGCCTCGCCGGGCTTTCCGATGAACTCCACCATCAATCGCGTGTATTGTTGACGATGTCCGCCGCGCACGCGAATGCGCTTCTTGGGGCGGTATCGGAAGTGAACGAGTTTTGGACCTTTGAAGTGATCCAAAACCTTCACTTTGACTTCGATGTTGCTGACGGTGGGGGTTCCAACCAGCACCTCGTTACCGTCTACCATTAGCAGAACGCGTTCGAGGTTGAACGATGTGCCTGCTTCCACGGGCAGGCGATCCACTTCGATAACTTGCCCTTCGACGGCGCGATATTGTTTGCCGCCGCTTTCAACAATCGCATATCTCATTTTTATTCTCCAGTCATTCACTTCGCCGTGTGCCTGCGGGTTTTGAACCATCGCCTGCGAACGGGGAAGCTGGGTTATACAAACATCAACCCCGGCGAAACTTGCTGCCAGGGCAGAAGCGCACGGTATTATACATGCGGGATGAGGAAGTGTCAATGAGCGCGCATCTTTTAAAGTTGCTCACTGTTTCCGCAGGGAACATTAGATTTATGACGGCAAATAGAGAGAAGTCGTGCCTTTTCATTGACAAATGTTCCTGACTGCTTTACCCTCGCTTCATGCCTGACCTGAGTCTGTCGCAACGTCACATTATTGAATCTCCCCTCGAGGCGAAACTCTTTGCCTTCGGTCCCGCAGGAACGGGAAAGACCACCGCTGGCGTGGAGCGGATTCGCCACCTCCTTATGCAGGGTGTGCCGGGCGAATCCATTCTCATGCTCACCCCCCAGCGTTCTCTGCAGGAGCCGTACCTCGATTTGCTCTACAGTCCAGAGCGCGGTGCGGGCGGTGAGGTGACCCCCGCCACGATTGGTGGGTTGGCGCGGCGCATGTGTGACCTGTTTTGGCCCCTTGTCGCAGAGGCGGCTGGCTTCGCGCATCCTGAACGACCACCGATTTTCCTCACACTCGAGACCGCGCAATACTACATGGCACATTTGGTTCGTCCGCTGTTGGATGAAGGATATTTTGAATCCGTGACGATTGACCGCAATCGTTTGTATTCCCAAATCATTGATAACCTGAACAAGGCCGCAGTAGTTGGCTTTCCACATACCGAGATCGGCTCGAGGTTGGATGCGGCGTACTTTGGCGAGCCGGCCCAACGTCGAGTTTATGCCGACGCGCAGGAGTGCGCCAATCGCTTCCGCGAATATTGTCTCCAGAATAACCTGCTCGATTTTTCCCTGCAATTCGAGATTTTCGCAAACATTCTCTGGCGGCAGGATGTTGTGCGTGAGTATCTGACGCGCACCTATCGCCATTTGATCTATGATAATCTCGAAGAGGATGGTCCACGCACGCATGATCTTCTTCGTGAGTGGTTGCCAGATTTCGATTCTGCATTGTTGATTTATGATGAAGGCGGCGGTTATCGCTACTTTCTCGGTGGGGATCCGCTTTCGGGCCGAGCACTTTGCGAACTGTGTGAGGAACAGGTCGAGTTTCGAGAGAGTTTTGTCATCTCAAAGGAAATTGCGCAACTCGGTGATACGCTTTCCAAAGTCATTCTCCCCGAAGCGAAAACTATTTTCTCTTCTCAAGTGCAGGAAGCCGATGCCAAAAACGAAGATGACAAGGGGAAGAGAAATTATGCCTCCACTCTTACCATCGTTCAAAAGCGCTTTTATCCTGAACTGCTTGATGCGGTTGCAGATGAGGCACAGTCTTTGATCATCAATTCTCAAATTCCTCCCTCTGAAATTGTCATTCTTGCCCCTTATTTATCGGATGCCCTGCGCTTTTCCATTACCAATCGTCTCGAAGCGAGAGGGATTCCCTGGCGCTCCCATCGCCCGTCGCGTTCTCTGCGCGATGAGCCTGCCAGTCAGGCGTTGCTCACTTTATCGGCGCTTGCACATCCGCATTGGAACATTCACCCTCCAAAATTCGACGTAGCATACGCGCTCATGCAGTCCATTGAAGGACTCGACCTCATCCGTGCTCAGTTACTCACCGAGATCGTGTATCGTCCGCGCGATCTTCGCCTTTCGTCGTTTGACGAAATCAAGTCCGACGTACAGGAACGTATCACGTTTCTGCTCGGCAATCGTTATTCCATACTCAGAGAGTGGATTCTTGCTTATCGCGAAACAGAGCCGTTGCTTTTCGATCACTTTCTGCGTAGATTGTTCGGTGAAGTTCTCTCTCAACCTGGCTTTGGTTTCCATCACAATTTCGATTCTGTGCGTGTTGCGGCGAGTTTGGTGGAATCGGTGCGGAAATTCCGGCAGGCGCTCGAATCCACCGAGGGCTTTCACAGTGAAAATCTGGGTAGGGAATATATTCAAATGCTTCAAGAGGGAGTCATTGCTGCCTCCTATCTTGAAGGCTGGCAAACACAGAATAAGGAAGCGGTTTTGGTGGCGCCCGCCTACACGTTCCTGATGATGAACCGCCCTGTGTCAATCCAATTCTGGCTTGATATTGGCTCTAGCGGTTGGTACGAGCGGCTTTCTCAACCACTGACCCATCCCTACGTATTAAGTCGCAGATGGGAAGCAGGCAGAATTTGGTCTGACGCCGACGAAGTCCAAGCCAATCGAGAGGCACTGGCACGGCTCACAGCAGGTCTGCTGTGTCGCTGCAAGGAATGCCTCTATCTCTGCCTCTCCGAATTGGGTGAAAGCGGATTCGAGCAACGCGGGGAATTATTGCGCGCTTTCCAAAAAATTTTGCAGGCACAATCGTAGTGAGCGCATTTTCATCCCTTATAATTACTTCAATTTTCCAATCCTCAAATCCTCTTCTCAATCCTCAAATCCTCTTCTCAATCCTCAAACCCTCTTCCCAACCCCTATGAACCCTCTCATCGAATGTATCCCTAACTTCTCCGAAGCGCGGCGGCCTGAAGTGATAGACCAGATCGTCGCCGCCATTCAATCGGTTCGTGAAGTCAAACTCCTCGACCGCTCCTCCGACCTCGACCATAATCGCACGGTCATCACATTTGTAGGCTCACCGTCCGGTGTGGAAGAGGCGGCTTTTCGCGCTATCAAGACGGCTGCCGAACTCATAGACCTCGATCAGCATATCGGCGCACACCCGCGCATCGGCGCAACGGATGTCGTTCCATTTGTTCCGCTCGCAAATGCGACGATGGAAGATTGCGTTGCCATCGCAAGGAGGCTGGGCGAACGTGTGGGAAACGAACTCGGTATCCCGGTCTATTTGTATGAAGCGGCGGCTACAAAACCGGATCGTGTGAACCTTGAAAACATCCGCAAAGGTCAATACGAAGCACTCAAGACCGAAATCGAAACCAACCCTGAACGCAAACCCGATTACGGTCCCAGCAAACTTCCCAAAGCGGGTGCAACCGTCATCGGCGCGCGCAATCCCCTCATTGCGTTCAATGTTTATCTCACCACGGATGATGTGGACATTGCCAAAAAGATTGCCAAAGCCATCCGTCATTCGTCGGGCGGCTTTCGTTATGTCAAAGCGCTTGGACTGCTTGTAGAGGGGCGTGCGCAAGTTTCAATGAACCTGACCAACTTCCGCGAAACGCCTATCGCACGCGTGGTTGAATTCATTCGGCGCGAGGCGCAGCGCTACGGCGTAACCATTCACCACAGCGAACTTGTTGGATTGATTCCACAGGAAGCGCTGGTGGATGCGGCAGTCTGGTACACCCAATTGGATGCATTCTCACCCGATCAAATTCTCGAATCGCGGCTCTACGAATCTCCCATCTTCGCCCCTTCATTCTCTAACTCGTCCGCTTCTTCCTCCCCCGCGCCTGTCTCCTTTATAGAAGAGTTAGCCTCCCCGACGCCGACACCCGGAGGCGGCTCCGCCGCGGCTTACGCCGGAGCCATGGGCGCCGCGCTTGTCTCAATGGTTGCAGGGCTGACGCTGGGCAAAAAGAAATATGCCGATGTCGAAGCCGAGATGCAGGCGATACGCGTCATGGCGGAGAGTCTTCGCAAGGAATTAACCCAGGCTGTTGATGATGACGCTTCCTCATTTGAAGTGCTCATGGCAACCTTCAAATTACCAAAGGAAACCGATGAGCAAAAAGCAGCGCGCGCAAGCGCCATTATCAAAGCCACGCTCGATGCGGCGCGTGTTCCCTTACATGTGGCTGGTGACGCGGTCAAAGTTATGGAACTTGCGTTGAAATGCGCCAGACATGGTCTCCAAAGTGCGATGAGCGATGCTATGTCCGGTTTTGCGTTGGCGCGCGCTGCGCTAACAGCCGCTGGTTATAACGTGCGGATAAACATCAACTCACTCGAAGACAAATCTCGCGGTGAAAAAATGTTGAAAGAACTGGCAGACTTGGAACAACAAGCCGATGAACTCGAAAAGGAAATCCGAAAGGTAATGAAAGAGCGCGGGGGTATCTGAACTCTGGGGTTTGACAGTCTCCAGAACCGATCGAATGGCAGTTTGAGATATTGCCGTACTTCTGAAGATTCGCCCGACTACCCTCACCGCTTCGACAGATTCAGCGCGATGTCCCTAACCCCTCTCGGTGGGAGAGGGGTTAGGGTGAGGGGAAAGCGGGCGTGCAACATACTGAAATGCTTTGGTTGTCTAACCCGAATTCACGTACCTTATGAAAAAGACGATTTTCGCACTCCTATTGCTTGTTATTTCCTGCGCTTCGCCGCGACCCGAAGCACAAGAGGTGCGCACATCACCCACATTTACAATCACACCGTCTGCTTTGCCCACCTTTACAAGCATTCCCATCCCGCCAACGATCATCCCATCACTTACACCATCTGTCGAGCCTCCCATTCCTTGTGATCCCTATGTGGTGGATTATTGCATCACTGATGGGCACTTCATCCTTCAGCGGCCTATCAAACCTCCTGCAAACGATTCGGTGGATCCGACATATCGTTATGCCTCAACAGCCAATGGGACGCGTGATCCGCATCATGGCGTCGAGTTCCTCAACAAATTCGGTACACCGGTCTACGCGGCGGCGGAGGGCATCGTCGTTTTTGCTGGTCCAGATACAGAAGCGATCTATAGTCCTTGGAAAAATTTTTACGGCAATGTCGTAGTCATTCGTCACGCAGCCGATCTGTTCACGCTGTACGCACATCTCTCCGGAATTGATGTTCAGAGTGGCGATGAAGTGAAAGCAGGAGAGAAAATCGGCGAAGTGGGTCAAAGCGGGGTGGCAACTGGAAGTCATCTTCATTTTGAAGTGCGCCGTGAACATGCGGAGGATTATTTTGCGACTGTGAATCCCGAATTATGGCTACTGCCACTTCGCTCTGAATTCGGCGCGCTGGAATTATCTGTGGTAAATAGCGAATTTCAATTCCAAAAGGCGACTATCACACTAGAACATGTTGCCGAATCGAGCAGTGTCATGTCAGTGTATTACATTGATACCTATCATCCTTCACTTGCGATTGGAAAAGAGAATGCCGCCATGGGCGATCTGCGCGCGGGGCGGTATCGCATCGCGCTGATATACAACGGTCATCTTTACGAGCGTTGGGTTGAAGTACAATCAGGAAAACTTACACAAGTTGTGATCGTCGTGAATTGATTTTGTCGCGGAAGCGTCGTGCTCTTTGCCGGAAAGAAAGTTTCCTTGATACACTTATATATATAAAAATTTTCAGGAGAAAATATGGGACTGAAGCCTGATCACTGGATTCGCAAGATGGCGCTCGAACACAGAATGATCGAGCCATTTGTGGAGAGTCAGGTGCGCGATGGCGTGATTTCGTATGGCGTTTCGTCGTATGGCTATGATATTCGTGTGGCTGATGAATTTAAAATCTTCACAAATGTTTATTCGGCCGTGGTGGACCCAAAGAATTTTGACACTAAATCCATGGTGGATTTCAAAGGGGAGGTTTGCGTGATTCCCCCGAATTCATTTGCGCTGGCGCGTACAGTGGAGTATTTTCGCATCCCGCGTAAGGTGTTGACGGTTTGTGTTGGAAAGTCCACCTATGCGCGTTGCGGGATTATTGTCAATGTCACGCCGTTTGAACCCGAATGGGAAGGTTATGTGACCCTCGAAATCTCCAACACCACGCCGCTGCCTGCCAGGATCTACGCCAATGAGGGTATTGCCCAGGTCTTGTTCTTTGAAGCCGATGAGGAATGTGAAACTTCATATGCTGATAAAAAAGGAAAATATCAAAAGCAGCAATCTATTGTGCTACCAAAGTTATGAGAGTATGTTTTGAATCGTTGAAATGGGCGTAGAAGACGTTCTCGAACATCGCATGTGTATACGCGAGCGCCTTCTGCACAAGCAGGTGAGAACATTTGCACCTTCCGCGACGAACGTAAAAAGACCGAGGCAATTTGGCCTCGGTCTTCGTTATGACTCTGCATGGGCGGCATCGTACGCTTTCACATCCTCGATTGCTTTGCCAACATTCACAAAGGGGAGCAGGATCAATCCCATGATAAAGAAAAAGATCAGCGAGAGAATGGCAGGGCGAAGGCTGCCGAACATTTGATTTGCGAGCCCAAAAACCAGAGGTCCGATCCATGAAGTGCCGCGTTCACTGACTTCATAGAATGAATAGAACTCTGCCTCTTTGCCATCAGGGATCATCTGCGCGAAGATGCTGCGGCTGATGGCTTGTGAGCCGCCAAGTACAATGGCGATGAATGCGCCGAGAATCATAAACTCTATTAAACGGCTTTCGCCCTTCAAGCCACCATAGGCATAAATTACAACACCCGACCAGATGACCAGGCTTATCATGACGGATTGTTTGGCGCCAATCCATTCTGCCAGTTTTCCCCAGAAGAGCGCGCCACCAAAGGCGACGAATTGAATCATAAGGATAACGGCTATCAACGTATCTTGTGACAACTCGACTCCCCCGCGTGTCAGCGGAGCCGCAGCAAAGGTGGAAGAGACAGCAATGACTGTCTGTATCCCGTCGTTGTAGAGAAAGTAAGCTAGTAGAAACTTGATTGTTTCGGGAAACTTTTTTATCTCACGCAACGTGTTTCCGAGCTGCTTGAAAGAGATGCTGAGATAAGTTTCACCAGCAGGGAGAGGACGTGCAGGGTGTCGGGAGCGCAGCCGCGCCCACGTAATAAAAGAAAAGCCCAACCACCAGAGTCCGGCGGATGCAAGGTTGATGCGCACGGCAAGATCTCCTGGCACGCCGATTTCCTCACTGAAAACATAGAACGCAAGATTGAGGGCAAGAAGAATTCCGCCACCGAGGTATCCCATTGCCCAGCCATAGGAAGAAACCTGGTCTCGTCGTTCCTGGCTGGCAATATCGGGAAGATAGGCATTGTAAAACACGATTGCCGCGCCAAAAGACAGGTTGGCAATGATAAAGAGAATGCCTCCCAGCCACCATAAGTCTCCGGTAACGAAGAAGAGGAGGGCAGTGGCAGAGGCGCCAATCGTTGCAAATAACTGCATCATTCGCTTGCGCAGATGTGAATAATCTGCAATGGCTCCTAGAATGGGGAGGAAGAGAATCTGCATCAGAACTGAGAACGAAACACAATAGGGAAAAAACGAATCCGGGGCGATGGGAATGCCGAAAAAGCGCGCCATTTCGTCGGGATAGGATTCTGCGGCCGCCGCCGCGAGTGAGGCAATATAGGGTCCTAGAAAGACTGTGCCTACCGTCGTACTGAAGGCGGAGTTCGCCCAATCATACATTGCCCACCCAAAGATTTCACGTTTGTCATTTACGATGATTGCTTGCGGAGTTGTCATTGGCGTCCTCCAGTTGATGGTTTTAGTAATTGTATCAATCAAAACACAAATTGTCGTTTTTTGTTGCGTTAACATTGTTTTATGGTAGAATCCGACCATGCAGGGCATCAGGGAAGGGAGCAAAAGTCGAAGCAAAAATCCCTTGCGTATATATAAGCCTTCATATATAATTATCATTTGCTATCCTGCCAAACTACCGCGGGATGGCTTCGTGTGTTTATCGCCTCTCATTCATTCCCTGGAAGTAGTTCGCAAGAACAAAATCAGGGATGGGGAGGGGTAATTCGCAACGGCGCACAGTCCACAGGTCAGGAGTGAACCGAATGTCTTCTTCTTTGCCCCGCAAAAGTTACGCGCGCATTCCCGTCAATATCCAATTGCCCAACTTAATAGAAGTGCAGCTCGATTCCTTTGAGCGTCTCAAGCGCGAGGGTCTCGCCGATCTCTTCCACGAAATTTCGCCAATTGAGTCCTATAACAAGGGGATGAAGTTATATTTTCCCAGCCGCAGTCCAGAGGCGAAACAATGGGGGTTGAAATACTGGTTCGGTGAACCGAAGCATACCATTGAGGAATGCGTTGAGCGCGATCTGACATATTCCAGTCCGCTCTATGTTTCTGTCTTGCTTGCTGGGCCCGATGTGCCTGAGCCGATCAAGCAGGATATTTTCCTCGGCGATTTTCCCGAGATGACCGACAAGGGTACGTTCATTATTAACGGGACGGAGCGGGTTGTCGTCTCTCAGTTGATTCGTTCACCGGGTGTTTACTTTGAAGCGCCCACCGATCGTGCGACAGGGCGTCCACTCGCTATGGCAAAATTGATTCCCGACCGCGGCGCGTGGATGGAATTCGAAACACGTAAATCCGATTACATTATCCTCAAATTTAATCGAAAACGCACTGTTCCGATCACCATATTCTTGCGTGCGCTGGCAGCGGTTAATGATGGCATTAAGGACTCGCCGTTGAAGACTGGTACAGACGAAGAGTTGTTTGCACTCTTCGGCGACGTGGATAACAATCCTGAACGGCTCTTTATTGCTTCTACGCTGAAACAGGAGCCCGAATGGGATCTTTCCGGTGGCCTGACGATTGCGGAAGCCGCGCTCATTGAATTCTTCCGCAGGATGCGACCGGGTGATCCTGCCACGCTCGAAAATGCCCGCCAATTTCTTGAGGAGCAGTTGTTCGATCAGCGCCATTATGATCTTGAGCGCGTTGGTCGCTATAAACTGAATCAGAAACTGGATTTGAACATTCCCATTCCGCATCGGACGGTGACGAAGAGCGATGTGGTTCGACTCATCCGGCGCATGATTCAGATCAACAACGGTGTGGAGCCGCCCGATGATATTGACCACCTGGGAAATCGCCGTGTCAAGACAGTAGGAGAGTTGATCCAAAACAAGTTGCGCATCGGCCTTCGCCGTATGGAACGCGTGATCAAAGAACGCATGTCCATTCGGGATCAGGAACAATTATCACCTGTTACGCTGGTGAATATTCGTCCGGTTGTGGCGGCCCTGCGTGAGTTTTTCGGTTCCTCGCAGCTTTCCCAGTTCATGGATCAAACCAATCCCTTAGCGGAATTGCGCCATAAGCGTACACTCTCCGCGTTGGGGCCCGGTGGTTTGCGGCGTGAGCGTGCCGGTTTCGATGTGCGCGATGTCCATCACTCGCATTACGGACGCATCTGTCCGATTGAAACGCCAGAAGGTCCGAACATTGGTTTGATCGGGCGCCTTGCTTCGTTTGCCCGCGTGAATGAATATGGCTTTATCGAAACGCCCTATCGGAAAGTCTTCAGGGTTATGCAGCCCGACGATGAGCGACTTATTGGACGCACGTTGAGGGAGAATGTAGTGGATCCGAAGACCGGAGAGGTGGTCTTTAAAGCCGGCGAGAAAATTGATGCGAAGATGGCGAAAAAGATTGCCAAGTTAGGTGTGCCGGTCGCCATCAAACCCTATGTTTCTGATCAGTATGATTATCTTTCCGCGGATGCGGAGGATAAATATGTCATTGCACAGGCAAACGCGCCTTTGACGGAGGAGAGAGAATTCGTGCGTGAACGCGTCGCCTGCCGCTATCATTCCGGCTTCATTTTTGCGACTCCGGAGCAGGTAGATTACATGGATGTTGCGCCTCATCAAGTTGTAGGTATCAGTGCGGCATTGATTCCTTTCCTTGAACATGACGATGCAAACCGCGCTTTGATGGGATCGAACATGCAGGCGCAGGCTGTTCCGCTGATTCGCCCAGAGGTTCCGCTGGTGTCCACCGGTATGGAATATCATGCGGCGCTTGACTCCGGTCAAGTGGTGGTGGCAGAGGCGAGCGGTGAGGTGATCTCGGTAACCGGTAGTTCGATCACGGTCAGGGAAAGAGGCGGTAATATCCGTACCTATACCCTGCGAAAATATCAGCGCTCGAATCAAAGTACATGCATTGATCAGCGCCCCGCTGTGGTCAAGGGGCAGATGATCAAGAAGGGTGATATTATCGCCGACTCGTCTTCTACGGAAGGTGGACAACTGGCGCTTGGGCAGAATGTCGTTGTTGCCTTTCTTTCCTGGGAAGGCGGTAATTTCGAAGATGCGATTTTGATCTCTGAACGGCTGGTTCAGGAGGATCGCTTTACATCTGTTCATATCGAGAAATATGAAGTCGAAGCGCGCGACACCAAATTGGGTCCGGAAGAAATTACTCGCGATATTCCGAACGTCGGTGATGATGCGATCAAGGACCTCGATGAGAATGGCATTATCCGTATTGGCGCTGAGGTTGGTCCCAATGATATTTTGGTTGGAAAGATCACACCCAAGGGCGAAAAAGAACTGACACCTGAGGAACGCCTGTTGCGCGCCATCTTTGGCGAAAAATCGCGCGATGTGAAAGATACTTCGCTTCGCATGCCTCATGGTGAGCGCGGAAAGGTGGTGGATGTCAAAGTCTTTACACGCGAGGAGAATTCTGATCTTGCTGCCGGTGTGGAAATGATGGTGCGGGTATCTGTTGCCCAGCGGCGCAAATTAACCGCCGGCGATAAGATGGCAGGGCGTCATGGAAATAAGGGCGTTGTGTCGAAGGTAGTTCCTGTGGAAGACATGCCCTTCCTCGAGGATGGAACCCCGGTTGACATCATTTTGAATCCGCTTGGGGTGCCGGGGCGTATGAACATCGGTCAGGTGTTGGAGGTTCATTTGGGGTGGGCGGCGAAGCGGCTAGGTTTCCGCGCTATCACTCCTGTTTTCGATGGCGCCTCCGAAGAGGAGATTGAAGCCGAACTTGCCCGTGCCTGGATCGTGGATCAGGCTTGGAAAGAGACTGTTGCGAAGGCTTGGGAATGGATCAAAGGACAGGAATATGATCCGGAATCCATTCAGGATGATGACGAAGTTCGTCGGCTTTATCTTGAAGAATGGTTGGGCGAGCGCGGTTATGATCCCTATGATCTCAATGATGTAGATTACGCGCGGAAAGCAACGGCCTCTGAATGGCTTCGCGATCAAGGCTTTGATCCAGATACGATCTTTCATCCTGAGGAACTTGATCCTCGCGAGCGTGATCCCTACAATAAGGCGGCAGTCAATGCCTGCTTGCGTCTGTGGATCGAGAGACAGGGACACAGTGGGCGGGTTGCCGAATCGCGATTGATGGAAGTTGCCCAGGAAATTATGCGCAATACCGGTCAGCCCATACCGACCTTAGGGAAGCAGATTCTGCGCGATGGGAAAACGGGTCTCCCATACGATCAGCCTGTTACGGTGGGTGTGATGACCATTCTGAAACTTCATCATCTTGTCGAAGATAAAGTTCATGCCCGCTCCACGGGTCCGTATAGCTTGGTGACACAGCAACCGCTCGGCGGTAAGGCTCAATTCGGTGGACAGCGTTTTGGAGAGATGGAGGTGTGGGCGCTGGAAGCCTATGGCGCGGCATATACGCTCCAGGAAATGTTGACTGTCAAATCCGATGATGTACAAGGTCGTGTGAATACGTATGAGGCTATCGTCAAAGGTGAGCCGATTGAAGAACCGAGCATTCCTGCCTCTTTCCGCGTGTTGGTCAAGGAGTTGCAATCGCTTGGCTTGGCCGTGGAGGCGATCAATGAGGCGGGAGAAGTAATAAGGTTTGGAAAAGACGAGGAGAAACAACATCCGCCCAAGTTGGATACGGGCTTGCTCGGCATCGGTGAGAAGTTTATGAGCAAGCGGTAATCTTGACGATAGATAAGCCGCATGATAAAATAACAACCCGTTGCCAATTGAAAAGCGGCTATATCTCCCGCTCGAACAAAAGCATGGCACCACTGAATGAGGCCATCAGGAAATTATGGATGGCCTCATTTCTTGCGAATAAACATTAATCGAGGATGAAACAGGAAATCGGAGGCTGAACGTGCCGACAATCAATCAAATGGTCCGTAAGGGCCGCAAGAGCAAAAAAGTAAAGAGCAAGGCTCCTGCGCTGCAGTATACGCTGAACTCCTTCAAGCAGCGACGCGTGCGTCAGGATAAAGGCGCGCCGCAAAAACGTGGCGTGTGTACCGTTGTTCGAACGATGACTCCCAAGAAGCCAAACTCCGCTTTGCGGAAGATTGCGCGTGTGCGCCTCACCAATGGAATTGAGGTGACGGCATACATTCCAGGAGAAGGCCATCAATTGCAGGAACACTCTGTCGTGCTGGTGCGCGGCGGGCGTGTGAAGGACCTGCCCGGTGTTCGCTATCATATCGTGCGCGGGTCGCTCGATACGACTGGCGTGGCAAATCGCAAACAGGGCCGCTCGAAGTACGGCGCGAAGCGTCCGAAGTAAGCAGTGAAAACGGAGAAATAGAATGCGTAGAGCAAAACCCGAGAAGCGGAAGGTTTTTCCGGATGTCCGCTATAACAGCGTAAACGTTCAGATGATGATCCAACATGTCCTCAAGCGAGGTAAGAAGAGCCTGGCAACTCGCTTGGTTTATGAAGCGATGGATTTGATCAAAGAACGCACCGGAAAAAACCCCCTCGAAATCTTCGATAGCGCATTGAAGAATGTTGCGCCAGTGATGGAGGTCCGTCCACGGCGCGTCGGTGGCGCGACTTATCAGGTTCCGATGGAGGTTTCAGCGGACCGCCGAATCACGCTGGCGCTCCGCTGGATTTTGTCTGCTGCTCGTGAACGTGCAGGAAAGTCTTTCCCTGAAAAACTTGCGGCAGAATTGATTGATGCCGCAAATGAAACCGGCGCAGCGATTCGCAAACGGGATGAAACCCACAAAATGGCTGAAGCCAATCGAGCTTTTTCACATTATCGAGTTTAGCATTCAAAAGGATTTAGGAATTTACGAGAATGGCACGCGAATATCCGATTGAGAAATACCGTAATATCGGAATCATAGCCCATATTGACGCCGGGAAAACGACGACAACCGAGCGTATTATGTTCTACACTGGTAAAACGCATCGCCTCGGCTCGGTTGACGAAGGCACGACTGTGACCGACTGGATGGTGCAGGAGCGTGAACGCGGCATTACGATTGTTTCCGCAGCAGTTTCTGCCGAGTGGAAGGGCTATCAAATCAATCTCATTGATACGCCGGGCCATATTGATTTTACAGCGGAAGTCCAGCGCTCTTTGCGCGTTCTCGATGGCGGTATTGTTGTTTTCGATGCGGTTCAGGGTGTTGAGCCGCAAAGTGAGACTGTGTGGAGACAGGCGGATCGCTACGGCGTACCTCGCATTTGCTTTGTAAACAAGATGGATCGCGTTGGCGCTTCTTATGAACGTACCATTGAGACCATTAAGGAGCGTCTGGGTGCCAACCCCATTCCCATGCAAGTGCCGATTGGTAATGAAGCCTCTTTCCGCGGGGTGGTTGATTTGCTTACCGAAAAGGCGATTACCTGGGAGGACGATCTGGGCAAAGAGCCCAAAGTCGGTGAAATTCCGGAAGAACTAAAATCCAAGGTGAAAGAAGCGCGTGCCTTGATGGTCGAGAAGATTGCCGAACTTGACGATGAGTTGACCCTTAAGTATCTCGAGGGGCAGGAAATCAGTGTGGACGAACTCAAGGCGGCTTTACGCAGGGCTGTGATCGCGAATAAAGCCACACCTGTGTTCTGTGGTTCATCGCTGCGGAACAAAGGTGTCCAAGTTCTTCTCGATGCGGTCATTGAATACCTTCCTTCACCGGCCGATATTCCTCCTGTCAAGGCAACCAACCCGGACAATCCAGATGAAATCATTGAATTGCCAGCGCGGGATGATGCCCCTCTAAGTGCACTGGTCTTCAAAATTGTGACCGATCCCTATGTGGGTAGATTGGCTTATTTCCGGGTTTATTCGGGTGTCGTCACGCAGGGGCAGATGCTCTTAAACTCTACAAAAGGAAAACGCGAACGTATCGGCCGTCTGCTTCGTATGCATGCAGATCGCCGCGAGGATATTACCGAAGTGCGCGCCGGTGATATTGGCGCAGTCTTGGGGCTTAAGGATACTTTTACAGGTGATACGCTTTGTGATACCAAGAAACTTGTGTTAGAAAGTATTTCCTTCCCTGAACCGGTTATCTCGGTTGCCATTGAACCGAAGAGTAACGCCGATCAGGAGAAAATGGCTGAGGCACTTCGGAAACTGGCGGAGGAAGATCCCACCTTCCGCGTGCGCTCTGATGAGAATACTGGCCAGACGATTATCTCTGGTATGGGTGAATTGCATCTCGATATTATCGTGGACCGCATGGTGCGCGAGTTTCGCGTACAGGCAAATGTGGGTAAGCCCAGAGTTGCTTATCGCGAGTCGATTACCCGTCCAGTGCCAGAAGTGAACTATAAGTATGCAAAGCAAAGTGGTGGACGTGGCCAGTATGGACATGTGGTGATTTCGCTGGAACCGGCGGAACGCGGCAGTGGCATTCTTTTCGAAAACAAGATTGTCGGTGGCGCGATTCCCAAAGAGTATATTCCGGCTGTGCAAAAAGGCATTCTCGAGGCGGCTGATGCCGGTGTGATTGCTGGTTATCCGGTGGTGGACGTCAAGGTCACGCTGTTCGATGGTTCCTTCCATGAAGTTGATTCGAGCGAAATGGCGTTCAAATTGGCCGCCTCCATGGCATTCAAGGAGGGCGTACAGAAAGGATCACCTGTTCTGCTAGAACCCATTATGAAAGTAGAAGTCGTGGTGCCAGATGAATACCTTGGCGATGTGATCGGTCAGATCAACAGTCGTCGGGGTAGCATTCTGGGGATGGAGGTTCGACCAGGCAATGCTCAGGCAATCCGTGCCATGGTTCCGTTGGGCGAAATGTTTGGTTATGCAACCGAATTGCGCTCTGTTACGCAAGGGCGCGGTGTGTTCAGCATGGAGTTCGATCATTATGCGCCTGTTTCCCAAACAGTTGCGCAAGAGATTTTGAAATAAGATTTCTTATCATTCAAGGAGTACATCAATGGCGAAAGCGAAATTTGAGAGGACGAAGCCGCATCTGAACGTGGGGACGATGGGGCACATTGACCACGGGAAGACGACATTGACAGCGGCGATCACGAAAGTAGCGGCGATGCTGGGGAAAGGGGAGTTCAAAGCATAT
>DATLZK010000023.1:0-98579 GCA_035574015.1 Anaerolineales bacterium
GGTCAAGAACGCCCAAAGAACGTCACAAAGTGGTCAAAAAGGGCGTCTCCACTGCCAAAACCGCTTGAAATTGGATTGATAAGGTGCTTTTCTCACCCTGACGTAACGGTCAGGGTAAAGTCTGTTGTCTAAACTCGAGTAAAAAGATAGGAGCCGGTATCCTCGGTACGCACCACACTCAAGGAAGAACTCTGGCTCCCGCGCTCTATCATAAGACCTTCGAGGCAGTAAGTCAAGCAAATCTTTCAAAAATATATCTCAGGAGCGATTACAGCCGACAATCCACCACCAATAGATGCATGAGCTATGCGAAGATGCCTTGATGCTGTAACCTTAGCATGACATCTATAACCCAACTTTTGTTACAGAATCTTTCCAAACTCGCAGATACAATTTTGTAAGTTCTTCAAAAAAGGAGCGTATATTTTTATGAAAACATGGCTGCGCTTGATCTTTGCTCTGGGAGTACTGTTTCCCACTACAATCATCTTTGCAAAGGGCAATTTCGATTACATCACCGTCAAAGGACCTGGTATCACAGGTGAGATCACCATCACCAATCCCGCGCTGACAAAGGATTTCTTCGCTTTTGCCGATTTTTCCAAAGGGAGCATCGAACCTCCTGCCGATCCCGGGCAGGGCTATCAGATTCTTCGCGTGTACGTAGTGGATAACAAGGATCAACCCTTTGATCAATTGCACTATTATCCCTACACGGGATATGTGTACTATGACGGCCTGCTGAACGGTTCATCCGACTATGACGGCAAATGGTATATTGCCAATCCCTCTGCTGAGGAACCGTTCCGCGCCGCGCTGGCGCAGCGCGCCCAATTGACCTGGATACCGTTGATTGTGCTGGTCTTCTTGCTAATGGGTTTTTACATCGCGTATCGAAAAACGTGACTATTCGTGGAAAATTCGTGAACGATTCAACAAAACCACGCAACGTCACTTGTCGGTTGGCGTCAAAACCTAGGAACACTGAGAAAACTCTAAAATCTCTGCGAACGCGGCGGTAGATTTTCGGACATGAGCATTTACCCCGAATTGCGGTTACCTTAACTTAAACCTATCCTCTTGTTCATTATAGGCAAGCACATATACCCTGCCCTGCTCGAAAATGATTTCGCCTGCATACGCTAAACGATATCCTTTTGCGTCGTCCTTCAACCAAACTTCCACCCGATGTACCCCAGGCCGAATCTGGAGAAATTCCAGCGCGGAGATACGTCCATTTCCACTCAATCCGGCTGGCTTGTAGGATTCGTCAAGAACAACTTCGCCATCCAAAAATACCCGCACGGACATCGGAAAGTGGGTGCCTCCGAAGATCTTCATCGGGTCGGCGCCCTCGGGCAAGATGACACCTTCGGGAATTTCGGCAGCCTCGATCTTCCCTTTTGCATCCAACGCGATTCGCAAACCGCTCTGATCCGCGCCTTTCATGCCGGCAGAAACATCGAGCGGGATGGCGAGCGCAAACAGGCCAAGCAGGAGGATTGTACCGATCAGACCGCTGACCAATGAAGGAATCAATTTATTTCGATCCTTCACAGGTGGCAAGACAGGTTTCGCTTCCTGTCCGTTGTGTTTGTGCAAATCATTGAGAAATGCTTCAAGTGTTTTAGAATCACCAGGCGTAATTTCGAGCCAATGCAAATCGGGTGCGATCAGAGCAGGTCGCCGATGCAAACGGCTCAACATCCAATGCGGATCTTCACGGTAGTATCCATCATCATAGGGAGGCGAGAGAAGTATGACATGATCTGCGCCTTCTTCGCGCAGCGCCTTGATCCATTCCACTTTGACTGCTCCAATGCTAGGCAACACAGCCGTGACAACACGGGTTTTATCACCCCAAGAAGCAACCGATATAGGTGGATTGTTCGAATTGACGTGCAGTGTCGAGGGCAAACCACCCAAAGCATCATCCTTGTGGCTTGCGAACAAAACCGCGATGGACTTGCCTTCTTTTCTCTCACGATGCAATATGCTTCTTAGCGCGTTGAAAACCTGTTCGCTCCGGTAACCACCTTTCAAATGAATAGCATCAGTAGGACATACTCCCACACAAATACCACAAGCAGTACACTTCGCAGGGTTGATCAATGCGAGTTTCGAATAAGCAGGATCGTCGCTTCGCTGAACCATGCGAATAGCGTCATATGGGCATTCAGCGTAGCACAAGTTGCATCCATTGCACTTCGAATCGTTAACGGTCGCAGGTCCCAGGTCCCGACCCGAAGCGAACCAGGGGAGGAGAAGCAACGTCCCCCCAACGAGAATCGCCAACCCCCAGAAGACAACATCCCCCCATATCTCTATGAGCGGGAGAAAACCGAGATAGAGTGAATCGATCGGAATGGCTTCGACAAGCGTGGAAAGATCGGCAGGAGCGGTAGAGGCAACGGGTCGGACGAACGCCAACAAGACAAGGCCGACGATGGCTTGAACGGCAACCCAGCGCGGCGTCCACCAGCGCGCCCGAGAGAGACGCGAGCCATGAATATAAATACCGAGAAAGCCGATGAGCGGCAGAAAGACATGCAGGAAAAGAATGATGACAAAGTTGGAAAAGGTGCGAGATTCGATATCTGCCGCGACGTAAGTGAGTCCCGTCGAACCCGCAAGAGTTCGCATCATGTATTCGGTCATCCACTGCGCGCGCTGATCCCAGACCAGCCAGTATCCCATCGTACCAACAAGCCAGACGGTCGCAAGCAGAATCCAACCACTCAGCCAAGCCAGCCAGCGCTGACCCCAGTAGCGGTCGCTGAAGAACATTTTGAGAAAATGAAGAACGATGAGCAGGATCATGGCATCGGATGCGTAACGGTGAATGCTACGCATGAGCGAGCCAAACCAGTTGGAGGAAATCATTTCAACCGTCTGATAGGCAACATCGAGGCCGGGGCGATAAAAAATGGTGAGGTATGTCCCCGTCGCAATCAGCACAATGAGCATAAAAATGGTCAGCGTGCCGAGATGATAAAAGGGATTGAAATCCGATTTCGTGAAACGGTTAATAACGCCCTCGAGTCGCGTCCAAAATTTTTCGAGCGCGCGAAGCGCTTTGCGTTGAGCATAAGGATTCAGTGTCATATTTCGGCTTTCGCACCTCATTGAGTTTCTAACCGCAAAAGGATTGCACCAAAAGACACAGACTGTTCATTCTTCAATACTGCTATTCGACTCTCATCGGTGTTGGAGACGAAGGAAAATTCTCCTCCTCATAAATCAAGGGAAATTTGTTCATCTTCATCGCGTTGGTAGTAACCAAAATACTGCTTGCAACCATCGCAAATGCAGAAAAAACCGGCTGCAACAATCCAGCCATTGCCAGCCCGATCCCAATGACATTGTAGAAGAACGCCCAAATCAGATTTTGCCGCACGCGGCGCATGGCTTCATGGGAAAGATCGTACAGCCAGGGAAGGAGGCGCAAATCATTGCGCATGAGAATAACATCGGCGGCTGTGCGCGCCACATCTGCACCATGATTCATTGCCAACCCCACCGCAGCCGCAGCAAGTGCAGGGCCATCATTGATACCATCGCCGACCATTGCAACATCACTCTTGATAAACGCCATCTTTTCATCGGGACTCAGCCCGGCATGAACAGGAATCCCCAGTCTTTCTTGCCAGCGCGCGGCTGCGCCCGATTCATCGCCTGTCAAAACACCGAGTTCCAGGCCGCGAGAACGCAATCGAGAGATCACCTCTACCGCTTCCTCGCGGACTGACTCACCTAACCCCATGATCCCCATAACCTGCCCATCCCAACCGGCATATACGACGATCAGCCCCGCTTCTTTCCACGCCTCAGCCTGCCGCGCCACCTCAGGCGGTATTCCCAACCCCTCAACCGACATCAACCGCGCCGAGCCGATGACGATTCGCCGCGTGCAAAAAGGAGAAGATAATGATGATAGTGTTCCTATCACACCGAAACCGGGTAAAGCCCTAAACGACTCAGGCTTGAAAAGTTGAATTTGATTTGTCTTTGCACACTCAACGATTGCCTTCGCAAAAGGATGTTCCGACTCGTATTCAATCGAAGCAACAACCCTCAAAAATTCTTCTTCATCCGCTTTCAAACCCTCTGTCCCCTCACTTGCCACAAATAAGCGTTGCACACGCATCGGCAGTTGCGTCAATGTTCCGGTCTTATCGAAGAAGATCTTCTTCACCTGTGCCAGCCGTTCGAGCACGCCGGTAGTTCGCAGGATCGCGCCCGACTTTGCTGCACGCCCTAACGAAAGCCACAAGGTCAGCGGAGTGGCAAGCCCCAGCGCGCACGGACAGGCGATCAACAAAACGGAGAGTGCAACCAACAACCCTGTTTCAGGCCCGGCAAGGTAACTCCAGATCAAGAAAGCCATCGTACCCAATGCCAATGCGATAAAAGTCATCCATGCAGAGAGTTTATCTACCCAACGTTCCAGCGGCGAGCGCGCCCACAAGGCTTCGTGCAGCAGCCTTCCGATCTGACCAGCAGTGGTGGACCCACCCACCGCGGTGGTGATGATCTCGAAACTACCGTCCAGGTTGATCGTCCCCGCTTTGACCGCATCGCCGGCACGATGTGTCACAGGCTTTGGCTCACCCGTCAGCAACGACTCGTCCACATCGCCCTCGCCGATGGCAATCACCCCATCAACGGGAAACCTTTCACCAGGACGCACACGCAGGCGCATTCCCGGCTTAAGGTCTGCAACAGACATAACGCGCTCCCCCTCGCCTGTCACCGCGGTCGCCGTGCTCGGGATTTGCTCCATCAGTTTCGCCACCGCCTGATTACTGGATTTATGCGCCTGCATCTCCAACCATCTGCCCACCGACACCAAAAAGATGAGCATCGTGGCAGTATCAAAATACAAGCCACCCTGTCCAACGATCAAATTACGGAGGGAAAGCCCAAATGCCGAAAAGGTTCCGATTGTAATCAGCGTGTGAAGGTTGGGCTGTCTGCGCAACAAACTTGCGAAACCAGCGCGCAAAATGGGCAAGCCAAGCAAAATCAAGACAGGGATACTCGTCATCAACATCATCACTTGAAAGAAATCCACGAGCCACTGCGTTTCAGGAGAAGCCAAACCAAGTAGTTCTCGCCCATAAATCCCCGCGCCAACCACCATGTCATGCAACACCATCACCCCACCGATCAGCAAACGTGTAAAGAACGCCTCTTCTTCATCGTAAGGTTTTTCATCCGGCAATGTTGCCTGATAACCTAGAGTACGTATCCGCTTTTTGAGCACATGGGGGTTAGTCACTGTGGAATCGAAGGTAAGATGCGCCTGCTGTTGAATGAAACTGACTTCCGCATTTACGACTCCTTTTGTGCGGCGCAACTGTTCAGCGATCAGCCACGCGCAGGAGGAACACCACATCCCACCGAGGGAAAACGTAATGTTCTCGCATCTTTCCGCAACCTGAGCCTGCTCCCCTTTAGAAGAGGGGCTCTCCGCCAAAAGCGCCGCTACCTCCCTGCAGGATGGACAGCAAAACACCTCACCCTTTTCGTTCGCGAGAGGCTGACGCGTTATAAGCCCGCAGAGGGAGCAGACAGCAGTCGTATGTGTTTGAGAGAGTGAAGCAGTAAGCATGAAAAACCATCCGACCGTCCGTAGACTAGCCATGCACCTACCAAAACATGATCGAGCCAAGCATAAAGTGACCAACGATTCCCAGCGACGCGAATCCGCGCATGGCAAACTGAAAGCCAAAGAGCATCATCACGAGCGAGGCAAATCCACGCGACCATGTGCGAGTGAGGGATTTTCTCATCAGCCATTTGACGGCTATCAGGCTTGGCAAAGTGGCTGTGCCAAAGACAAACATGCTCAATGCACCTTGCCATGCGCTTGCCGAAGCAACCGCCGTGAGGAGCGCGGTCAGGACCAAGCCGCAGGGTAGAAAACCCCAAAGGACACCCAGCAGGTAGAGGCTGAGAATCGAAGCGGGGCTGAATGAGCGGATGATGCGTCCCCAGCGTGGAGTCCATCTAGAAAATAAAAGTTCGAGCGAAGGAGTCAATCCAATCAACGCAGAGGCCATGTAAAATGCAATCACCCCAAAAAGAAACGAGAGCGCAGCTTGCAATTTGTCGAACGTCCAAAGCACCTGACCAAACGCGCCCAAAATAAGACCAAGTAATGAATAGGAAGTGAGTCGCCCCGCGTGTGCAAGAAACCATGCGAATTTGTTTTGAAAGACCGGCTGACGGTCAAAGAGGATAAGAACAGCACTGCACATCCCCACACAATGACCGAGGCTTCCAAATAAACCGAGAAGGAAAGAGGCTGACATCGGCTACCGATAAAATCAAATTATTTGAGGAGACTTCGGAGGCTAACAGGTCCTCCGAAGTCTCTTGAAGGAGAGGGGATTAACGAATGAACCAGGTACGTCCTAGCAGCCACCAGTTGGCAAGGTAGTAAATCGCAAACCAAACGAGGAAGGCAAAGACAAGCACAAGTGTGCCTTTGGGTTGATTCTTGGGATGTTCCATTTGCTCACTGGTAAGTTTGGTAGATTCGAGCAAGGGGTTATGCGTGCCAGCCACAAGCAGCAAGCTGCTGGCTTCTTTGCGCTCACCTGTGAACACAGAAACCAATACAACGGTGATGTACATGATGCCGCCGATGACGGCAATCAAGGCACCGATGCCGAGGATGGCCAGCGTAAGGTTGACCGTGCCGGGGATGGCGCCCGAGAACGTAATATCCCAATTGCGGCGGGAAACGCCTTGCAAGCCGCTGGTGATCATACCCAGCGAAACCAGCGCTGTGCCAATCCCGAATACATAAGGCTGCCATTGCGCCCATTTCTTGAGTTTGAGTTCCTTGCGGAAGATAAGCGGAATGACATAGTACGTAAAGCCCATGAAGGCAGTGGTCGTTCCACCGACAACCGTCGCGTGGAAGTGACCCGGCAGGCGCAGGGTATTATGCGCCAGCATATTGATTTGTTCTGTGCCAATGGTCACACCGGTCACACCGCCGATCCATCCGAAGAGAAGCATGGACATGACCAGCGCGGCAAAGCCAGGCTCGTTCCAGGGTGCGTTGCGCAGCCAATCGAAGAGACCTTTGTTATATCCCTTTGCACGCAGAGCCACTTCGATTGCCGCAGGAATGGAAAAGGCATGCATCATTGAACCCAACACAGCCAGGTACATGGCATATGACGTATTGACTGCCTTCCACGCAAAGGATAGACCAGGGTCCACCAACAAGTGGTGCGCTGAGCCAAGATTGATGAAGAACAGGTACAAGATGAAGGCAAGGCGTGAGAACTTCTCGTTCACCGGCCGGCTACCGACGGTCATCTGAGCGAGCGCATACCAGACGGCAACCATCGCCGCAAGGTTAACCTGTTGGGCGGGATGTCCAAATCCCCAGAAGAAGTTGCGATAGATGCCAGGATCGTAATTTTGAATGATGCCCAATGACCAGAAGAAAGCCGGCACAACTGCTGCCGCACCTTGCAGTAATGTGTATGTAGCAAGCACGGCAGCAGTCATGAGACCAAACACCACCAGTGGAAGCGAACCCTCAACCCGCCCTTCGCGTTTAGCAACCACAATATTGATGAAAAAGGTAATGACCGCAATCAGCGCACCAACGGCGAAAAGAATGTAACTGAGATAGAACAAGGGGCTTGCCTTGAGCGGCACATATGCGGTAAACGCCACCGTGTTTCGTGGATCAAACAACACAACAAAGTTCGCCAACAAACCGCCGACGGTCATCAAGATGAAAGCAAACCAGGCAAGTTTCGGCGTGGCGTGGCGCGCGTTCAACAAAACCGTCGAACCGAAATGCAAACCAGCCACTTCGAAAAAGACAATCCATGCCACCAGCATGTCAATGCCATGCAAGGTCAGCAGGCGATAGAACCAGGTCGCATCCAAAAGGTGAATGGCTTGCCAGCGCGTGAGAGCAATCAACAGCGCGGCGATCCCGCCCAGGGCGAGACAAATCACCGCCATCACTGCATTGGCGATGATCAGCCGCTCGGTCTGTATATCTACTTTGAGGGTGGTCACACTACAGACACGATACTTGCCTTTTACATCTTTCGCCCATGGAAGAGTGGGAGCAAGAGTGGTCATCTTGTTTCTCCTACTTCACAATAATTTTGCCGACCATCGTATGATGCCCCAATGAGCAGAATTCATTGCAAACCACCATGAATTCACCAGTTGTGGTGGGAACAATCGTGGCGACATAATCGTAGCCAGGCAAAACCTGCAAATTGATATTCACAGGTTGAAGCGAAAAGCCATGCTGAAGATCCATAGAAGAGAGGTGCAAGCGATAGGTTTGTCCCTTCTCCAACTGCAAGATGGGATACCACTGCCAAGTACTGGCGCGTAGATACACATCGCTGCCGGGAGGTGGTGCCACAATCGGCACACCGTTCTCTTCCCCAATCTTGTATTGCTCAACAAAGGCATTCACCTTCGCGGCAAATTGCTCACGGCTCACACGATATGACTCGGCAGGCACGTTCTGTTTCCCCATGAAATACCAAAGTGGCATCATCAACGTCAGAAACACACACCAAACAAAAGCCACCGTGAGCCATGTCTTTTCCAAGCGACCCATTGGCTTCCACCAGGTTCGTTCAGGCGCTAACATACTATTTCCTCCTCTCCACTTATGGTGCAGGCGGAACACTCAATAGATTCAGAATCCCCCACAGGTTATAGATCACGCCACTGATCAACAGCGACAGCAGGAACAACAGCCAGATGTTGTCGAAGATTTTTTGACCCTGCGGTATGGATTCATTTTCTCGCTTTTCCTTCGTCATGGCATCTCCTTTCGAAAAATACATAATGTGCTATATTTCACAAAGATTGTCAGCATTTGTGCGCATCATAGCATTCCGCCACAAAAATTCCTGTAACTAAAGTCACAAAGGGCGGTGCCGATACAGCAATTTGGATAATGATCATCGGAATAGGGGCATGCGCATCTTTCGCAGCCGAAGCCCGGTTCCACCATTTGACCTTTCTCTCACCCCAAGCCGCAGGGTCGTTTTGTAACTTAAGTTACGGATGCAAATCCTCAAAAATTAATATAATATGTCCGAATTTACATTCAACGTTAGTCGGAGGCTTTGATGAAGAAAATTTTCTTTACGGTTTTGGTATTGGCAACACTCATACTCAGCGCGTGTGGAAGTGGAGAGAAGGCAGAGACAGTCGCCACCCTCGAACCCGTCCCTGCGGAATATGCAGGAAAAACAAATCCTCTAGGTGCCGATGCCGTCGCGGCTGGATCGAGCATTTTCAAGGCAAACTGTGAAACCTGTCATGGGCCCCAGGGACACGGCGATGGCCCCGCAGGCGCGGCACTCGACCCCAAGCCAAAGAACCTTGCAGACTTACAGTCCAAAGCAGGCGACGACTACCTCTTCTGGCGAATTTCGGAGGGGAAACCCGGCACTTCCATGGTTGCATGGAAAGGCATACTTTCCGATGAACAAATCTGGCAAGTCGTAGCCTTCATTCGCACGCTCAAATAACAACCAAAACCGTTATCCGAAAAAATCTCCCGTCCTGGTGTGCGCCATGATGGGAGATTTGCTTGCTGAAAGTTTATTTCATCACCCTTGCCGCGTTCCTGCCTGCGGCACCACTCACCCCACCCCCACCATGCACACCGCTCCCGCACAAATACAAGCCATCCACAGGCGTCTTATGATTGGACCAGCCAGGGATCGGGCGCATGAACAGGAATTGATCAAGCAAGAGTTGACCATGATTCAAGTCTCCCTCGGTCAAACCATATATCTCTTCAAGGTCGAGAGGCGTCAGAGACTTAAGAGCAGAGATAGAAGATTTTAGTTTCGGGAAATGGACGGCAAGGGCTTCGATTGCTGACTCTTCAACTTTCCTCCTTGCACGTTTCCAATCCTCTTTCGCGAGCGCATAAGGGGCAAACTGAAAATGAATCGAAACCACATTTCCCGATGTGGTCACTTCAAGATATGGTGCTTCGGAGATTTCGCCATACTTCGCCGCGTCGTATGCCCGTTCGAGATATTTCAGGGATGGCGCCAAGACAAGCGTTCCATCGGGAATGCCATGATTTCCATCCGTCAGCAAGTGTATCTTTGCAACGGATCCACGCATCTTGATGGACTGTACCTTCCAGACAAATTCGACCGGCAGGTTCGCCGCGCCCACCAATGACAAAAAAGTTCGCTTGGGGTCCACAGCAGAAAGAACTCTCTCTGCAAAAATCTCTTCCCCGTTCGTTAGCCTCACGCCCTTGCAAGTATAGGTATCTACCAGAATTTGCGAAACTTCTGCCTCTGTGCGAATCTCGCCCCCGAATGCACGCACAGCATTCGCCAATGCCTGTGTGATTTCTCCGGCCCTGCCCACGTTTCGATGCGAGAGCCCGCCGCGATTCAGCCAGTTGTGCAAAAAGGTGTAGCCTGTTCCGGCCGCCATCACGCCAAGCGTCACGCCGTGAATGGCAACCGAGGCAAGGGCTGCTTTCAACTCTTCGGATTCGAACCACTCTTCGAGAAATTCGACAGCGGTCATTGGCAACATGCGGATGAGGTTGAGCATATCCTTACGTCCCATCAGACGCAGGTCAAGCCCCAGCTCAAGTAAGTCATAACCTTCTTCGAGGGTGAAGTTCTTGGGCAGGCGCGGCATGATCGTGGCATATGCCGCATCGAGAAAAGCAGCAGACTTGTCCATGAAGCGAATGAACTCACTCCATTTTGCAGCATCGTTTTCGGAAAAGCGTTTAATAGACTCCGCCGCTTTGCGTGGGTCGGGGTCAAGGACCAGGTTGCCGCGTTCGCCCAGGAGGGAGATAAAAGGCTTTTTAGCGGAATCCGATTGAAGTCCGAATGAAGCGAGTTTGAGATCTCGAAGAATGTCCGGGCGCAGCATTCCTCCCGTCCAGATGGAATCTGCTGCGAAGCCATCCTGGAAAGTCTCAGTCACAACTGAGCCACCAATGATTTTGCGTTTCTCCAAAACAAGCACACGCTTGCCAGATTTGGCAAGATAGGCAGCGGCTGTCAACCCATTGTGTCCCGCGCCGATTACGATGATATCGTATTGATTCGTCATGAGCGTCCTTTGCTGGAGGTGAGGAGAGGAGGGTGATGAGGTGGAGATAGAGGATTAGAGGATTGGAGGATTAAGTGATGGGCGTCTGATCAATGGCAATCGTGCAGGTAGAATCGCCCACAGCAATGCAGGTTTTCTCTTCAACGATAAACACCTTCCCTCCGCTGAGCCAGTAAAGTGCTTCCTGCAAAACGCCTACTGCAAGATGGCAGACTGGTTCCGCGGCTTGTCTTTGCCAACACAGAGGGCAACGCTCAATGTGCCAAAATAAAACACCTTCTCCTTCTTCAATGCGCACACGTTGATCAGTGTATGTGTTGAATAGATGAGCCAGTGCTTTTGCGCCTGCGTGGATCTTTGCAGGAAGAGGCAGGAGGCGAAATGCCATTTCCGTGATTCCCAATTGTGTGCCATATTGGCGAAGCCCAGCGTTGAAGCAGGCGCGCCCCACGCGCAGTGCCAATCCACGCCCGCCGTGCGGTCCGTAAGCCTGTTCGAGCATTTCGTTCAGGTTGCTCATCGTTGAGAAGGGAAAGGCAAGCGCGGCATCATCGGGAGGATAGTTTTCGATGAGATGGGCGTGGGAGGAAAGTTTGAGAATGGCATTGACTCCGTTGCGCCCTATCACCTCCTCCATGGCTTGGAGGATGATCCTACCCATGCGATTGGGATAGTAGTAGGACTCAGAAATGTTCATGGCGTTCATGGGGCAAGTGTGACAGAGGTGACATTGACCGGCGAGGATTGGGAAGATGGTGGTGTTTCTTCCTCATCCAAAAAAGATTTGAGCACTTCTGAAAATTTATGTGGCTCTTCAAGCATGGGGAAATGCCCCGCGAGGGGAAAGCGTTCGATACGCGCATGAGGGATACCTTTTTTCATAGGCACCCATTGCTTGGGATGCACGATGACATCCCGATCGCCGTAGATGCCCATGGCGGGAACCTTGATGCGGTCGAGCATGGGGCGCAGATCAGTCCTGCGCAGGGAAGCAATCGAGAGCAAGAAGGATTCGAGGGTGGTGCGCGAGAGGTCGCGATCCATCATATCCGGGAAACGTTCGTCTCGGCAGATGAGAGGAGAAGCCAATCGCACCCCAAAACGGAAAGGTCCCATCATGTTGAAGAGGGTGAACGCAATGGGGCGATAGCCTGCAAGTTTGAGCGGGAGGGCAAGGGATGAGCCTACCATGGGCGAACCCACGACAACAACTTTGCTGACCCGTTCGGGATAACGGATGGCAACCAGGAGACTGACCGTCCCGCCCATGCTGTGGCCTACCAAAGGGGCTCGGAAAATGCCCAATTGCTCCATGAATTGATTGACCAGGCTGACGAAATCCTGCACAGCGTAGGTCTCGCGCTTCTTGCCAGACTCGCCAAATCCCCAGAAGTCCAGTGCATAGGTGCGATAGTACTTACCGAGAAAACCCATCGTCTCCTGCCATAAGCCCCATGAACCGAGCCAACCATGCAGGAGGATGACGGGCTTTCCACGCCCATACACCTCATAATGTACGATACCCTGATCAGTGGTTATGGATGACACGACTTCCTGTCAACTCAAGCGGGTCCCCTATTCTCCCGACTCCATTTCGGCGAGGATGCTGTAGAGTAATTCGAGTAAAACGGTTTTTACGGCGTTCTTATCCGTAGCAACGCAGGGAAGGAGTTTCACTTTGCTATCCAAACGCAGGGCGTGACGCATATCTTCAAGGTCCCAGGCATCTTCCAAGTCCTGTTTATTCGCTGCGACGACGTAAGGAGTTGGCGCGTACGCGCGAAAGGTCTCCAAAATCGAGCGGGCCTCGCGAAAGGTTTCGGGGCGGGTGCTGTCCACCATCACGATGAAGCCCAACATTCCTTCTGAGAGAATCTCCCACATGAAATCAAAACGTTTTTGACCGGGCGTCCCAAACAGGTACAAGACCAGGTCTTCATCCACTGTGATGCGCCCAAAATCCATCGCGACCGTTGTAGCCTCTTTGATGGCGCGTTCTGTCGGGTTCGAAATTTTGCGCTCCGTGGAAACCACGTCAATTTCGCTGACCGACTGGATGAATTCCGTCTTACCGGCGCTAAAGGGACCTGTGACAACCATTTTTACAGTTTGCATAAGTTCAATTCCTTCAGCCTGAATAAATTAAAGCGTACGAATACGCCCAATCAATTTATTGACCAACGATTTTTGTTCTTCTTTGTCTTGGGTCGGGAAGGTCTTCGGGTTAGGTTGAATGACCATGCCCTCGGGCCGTACAATCTCCACCAAACCGGCCTGTAGCAATCCATACACAATCCGTCGAATTTCCAGGTCATTCATTTTGTTTGTGTGCGCAATTTGCCGGATCGTATTTTTGGGATTAATATACGAGACCACGCGCCACTCTTCCACGCTCAGGTTCACATTCTTGAGCGGGCGGTCGGTAAACTTCAAAGCCATTTCAAGGCTGGGGATCTCATCTTGCAGTTGCTCCCACTCGCGCAGTTGACGCGCTCCTTCGATAATAATATTTTCCAAATCAATGCGCACATTGATGCGATCCTCGGGCGGCAACATATCGCTCTCGAAGCGGAAGTAGCCCTCCACCCAGGTAAACAGTCGGCGTACAATATCTGTAAAATACATTTGCAGATGCGCAAGGATTTCTTGCTGGGTCAAATACCCGGCATTGATCAGCAGTAAGCCCAATTCCTTGTCCGAAATATTACCTGTCCGCTCAATGATGGCGCGATACTGATTCACCGTCAACTTATTGGCTTTGTGTAAAACCGTCGCCAGGCTGCCATCTTCCTGACCAATGCGCGCATAAGCCAGTTTCCCTTCGCGAAAGGAAACCTGTGCCTGCTCGCTCGGACCATCTACAATCAAGGTGCCGGTTTTTTTGGCAAGGTTGATCAGATTGAGCAGTTGTGTAATCGTAAAATCGCGTAAATTGCCACGCAAAGCCATATCAGACCTCAATAAAATCCCCCGCGAAGGGAGATTAAAAAGATTATACTTGTAAGGTATACATGCGTCAAACGATGTCCACGGAATTGCAAAGCAATTGGAAGGTGGGCCACTGCAACCAACACCCCCAATTCGGAGACAAAAAATGTACAGAATGCCACTTCTCCTCACGCTCCTGCTCAGCCTTAGCCTGTTTGCCGTTTCCCCGGCATTCGCATCCCCTCGGGCAGAGGTGACTGACGATCAGCCCCTCATTGCCTTTCCCAACACCGTCACCTTCCATGCTACCCTCAAAGCCAATGTAGACATTACCTCAGTCATCCTCGAATACGGCACCAAACAACTCACCTGCGGAAATGTCATCGCCAAAGCCTTTCCTCAGTTCCAACCCGGCAAGACCGTGAACGCCGAATGGACATGGGACATGCGCCAGAGCGGATCGCTCCCACCTGGGGCAACAATCTGGTGGCGCTGGCGCTACACGGATGCTAACGGTCGCGAATCTGTCTCACAAGAAAAATCCATCATCTGGCTTGACGACGTTCACGACTGGAAGACAATCACCAGCGGCGAATACATCCGCCTACATTGGTACAGTGGCACTCAATCCTTCGCTAACGATCTTATCAATGCGGCCGCAGAAGGGCTCCAATTCAATGAAACGCAATCAGGGCTCATCCCCGATTCCCCTATTGACATTTACATCTATGCAAACACCAACGACTTGAGAGATGCCATCCTCTATGAACCTTCCTGGACAGGCGGGCAGGCATTCCCTGAACATAACATCGTTATTCTCGGCATTTCGCAATCCGATCTCGATTGGGGCCGCAACGCCATCATCCACGAACTTACCCATGTGCTTGTGGGGCAACTTACGTTCTCATGCCTCGGCGATGTTCCCACATGGCTCAATGAAGGTCTGGCCGTCTATAGCGAAGGCAAACTCGACCCTGCCTCACAAGCCCAACTGGATGAAGCCATACGCAATAACACACTGCTCTCAATACGCTCCCTGAGTGTAGGCTTCTCAGAAGTTCCCGATAAAGCCTATCTTTCCTACAGCCAATCTTACAGCATTGTCAAATTCCTCATCGAAACCTATGGACAAGAGAAGATGACCATCCTTCTCACTGCGCTGCGTGACGGAAATGCAATAGACGAAGCCCTCTTGCAGACCTACGGCTTCGATGTGGATGGCCTTGAAGACGAATGGAGAAAAGCGATTCGAGCCCAGCCGAGGACGGTCTCTGCACAAGCGACCGTACAGCCCACCCCAACCTTTGTCCCCACCATCGTACCCATCTCCGGCATACCACTTGCCAACTGGGCGACAACTACACCTGTTCCCACCTCTTCTTTCAACCAGGAGCAGCCGACCGAAGCGCCGCTCTCTCGAAGCGGACCACCACTCGCATTGACGCTCTTCTTACTAGGATTCTGCTGTGTCTTCCTCATCCTGATTGGTGTGATTGTTCTCGGCGTGATCGTGCGCGGCTCAAATACCAAACAAGGAGGCAGCAATGTTCAGTAAATTGCATCTTGTCAAGATGATGCTCAGAACGTTCGTTATGCGCGCCGGTGCGTTATTCCTCCTTTTTGCCTTTACGTTCCTCCTTGCCGAGCCGCGTTACGCTTCGGCATGGCAAATAGATATTCCACTCGATCGTGCTTTGATCTTGGAAGGAAGCGAATCCACGAATCCGCGCGAGTACGATCCGCATACCACTCATGGCTCAGGCGATAAGCGCGTCTATAGCGGATTGGTCTCCTTCGATCCACAACTCAACCTGACTGCCGATCTCGCCGAACGCTGGGAGGTCAGTGATGATGGCCTGACTTACACGTTTTATTTGCGCCCAAATGCAAAATTCCACAATGGACGCGCGGTCACTACGCAGGATGTAATCTACTCCTGGAAACGCGCCGCTAGCCCTGCGCTTCAATCGGATACTGCCCTCACTTATCTCGGCGATATTCTCGGCATACGCGAATTTGCTGCTGGGGAAGCAGAACATATTGCCGGGCTCAAAGCCCTAGACGATCACACACTTCAGGTCACGATTGACGCGCCCAAACCATACTTTCTGATGAAACTTACTTATCCCACTGCTTTCATCGTAGACAAGGAAAACGTGGAAAGCGGGGAGGAATGGTATCGCACCCCGAATGGCACAGGTCCTTATCGCCTGATAGAGTGGCTCAGTTTCGAGCGTATGGTTTACGAAGCCAATCCCGATTTTTATCTCGGCGCGCCATCCATTCCTTACATCGTCATCTACCTGTATCGAGGTGACAGTCAGCGCTTATATGAAACTGGCGATGTGGATATTACCGGCGTATATTCCATTGACCGATTTCTCGATCCCACCGAACCACTTCACAGCGAATTACGTACAGCAGTTTCGCTTTGCACAGGCTATGTTGTGTTCGACACGACACAACCGCCGTTCGACGATGTCAACGTGCGCAAGGCATTCACCATGGCATTCAACCGCGAGCAATTCATTGACGTTGTGCTGAATGGCCATGCCCTGCCTGCAAACGGCTTGTATCCGCCCGCCCTGCCGGGATTCAACCTTGCCCTCAAAGGCTTGCCTTACGATCCTGAGCAAGCACGCGAACTGTTGAGCCAATCGAAATATGGGGGCAACCTACCACCCATCGTGTACACGGACGCGGGGATCGGCTCATATATTAGCGCAGATGTTGCGGCGCTGGCAGAAATGTGGGAACAAAACCTCGGCGTCACGATCACCATTGAAAACCTCGAACCCAATTTTTACCTTGACCGCATCTACTCGAATCATCATGGCCAGCTCTTTAGCGGAGGTTGGTGCGCGGACTACCCCGACCCGGAAAATTTTGCAGATGTGTTGTTCCATTCCCAATCAGAGCAAAACACCGGCGGATATTCCAACCCTGAACTCGATGCTTTGCTCGAAGCCGCGCGCGTCGAACAAGACGTCGCCAAGCGTATTGCCATGTATCAGCAAGCAGAGCAAATCCTCGTTGAGGATGCCGCCGCGCTCTTCACCGTTCACTGGCTCTCGTATGAACTGGTGAAACCTTACGTCAAGGGATATGTGCTGACGCCGATTGATATTCCCATCGAACGTTATATGTGGCTGGAAGGAAAGTAATCGCAGGTTGAGATACGCCAAGTACGAGGTACCCGATGATCCCCGCCGACGAGAGGCAAGCGTGGTCCCGTCTCCGCGCAAAAGCACAACTCCCGAGAGTTGCACTACAGAGCCATGCCGCCGGCAACGCTTGCGCACGTACTCCAATCCCACGTTGACGGTTCTTCTGCCTAGCAGGTATAATGCTCTCGCTATTTATTAAGGAGGCATCAACAAATTATGGAAACATATCTGAATATCGCGCTGATTATCATTTCAATCTTGCTAATCATCAGCGTTATCCTGCAAAGTAAGGGAGCAGGTTTAGGTGGTCTCACTGGCGCCGATTCGGGGAGTGTTTTCACTGCCCGACGTGGCGTTGAACGGACACTGTTCCGACTTACGATTGTCTTAAGCCTGATCTTCTTTGCATTGGTCATCGTGCAGGTTTTCCTCACCAATTAGTTCATGGATCGATTCCGAAAGGCCCGTTTGCTCCGCGCGGCTTTTTCCGCAGGATGACAACGAGCCTTTCTTTTTTGTGACACGACATGATCCAATACAGCAATGCGAGATAAAAACTGGTAGCGTGAAGATCATCGAATGGACTCAGGTCTCGCGCAGACTATTCCCTTTTTATGAAACGATTACGCTGGCAAATCTTTGTAATGCTCATTGGCCTGGCGATTGTGATGATGCTGCTCCTCACGCAACAATCGCCTTCTGGGGGAGGAGTAATCCTCTCCCAACCCGAACCGGGGGGTATATTCACGGAGGGATTAGTGGGTTCGCTCGGACGATTGAACCCTCTCCTCGACTGGAACAATCCCGCTGATCGCGACGTGAACCGATTGCTTTTCAGCGGGCTCATCCGCTTCGATGAGCGCGGTCTGCCACACGCCGACCTTGCCGAGTCTTGGGGCGTTACACCCGAAGGCACCATCTACAACTTTTCCCTGCGGCCCGACGCGGTGTGGCACGATGGGACACCGGTCACCAGCGACGATGTCATCTTCACAATCGAGATGATGAAAAGTGCTGGCTCTTTATATCCACAAGATATAAAAGACCTGTGGGGGCGCGTCGAAGTGACAAAATTGGACGACAAGAATCTCAAGTTCACACTTCCCGAACCTTATGTTCCCTTCATTGACTATCTGGCATTCGGCGTCGTACCGAAGCATTTACTCGAAGCGGTGCCGCCCGACCAAATGGCAAGCGCGGAATTCAACATTCAACCAATCGGCACAGGTCCCTACCGCTTCGACCATTTGATCATCGAAGAGGGGCGCATCGCTGGCGTAGTGTTGACTGTTTTCAAGGATTATTACGATCAACCTGGCTTCATCGAACAGGTGGTGTTTCGATACTATCCATCTTCTGCCGCCGCGCTCGATGCTTATAAACAGGGAGACGTCACCTCCATCAGCCGCATCACATCAGACGTTTTGAGCGCCGCGCTCGAGGAGCCTACACTTTCCATCTACACCAGCCGCATACCTCAAATGGGCTTTGTCCTGTTCAATCTGAACAATCCCGAAGTCCCCTTTTTGCAGGATGCCAAACTTCGCCGCGCTCTCATGCTCGGCTTGAACCGCCCGTATCTCATCAACGCATTCATGCAAGGACAGGCCATCATCCTCGATACGCCAATCCTGCCGGGGTCGTGGGCTTACTTCGATGGTGCAGAACACTTCGAATACGATCCCGAAGCGGCGATCAGCCTTCTCAAAGCCGAGGGATACGTGATTCCTGCGGGTGGCGGCGATGTGCGCGTCAAAGATGACATTCCTCTTGCCTTCACCATGCTCCACCCCGACGACATCTTGCACACCCAGATCGCACAAGCCATTCAGACTCAATGGGCGGCGATTGGCGTGCGCGTGGAACTTCAGCCCATGCCCTACGATCAACTCGTGCTAAACGCTCTCGCCTCACGCGCCTATCAAGCCGCACTCATTGACCTGAACCTTTCGCGCACCCCCGATCCGGATCCGTATCCTTTCTGGCACCAGGCCGAAGCCACCGGCGGACAGAACTACTCGCAATGGGATCATCGCGCCGCAAGCGAATATCTTGAACAAGCACGCGTCACCGCCGATTATGCATTGCGCACAAAACTGTACCGCAATTTTCAAGTGGTCTTTTCAAAGGAATTACCCGCCCTTCCGCTCTATGTACCGGTTTATACTTATGGCGTAAACGCGCAGGTACAGGGAGTACAGATCGGACCGCTGTACGATCCAAGCGACCGCTTCGCCACATTCACGAATTGGTATTTGCTCACCCGACGCGCTCTCGAACAGTCCACCCCCACCGCCGCGCCATGAAATAAAGGAGTCGCCATGAACAATGTAAGAGCACAAGCCCTTGACTATGCCCACCGTTATCGCGAGCGTTTCCTCAATGAACTCAAGGAATTTCTCGCCATTCCTTCCATTTCGACAAGCCCTGAACATAAAGCAGACATCGCGCGCACGGCGGAATGGGTTGCCTCTCAGTTACGTTCACTGGGCATGGATCATGTGCAGATCATGCCCACGGGTGGGCACCCGGTCGTTTACGGGGAACACCTCAAGGCTGGGAAAGATGCGCCCACTGTCCTTATTTATGGGCATTACGACGTTCAGCCCGTTGATCCGCTCGAATTGTGGAAAAGCGATCCATTCAAAGCCGAAGTGCGCGGCGATTATCTCTATGCACGCGGCGCCTCCGACATGAAAGGGCAGGTCATGGCTTCGCTCAAAGCAGTCGAGGCAGTCATGCACACAAGCGGATTGCCTGTAAACATCAAATGGCTGATCGAAGGGGAAGAGGAGATCGGCTCGGAACATTTGGGCGACTTCATCAAACAAAACAGAAAACTGCTCAAGGCAGATTTTTGCATCAACCCGGACGCGGGCATGCTGGGACCGGAGCATCCAACCCTCACGTATGGTTTGCGCGGCCTGGCTTATTTCGAGATTCGCGTGTACGGACCAAATCGCGATCTGCATTCCGGTTTGTTTGGCGGGACGATCCACAACCCTGCACAGGCTCTTGCCGAACTGATCGCCGGGATGCACGACAAAAAGGGACGCGTCACCCTGCCCGGCTTTTATGACAAAGTGCGGAAGTTAAGCAAAGCCGAACGCGCCGACATTGCCCGTCTTCCCATCAGCAACAAGTTCTACCTTGAAAAAACAGGCGCTCCAGCCCTATGGGGTGAACCGGATTACACGCCAGAGGAGCGCGTTGGCGCGCGCCCAACCCTGGAGGTGAACGGTTTGCTTTCGGGGTTCACCGGCGAAGGCTCAAAAACTGTTCTGCCTGCTTGGGCGATGGCAAAAATTTCGTGTCGTCTCGTTCCCGATCAAACCCCCAAAGAAGTTCATAAACAATTGATTCAATATATGAAACAGAACGCGCCCAAGACGATCCGCTGGGAAGTAAAGGCATTGCACAGTGCTGACCCCGCCATCACAGACAAAAACAATCCGGGCGTGAAGGCCATGGCTCTTGCGCTCGAACAGGTTTGGGGAAAGCGTCCCTACTTCAAACGAGAGGGCGGTTCGATTGGCGTGGTCGTGCAATTGCAAAAATACGCGGGGGTTGACTCGGTGCTGACCGGCTTCGGTTTGCCCGACGACAATCAGCATTCACCAAACGAAAAACTACACCTGCCTACCTGGGAAAAAGGCATTGACGCATTCGTCAACCTGTTCTACAACCTTGCCGATGGAAGATAAGATCATCACCTACGGTGGACAAGCCGTCATTGAAGGCGTCATGATGCGCGGGCAAAAAGCCTTTGCCATCGCCATGCGTGCGCCGGATGGCCAAATCGTCGTTCACAAGGAAAGCCTCGCCGCCCTCTATCGTTCGCGCATTACCAAAATCCCCTTTCTGCGCGGCATCATCTTGCTTTGGGATGCGCTTGGCCTCGGCATACGCGCGCTGACCCTTTCCGCAAACATTCAATCGGGAGAAGATGAAAAGCTCGAAGGTCCCGCGCTCTATCTCACGCTTGGCGTTTCTCTCGCGATTGGCATCGGCTTGTTCTTCCTGCTCCCCGCAGGCATTGGCGGCTTTGCTGAACATTATCTCGGCTGGTCTACCATTTGGAACAACCTGCTCGAAGGTGCCATCCGCCTGCTCTTGCTGGTCGGCTACATCTGGGCAATCGGCTTCATGCCGGATATCAAGCGTCTATTCGGTTATCATGGGGCAGAACATAAAACCATCAATGCCTACGAAGCCGGCGCGGAACTCACACCCGAAATCGTTGCCAAATATCCCCTCGAACACCCCCGCTGTGGCACAGCCTTCATGCTCACACTCGTCCTGCTCTCGGTGCTTGTATTTACTCTGCTAGGAGACCTCTCAATCCCTTGGAGGCTTGCCAGCCGCATCTTGTTGATTCCTGTGCTGGCGGGCATTTCAGTGGAATACATTCGCTGGACTGCCAATCATCTAGATTCTCCACTCGTGCGCCTCCTCATCAAGCCGAATCTTGCTTTGCAAGCCCTGACGACGCGCGAACCCGACGCGTCCATGCTGGAGGTTGCCATTGCTTCCTTCAAGACCATGCGGCAGGCAGAACAAGAATTTGCCCTGTAAACAAAGTTCTTTCCCCGTTCACCGTTCCAAATGCTCCGTTGCAAACATGGACAAAAGATTGCCGTCGGCATTGTTTTGCGCCCTCACCTCTGCCCCTCTCACAGTGGGAGGGTTGGGGTGATGGAAAGCCAGGGTGATCTTCGCAATAGAGCAACCACAAAATCTTATTTTGGCTACCGATTCCGGTGAGGGCAGATAACCGCCTTTCACAATCAATATGGGGGGCCAGTACGTTAATTCGATTCACATTTTTTCAACCTAGAATTTCAATATGCAAAAACGAAACGCTGTAAGGATTGTTCTTGGCTTCCTCGCTCTTCTCGTCTTTTGCGTGGCCAGTTACCTGATCTATGACCGTGGGCGTCCGGCGCCAATCCCAATGAAGATGACTCTCTACGAGGGCATCACCTATCAACGCATCGTCCGCGTCGTGCCTCATCCAATGATTGCCCATGTTATTGTGATTGATCGCAGGTCAAGCAACGTGGAATTCCTCGTCACGCCGCCGGATGCGGATGGAGATATGCCCCTGAAGGCCCGAACGACTTCACAATTTCTCGAAGAATTCGGGGTGCAAATCGCCATCAATGGAGATGGATTCACCCCATGGTGGTCGCGCAGTCCTGCGGATTACTACCCACATGCAGGCGATCCAGTTGCGCCGCTTGGATTCGCGGCATCGAACGGAAAGGTCTATGCGAAAGGAGTTGAAACTTCAGCAGGCGCCAGACCCACCCTCTATATCAGTCGTCGGAACTTTCCATCCTTCAACAACCGGCCGGGAAATATTTATCAGGCCATTTCAGGCGACCGAATGCTTATTCAGGGAGGTAAGATTGTTGAAGGCTTAGATCATTCTACGCGCGAGCCGCGTACTGCCATTGGCATCAACAGGAATGGACGGTATGTTTACCTTGTCGTCGTGGACGGGCGTCAGCCTTACTATAGCGACGGAGCGACTTTCCTCGAGCTTGCCGAACTTTTGCTTGAGCAAGGCGCATATTTCGCCATGAGTCTGGATGGTGGAGGTTCCTCCACAATGGTCATCGAGGGAGAAGACGGCAAGCCGGTCGTCCTCAACTCCCCCATTGACAACTACATCCCAGGACGCGAGCGCCCGGTGGCAAATCATTTTGGGGTATACATAAACCCGAAGACATCGCCCAATGAGTAGAAAAACGGCGGCCGCATAAATGGCCGCCGTTGCGCCTCGCTTTTACAGATAATACGTCATTCTCTGCAAATGCGCGACGGGGTCAATGTATTGTACGCGCACATCGCGCGGCACATTCAACGTGATCGGCGCATAATTCAGAATGGCTTTTACGCCCGCCTTGACGAGTTGATCTGCGACTTCCTGTGCCGCCGAGGCCGGGACAGTGAGAATCGCAATTTTGATTTTGTGTTGTTTGAGTTTTTCGACCATCACAGATGTACTGAGGATCTCGAAGTCACCAACTTTTTGCCCAATCTTCTTGGGATCGTTATCAAACAACAGAGCAATTCGGAAGCCACGATTCATATAGCCATTGTATCGCGCCAGTGCATGCCCCATATCACCAACACCGACAATAGCCACATCCCACACCCGATTTACCTTGAGAATATCTCGCAAACGTTCGATCAAGAAAGGAATCGAATAGCCCGTTCCCTGTTTGCCAAACTCGCCGAATTGAGAAATATCCTTGCGGATTTGCGCCGCAGAAATACCGATCATCTCACCCAATTCTTGAGAAGAAGTAGTCTGCACCCCTTTCTCTGCAAGGCGCTGAAGCGCACGCAGATAAATTGGCAATCTGCCAATGATAATGTCCGGAATCTTTGCACTATTCATTCTGATACACCCTCGATCAGCGTGAAGTCTATTGATCTTAACTCTACCATAAAAGGATATTTTGTACAAACAGGCACAATCAAAGAGAGCATCTCATCTCGTGGGCTTTTTGGTGATTTTCCACGTTTGAGCCACCCTACAAGCAAAAGTATGCACTAGCATTGCGGCATTTCATTGTCCTGCCTGGATGGTCAGCGTGTATTTTGTATATTGCAAATTCTCCGCCGTAGCAATTGCTTGAATATGAAGAAGCACCTGCATACCTTGTCTGACCGGGAACGCTTTAAGTGGTTCACCGCAAACCAGATCAGCCCGCCCTTCTATCCATTCAATGCGAATAGAGCCGCTTCCTTCGCATTCGATCTGCGCGAAGACCACATCCCCATAAGGCGTGAACGCGATCCAGTCTTCTGCATCTCCATTCGGAGCAGAGACGTCGCCTGTATAAATAAAGAGGCGCGTGCCAAGCGGATTGAACATCACGCGCACAAGAGGGTTTTCAGCCGAGTCGTTGTCTATCGGTGCGGGAACCAGTGTCGGCGTAGGAGGAAGCGGAGTGTTGACCGGTGTTCCGGTTCCGACGATTTCACCTGTATCCGCAACAATGGGCAGGACATCTACGTTATCCACTCTGACGAAAGCGGCGCTGATCCACGCTTTGCCGTCGGGACCATTCGGAAATTCGATCTGAAGCCATGTGCCATTGCTATTTTTACCTGTAAGTGTAACGACATCATTGACGTTGAGTGTTCCCAGCGAATTGAAGTTCGTTCCGGGTCCACTGCGCACGTTCAATTGCTGGAGAACAACGGCGATATTTGCTACATTCGGGTCTGAAGCACCGCTTCCAACTACCGGGACCTCAGGTATGCCTGCCGTTGAAACATATTGCGCGGTCACCCAACCCTTTCCTTCACTTCCGGCGGGATAAACGATTTGCCACCAATTTCCGCCAGGGTCTCTGCCAATGATCTCGACCTTTGTATTCGCCGGAATGATTCCAAGCACTGCGCTGGCTGTGGAAGGTTCGGCGCGCACATTGAGTTGGGTGGACGTGATCCCTTCAACGGGAGCAAACGTCGGTGTGGGAGGAAGTGGAGAAGGCGTCTCACTTGGACGCGGTGTGAACGTCGGAGGAAGGGTAACTGTAATAAGAAAGGGAGTGCCGGTCTCCACACCCTCCGTTTGGACGCGAATGCCACATCCTGCACTCACCCACATCAACAAAATGAAAAATGCTCTGTTGCAAACATGGACAAAGGATTGTCGTCGGTCACCCCTGCCCACCTCCCACTTGGAGAGGGGTTGAGGTGAGGGAAAGCGGGGATGAGTGTCCCGGCCTATTATCTTCGCAACGAAAAAGAGAATGAGTCTGAAAGTCACGGGGCAATTGTAATGCAAGGGATAGGTAAACAAAAACCGCCTTGCGGCGGTGTGCGCCCCTGCGCAGACTCGAACTGCGCTCTTCGGCTCCGGAGGCCGACGCTCTGTCCACTGAGCTACAGGGGCTGGCGGGAAAATTTTATCAGACTTTTCGCGGTTGCGTGATTCCGCTCATGCCTTTGCCAGCGGCGCGAGCCTCGTCAGTTCCGCGCGCAAGTCGGCAATGATTTTTGTATTGCCGCCTTCTTCGCCTACCTTTGCAAGTTGTTCCTTCTTGTGCGCGAGTTCGCCCAATACCTGATAGAAGCGTGATGTCGAACGGAAGGTACCGGACGAGAGCGCGGAAAGATGCGCCTTGGTCTGGAAGAACGAGATCGCCGTGTCATATTGATTCTGTGTGATCAATCCGCTCTGCACTTCCTCCGCCAGGTGTTTCTTGAGCAGGTTGCGTTCATGCACGATCATCCAGATGATGAAGCCAAGCATGAAAGCATAACCGATATAATCTGCAATCAAGCCGAGGAAGAAGCCACCCGCACCGCCCACGAGTGTACTAAACGTGTTATGGAAGGAATGCGTCAGGACAGCCATTCCATAACCGGCCGGCACGGCAATGATCTTTACAAGCAAATTGCGGCTCATGCGCGCGACAGCCAGACCAATACCGGTGAACGCCGTGAAGAACGGATGCATCCAGCCGACGAGCAACACACGGATAACGACCAGCGTCCAAAAGCCTTCCCATCCCCCTTCGAGAAAACCATTGCGGTAAATGTAGAGAACATTCTCGATGGCGGCAAACCCCATGGCAGTGATCCCGCCATAGACGATACCATCGAGAATCGAATCAAATTCCTTACGGAACATCAAGAAGACCGCCAGCACAGCGAGTCCCTTCAGCGCCTCTTCAACGAGAGGCGCAACGATGGAAGTTGTGCCGAAATCCGCCGCGCCTTCCGAACCAGTCAGCACATAGATACCAATGCCGAACAATGTGTTGAGGATGAAAGCACCGCCGCCCGCGATGATTACTCCCCAAACAAACGCCGCGCCGAGCAACAGTTTGGGTTCCTTTTCGTAGCGATCCAACCAGTTGACGAACGCCGCAAACAGGAACATCGGCACGAAACCAAAAAAGAATGCTCCAAGTAAAGCCATGTCTCCTCCAAATCAAGATGATTTAAAAATCAAACGAACTCTTTCAATGCGTGTCTCTTCAAACGGAATGCCTAATACACTCAACACCTCATCAGGGCGTCCGGTTGCACCCTCGCGTGCGGCAAGTTTCATGTAAATTCTGGTTTTCGATTCTTCTCCTTCACGTGGAGGAAGAAGGGAAATTTCTTCAATTAGAGGACGCAGATCATACGTCTTGCCGCGCCGCTCACGGGGAATGGAGGCGGTTGTTATAACGGAATCAATTTTGCGCTTCAGTTCGGGCCCGTCAACGGATTCCGTTAAAGTCACCTCATACTCCGCCGAGACGACTTGAGTCTGCAAGGCCGGCGCGTGCTCATCCACCTGTTCGACATGCAACACACGAATACCAGATGGCAGTGTGGCGTTCAACTGATCCACCAATCCGTCGAGCGAAATTTCGCGTTCGAGTTTCATATCCATCACTTCACCGCGCGAGGAAAAACCCAACGGAAGCGCCGCCGCCATGTTGATTTTTGGCTGCGGATGAAACCCTTGCGAATAAGCAAGGGGGAGCCCCGCGCGGCGTGCAGCACGCTCCCACAGTTTATGCAAATCAAGATGACCGATATAGCGCAACGCGCCTTGTTTTGTAAACGTGATGCGGATGCGCATTATCTGGTCTGCGGGCTTTGGATTCTCAGCCAGCGCTTGATGACAACGGCATGATCGCGATAATGGCGATAGGTGTGATCGGCAATGCGTTCATACAGGTTGTGTCGAAGGATCATCTCCTCCGGCATCTTCTCGAACGCGGTGAGGATCACGTCGAATGCCTGAATCTCTTGCGCGATAAGGTCTTCCAAAGCAACATTTCTGTACTTCTCGATGATCCACGTATCGAGATCGTCGTCATCCACAAGCGGCGAACCGAAATCGGGATAGCCAAATTCGGCAAGAAAGGCATCCAGCGCGGTTTGCGTTGTGCAAGGCGTGTACGGCTCATTATGCAGGAGTTCGTTCATACGGTCGCCAAGATATTGCTCATACGCCAGAATCCGCGCCAGAATATCCTTAATAGACCATTTCCCTGAAATACCCTTCACCGTCATACGGCGCGCAGAACCAGCGCGGTTGATCAGCCATTCAAACTTATCACGCTCACGCAGGAGGCGCGCCAGGAAGATTTCCTTATCGGTTCTCATGATTGTCCTCAATCTCCCACCAGCGGCAAAGGTTCAGCGACCACAGATTTGTTGACCCCTCCCCGGGTCGGGCTTTTCACGTCCGGACACTTCCACACATCACCGGGGTTCTCGCGGCGCAGATTGGCAAACGTCGGCAGGATTCCGCAAGCGAAACAATTCAGTCGGCAATCCACGCGGATTTGCCCTTCGAGCGACTGCCTGAAATCTTGGAACAAGAAGTTCTTCCGAACAGCCGCAGTAATATGCTCCCATGGAAAGACCTCATCCGTGCGACGCTGACGGTGAGTGTAAAAGAGTGGATCGAGCCCATGCTCCTCGAACGCTTTCATCCAGGCATCGTATTTTTGCCCTTCATGCCACGCGTCAAATTTCGAGCCATTCTTCCAAGCCGAGTAAACCACCTCTGCCATGCGACGGTCGCCGCGCGAGAGCCATGCCTCAAGGAAGGAATCCTCCGCTCTGGTCAGGCTGAGTTTGATATTTTTATCGCGATACAGTTCACGCTTGAGCAATTCCTGTTTGGCGCGAATTTGCTCCGGCGTATCACATGCAACCCATTGGAACGGCGTCTGTGATTTTGGCACGAAGGTGCTCACACCCGCGTGTAATTTTGCTTTCATGCCGATCACCTTGCGCCCCTCGGCAATGACGCGCTTGCACAGGTCTGCAATCGCCTGCACGTCTTCGAGTGTTTCGCTCGGGTGTCCGATCATAAAATACAACTTGATGGTCGTCCAGCCGCGGCGATAGATCTCGCGCGTGGTGTTGATGATGTCTTCATCAGGGATAAATTTATTGATGATGCGGCGCATGCGTTCGGTGGCGGCTTCAGGCGCGAGCGTAAAACCACCTGAGCGATTGTCTCGGAGCCTTTCCATCAAGTCAATCGAAACGGTTTCGATCCTCAGCGAGGGTAGCGAGATCTTCAGATGTGAACCACCGAACTTCTCGCCAACTTTCGTAACCAATTCGAGTACATGAGTGTAATCAGAAGAGGAAAGGGACAAAAGCGCCAGTTCCTCGAAGCCGGTGGATTTGAGCGCTTCCTCCGCCGCTTGAAGAATTTCATCCACGCTTCGTTCGCGGACCGGACGCGTGATCATGCCCGCATGGCAGAATCTACACCCGCGCGTACACCCGCGCATGATCTCCACCGAGACACGGTTGTGGACCACATCCACATTTGGGACAATGAATTTTGTGGGTGGAGGGGGAAGTTTGGCAACAATGCGCTTGGTGATGACCTTTGGCACATCAGGGACAATAGGCTCAATGCGGGAAACCGTGCCATCGTCAAAGTAAGTGGTTTCGTAGAAGCGGGGAACGTACACCCCTTGGATTTTTGCCAATTCACGCAGCACAGTCTCACGGTGGAAAGTAGAGCGCGGATTCTTGCTTTCTCCTTTCCACTTCTTAACGACCTCAATGATTTCATGAATCACCTCTTCCCCTTCGCCAATCACAAACGCATCAATAAAGGCGTGCATGGGTTCGGGGTTCATGGTCGCGTGTCCCCCTGCAATGACGAGGGGATGGGTCTCATCGCGCTCGACCGAGCGGACAGGGATGCCGGCGAGATCGAGGAGGTTGAGCGTGTTGGTGTAGAGCGTCTCGTAGGGGAGGGTAAAGCCGATAAGGTCGAAGCAGGCTAAGGGTCGCTTGGACTCGAGCGCGTAAAGAGGGATACCGCGTTCGCGCATGAGGGCTTCCATATCGAACCAAGGAGCATAGGCGCGTTCAGCAAGTGCATCCTCCCGCTGATTGATCTGGTCGTAGAGGATTTTAAGTCCCATATTCGAGACGCCGATGTCGTAGATATCCGGGAAGACCAGGGCGACTTTGATCTGGACAGCATCCCAATCTTTTTGAATGCTGTTGAGTTCGCCACCGACGTAACGACCGGGCTTCTGTACTTTTAAGAGGATGCGGTCGAGTTCTTTTTCAATTTGTTCTGGAGTAAACATAAAAAAATTATATCAGAAACGGATAGGTATTTTGGGGGGTGTAAAGGGGAACGGCAAAGTGGGCAAACTATCGAAATTGAAAACTCAAAGACGACATCTGGTATATACGAGACCTTTTCCTCAGAATAAGATTATTTCGATACTTGAAACAAGGAGAAAAGGATATGAGAAGAATTGGTCTATTATTGCTTGTATTTGTTCTGGCGGCATGCAGTAGCGCGCCGGCCATCGAGCAGGTGACACCTACAGCCGCGCCGCCCCAACCAACCCAAACACCCATCGTCATTGTCGAAACGGTTGTAGTGATTGCAACGCAACCGCCTACAGAGGTCCCCCCACCGACCAATACGCCGCTACCTCCACCCACTCAGCCTCCTGCTCCGACACAGCCCCCCGCGGCGACGAGCAACACCAGTGGAGGGCCGATTGTTCTCGATAACGCACTCGGCAAAGGCGTCTTCACGAATCTGACCATCTCGAGCAACACGCTTACGTTACGATGCTTCCCCAGAGAGGTCACCATCACGGCTACCGCGCTCGATCCGCTTACCGTCGTGGACGCCGAATTCTATTATCGGATTGTGGACCTCCAGCGTCTTTATCCTTCACCCTGGCAAAATGCCGGCAAGATGGAGAGCGACGGAAAAGGGAATTTCACATTCGTCTTCAAAGGCGAGAACGTACATCCCAATCTGCGGCTGGATAATTCCTTTTTGGACTTTCAAATCGTCGGTTTGAATAAAGGTGGAGGCAGGGTAGATGCCACTCAGAAGATCGAGGGGCAAATCAGATATACATTCGATTGTCCATAGTCATCAGTCCCAACAAAAAGAACGGGTTAGCGCCCGTTCTTTTTGATTAACCGGTGTTACGCACCCTCATCCAGGGAAAGAGGCGAAGGGGAGAAACTATGATAGGGGAGCGATTAATCGTCCTCTGCCCATGTGTCATCACCAAAAACTCGCTTGACCGCCCTTTCGACATCATGATCAGAATGCTTTTCGCACGCCACGAGCGGACGTCCCGCGCCGCTCACTTCCCTGCCGCCCGCGCTCATCACCCTGCTACCAAGATAATTCCCCTTCGCATCATAGATGACATAGAGTTGATAGAGTTTCCCGCATACGATACATCCATGCATTTCGCCTTTGGCTGTGTTTTCGGACATGATTTCTCCAGTCATTGTTATACCGTCGTGAGTTCCTACTCACCAATGATCTTGATCAGCACACGTTTTCTTCTACGCCCGTCGAATTCGCCATAGAAGATCTGTTCCCATGGGCCGAAATCAAGTTCCCCGTTGGTCACTGCCACAACCACCTCCCGTCCCATGATTTGACGCTTCAGGTGGGCATCGGCGTTATCTTCACCTGTGCGGTTGTGAAGGTATTGGCTTGTCGGTTCGTGAGGTGCAAGTCTTTCAAGCCATCTCTCGTAATCCTGATGGAGGCCGCTTTCGTCATCGTTGATGAAAACAGAGGCGGTGATATGCATGGCATTGACCAGCACCAATCCCTCCCGGATGCCGCTTTCACGCAATGCCTCTTCCACCTGTGGGGTAATGTTCACAAAGCCACGTCGGGCAGGAATATTAAACCAGAGTTCTTTGCGATAGGATTTCATAACTGTCTCTGTCGAGGTTTGAGTTTGAAAGGATTGTACTAGACTCTTTCGTATTGAGGTAGGCATTGCTGATGCGTCCAACAGGCAATATGTGAACTCGCGAGTCAACGAGTCGAAAATGCCCTGTTGCAAACATGGACAAAGGATTGTCGTCGGCATTGCCTTTCACCCTCACCCCCTGCCCCTCTCCTAGTGGGAAAGGTTTGGGATGAGGGAAAGCGAACATAAATACCCGTGTCCACTATCTTCGCAACAGAGCAATTCGAAAACACTAAAACCATTGTATGATTATTACATGAGACCACTGCATGCTTGGAACTTGACTCCTGAAGAAGCCATTCAAGTTCAGCAAGAATTACGCGCGCGCCTTGACCTGACCTGGAACGATAAGCGCATCATTACTACGATTGGCGGTGTGGACGTGAGCATGAGCGCTGAATCCGCTCGCTGTGCGATTGTCATTTTGCGATACCCCGAACTCACTCCGCTTGAGGGAGTTACTGCGGAAGTGCCATTGGCATTTCCGTATATCCCTGGTTTATTGGCGTTTCGTGAAGGTCCCGCTGTACTGGCGGCTTGGGATCAGTTGACCATCAAACCCGATCTCCTTATGTTCGATGGACAGGGCATCGCGCATCCACGCGGGATCGGAATCGCCTCACAAATGGGATTGTGGCTGGAGAAGCCTTCGATTGGTGTGGCCAAATCGAGATTATACGGGCGGCATCAGGAAGTCGGTCCACGGCGCGGCGACCGCGCAGACTTGCTTGACGATCACGGAAAGATTATCGGTGCAGTCTTGCGAACGCGCCAGGGAACAAATCCACTCTACATCTCGCCCGGCCACTTGATTGACGTGGAACACGCGGTCGAGTTCGTGCTGGCGTCTTGCACAGGCTATCGTTTGCCCGAAGCCACCCGCTGGGCGCATAAAGTGGCGGGAGGCGAAAAATTGCCAAGTGCGAAGGACAATCAACCGCGTTTGTTTTGAAAAGCAGAAAAGCCTCGCGGAGAATCGCCGCGAGGCTTTCATCCTTCATCCTTCCGAATTCATCCTTCGGTTTACGTTCCCTCTTCCCAAGTGCTCAAATACTTCAACTGCTCTTCAGTGAGGGTATCAATCTTCACGCCCATGGCTTCGAGCTTGAGGCGGGCGATTTCCTTGTCAATTTCCTCGGGCACCGAATAGACCTTCTTCTCCAGTTTATCGGCGTTCTTCGCCATGTACTCGGCAGAAAGCGCCTGATTGGCAAAGGACATGTCCATCACGGAGGCGGGATGCCCCTCGGCGGAGGCGAGGTTGATGAGGCGTCCCTCGCCGAGGATGTTGATCTTGCGTCCGTCCTTCGTCGTGTACTGCTCCACGAACGGGCGGACGAGGTTCGGTTTGCCCACGCTCATCTTTTCCAGCGCGGGGATGTTGATTTCCACGTTGAAGTGACCGGAGTTCGCCACAATCGCGCCATCCTTCATCACTTCGAAGTGAGGACCATCAATGACATTGATGTCACCAGTGACGGTACAAAAGATGTCGCCAACCTTCGCGGCGTCGAGCATGGGCATCACCTGATACCCGTCCATGACCGCTTCGAGCGCCTTCAACGGGTCTACTTCGGTGACGATGACATGCGCACCCATGCCGCGCGCCCGCGCTGCGAGGCCGCGTCCGCACCAGCCATAACCCGCCACGACGAAAACCTTTCCGGCGAGCAAAACGTTCGTGGCACGGATGATGCCATCAATGGTGGATTGACCCGTGCCATAACGATTGTCGAACAGGTGTTTGGTCAACGCGTCGTTGACTGCAATAATGGGGAACTTCAACACCCCATCCTTCTCCATCGCTTTGAGGCGGATGACGCCGGTGGTAGTCTCTTCGGTACCGCCGATGACGTTCTTGAGCATTTCCTTGCGTTCCGCTTCGGAGAGACCGCGCGCCCAGGCGGCAAGAGAGGGCTCGAGCTTCTCGAAGCGCCCCATCTCGATGAAGAACAGCGACGAAACGAGGTCGGCGCCATCGTCCATGGTGAGATGCGGTTTGTGTTCGAGCGCGGCGCGGATGTGTTTGTAATAGGTAGCGGTATCTTCACCTTTGATGGCAAAGGTGGGAATCTCGTAGCGATTCACCAGCGCCGCGGCTACATCATCCTGGGTGGAGAGGGGATTTGAAGCAGTCAGCACGATGTCTGCGCCGCCCTCCTGCAAGGTGCGCATCAGATTCGCGGTTTCGGTCGTCACATGCAAACAAGCCGAAATACGCAATCCTTTGAGGGGTTTTTCTTTTGCAAAACGCTCACGGATTTTGCGCAGGACGGGCATCTCGCGTTCCGCCCAGTCAATGCGGCGACGTCCGCCTTCCGCCTGGTTGATGTCTTTGATATCGTAATTACTCATTGTTGCTCCTTCAAATCTGGGAATGAGGAATCGGGGAATTTCCCAATTCCTTTAATAGTACATCCAGCTTTCCCCCATCATCGAAATGCTTGCGGAAACGTTCAACAAATTCATGAATGGTGTAATTGTGACTTTGCGTACCTTTCTGCTCCAAGCAATACACTGCCGCAAGCGAACCGATTTCACCACACAACTTCCACTCGAAGCCGCGCGCATATCCCGCGAGAAATCCTCCCCGGAAGGCATCCCCCACACCGGTGGGATCAACGATTTCATTTTCGGGGACAGTGGGAATGTGAACCGTCTCCGTACCGGCATACAAATCTGCGCCGTTTTTGCCGCGCGTGATGACCAGCACTTCGACGTGTTCCAAAATCTGATCGAGGCTCCAGCCTGTTTTTTTGGAGATCAGGCCAAATTCATAATCATTACAGAAGAGGAAATACGCGCCTTCCATATCGCGCGCCAGTTCACGCCCTTCGAGACGAAGGACCTGCTGGCTTGGATCGTAGAGATACGGGATGCCCAATTCTCTACACTCTGCCGGGAATTTCATCATCGCATCGGGCGAACTCGGCGAGACAACGACAAGATCGGGTTTCTTTTCGAGTTCCTTCAGCGATTGCGTGGCAGAGTATGCCATGGCTCCGGGATAGAACGAGGCAATTTGAGCAGAAGAGCGATCAGTCGTTGCGAAAAACGAAGCGGTGAACTCACCGGGAATCACCTTGATCAGCGAGGTGTCCACACCTTTCGATTCAAGCCACTCGCGATATTCCCCAAAATCCTCCCCCACCGTTGCCATCACGCGCGGTCGCACACCGAGGAGCGCCATCGTGTACGCGATGTTCGGAGCGATGCCGCCGCGCTGTCTAGTCATCGCGTCCACCAGAAACGACAGGCTGATAGATTCCAACCGCTCAGGGAGAATTTGATCTTTGAAGTGACCAGGGAAGGTCATCAAGTAATCGTAGGCTACAGAACCGGTGAGAAGAATATCCATATCACCTCATCCTTGCGAATCAAAAGGATAAGCGCCGTTGCAACGCCGCCTCTTGGAGTGATAGCAAAATGTTCGCACTAAAAGGCGTGGCGCTTGAGCGCCACGCCAAGATTGGTGCGGGCAAAAGTTTATCACGTGATTCCTGTACTGTCTAGAAAATGAAAGGCACCTCCACGCAAAGTAACACAACTCCTAGGAGTTATAGTAACTACCCACCCGCCATCATCTCCAGCCCCTCTCCCATCAGGAGAGAGCAAAACGCAAAACAAATTTGTCGTTTTCCGCTACAAAGTCTCATTTCGACTTACGACCTTTTTCAAATTGACCTCAAACGGCGGATAGACGATGCCGTTCTCTGTCACAATAGCAGTGATGAGGCGATGTGGCGTGACATCGAAAGCGATGTTGCGCGCCTCCGCTTCGAGGGGTGCCACGCGCTCACCATGAAATTGAATGCCAAGCACTTCTTCAGGATCGCGCTCCTCAATGGGAATCAGGTCACCGTGAGCGAGCGAGAGGTCAATCGTCGAGGTGGGAACAACGGAATAGGCTGGCACCCCATTATCATGTGCGGCCAAAGCAAGCATATATGTGCCGATCTTATTTGCCACATCTCCGTTCGCCGCTACACGGTCTGCGCCAAAAAAGACCTTTTGCGCCTGGCCCGCTTTCAGGAAATATCCCGCCATGTTATCTGTAATAATTTCGTAAGGGATACCGTATTGTTCGAGTTCCCAGGCAGTGAGGCGCGCGCCTTGCAAACGCGGCCGAGTTTCGTCAACCAGGACATGAATCCGCTTGCCCTGCTCATGTGCCATGCGGATCACACCCAGAGCTGTACCCCAATCCACTGTGGCGAGCGCGCCAGTGTTGCAATGATGGATGATGGTATCGCCATCATCAATCAACTGCGCGCCATGTTCTGCCATGCGCTTGTTGATCTCCACATCCTCATCAGCGATCTTTTGCGCTTCCGCCAACACCAATTGGCGGATTTCATCTGCGCTTCCCTCGTCTTTTTTCCGTCTTACCGCCTCCATCACTCTGTCCACCGCCCAGGCAAGGTTGACAGCAGTAGGGCGCGCGGCTTTCAAGGTTGCCGCGGCGGTTTGGAGATCGGCGAGCAAGTCCGAGGTCGAAGACGAGGTGGATTCAAATGCCGCGAGGGCAAGCCCAAACGCGGCGGCGGCTCCAATGGCGGGCGCACCGCGCACCACCATATCTTTGATCGCGCGCGCAACCGAGACGTGATCTCGATACGACACGATTTCAAAACGCCCTGGCAAAATGCGCTGATCAATCATCTTGAGTTGGTTGTCTTCCCAAAACACAGTTCGCATGGAGGGAATTTTAACCTGAAACTGCACGCGAGGAGAACGTCTTATAATGGGAGCATGACAACCCTCATCCACATTCTCGGTTGGACCGGATCGGTCTTATATCTTCTTGCCTATGCTCTGGTTTCGTTGAAAAAGACACAGGGCGATTCGATGTTATATCAAGGCATGAATATCTTTGCAGGCATCTTACTTGTCATTTACACGCTCGAACTAGGCGCCTATGCTACAACGGGCCTCAACGCGGTCTGGGTTGCGATAGGTCTGTTTACCCTCGTGCGCAAATGGCTTACACAAACTTGAATCCGCGCTTTGCCTGTGGTGCACGCGTCGAGGAGATTTCGCGCGCAAAGGCGCATTATCGTCTATCCATCCCTGCTGGAAAAGCGGATGCATATCGTCTCGCTCAACTTGATGATTATGCGCGCGTTTCGAGGGGCAGATTCCCGCATCGCTTCTTTCTAACCCTTAGCCTGTTCGCGCGGACCTCGAGCGCTTCTCTCCCCGGAACGTGGGGATTCGGGTTATGGAACGATCCGTTCGGATTGTCGTTCGGCTTTGGAGGAAATCCATTTCGTTTGCCAGCCCTGCCAAATGCCGCCTGGTTTTTCGGCGCGTCGGAAGAGAATTATCTGTCATTCAGGGATGCACCGGCAAATGGCTTTCTCGCGCAAACGTTTCGTTCGCCCAAATTCCATCCCTTGTTGATGACGGCAGGATTGGCTTTTCTCTTTTCGCGCAGGGCGGCACGCAAATGGCTGGCGCAGATCATCGAGGAGGATGGAATCCGCCTCGGCGTGGACGTGACTCAATGGCACCACTACAGGCTCGGGTGGCGCGAGAAGCGTGTGTCCTTCGAAGTGGATGATGCGCTCGTGTTTGAGTCGCCGGTAAGTCCGCATCCGCCGCTGGGGCTGGTCATCTGGATTGATAATCAATATGCGGCGTTCACTCCCGAAGGAAAGATCGGCTTTGGGGTTTTGGAGAACCCTGAGCCGGCATGGTTGGAGGTGAGGGAGGTGGAGGTTGAGGAAGAGAAATGAGGTAAGAGGATTAGAGGAGGGGCCAGAAAGAGGGCAGGTAGAGGCGGAGCAAAGCGTCAAGGATCAGGCTGAGGATGAGCCAGCCGCCAAATTGGCGATTGTGGAAGAAGGCGGCTGCGGAGAACCAGGTGGGCCAGGCAGGATAGCCTTCAGGGGCTTTCTCAGGGCGAGGTTTGTTGAGCAGTCTAATCGCGTTGAGCGCATGTTTGAACGCCAGAAAGACGAGCAACATGGCAGGTGTGAAGTAGCGCGGGATAAAGATGAGATAGAGAATGACAGCGTAGATGAGGAGGATGGCAATTTGATCCACGCGGCGGGCAATCGCCTCCCCCACGCGCACAGGGAACGTGCCAACACCGCGCCTTTTATCGTCTTCGAGTTTATCAATGTGTTTGCCAATGTTGATACTGGCAACACCTAAACCGTAAGGGACACCGGCGAGGACAACGTTCCAATTCCAGACACCCGAAAGCACAAAGTAAACTCCTGCTATGAGGATCGGTCCCCAAATGAGAAAAATGGAGAGTTCACCAACACCCCAATATTTCAGAGGATAAGTATAGGTGAGCAGGACGATTGCCCCAAAAACAAACAAGCCAATGACAAGGGGATTGAAATCTGTGTAGAACAGGGCGTAGATGCCGGCCAGGGCTGCCAGAAAGCCACTGATGAAGAACCAGCGCAGTTGCTGTGCTTTCGTGAAAAATCCCTGCACGAGAGGGTGAACGCCATATTGTGTGCGGAAGTAATTGCCGTTATCGAGCCCACGGCTGTAGTCGGTGTAGTCATTGAGCAAGTTGTTAGTTCCGTGTGCGAGGAACAATCCCAGGGTGACGATGAGGAACGGCGCCCATGAAAAATATCCATCGCGCCAGGCGAGGATGCCAGCAATCACACAGGAATACACGGTGACGAGTGTCACCGCCGCGCGCGTGGCGATGAGCCATTTGGAGACGATGTCGAGGGCGTCCCATTCTTTCTTGTCATCCATCTTGATCAATTGCCAGATGGCTGTGCGCCACATCGCAAAGTTGATGCGCATGTCCTCTCTCCTAATTATGTCTTGATCGAGGTAACTGCCTGCTCACCCTCATCCCTGGTCCCTCTCCCATCGGGAGGGAGTAAGAGGGAACAGGCGTGATCAAAATTATAATCTCATACTCTCACCCGGTTGAACGTCTCCAGAAAAACACAAAAGAGCAGGAAGGGTCTCCTGCTCTTCTATGACAATACAATTGTGATGCTCTGTTGCAAACCTAGACAAAGGATTGCCGCTGTCATTGCTTTTCGCCCTCACCCCTGCCCTTCTTCCACTGGGAGGGGTTGGGGTGAGGAAAAGCAGGGATGAGTACTCAGGTCTATTATCTTCGCGACAGAGCACAATTGCGAAACTATCGCCAGAAATTTTGTGTGAAAGGAAGCAGACGAAGCAGCACGTCAATCAACAGGCCAAACATGAAAAGCGAGCCAAACCTGCGATTGTTGTAAAAGGCATATCCCACAAAGTAAAGGGGCCAGCCGGGCTGTCCTTCGGGACGGGTCGCCGGTTTGGGTTTGAGGAAGACCGGATAGTATTTCAGGAACGTAGGAAGGGCAAACAGAACAATGAGCATGACCGGCGTAAAGAATTTTGTGGCGATCAGGTAAAACGTAATCAGATAAGGAGCAATCATCATCGCTAGAACAGCATAGCGTGATGCTTTTTCACCGATCACAACCGGCAGGGTGTGAATGCCTTTTTCTTTATCCATATCCAGTTTGTCAATGTGCTTGCCGAAGATGACGGTGGTGACGCCGAGAACATAGGGCAGGCTGGCCATCACGACGTTCCAACTCCATTGACGGGTCAGCACATAATATCCGCCTCCGATCATTAGAGGTCCCCATACAATCAGGACAGCGATTTCACCCATTGCCATACCTTTGAGGGGCCAGGTGTAGAAGAGGAGGAAGAAGGCGCCGAGTCCAAGCAGGGTCCATGCGGTGAGGGTAAAACCTGCATACCAGATCAGATAAAGCCCCAAAGTCAGTGCTATCAAGGCTGTGACAGCAAAATACGTGAGATGCTGGCGAGGGGTCATCAAGCCGCTGGCTACAGGCTGTGCGCCGTAGATGTTGCGATAGTAGTTATCCTTATCTACGCCGCGCATGTAGTCGGTGAAGTCGTTGAAGATGTTGTTGCTGGCATGGGCAAAGATCAGACCCAGTGCGAGCGCCAGCCAGGGAAAAAAACTAAAGGAACCATCGCGCCAGGCAAAAAGTCCTGCGAGCGCCGCCGAGATAAAGGTCATGACGAGAACCGCCGCGCGGGTCGAGATCAACCATTTCGAGATTACATCCAATTCATCCCATTCCGCTTTTGAAACAGTGGGAACGACATTGAGGGCTTTACGCCACATGGCAAAGTTCATGAACACCTCCTTTTTGAGTTGCCGCAAATTATACTGAATCGGAGGAATATTATCAGCGATGATTGTCAGAAAGTTTCGGGAATTTCATCATGATTTAGCGCTGATCCGCAGAGCGGCCTCGCACGACATGAGTTAACCGAATTTTCTAGAGAAAGTTGCCCAATTCGATGCAAAAAGATCGGCACACCACTGCGGAGCATGCCTGGTTTCATCCCTCTCCCAATTCAGGAATGGGTTGAGAGGGTGTACGATTCGCAAGATAACTTTCGATCGCAAAGATGAGAAGCGCAGCCCACACAAGCCCAAAACCGATCAGGCGCGCCGTATCGAAAGGCTCTTTATAAACCAATACGCCAATGAGGAATTGTAACGTCGGGGCAATGTATTGCAAAAGTCCGACGATGGTGAGCGGAATTTGTTTGGCCGCCGAGGCAAACAAAAGAAGTGGAATCGTGGTGACAACGCCCGCGCCGATGAGAAGAAGGTCCACAAGCACGCCATTTCGCATAAACGCGCCCGAACCATTGAACCCAACAAAAGCCAGATAGGTCAAGGCAACCGGGAAAACGATGCCGGTTTCGAGCGTAAGACCATAAAGCGATCCTAGCGGAGAAAGTTTCTTCACAAATCCATACAAACCGAATGTGAAGGCGAGTGAGAGAGCAATCCACGGCAAACGACCATACGCAACGGTAAGATAGATCACACCGAGCGCGGCAAGCGCCACAGGAACCCATTGCAAAGTGCGCAAACGCTCACGCAAAAATACCACACCCAGTAAAACACTGAGCAGTGGATTGATGAAATAACCCAGGCTGGTCTCGACGATAAAGCCTGCATTGACTCCCCACACATAAATCAACCAATTGAACGAGAGCAGAACACCGGCAATCGAATAAATACCGATCGTCCTCGGCCGGAATGCGGCAGAACGAAATTCATGCCATTGTCTGGTAAACAGGAGATAGATTGTTAGTAAGATGAAAGACCAGCCAATGCGATGCCCAAGCAACTGCAATGCTGGGACCTGATGCAACAACTTCCAATAAACAGGAAAAAAACCCCACAGCGCGTACGCAGCAATGCCATTCAAGATGCCTTTATTCATGTTTCTCCTGGATCTACAAGTTTTTGAGGAAGGATATTTGCATCTATGATGATTTGTCAGAGCAGATTCTTCCGCTCACGTGAATTTCTCCCTCTTCTGTTTACGCATCTCTTCGGACCTCGAAACTGATTCGGGGACCCGCGTGTTGCTCTTGCTTATCTCGCGCGAGGCGTTAAAAATCCGCGATGGGTTGTCGTCCAGCAAAGCCTGCATCCACCTCATGCCAAAATTGAATGCTCTCCTCACCATATTTCCAACACAAATACACCACCCTTCCATAACGTAGTGCCGGAAAATCAACCAGCCCAATTGTCAAATCCTTGATCTCGACGCCCATTGCCTGAGCGCGATGGAGAAGCGCGTCGAGTCTGTCGAACTCTGGCAGGATTTTGCTCAAGGTCGGATTCCCACCATTCCCAGCCGAATTTTGCACTGCCGACCAGAGCTCCGGCTGGTGTGCGCGGATGTTCTCACCAATCGCCATCATCTCTTCCACCATCGGGCGGATGATAGCAAGTGCCTCGTTTGCTTCCTGGAGTGTAAAATACCTGGGCATAAGGAAAGTATACACGGAATCGCTTGCCGCGGCTCAGGGTGACAGAGAGAAACTCATCGCACGCGCAATTATTTAACGTCAGTTCGGGTCCCAGTGGGAGAGGGGTGAGGGGGGAGCGTTGCTACCTCAAAACGTTTATCCCGAATTCACGTTATTTACATATCGAAAAGCAATTCCCCAACATGTAGTTCCATTGCAGGCAAGAGCCAGCATTCCACACCGACTCTCATTGCCAATTTCCCGCGCAGTTCGCGCACATATCCCCTCCGCGTCCATGCTGTCACGGCTTTGCCAATTCTTCATACACCTCTACAATCTGTTTCGCAATTTTCTCCCAGGCGTAGTTCTGGGCATATTCCACAGCGCGCCGGCTCATCGTTTCGCGCAAAGATGAGTCGTTCAGCAGCCATGAAATTTTTTCGCAAAGTGTTTCCGGCTCCTGATCTGGAATCGTAAACCCTGTCTCTCCATTGCGCACGAGATAAGCTAACCCCCCCACTTCCGAGGCAATGACCGGCGTCCCACATGCCATCGCTTCGAGCGCAACCATACCGAAGGACTCATAATGTGAAGGCATGACCAGCAACTCAGCGGCGGAATAGTAATACGGCAGTTTATCCTGATCGCGCTTCCCCAAAAACACAACCATCTGCCCCATCGAAAGTTCATCGCATAATCTTTGCAAGCGTGCCATTTCAGTAGACATTGCTTCTGGGCTTGCCGCCGGCTCCCCACCGATGATGGCAAGATGCACAGGACGACTCTTATCCTTCAATTGCAGACAGCACATCGCTTCGATGAGTGTATCCACCCCTTTGAGCGGTTCAATACGTCCTACAAACAAGATCATGCGATCTTCGGGCTTTAACCCGATGTACATTTTCGCCTCATCCGCTGGGATTGGATAAAAGCGACTCACATCCACGCCCGGCGGGATGATGATCATCTTGTTCGCGTCTGCTTTATAGAGAAAACGCAATTGCGTTAATTCTGCCAGCGTAGCGACGACGATTCGATTCGCGCGAGCGAGGACCTGCTTCTCACCCTGGATGCGATACTCGCCCTCGCGCTCTTCGGCGCTGCGCGCGATGCGGTTCTTCATCTCGCCCAAGGTGTGGAACATGTGCAGGATGGGCGTCCCACCCCAGGCGTCCGAAAGAGAAGCGGCCGCGAGTCCCGACATCCAGTAATGGCTGTGGATCACGTCGTATCGAATTCCCTTTTCGCATGCAAAGTCTTTGATCCCTTCTACAAATTGAGGGATGTGCTCGGTTAACTCTTGCTTCGGCAAAGGGGTCTCAGGTCCTGCAGGCACATGGACAACGCGGTTGCCATAACCTAGTTCATGCAGGACGTGGGGAACGTGGTCATCCTGCGAACGAGTGAACACGTCCACGTGAATGCCCATCTTCCCCAACTGGCGCGTCAGGTCGCGGACGTAAACGTTCATGCCGCCCGTGTCTTTTCCCCCCAGAGTAGCAAGCGGGCAAGTATGATAGGAGATCATTGCAATTCGCATCATGTTTGTCTTTTCGCAATTACCTACCTTGACCCCACCCTCTCCCTTTGGGAGAGGGATTGGGAGTGGAGGTGGGTAAGCGGTTGCGTTTTTTCGCTTTTTAGACGCATCGAAACGAGGAAAACTTGCGGGATTAAGTGGTTTCCTTTATAATCCCCGCCGCTCGCATCACAAATTTCATTTTTTGCGTTCCACGCCACCATAGCTCAGCTGGCAGAGCAGACGATTCGTAATCGTCCGGTCGTGGGTTCAAATCCCACTGGTGGCTCAAGGTCAACCTTCTGAAGCCAATGCCCGCTCCGGAAGGTTTCATTATTTCGGTCGTCAATTGGGGAAATCAGATTTCCAACCTGCACTGTGCAGTATGAATATGCAAATCTCAATCGTGTCAGAGAGAAAATAATTTTCCTCTACTTCATTCGATTCCATCATAGAAGTGATCAATCACTTCTTCGCTGACATCGAACACCGCGCCCGTTTCGGGTAATGGCTCCTCTGTCATCCATTTCGGCAAGCGGTCATCTTCCCTGGTAAAGCCAGCGCGGCGGTTGAACTCGCGCTCCATTTTGATTGTCTCTTTCCCCAATGCCTGCAAGATGTTATCGGGCAAATCATCCCACCCATAGCGCGCTTTGAGCAATCGCTTAATCACATGGTTAGGCGTGGCAACATAACCGAAAGAAGCAAATATGCACGCCCCCAGCGTGTCATAACCGGCCATATTCAACTGCGCGTTCAGCGACACATCTTTTTGAACGTTTGGATCAAGATGATTAACTTGTGCGCGTATTGTCAACCCGGCAGTATGATCCGCACCCTGCGGCGTGGTCGCGTAGGTCAAGCCCGTGCCTTTGATCGAACGCGGTTCATAGGCAGACATGGCTTGTCCCTTCACGGCGGGAATGCGTTTGACGCCAAACTTTTTCCCTGTCTCCACGACGCCATTTCCGAGGACACGTCCCAATTCGGTTCCTTTGCGAATCTCGTCAATCAATTTCAACGCATCTTCCTCACTACCCCAGCGCATCAAACCCGCTTCTGCCGCTACGCCCAGCGCTGCGCCAATCTCGATCGAATCCAAGCCCAAATCGTTAACTTGCCAGTTCAAGCGTCCAATGGAATCGAGGGAGTCAATGGCGAGGTTCGACCCCATCAAACCAATGGTTTCATATTCCAACGGCGAGACGATCACTTTGCCATCTTCTCCACCGAAGATGTTCGAGCATTTAATGACACACCCTGCCATACAGGCATGAGACGGATCAGACGGTTTCCCGCGCGTCAGCGTAAACTCGCGTAGCGCCTCACCACTGATCTTTTCCACATCATCGAACGTGCCGCGCGAAAAATTGCGTACCGGGATGGCCGCAAAGCGTTGCGTCAACTGCGTCATCGCGGCAGTGCCATAATCATGATATGTGTGAGTTTGCGGGTGATCCATCAAAGCCCGCGTGTATTCTTTTTGCGCGATCTTGAACGCTTCAGGATCAACGATAGGTGGTTTCTGCCCGCCGGTATGATCGAATACGATGGCTTTGAGACCTTTCGAGCCCATCACGGCGCCAAGCCCACCCCGCGCGTTGATGCGCGAGGGGACGCGATCTTTATCGAGATTCTGAATGCCGGCGGCTTTCATCCGCATCTCGCCGCCAGGACCGATTAACGAGATGGCAACTTTATCGCCGAATTTTTGAATCAATCTGGACGCTGCCTCATAAACGCCCAAGCCAACGAGATCGTCCGCCCGTTCCCATTTTGCTCCATTCAGCGAAAGGTGTAAGATCCAAAAACCGCTATCTTTCGGTTGGTCTTCAATGATCAATGCATGGATACCCATGTGCGTCATGTGCAGACCGGTTCGCCCCCCTGCATTGGATTCTTTAATCCCGCCTGTCAACGGAGATTTGCCACCTGCCGAAATCCGATCTGTGGAGGAAAGCATGTGACCCACCAACAAACCGGGCGCGAAGATGAGTTTGTTTTCTGGTCCAAGGGGATCGCATTTCGGGTTCACCTCGTCGAGCAGGATACGAGCAATCAGACCGCGCCCGCCGAGGCGCTGCCAGGAAGCAGGGACGGGTTCGCGCCTGAGTTCTTGGGTTCGTGTGTTGATGCGCCAGATTTCGTTCATATCCAATTTTCCAATTCAAAGTTCTCCGCAAATGGGTTGACAAAACGAACGCCTTCCAAAACCAGCCCATCCTGAAAATCTTCGCTGAAGACCGTTGGTATCTGCTGCAAATGAGCGCATGCCCAAATCTGGGCATCATAATAGGACAGGGAATAAATGCGGACAGCGCGGATGGCTTGCCGTACAATGTTCGGCGTTATCGAAAAAACAGGAAACGCTCGCAGAATACCTCACGCGCCCTGACCTTCTTTTGCGGAACGGACAAATAACAGGAATAGACCAGCACATTCGTATCAATCAGAATTTCGGTCATACCGTTTCATGCGGTCTTCGTAAAGTTCCTCACGCGTCCAATTTCGAGGACGGAGCGCAACGGGACCGCGCGTATCCAATTCCTGCCAAAGCGCGACCAACCCGCGCATGGCTTCATCGTCATACAAGGGATAAGATACATTGGCTTGTCGTATTTCATTGTCCAACGCGCGGCGGATAATCTCGGCTTCGCTCACGCCATGCACTTTTACCACCTTCTTCAGCCGCTCATCCTGGCTTTTTTGAATGTAGATTTGTTTGCGAACCATCTGTGACATAGAACGCTCCTGCCTCTATACGTCACATTATACATCACGAGAATAGGGTTTCCACCGCCTCACGGAACACCTTTGTATGGTAATCCACGTCCGCTTCGGTGGTGTCAGGGGAGATGAGTGCCATGTTGTGGAACGGCGTCATTAATATACCGCGATTGAGCGCAAAGAGATGCATATAGCGATCCAGTTCATGGTCAATGGCGGCAAACGCTTCCCCTCCATTTCGGGGAGGTGTGGGACGAAACCAGTATTCGGAGCGGTTGCCCAGCCTTTTGACGATCCAGGGCAGGTTAAATTCTTCGATCACGCTTTCCACGCCGGCTGTAAAACGCTTCTGAAGGGATATCGCCTTTTCGTAAAATTCTTCTGTAAGGACATGTTGAAGCGTGGCTTTCATCGCCGCGATGGACAGGGCGTTGCCTGCCAGAGTCCCGCCAATCCCGCCCACATCCGCATCATCCACGTTCAGTTTTTCGGCGAAGCGATGGCTAATCTCCTCGGTAAAGCCATAGACCGCCGCGGGGACGCCTCCAGCGATGGGTTTGCCAAGGGTCAGGAAATCCGGTTGAAGGCCGAATGAAGCGGTGTATCCGCCGGGTCCCGTACAGATCGTATGGGTTTCATCAATGATGAGGTATGTCCCGTATTTGCGCGTCAGGTCTCGAAGCGCGTCGTGATAGCCGGGCTCGGGATGAATGATGCCGATGTTCGTCATAACAGGTTCGGCAAGCACCGCAGCCACATCCCGCGCCGAAAGGGCAGTATCTAGCGCGGCAATGTCATTGAACTCGATAACTTTTGTTGTGAGACGCGGGTCAATTTGCGGTCCCATGTTGTTCGGGCGCGGGATCGGTGTTCCTTCTTCATCCAGCACGATGAGGGATTCATCCACTGAACCATGATAGCAATAGTTAAAGACAAGGACCTTGGGGCGACCCGTGATGAGACGCGCCATGCGAAGCGCGAAACGATTCGCGTCGGTGGCGGTAAGTGCAAATTGCCAATATGGCAAACCGAACCGACGCTGTAACTCTTCACCAACCCAAATGACATCTTCATACGGAAGCATGAGGGTCATACCTTTTTGCGCCTGATCCTGGATCGCTTGGACGGTTGCCTCCGGTGAATGTCCGGTCATGGCACCGGTGTCGCCGAGACAAAAGTCAATATATTCGTTCCCATCTACATCTGTGAAGCGCGCGCCCTTTGCTTCTTTGACGAAAACAGGAAACGAGCCCGCCCAACGCACCATCCACAACATCGGCACGCCACCATGGAGCGACTTGCGCGCCCGCTGGTAGAGTTCGTAGGACTTGGGATGGGTTTTGTGGAAGAGTCGTTCTTCTTGCTGAAGGAGTTGGGTAAGTTTGTTGCGATTGAGGGTGGGGGTCATGGTAGCAGTTGGAAAGCTGGGAGGTGGGAACGTTCCAGCGTTTAAATCTTCATGCTTGCCAGCATGAGCGGATTAGCCAATCGTTTTTCTGAGCGACTCGCCAAAAATGCGCAATCCGTCATTGATTTGTTCAGCCGTCACATTCAGCGGCGGGATCCAGCGCACGGTATTGTCGTAGGTTCCACAAGAGAGCAGGAGCAAACCGCGTTCTTCCGCGGCGTGGATGATTTCTTTGACCAACGGTTTGGCTTTGTCGGCTCTGCCGTTCACGGTGAACTCCGTGCCGATCATCAATCCCTTACCGCGCACATCGCCGATTTGCGGGTATTCTTCCTGCAGTTTACGAAGTCCCGTCATCAATTGGGTTCCGCGTTCGGTGGCGTTCTCGATCATTTTCTCCTCGCGCATGGCACGAATGGTTGCGACGCCTGCCGCGCAGGCGACAGCATTGCCGCCATAGGTCCCGCCATGTGAGCCGGGTTCCCATTTCTTCATCAATTCGAGATGGCTGAACACGCCGGAAAGTGGAAGCCCGGAAGCAATCCCTTTTGCAACGGTCATAATATCCGGGACAACGCCGTAATGCTCGAAGGCAAACCATTTCCCTGTGCGCCCAAACCCCGATTGGATTTCGTCGAAGATGAGCAAAATGCCATTCCTGTCACAGACTTCGCGCAAACCTTTCATGAACGAGGCCGGTGGAACGACATATCCTCCCTCGCCTAAGACAGATTCGATCAAGATGGCCGCCGTTTCCTTTGGGGCGGTCTGCGAGGCGAGCAGGAATTCGAGTTGCTCCAGGGCATATTGACTTGCCTCCTCTTCGCTCATCCCCAATCTGAATGCATAGGGGAACGGTGCGACGAACACCCCCGATGGCAAGGGACCATAGCCTGCACGGTAGATCGTCTTAGAAGTGGTCAATGCCATCGTGCCTGCGGTGCGTCCGTGGAAGGAACCACTGAACACGATGATGTTCTGTTTTCCTGTCGCAGCGCGCGCAAGTTTCACCGCGCCTTCGATTGCCTCCGCACCAGAATTGCTGAAGAAAAATCCATCAATCGAGGGAGGAACAATCTGACGCAATTCTTCGATGAGGCGCAGCATTGGTTTGTGAATGACGATATTCGCTTGCGCATGGAGAAACAAGCCCGCCTGCTCGCGTATCGCTTCAACGACTTTTGGATGACAATGACCGGTATTTGTTACGCCGATGCCGCAGGTGAAATCGAGCAGTTTCCTGCCGTCATCGGTATAAATGTAAGTGCCTTCGGCGCGCTCGGCAACGAAATTGAAGAGGCGCGTCCAGACCGGGGACATGTGAGGAAAGTTTTCGGTATAAAGTGTATTCGTGGACATGATTTTCGATGAGGAAAGAGAAAATAGAGGATTGGAGAGGGTAGAGAATTTGGAGTAATAAGAGGAGCGGGGATGAGAATTTTCCATCTCATCCCCGCAAGGATGGAGAAGTCAAGCAGGCAGATATTCTGCCGCCCATTCGATGTCATGCTTCTTCAATGTCTCACGCGTAGGCACACCATTGCTGGTCCAGCCGGCAAGTCTGTAATATTCATCTTTGGCGGATTCGATTTCCTCTGGGGTTAGTGCAATGCCTGCCGTCGGACCGGTTCCCTGCAGCGGCTTGAAGAATTTTTTCGGCAGTTTGTCAGCACGACGGTCGAGCCCTTCGCGCGCGTTGAACGTGCGGAAGAGATTCAGCCGCCGCGCGCCGACTTCCATCAGCTCCTCGACGGTTACGTCCCAACCGGTGACCGCGCGCACCATTTCGACAGTTTCCGCAGGCCCGTAAAGCGTCCACGCGGGGCCAAACACAAACTGACAAAGTTCGACCGAATCGAGCATGGAATAAAAGACTTCGGTTAGATAAGCAAAGCGGACTTTTTCGGGCGTCAGGCTGAGGTTGGGCTGTGGCTGACTGAGACCGATCATCTTAAGGCGATTGAGATTGAGATCAGCCACACCTTCCTCATAATAAGGATCATGTTCGCTCGATTGATGATCCGCACCGAATGGATTGACCGCGTAGATTAACCCAAGAGAACGCTTTGCCTGTGGCATATGAGCAGGCGCCTCGGCGCCCTTGACCGTGATGAGATATTCCTCCGCACCGTTGCCCCAAATCTTTGCGGCACGTTCAGAACCCTGCGAGAGTGCCTTACCGAAATCGCCCTCGGCGTTGAGCATCATCTCAAGCGCTTTGAGCATAGCATCCGCATCACCAAATTTGAGTTCGAGACCACCGGTTTGCTCTTTCGTGAGGATGCCTTTCTCAAAGCATTCCATCGCAAAGGCAATCGTCGCGCCGGCGGCAATCGTATCCACGCCGTATTCGTTGCACATCTGGTTTGCCTTTGCAATTGCGGCCAGATTATTCACCCCACAATACGAACCGAAGGTACTGAGCGTTTCGTATTCGGGACCACCGTATTTCGGGTCGGCGCGATACGCACCTTCTTTGATCTCCACAACGCGCTTACAGCGCACCACACATGCATAACAGGTATCGCGCTCTTTGAGAATGGTCTCCACCATGCGCGCCCCACTGATATCTTCACAATGCTCGAATTGACCTTCATTATAGTTGCGCGTGGGCAGAGAGCCTATAGTGTTCTGGAACATCACGACAGTTGCCGTGCCCTCCGCGGCGAGGCCAGGCATATCTGGATTATCGGGCAGGATCTTTGGACCCAGTTTATGCAATTCAGCCAGCGCTTTAGGATCGGCAATAGCCGGTTTCTTCGTGCCGCGCACCACCACGGCTTTGAGGTTCTTGGATGCCATGACCAGTCCCATGCCGGTACGTCCGTTATTGCGGTTGGACATCGAAACGAGCGAAGAAAACAGAACGCCCTTTTCAGCGGCAGGACCGTGTTGCAAGACTTCTATCTTGTTATCACCAAGTTCCTGTTTGAGAATTTCATCCACCTCCCCCGTCTTTTTACCCATCAAGTGCGCGGCATCACGCAGCTCGAACTGTCCATCCTTGATCCACAAATAAACCGGCTTCGGAGATTTGCCCTTAATGACGATCCCATCCACGCCTGCAAATTTCATCTCTGCCGGGAAGAAACCACCACCTTGCGAGTCGCCAATGCCCCCGCTGATCGGAGATTTGGCGTTCGCGTTGATGCGGCTTTGTCCTGAAATCGCCGCCCCAGTCGTGACGCCGGTCATCAGAGTCAGGACATTTTCAGGTCCCAATGGGTCAGCGCCTTTGGGCATCTCGCGCAGGATATAGTACACCCCCATCGCGCTTCCGCCCATATACTTGCGATAAAACGCCTCCTCCGGCTCCTCGACCTCAAGCGTGCCTTTCGTCAAATCCACGTGCAAAATCTTGCCGTTATATCCGTAGGGCATGGCTACCTCCTTGAGTTTTTCAGATTATACAGTTCGAAACCTGATCGTTCAACAAAATGCTTCCGAATTGGACAGGTGGACGAGGCGCTTCTTCCTCAGCCGAAAGTTGATTCCGTGATCGAAGCGCCATCTCCCCCGCGCTTACATCTCCTTTATCCCATACGGGAATCCATACTCTGCCATCTTCTCCATAAACGGAACGGGGTCGAACGCTTCGGGACCTAACACACCGACTCCTTTCCATACTCCATGTTCCAACAGATCCATAGCAATTACCGGATTGAAAGCCGTCTGTGCAACCACTGCCTGACATCCCCAAACTTTCATACATTCTTCGTTATCCGCGATCTGATACAGATACACTTCCTTCTTCTGTCCGTTTTTAATGCCCTTCACCCACGTGCCTGCACAGGTTTTGCCCCGCATCCTGTCACCCAGGCGCGCAGGGTCTGGCAAACAAGCCGCCACCACATCGCGCGGCGCGACCATAACGCCCTTGACATTGATTTTCTCTTTGCGGTCCAAGCCAAGTTTGTGCAGGACTTTCAAGACCTCAATGAATTCCTTGCCAAGGCCATATTTGAATGTGACACGCTTCGTCTTGACCCAACGCGGCACGAGCAGCACTTCTTCGTGTTCCACGTTGACGACCTCCACAGGTCCGATCTCGGGAAAATCGAACACTTCGGGTTCGGAGAAGGGTTCCGTAGTAAACCAACCTTTGTCTTTTTCCCAGATGACCGGCGGGTTCAAGCATTCCTCGATCGTCGTCCAAATGGAGAAATTCGGCGCAAATTCATATCCGTCAATCTTGATGTTCGAGCCATCGCGTATGCCGATCTCTTCGATTTCGTCGAAAAGATAGTCCTGTGCATAGCGGGCGAAAACATCTGCCATACCCGGCTCGACACCGATGCCGACGAGAGCAAGCAAACCCTTTTGCTCCCAATCTTTTGCCCTCTCGAATTGATAATCACCGAGTTTAACGCCGGTTTTGCGAAATGGTTCGGTGGGATGTGGCTCAGAAAGCGTCATAGCCATATCCATATAGGTCACGCCGACGTTATATGCCGCGTCGAAGATTTGCTTGTTAAAAATCGGGTCAACGGCGTTCATGATGAGGTCAACTTTGTATTTTTTAGCCAGCGCCTCAATGTCTTCCTGCCGGCTCGCGTCCACGAACTCGACAGGGAAGCGCTGTGCGTATGCCTCCCCTAGTTTTCTTTGTACTTCCTGAGCGCGCGCCAAGTTGTAATCGGCCAGTACCATCAATTCTATCCATGGGCGCGGTTTTGCGATGGTGGCAATAGCCTCCCCCACTCCCCCCACTCCCACAAGCAAGACTCTCATAAACTCCTTTCGAATGGCTCCGCCTTCCGCGGCGGCGGGGCGGACAAGTTTTTATAACGGGATCAAGTCCCGGCTGGGATTGAAGCGAAGAAGAGGGAAAGTGGAGGAATGGAGGTGGCTCCATTCCTCCGGTTTGCGTTTATTGACTTCCAGCGGCGGCTTTGAATTCGGTCCAGATGCGGTCGTACAGTTGAAGCGCGTCACCTACATCTTCGATCCATTGCAGACGTGCTTCCACTTCGGGCGGTGGATAGATTCCTTTGTTCGCCAGCATTTCGGGGTCAATCAACTCTTTGGCGGCGGCATTCGGAGAACCATAACCGACGAATTCGGCGTTTTGTGCGGCAATTTCGGGATAATGGAGGTAGTTGATGAACACCATGGCGGTATAAGGATTCGGGGCGTTGACAGGAATAGCGAGATTATCCTGCCAGATGGTGCATCCTTCGCGCGGGATGACATATACGATACCCTCACGTCCACCGGCTTCGGGCAGACCGGCAAGGATAGCATCACCCGTCCACATGTGGCCCAGCACGGTTTCACCGGCGATGATCAGGTCGTCGTTGGTCTGGCTGTCGTAAGCCTTGACGCATTTGGATTGTTCGATGAGCAATTGCTTGGCTTCTTCGAGATGAGCAGGGTCAGTATCATTGATGGAATAGCCAAGATACATGAGCGCCGCGCCGATGGTTTCGCGCTGATCGTCGAGCATGCTGATCTTGCCACAGTAGGGTGTATTCGGGTCGAACATCATCTTCCAGGAATCTTCGTACTCTTTGACAACGTTGGTATCCACGGCGAAGCCGGAAGTGCCCCAGAAATATGGCACCGTGTATTTCTGTTCGGGATCGAAGTATTGATTGACGTTCAGCGGCTCCATGTATTGGATGTTGGTGATCACGTTGAAGTCGAGTTCCATCAACATGCCTTCGTCAATCATGATTTGTACCATGTAATCGGAGGGGACAATAATGTCGTAATCCGCTCCGCCGGCCTGGAGCGTGGCAAGAAGCGTTTCGTTCGAATCGAAGTTGGTCTCAACGACCTCCACGCCACATTCTTCCTTGAACTGATCCTTGATGGCTGGATCAATGTATTCGACCCACGTGTAGAGATAAATCTTGTCAGCAAGTTTCGAGCGGTCACCACAGCGATCCGATGTGGTCCCTTCAGGGGGAGTGGCGGGAGTTTCGGTCGCGGCGGGTTGGCATGCTGCGAGCAGTATCGCCGCAAGGATTATGGTGTAAACCAAAATCTTTTTCATTTCTTCTCTCTCCTAGAATGGTATGTTGCACATGCTAAGCACATTTTGAACATGCGGGTCTGAGGGAAATCACCTCCTTCATATCAAGATAACAAGAGGAAAACAGACAACCAGACGGCAAAAAGAACAATAACCACGCTAATCCAGGCAAGGATTTGGCCAGAGCGGTTGGTTAGTTCGAGTTCTTCGCGAAAAGCGCCAAAGGAGCGCCAAGCCCAATAGAAGCCAGCAAGGAGGAGGAGGCGAACGATCAAGGCGCCAACATCCAACGCGCCGGTAACCAGGAGGGTCAGCAGGCTGAACAAACCATAGATGCCAAAGCCAAGCCCAGCACCAAAGGACATAGCGCGTGTATATACCGCGCCGCCACTTTGGGCGGTGAGCGAAAGCCCGACCAGTCCAATGGACCCAATGAGGAGCACTGTCGAAAGCGCATTGATCTCCGGTGTCACACCGCGGCGGACGAGGGAGTAGATGTAGAGGGGCATGGTCTGTTCTTGCACGCCCTTTGTGAAGGCAGTGATCAGGTAATCATCGAGAGAGAGTGTGAACGCCATTAAGGCACCCCCAATGATACCCGGCATGAGCAGAGGCAGGGTGACGCGTTTGAAGGTTTGCCATTCGTCCGCGCCGAGATCGGCAGCCGCTTCTTCGAGCGTGCGGTCAAAGTCGGCGAGGCGGGCGCGCACGATGACATAGACAAAGGGGATGTCGAAGGCAATGTGTGAAACTATGATGGTGTGAAGCCCTGTGGTGGCTCGAATGCCAAATAAATTTTGCAGGAATGGAAAGAGCGCCTGATTGAAGAACAGTAAGAGCGAAATGCCCATGACGATTTCAGGGATGACAATGGGCAGGTAAAGATTGGCATCGAAGGCTGTGCGGAGGCGAAAGCGGTAGCGTTCCATCCCCAAGGCGGTTAAAGTTCCAATGATGGTCGCCACGATGGTCGTCACCAATCCAACAAGCAGACTATTGCGGGCGGCATCCAGCAATTCGGAATTTTGCACAAGCCGCACATACCATTCCGTCGAGAAGCCAGTAAATACGGCGACGGAGCGCGTATCGTTGAAAGAAAATATGATCAGGATCAGCACCGGCAGATAGAGAAAGCCAAACACCAGCGCGGCGTTTGTGCTCAAAAGCCAGTTGCCGAGGCGCTCGGTAAAACGTCTGCGCTGGCGAGGATAAGCAGGAAATTGTGCGCTCACATGGCCCTCCTCGTTTCTTCACCACCCGAGCGGAAGTAGGCAATAACCCCGATCAGCACCAAAGCCATCAGAATCAACGACATGGCAGAGCCGAAGGGCCAGTTACGCGCGACGCCGAATTGACGGTTGATAAGCGTGCCGATCATTTCCACTTTGCCGCCGCCCATAATATCTGGCGTGATGAAGGCGCCAACCACAGGAACGAACACCAGCACGAACGCGGCGACCACGCCGGGCATGGTCATAGGAAGCATCACGCGCAAAAACGCCTTGCGCGGTGAAGCGCCCAAGTCGGCTGCAGCCTCCATCAGCGTGTAATCGAATTTCTCGATGGAGGCATACATGGGCAAAACGGCAAAGGGCAGATAGCCATAGATCAATCCAACAATAACAGCAAATTCATTGAACAGCAGATCGAGCGGCTGACGAATAATGTGCAGATTCATCAGCAAAGTATTGAGCAAGCCCTCTGTAGCGAGAACTTGCTTGAGCGCATAGGTACGAACGAGGAAGTTTGTCCAGAATGGAATAATCACAAGTATCATCAAAGCATCGCGCCATACAGGCTTTTGCTTCGAGATGAAATAAGCCAGGGGATAACCCAGTAAAATGCACCAAAGCGTTACCACGATGGCGATCCGAATGGAATGCCCAAAAATATTTACGTACAACAATGGGTTGCAGTCGGGCCCTGAAAATTCAGAAACACAAGCGTTAAACAACTGAATGTAATTCTCCAGTGTGTACACAGGCGGCAATTTGATGCCGCCGGCGCGCCCGCGTTCGACAAAACTGATAAACAACACAATCAAGATTGGCAGGTTGAAGAAGAGGGTAATCCAGAGCGCGCCTGGACCCAGCAAGCCTAACAGTTGAAGTCCTTTTTTACCGCGAAAGGCTTTTAGCATAGCCGTCTCCGTTATTCCGTCAGGATGCGTGGCGAGATGCGCGTAAAGAAGATGGTCACCTCATCACCAACTTTAGCGATCTGCTTATGCTCTGCTGTGACATTCTGCTCACGCACACGGACTTTTTGTCCGCCCGCGAGGCGTACGCCGTAATGTGTATCAGTACCGATGTAGATCACATCTTCGACTCTGCCTTTGAGGACGTTTCCGTTCTTGCCGAGGGCGGCGTTCAATTGCATTTTTTCGGGTCTCACCGCGACGGAAACCTGCTGACCATTCGTGAACTTGCGACTTGATTCGACGACGATACTTCCCGTCCCCACTACTTCGATTTCCACTGCTGAACCATTTTGGTTCCTTACAATGCCGTCAATGAAATTCGTCTCGCCGATGAAATCTGCCACGAATTTGTTAGCAGGTCTTTCGTAAATTTCCTCCGGCGTTCCCACCTGGAGTACAACACCTTTGTTCATCACGGCGATACGGTCGCTCATGGTTAGCGCTTCTTCTTGATCATGTGTAACGTAGATAAAAGTAATACCCACCTCGCGCTGCAAGGTCTTAAGTTCCAATTGCATTTCCTTGCGCAGTTTCAGGTCCAGCGCGCCGAGAGGTTCATCGAGAAGTAACACTTCGGGTTTGTTGATGAGAGCGCGGGCGAGGGCGACGCGCTGCTGCTGTCCGCCGGATAACTGCTTGGGACGACGCATCTCCATCCCCGGTAAGCGAACCATTTCCAACGCTTCCGACACACGACGCGATCGTTCGGCGCGCGGCACACCTTTCATCTCTAATCCAAATGCAATGTTTTGTTCGACAGTCATGTGCGGGAACAGCGCGTATTGTTGAAAGACTGTGTTTACAGGTCGCTGAAACGCCGGCACCTGACTCATATCCTTGCCGTGGATGAGAATCTTCCCCTCGGTGGGCAGTTCAAAGCCGGCGATCATCCGCAGGGATGTGGTTTTTCCGCAGCCTGAGGGTCCCAGGAGAGAAAAGAACTCTCCATCTTTGATTTGTAAGGTCACATGATTGACTGCGGCCAGAACCCCTCCCTCCGGTGTTATGAACTGTTTAACGACATCCTGCATTTCAACCGCAAACTCTGCCATTACCGAATACTCCTTGAGACAGATTTTAGTGTGTCTTCCAAACGTTCAAGAACCTTATCCAACTGCTCCATGGTGATGATGAGCGGCGGCTCGATGCGAATGGTCTGCGCGCTTGCCAATGTGCCTGAAACCAGTACACCGCGCTTGAACAACTCTGCAGCCACCTTGTATCCAATCTCAGTAGAACGGAAGTGCATTCCAATCAAAAGACCTTTGCCCGTTATTTTCTCATAAATTTGCGGATATTGTTCTGCAAATTTTTCGAGTTTCGGAATGAGATAGGCGCCCTTTTGTGCCGCCTGTTCCCAAAGTTTATCACGCAGTGTAACGCGAATCGCCGCAATGGCGGCAGAACATGCCAGCGCGCCTCCGCCTGTCGTCGTGGTGTGCATGAACGGATTGGGATACATCATGGGCTGGAAGATTTCCTCTGTGGTCACCATCGCGCTGACCGGCATCACGCCACCACCCAGGGATTTTGCCACCGCGAGAATATCCGGTACAACATTCCAATGATCAACTCCCCACATTTTCCCTGTGCGCCCCAAGCCTGTTTGCACTTCATCTGCGATCAGGAGAACGCCATAATGTTTGGTCACCTCGCGCACGCGAGGCCAGAAGTCATCAGGTGGAACAATTGCTCCCGCCTCGCCCTGAATCGGTTCGAGCAGCACAGCCGCTACGCCAATGCCAACCTTCTCACAAATCTCCAGTTGACGTTCCACCGCGTCAGCATCGCCAAAGGGAACATGATAAACGGGTCCGCCATACAGCGTGCCGAGCCGCTGACGATAATCCGCCTTGCCCATCATCGAAAGCGAGCCGAGCGTTTTTCCGTGAAAGCCTTTAACCGCGACAATAAAAGCGGGTTTTTGTGTGTAAAGTTTTGCGACTTTGATGGAAGCCTCAATCGCCTCTGTGCCGCTCGCCGCAAACCAACTGTATTTCAAATCGCCGGGCGTAATCTGCGCCATTAACTTTGCCAACACACCACGCAAGGGATCAATCAGTTCCTGCGAGGGCATGGGCGAACGCTCCACCTGCGCCTTCACCGCGCGCACGACATCAGGATGACACCACCCCAAATCCATCATGCCAAAGCCGCCCAGGCAATCAATATATTCACGTCCCAGCACATCGTGAAAGATCGCTCCCTTGCCTGTCCACTCCACAGAAGCCCAATCCCCCGCCTCTGTCACCGATTTGCGATACTCTAACCAGGCGCGATTGAAGTGCTCAGCAAAGTTCTCCTTTGACTCTTCGATGATGGCTTTCGCCTCCTCTTCTGTGAGGGTTTGTTTGTTTTCAATAATATCAATCCATTTTTCCGCATATTGCAATGCCGCATCGAATTGATTTGCCATATAGCCTCTTTGAAAAATATGGAAATTTGAATTGAAAAACTCTTTGGTGCTTCAAATCTCTAAAACTTCCTCGTCCACTCTCGTGGCCATCTCTCCACAACGACTTTCTTTTGTGTGAAGAACTCAACAGCGTCCATGCCTTGCGCATGTAAATCGCCGAAGAACGACTCCTTCCACCCACTGAACGGAAAAAACGCCATTGGTGCGGCAACACCGATATTGATACCGATATTGCCTGCCTCTGCTTCGTATCGAAATCGGCGCGCCGCGTCTCCGCTTGAGGTGAACAGGCTAGCCTGATTCCCGTAACTGCCGCTGTTCACCAGTTCAATTGCCTCATCTATGCTATTCACATGCATCAGGCTGAGAACGGGGCCAAAGATCTCCGTTCGTGCGACTTCACTCCCGCGAGGCAGGTCCAGCAAAATAGTTGGACGAACGAATGAGCCGCCCTCGTAGCCCTTGATGACAGTACCGCGCCCATCTACGGGGATGCTTGCTCCCGTTTCGACACCGAGTCCAATCAGACGTTCGATCCTCGCCTTGCTCTCCGCGCTGATCACCGGCCCCATCTGGACTCCCTCATCAAGCCCATATCCCACCTTGCGTGTGGACGCTGCATCACAGATCATCTCCACAAAAGGATTGCGCGCCTCCCCTACCGTCACCGCAACCGATACTGCTAGACAGCGCTGTCCGGCGCAGCCAAAGGCTGAATCTGCGATGATCTTTGTTGCCATCTCCATATCGGCATCCGGCAGGACGATCACCGGGTTTTTGGCGCCGCCTTGTGCCTGCACACGCTTCCCGTTTGCGGCGGCGCGCGCGTACAAATACTTCGCCGTCGCGCTCGAGCCAACGAATGTGATGGCTCGAATCAAGGGATGATCGAGAATCGCATCCACCGCATTCTTTGCGCCATTGACCAAATTGATGACACCCTTGGGAAACCCCGCTTGTTCAACAAGCCGCATAATGAATTGCATCGTCATCGGCACTTTTTCAGAAGGCTTCACAATGTATGTGTTCCCACACGCGACCGCATACGGCAAATACCAAAATGGGATCATGCCTGGGAAATTGAAAGGCGCGACTGTGGCACACACGCCAACCGGCTGGCGAAGCATGATCTCGTCAATGCCGGGCGCCACATCTTCGACGATCTCGCCTTTCATTAACATCGGCATACCACAGGCGACTTCTACATTCTCGATGGCACGCACCATCTCGGCTTTGGCCTCTTCAAAGGTCTTGCCGCATTCGTTCGTAATCGTGCGAGCGATTTCATCAAGGTGTGCTTTCAATAGATCGCGCAACCTAAACAAATATTGCACGCGTTCTTGGACGGGTGTCCGCCTCCACATCGGAAAAGCCGCCGAAGCGGCGCGCGCCGCGGCGTCCACCTCTTCGGGTCCGCAAAGAGGCGTTTGAGCAATTACCTGTCCCGTCGCAGGATTGACGACATCAAAATATTCTCGAACGTTTGGTTTTACCCAGTCACCATTGATGTAATTGAGAATTTCCATAGCATCTCCCAAAATACGAGGCAAGCCCAGAGTCTCAAGACGCTTTGGTTTCCTGCGCTCCCAATGTGATTGCATTGCGATTCATCAGATAGGAAACGAAAACACCAACAATCAGCCCTATCAAATATCCGTAAGGCAATCCCACTGCCATCAAACCAACCAGAGCAATAACAGCCAAGTCTCTTTTCGAGGATGACAGATCTGTAATTAGCAATATCAAGGCTAAGCCTTCGAATAGCAAAATAACTCCCAAAATGGGCAGTGGAAAAACTTGAACAAAGGCGCTAAACCCTTTGCCGAAAAACAAACCAACAGCCAGATACAAAGCACCCTCGATGATGACAGAACCGCCTGTGCGAGCACCAAAAGCATAATGTCCGGCCATGCCGCCCGAGCCATGACAGGTAGGAATGCCACCAAAAAACGGATTGACCAAATTCATCAAGGAGTAAGTAAAGCCAATTTGCCTAATCGTGAGCGGGCGGGTTGGAAACAGATCCTCCGCGATTTGGCGCGTGGCAAGAATGGAATTTCCCAACGACAAGGGAATTTGAGGCAAGGCAAGTAAAAAGAAACCTGTAACAATATCCTGCCAGTGTGGAACATGGAATTTTGGAAGACCCAAACCAAAGCCCTGAACAAGAGTTGAAACTTCGAGTTTGAATGCAAGGGCGTACAAGAAACCAACAATGACCAGAAACAACGCGGCAGGGTATTTACGATTTCCCAGAAATAGAATTGCTAACAGAAAAGCAATACCTGCCAGCCAGTACCCCGACACACCGTCCGATTGAACATATTCCCTGAGCGCAAGAGTTGCCAACTGCAATCCCAAACCGAATTGGATGCCGCGCACGACAGTTTTCGGGACAACACGGGCAAGCCAGTCAATCAAACCACTGGCAGATAGAACGAACATGACAATACCAATGGCAAGCCCCGCGCCGTATAGCACGGGACCGCTTACTTTTTGAGCAATCACAATCGCCGCCATCGCCTTGAGCGGTTGGACCGGCATAGGGATTCGGTAGCGCAAGCCCGTCAGGATTTGCATCACCCCAAACATGATCAGCACGCTGGTCGCATCAAGATTGGCGGCAAGCGACACACCCACTACCAAAGGGAGATCCGTACCGAGATCGCCAAAGGCGCCCGCCAGTTCATTGCGATCAAAACGAAGCGATGGAAGGTTTGTTTTTTTCTCTACACCGTTCATTGTTTATATCCACAGTTTGACTCTACTGCACATCCAGCAAGACGAAGAATGTCGCTTACGCACACCAGTATAAATTTTCAGACCACTCCTCAGGGAGCGGCACAAAGATGATGATTGCTATGCCCCAAACGAGGGAATCAAGTACATGCCGCTGTATGTTGCGTAGAGGCGCCCCGCCGCGATAAGATGGAGCGCAAGAAGGTAAACAAACGCCGTCCAATCCTCAGCATTCGACTTCAGACTGTGAGTTTATCCATCAACTCCGCCAATCCTTCATCCAACAAATCTAATCCTTCATCCAATTGCTTCTCTGTGATCACCAGTGGCGGAACAACAAACAGGATATTCTTGAAATTAAACACATATACACCATTGGCGATGAGGAAGTTCTTGAGCGGGGTCAAATCCATCGGCTCTTTGGTCTGGCGATCTTTCACGAGTTCGAGCGCGGAGAATAAACCCAGATAACGCACATCACCAACAGAGGGATGCTTCGCTTTCAATTCTTCGAGTCGTTCTCCCAGATATTTCCCGACCTTTTTTACATTCTCGAAGATTCTCTCTTCTTCATAGACCTCGATTGTGGCCAGCGCCGCCGCACACGCCAAGGCGTGACCGTTATACGTCAAGCCTGCATACAACATCTTGTCGTCGAAGAATTTAGCGATCTTTTCACGCACAATCACCGCGCCCAGCGGAACATATCCAGAGGTGATGCCCTTTGCCGTTGTGATGATGTCCGGGACAACATTCCAGTGATCCACGGCAAACCATTCACCGGTGCGCCCCCAGCCACTCATCACCTCGTCGGAAATGAGGAGAATTCCGTACTTGTCACAAATCTCGCGCATCCGGGGCCAGTATTCATCAGGTGGGATGATAAGACCATTCGTGCCCGTCACACCCTCGAGGAAGATCGCGGCAATCTGATCAGGACCTTCGTGCTGAATGACCTCCTCGACATGGCTGATGCATTCACGATGGCAGGTCTCTTTCGTCCAGCCAAATGGACAGCGATAACAATATGGATCAAGGAAGTGGATCACCCCCGAAATCGCAGGTTCAGCCGGCAGGCGACGGTAATCGCCGGTCAAGGCTATCGCGCCGAGGGTCGCGCCGTGATAGGAGCGATAACGCGCAAGGATTTTATGCCGTCCCGTGTAGAAGCGTGCGATTTTGATGGCATTCTCGTTGGCTTCTGCCCCGCCAAGCGTAAAAAAGGTTTTTTTCAAATCTCCGGGGGTGATCTCTGCCAGTTTCTTTCCCAGCAGCCCGCGCGGTTCGGTCGCCATACTGGGAGCGGCAAAGGTCAACTGCGCGGCTTGTTCCTGGATCGCTTTTACCACCTTTGGATGTTGATGTCCGATATTTGTATTTACCAACTGTGAGGCGAAATCGAGATAGCGCTTTCCATCCGCATCCCAGAAGTAGACGCCCTCCGCTTTGACCACTGGGATTGGGTTGACCTGTCCCTGAGTAGACCAGGAGAAAAATGTATATTCCTTATTGAGGTCAACAATTTCTCTTCCAGAGAGAGGCATGAGAACTCCTGTTGAGTCATCTCGTAGTCTGATGGTCACCTGATGAAAGCACTATCGGCGGGGAAGTATGGAGCCGCACAAAGAAAGCGGTTGACCACCCTCTCCCTTGACTGTCAGGCCATCTGACTACTTAACTAATTTTACAATCTCTGCGAAGACATTTAACGTCTCATCAATGTCTGCGTCGGTGTGTGAGTAACAGAGGAACCACGGCTCACGCGCATCGTGGTCAGGCATTACACCGCGCTCGACAGCTTTTTCCACGAGTTTTGTATAGAGAGCATGATCGCTCTTTGCCCATTCACGCTGATTGGTCACCGACTCGACGCCAAGGGCAAACGAGAACATTGCCGGGTAACCCGTCATGGCGACAGGGATGCCGTTTTCCTCAAAAATATCTTTCAAACCATCCATCAAACGCTTACCGCGCTGAGCGATGGTTTGCAAAATCGGCTTCTCCTTGAGCAGAGTCAGCGTCGCGTAGGCGGCGGCAACGCCGGGCTTGTTGTTCGTGTATGTTCCTCCCTGCGCCACACCATGCCCGATAATGGACATGATCTCGCGCTTACCACCAAATGCCGCGATCGGGTAGCCATTGCCCAGGGCTTTCGCGTACGTGACGAGGTCCGGTTTGATGCGATAGTATTCCTGCGCGCCACCGTTTGCAATGCGGAAGCCTGTCTTCACTTCATCCAGAATAAAAACCGATCCATATTCTTCGGTCTTTTCGCGGATCAATTCAAGAAATCCATCTCGTGGAGTAATCGCCGCGCAATTTCCTTGACATGGCTCACTAATCACCGCTGCGATCTGCTCACCATACGAACGCATGACGCGCTCGAAGCCCTCGAGGTCATTGAACGGAAGCGTAATGATAAATTCACGCATCGTCTTTGGGATACCCGAAGAAGCAGGAATCGGTATCGGGCTGCGGGGATGCCCATAGGCTTCTGCCGGCGCGTAAGTGGACCACAAGGTATGATCATGAAAGCCATGATAATTGCCTTCGAACTTCAAGATCAAATCGCGCCCCGTGTATGCGCGTGCCACGCGAATCGCATGCATGGTCGCCTCTGTGCCAGAACACGCAAGCCGGATCATTTCAACGGCAGGCGACATCTCGACAATCATCTCACAGACAACAACTTCCAGCTCACTGGTCATTGCAAAGAGGATGCCATTCTGAATCTCCTCGATCACTTTTTGATCTACTTCGTCATAGGCATGGCCCAGAATGATGGGACCAAACGCCATACGATAATCAATGTACTTCTTTCCATCCACATCCCAAAGATGAGCGCCTTTTGCCTTTTGAACGTAAGGAGTGATTCCTTCACCCCAATAACGGAAATTGGAATTGACCCCCAATGGCAAAACCTTTTGCGCCCGCTTTTGGAGCGCAAGCGTATTGGAACCAAACATAAATCCTCCGATGAACTATGTTACTGCTGTGGAAATTTCTTCTTCGATCAACTCATTGATGATTCGTTCCGGCACCCTCCACTGATACACGTCCTTCAAGATGAGCGGCACGATGGAGGTAGTGGTCTTACGAACGCCCGGCACTTTGCGAACCACCTCGGTGACAAAGCGATAAATTTCGGCTGTATCCTTTGCAACGATTTGAATGCTCACATCGGTCTGCCCAATACCACATGCCACATAACTTACATTATCGAATTCCGCCATTTTCTTCGCCACCTCCAGGATTCGGTCCGACTCAACCTCCATCCAAACATCTGCGATGGTGGTCAAACCAAATGCCTGAGGCTTTGCCACTGCGCTGATGTGAATGACACCTTCATTCGTCATGCGTTCGATACGATAACGCACTGCCCGCTCAGAGATATTCCCAAGCCGGCGCGCAATTTCCGAAGCGGGCATACGTCCATCTTCTAGTAGCAAATTGACAATCTTTATATCTGTCTTGTCGAAATTATACATTTTTTTCTTCATTCTCTTCCGAAACCGACAAGAAGAGTATACTTGAAAATTATTTTACGCGTCAAGTCATGGAAAATCCCGCTTCTTTCGCCGCTTTAGCCTGTCTCCGTTATAGACGCGTTTCTCCCTCCCGTTCCACAGACTGCAACGTAAATAGAAGCAACAGACAAAACACTGCCTGAGCAGACGATTTTTGAATAACGGCGTAAGCGCAAGAAGAATGCTATACCTTACATGCAACATGGAAGAGTATTCTTCGCACTGCTACAAAGGATCTTCTTATAAAGAGTTGGAATAATTTGTCCCAATTAACGAAGTGTAAATGCACCGATTCGTCCTTAATCCTATGGATAACCCCATGGAACTTACAATGACTCTGCAAATCCCATTTGAAACAGATTTCACATTGACGTAAATTTGTCATACAAGTATAATGACTTGTCGGCACTTATCCCACACAGGAGTTTATATTATGGAAACGATAACCCTTGCGCCGGAAACGGCGCTCGCACCCAAAACAAAATTAACCGGAAAAATCATCAAAACAACCCTTGCAGGCGCGTTGGTGGATATTGGACAAAGCATACCCGGCGTCATTCATATTTCCCAATTGAGTAAAGAACCGATCAACAAAGTGGAAGATGTCGTCAAGGAAGGTCAAATTGTGGATGTGTGGGTCCGCCGCGTGAGGAAGGATCGCATCGAGCTAACGATGATCGAGCCTCTTGCCCTCGAATGGAAGGAGATCGAGCCGGGCATGGTCGTCAAAGGCAAAGTTGTGCGCATCGAGCCTTATGGCGTCTTCGTTGATATCGGCGCAGAGCGCCCCGGTATGGTCCATGTCAGTGAACTGACGCGAGGGTATGTCAAGACACCAAGCGAAATCGTCAAAGAAGGCGATGAAGTCGAAGCAAAGGTGTTGGAAGTCAATCGCCGAAAGAAGCAGATCAAGTTGAGCATGAAGGCATTGGAGCCGGAGATCGAGGAATTCAAACCGGCGAAGAAGGAAAGCAAAAAGACCAGCAAGCCTGCATTCAAGAAAGAGGCGGCAGAGGCACCTCGCGAGGAAGAAGAAAAAGAGCCAGAATTAACTGCCATGCAAATTGCCTGGCAGGAAGCCCTCCGCCGCAGCAATGCCAATAAGTCATTCAAAGTGAAGCGAATCAAATCTACAATTTCCGAAGAGCGGGAAGAATTGCTCAATCGAACACTGGAGCAACGCCTTCCCACTGGCGGATGACATCTGACGAATAAAAAGAGCGCGTCATTTGCGGCGCGCTCTTTTTATTTCACATTGCCGAACTGCTCTTTTGGAATTCGGCAAGAAATTTCTCTTTGTTTGCCGAACGGGCAGTTTTTCCACTGGAGGTCTTGATAATCCATCTTGGATCCACAATCCAGACATGCCGCAAAGCAATCGCCGAATTCTTCGTTACATGCAAGCGAATGGCATCGGCGATCTTTTGCCGCTCAAGTGGATCTTCTACATCCACCTCCGCTACAATGACCACTTCTTCCGTCCCCTGCGTCTCGTCGAAGATACCAAAGGCAACCGTTCGCCCGGCATGCACGCCTGGCACTTCACAAGCCAAAGCCTCCAAATCCTGCGGATACACATTTCGCCCTCCGACGATGATCATATCCTTTTTCCGACCGGAGACAAAGACCTCCCCATTGGCCATGTAACCGTAATCTCCCGTCAGATACCAGCCATCCAGAAATGCTTTTTGTGTCAAATCGGCGCGGTTGTAATAACCAGTCAACATGCAATCGCTTTGCAAAGCAATCTCGCCGATTGTACGCTCTGGCAAATCACGCCCCTGATCGTCTACGATACGGATACGGGTGTTTTCGAGAGGGCGGCCCGATGACATCATTTTCATGGAAGGACGACCATCCGTAGCCGCCCTTGCCACGCGCTCGACCATGAAAGCCTCCCGATCAATCTCATCTACAAGCGGTACACGCCCTAGCGGGCTTTGCGTCACACCAAAAACATTTTCTGCCATTGCATAAGAAGTTTGCAAGGCTTCCAGGCGAAGTCCATAACTCTTGAATCGTTCGTAAAAAGCCTGATGACTTTCCCAGCGGACGGGTTCGGAACAGTTGATCACCGCGCGCCAAGAAGAGAGATCCACCCCTTCGATGTGGCGATCTCTGATTTTCTGCGCGCAGAAGTTATAAGCAAAATTCGGCAGCCATGAAAGCGTACCGCGATATTTCGACACCGCCTGGAGCAGGCGATAAGGTGCGCGTACCCAATCGAACGGCGACATTAGCACGAGAGGCACACCGCAGAGAATCGGCATCAGGAAACCAGCAATCAGCCCCATATCATGATAAAGTGGAAGCCATGAGACAATGACATCGTTCCCATTCAACGCAATGGCACGGCTATATGCATCCAATTGGTTGAAAACCGCCCGATGCGAAAGGGCGACGCCCTTCTGTAAGCCTGTTGTGCCTGAAGAATGTTGCAAGAGAACAATGTCCTGAGCCTGACGATGAAACCCACCAAGCGATTCGAGTCTTACCTCCTCGTAGGGTTCGAGTTTGTGTGTGGAAATTACCGCCCGTACCGAATCGCCGTGCTTCAATGCGGCGTGAACTTCATGTTCAAATTCGGGATAAGTCACGATAGCAGCAGGCTTCGTTACGGAGATGAGTGCCGCCAAGTCTGCTCGATAGCGTTCAGGGGAGAGTTTCTCCGTAAGAAAAGGCATGATGGAGGGAATCGTCCCACCAAGGATTGCGCCCCAGAATGAGTAGAGCAAATCTTCTCCATGCTGAAGGATGAGGACGACGACTTCGCCAGGTCTGAGGCCGGCGCGAGCATAGGTCCGCGCGTAGGTGACCGCGCCGCGCGTCAGTTGGGCATAGGTGATGGGCAAATCCTCACGGGTAGCAAATTGCAAGTAAACGGCAACCCGGTCCGGGGTCCGCGAAAGAAGCGTACGCAACCGTTCAGGGAAAGTCGTCATGGTTTTCGAGATTCGATAAGAGAGGCAAGTTGATTAAGTGTATCGAATGTGGAGGCATTCAATTCGGTGTCTTCAATGCGAACACCAAAGGTATCTTCGATGAAGAGGGCAAGGTCCATCAGGCTGAATGAATCAATCATCCCACTCGAAATCAACGGTTCATCAACGCCGATGGAGCGGTTTGGCTGTTTGAGAATTTTTGCGGCAATGTAGGCGCTAAGTGTGGAAATCACAGAATCGGTCATGGTGTCCTTTTATGGGAATTGTCTCAAATAGGCTTCCATGAACGCGTCGAGGTCGCCGTCGAGGACGGCTTGCGCGTTCCCTGTTTCGTAACCGGTGCGATGATCTTTGACCATTTGATAAGGATGTAGCACATACGAGCGAATCTGGTTTCCCCATTCGGCTTTGGTGTATTCACCGCGCAGGATGGCGCGTTCCTCTTCTTTTTCTGCACGCTTCAACTCAAGCAAACGCGCGCGCAAAATACGCATGGCGAATTCGCGATTTTGCGTTTGCGAGCGCTCGTTCTGGCAGGTGACGACGATACCGGTTGGAATGTGTGTAAGGCGCACTGCGGTCGCGTTCTTTTGAACGTTTTGACCACCCGCGCCGGAAGAGCGAAAGACATCTATCTTGATGTCGTTCGGGTCAATCTCGACTTCGGCTTCATCCATAGCGACTTGAGGCAGGACTTCAACCAGCGCGAAGGAGGTATGTCTGCGATGTGCGGCATCGAATGGGGAAAGGCGCACCAGGCGATGCACTCCTTTTTCGGAGCGAAGATAGCCATACGCATATTCGCCGTCCACAGCGATCGTCACACTCTTGATGCCAGCCTCTTCGCCCTCGGTGGTATCCAGAATTTCGGTCTCGTATCCGTGCGATTCTGCCCAACGCAGATACATACGCTGAAGCATGGCCGCCCAGTCTTGCGAATCGGTGCCTCCTGCACCGGCATGGATAGCCAGGATCGCCGAATCGCGATCATATTTGCCGGAGAGCATCGCCGCGAACGAGCGTTTTTCCAATTCTGCTTCGAGGGCAGAGACCTCCGCCTCCAATTCGGCGCGCAAACTTTCATCACCTATGCGAGCCAGTTCAAGCGCGTCGTGAAGGCGGCGCGAAAAATTCCGCCAGGATTCCACTTCTTCCTTGACGGCATTGTATTGTTTCATGAGTTGTTGAGCCTGCGAGGGATTACTCCAAAGATCCGGGGCTTCGACTTCTTTCTCGAGTTGAGATAACTTCAATTCCTTTGCCGCAAAGTCAAAGACGCACCAGTAACTGGCGGGTTAAGTCCTGTGCGGACTGTAAACGGTTAACAAGGTCTTGCATACTACCTCCTGCATGTCTTTTTGTAATTGTACCGAATGCTTATGCTAACTCGTCAAGAATTCCTTGGATGAACGCATCCGGGTCAAAAGGAACAAGGTCGTCGGGCTTTTCTCCCAAACCCACGAACAGGATCGGTAAACCCAGTTCGCGTTGAATGGCAAAAGCCATGCCCCCGCGCGCAGACGTATCCAGTTTGGAGAGGATGACCCCGGTCACACCAACGGCATCTTTGAATGCCTTTGCCTGCGACAGAGCGTTCTGCCCTGTGGTTGCATCCAACACCAGCCAGACGGCATGGGGCGCGCCGGGAAGCGCCTTGCCAATGACGCGATGGACCTTCTTCAATTCCTCCATCAAATTGAAACGCGTGTGCAGACGTCCTGCTGTGTCAATGAAAATCAAATCAACCCCTCGCGCGATCCCTGACTGCACAGAATTAAATGCTACCGCGCCCGGATCCGACTCCGGTGCGCCCGCTACAACGGGAACGCCAAGCCGGTCACCCCACACTTGAAGTTGATCCACGGCCGCGGCGCGGAACGTATCTGCCGCGCCGAAGAGAAGCGACTTGCCCTCTGCTTGAAAACGCTGCCCGAGTTTGGCGATGGTTGTGGTCTTGCCTGAACCATTCACGCCCACGACCATAATCACAGAAGGCTTATCCGTCCACGCGAGCGCGGGAGGAATATCAAGCCTGGCACGGAGTTCCGCGCGAAGTGCAGAGAAAAGTTCATCGGAGCGAATCAAGCCTCGGCTGCGCACGAGGCGTTGCAGGGCATCCAGCACACTACGCGTAGTCTCGATACCTAAATCTGCTTGAATGAGGAGTGCCTCGAGATCATCCCAGGTTTCACGCGTGATTTCGGTTGCGCCAAGTATCGAAGCCAGCCGCCCAAACGCGGTTTTGCTTGTTTTGGCGAGCCCATTTCTCCATTTTGCAAAAAATTCCACCATAACGGGCGGATTATATCATGCAGGTTGTGTGATATACTTTTTTTATTCAGGGGCAATTTACAATTGCCAACCGATCAACTCAACCAAACAAAGGTGTAAGAAAATGATAGACGAACCCATTAATGTAACCGACGCGGCCTTCGAGCAGACTGTTTTGAAATCGCCCATTCCTGTCATTGTGGATTTTTGGGCACCCTGGTGCGGTCCGTGCAGAATGGTCGCGCCCATTCTGGATAAACTGGCAAAGGAATATGCGGGTAAGATTTTGATTGCCAAAGTCAACACCGACGAAAACCCGGAATGGATGATGAAATACGGCATTCAGGGTATTCCCACCATGTTGTTCATCGCGAACGGAAAGGTGGTTCACCGTCAGGTGGGTGCACTGCCCGAACGCATGTTGCGCGATGTCATCACACAGTTCCTAGAGGTCGTTGCTTCCTCACAGTCCTAACAAATTAAGGAGAGCATATGAAAACGCTCGCCGCTCCGTTCTTTGCGCTCGCGCTAACGTTGACCGCGTGCCTGCCGCTGCAATTTCCTATGACCGCTTCAACGCCTACACTCAACTCGCAGGCAACTCTTGACACCATCATCCAGACCGGCGCCGCGCAAACGATTCAAGCGGCTCAACCCACGCCGACACCTGTCCCCGTTACCGATACGTTACCTCCTCTTCAACCGATTCTTCCGACACAGAGCGGCGAGACCCTCACAGCAACGTTGGCACCAAACCTGACAACAACGCCCGCCACAGCAACAAGTGGCCCCACTCTGCCAACCTCCACGCCCACCCTTGCATCGGGCTTGCCCACTCCCACGTGGACATTGGGCGTCCGAACATTTGGCACACTGCCCCCAGCGGTACCTTTCACGAAAGTCACGCTCATCAACAAATCGAAGGCAGAGGCATATATCTCCCTGCAAAATTATTCTGGTGAAAGCCCCATCATCATCGAATACCCGGTCGAGAAACAGGTGACCATTCAGGCGCCACTCGGGCGATACATCTTTGTCGTTTGGGTCGGAGGCAGAAAATTGAGCGGAAGTTTCAGTTTACATCGAGATCAAGACTTGATCATTACGATTTACAGGGATCGAGTTACACTCAATTGACTCACGTTGCACAGGAATAAACATTATCGGCATCGAATGTCTCGAATTGCGCAAATTCTTCGGGGCATTCGTGCAAATTCGATGCGAAAATCAAAGCCTCTTGCTTATTACCGATAAAGTCTATATCTAAGGGCGACTCGAACTCGTCATCCCAGATCAATTCACGCAAGGAGATAAAGAGATAAGATGACTCGCTTAAAAATGATTTTTGTTGTTTTAGTGGGAATGCTCATTAGCGCATGTGGAGCACAAGCCACGCCGACCATCAATCCGGTTGACGTTCAAAACACGGCTGTGGCGGCCGCGTTCACCATGGTTGCCGAAACACAGGCTGCGATTCCCACCAACACACCCATCCCACCCACCGAAACACCCAGCCCTACGCCACCGCCCACCGAAACACCAATTGCCCTTCCCACCCTGGCAGCTACGCTCACTCCCACCACTGCCGCGAGCAGCTCCGGCGGGGATCCCTGCGCCACAAGAGTGCTTTCGTGGTCGCCCAAGGGCAAGCCCACCACGATTGAAATCGTCAATTCGACCCGAGCCACAGTGATCGTTTCGCTCTACCTCAACGAAACGCCGGATCATTTCGAATGTGGATATAGAAGCTACACGCTTGGATCGCGCGGCAGCGTGACGATCAGCGATCTCGTGTATGGCTGTTACAATATCTGGGCATTCACCAATGATCCCAAGCAGAATCCACAGGTCAACGCATCGGGCTATGGGTGCATCAACAATCCAGACAAGTGGACATTTGAGATTTCACAATCGAGCATTAAGTTTATCGGTCCGTAGTCTTTCCCAAACAGCCGACAAAGTGGAGACGGGCATCACAGCCCGTCTCTTTTTTATCCGGAACAATACAAAGAAACAAAGCGTCCTTTGAAAGACCTAAGAGCAAGGCAAAAAATTTACCGACAAGTTGCTCAGCGGTAAAAAGCCCTTATCCAAAACTCACGCTAAGGAGGCAGAATGAGATACAGTATCCCTTTAATTCTGGTGATATTTCTGATTGCCGCTTGCACCCCTTCGCCCGACACAGCGGTCACAAGCCCTGCCCAAGATGCTACTGCGAGTGCACCACCTATGGAACAACCTTTTGCTCCAAAGCCCGATGACGCGAATTTCCTTCGCGTCCCCGTGACCGTTCAAAGCGCGTCACTACTCGTTCGCGAAAGTTATCCCCCACAGATCGCTCTCGCGCTGAGCGGAGAATTGCCCACCCCCTGCCATCAATTGCGCGTCGCAGTAAAAGAGCCAGATGCTGAAAATAAAATTGTCATAGAGGTATATTCGGTCATCAGCCCCGAAACCATTTGTATTCAGGTCATCAAATCCTTCGAAGAAACTGTAGAACTGGGAACATTTTCGCCGGGGCATTATTCGGTCTGGGTAAATGGTGAAATGATCGGAGAGTTCGACGCGTAGAAAAGAGCAACAAGGGAAGACACCAAGCAAAATTCTTACTGATTACGAGCACATCGTCACCTCCATCTCCTTTCCCGATGAAGAGAGACGTTGGAGGTTGACGGAAAAACTACATAAGGCAGGTGAATACTCTTCACTCCGGGCGAGGTCGCATCTCAGTGACTCAGAATCTGCGACAGAAACAATTTCGTGCGCTCTTCTTTGGGATTCCTGAAAATCTCGTCAGGCGTGCCGCTTTCCACGATCTGACCTTGATCAAAGAAGAACATCCGATCCGCAACGGCGCGAGCAAAGCCCATCTCATGCGTCACAACCAGCATGGTCATGCCCGATTTCGCCAGTTCAATCATCACATCCAATACTTCCTTGATCATCTCCGGGTCCAATGCTGACGTAGGTTCATCGAAGAGCATGATTTTGGGTTGCATCGCAAGGGCACGGGCAATGGCAACGCGCTGCTGCTGACCGCCGGAAAGTTGACCAGGATATTTGTGCGCCTGCTCCGGGATGCCCACACGTTCGAGCAATTCCATTGCGACTTTTTCAGCCTTGTCCTTAGACCATTTTCGTACCCATATCGGTGCAAGAGTGATATTCTGCATCACCGTCAGGTGAGGAAAAAGATTGAATTGCTGGAAGACCATACCGACTTCGGAACGAATCTTTTCGATATTGCGAATATCATTGGTCAACTCGACCCCGTCAACGATGATCTGTCCTCTTTGATGTTCTTCCAGATGATTGATACAACGAATGAACGTGGATTTTCCAGACCCCGAAGGACCAAAGATCACAACGACTTCACCTTTTTTGATGGACAGATTGATGCCTTTGAGCACATGAAAACTATCAAACCATTTATGCACATCGCGGCAAATGATGATGTCCTGGGAATTGGTTTTATCGCTCATAGAATTCTCCGTGTCAGAAGTCTTTGTGACTCGCGGAAAATGATTTCAATCTTGCCATCACAAGCGGTTAACGCTTGCCAACGCCCAATGCTTCTTCGAGGCGACGGCTGCCATAGGTGAACGCAAGGTTGAATCCCCAATAGACAATGAAGGCGAACAGGAACACTTCTCGATGAGTGCCCAGCCACTCAGTCTGTGCTAACACCGAATGCCCGATTCGCAATATATCGAAAAGCCCGATAATCGCGACAAGGCTGGTATCTTTGAACAAACTAATGAATGAATTGAATAAGGCTGGAATGACAGCGCGAAGCGCCTGCGGCAAAACAATCAATATCATGGTTTGCGCTCCACTCAGCCCCAATGCCTGCGCCGCTTCGTATTGTCCGCGAGGGATAGCTTGCAACCCGCCCCGAACATTCTCTGCCTGATAAGCGGCTTCAAAGAGAATGAAACCGATTGCCACACGAATAACCGCATCTGGAGCCTGAATATGCACAGGCAGGAAAAGCGGGACGAGCAGGTTCGCCATGAACAGCACGGTCACCAGAGGGACGCCACGGATGAGTTCAATATAGCCAATACTGAAATAACGCACCACGGGAAGCTTGCTGCGCCGCCCGAGGGCAAGCAAAATTCCAAGTGGAAGCGCGCCAATGTTGCCGACAATCGTCAGCATCAGGGTAAGCAGAAGCCCACCCCATAGGTTGGGTTGAACCGGTGGGAGCCAGGGGATGAAACGTGTACCCGCTATCAGCAGGAAAATAAACGGAAAATACAGGAACCAGCCCACAGCGGCGATAGAAGCGCCGCGTTGGCGAAGGAGTTGTCCAATACCATAAAGGAGGAGCAAAATGGCATTTGCAATGAGCCAGTTAATCCAAACATCCGAATTGAGTAGATAGCTGATTAGCGCAAAGGCAACCCCTGAACCCAGTGCCATGAAAGCAAAGCCACGCGTGGCTTGCTTCCAAATGCCCCATGAAAATCCAATCATTGCACCCAGCAGATAAATGGATAGCCAGATGCGCCACAATTGATCGCGCGGGTATTGTCCGATCATGAAAAGCGTTAGATTGGTGCGAATGACTCCCCAGCGCGCTTCGGTCAACGCCCATTCTGTGGCAGGTGGCAATAACACGTATAACAAACCCAGCGCAGCAAATGTCAGTAGGACGTTGTACCATGTGCTGAAGAGGTTTTTTCTCAACCAAGCAAGCGGACCTACGCTCAGACGCGGGGGTTGCATTTCTATCACAGCCATATTCAACGCTCCACCAACCGTACGCGGCGGTTGTAAATATTCATCAGCAGAGAGGTAAACAAACTCATGCTCAAATAACTCAGCATGATGATGACGATGACCTCAATCGTCGCGCCGGTTTGATTGATGACCGTTTTTGCAACGCTGAATAGATCAGGATAACCAATGGCAATGGCAAGGGATGAGTTCTTTGCCAGATTGAGATACTGGCTAGTAAGAGGAGGAATAATCACACGTAATGCCTGGGGGAAGATGATCAGACGCAAGGTTTGCCCACTGCTCAAGCCAAGTGAACGCGCCGCTTCAACCTGCCCTCGCGAGACCGCCTGAATGCCAGCGCGTACAACTTCCGCAACAAATGCTCCCGTATAAATGACAAGCCCAAACAGCAGCGCGGCAAACTCGGGCGTCAAACGCAAACCACCTCTGAAATTAAGCCCTACTAATTCCGGAATATCCTCTTTCAGCGGAGGTTCCGGTTGGATAACTGCCCCAATCCACAAGATCAAGATGGGCACAAGGAGATAAGCAAGATACCACCACAAAGAAAGAGGTTGCTTGGCACGCTTCTGCGCCTGTCCAAAAATAAACCAAATCACGAAGATAGATGCAATTGCAAGCCAGATCAATCCTCTCCATGCATCGAAGGTAGGAGTAGCGTCATACCAAATCATATAAATTCCGCGCTGGGTCAAATAGACCGGACCCGGCAAAGCCACTGCTTCTCTGACAGGCGGTAATTTAAGAATGACACCAAAATACCAAAACATCAATTGAATGACGAGAGGCGTGTTGCGGAATATTCCCACATAGGCAGCAGCCAGTTTGTTGACCAGCCAGTTTGTCGAAAGTCGTGCTACACCAACGATTACTCCGACAATGGTAGTGAAAAAGATGCCAAGCGCAGTGACCACCAGCGTATTCGTAAGCCCCACGATAATTGCGCGCCCATAACTATTGGATGCATCATAGGAAATATAAGTTTCCCCAATATCGAAACTTGCCGGATTTTTGATAAAACCATAGCCAACGGTCAAGCCCTGTCGTGTAAGGTTGGCACTGACATTAGCGTAGAAATACCCCGCCGCGAGCGCCACAAGCAGAACGAAAATCACCTGCCCGAGGAACTGTAAAAAGTGAATATCTCGCCAAAATGCTTTGATCTTCATAGCGCACAAATGAAAGGGTTCGAGCGGCAATAAGCCACTCGAACCCCAACAAGTTTAGCGGAAAGGCGGCGAGTACATCAAACCACCGTTGGTCCACAGATCGTTCAACCCACGCGTGAGACCAAACGGAGCCAGATTGCGCTCATATACTTCACCGTAGTTGCCGACCAGTTTGATCACCCGATAGACAAAGTCGTTGGTCAAGCCGAGTTTGGAGCCGAGTTCGCCTTCTACACCCAGCAGACGTCGAACAACCGGATCCTCACTGGTGAGGAAGGAATCCACATTTTGGGAAGTGATGCCAAGTTCCTCAGCCTGGATCATGCCATAGACAACCCAGCGCACGACATCTGCCCACTTATCATCACCTTGAACAACGGCAGGTGCCAGCGGCTCTTTGGACATGACCAGATCAAGGATGACGTGATCGGAGAAGTTCGTCAAAACAGCCTGTCCCTGGGTTGCCAATTGCGATCGGTCGGAGGTAATCGCGTCACAGCGACCCTGATCGTAAGCCTGGAAGGCGGCATTCTGATCCTCGAACACCACCGGTTCATAGGAGACGCCCGCGGCGCGGAATTGATCAGCAAGGTTCAATTCGGTCGTCGTGCCACTCTGAACGCAAACGCCCGCGCCTTCCAGCGCATCCAAGCCGGCTGAGGCGTCGCCCACAATCTCTTTGCGCGCCATGATCGCCTGACCGTCATAGAACGTGACAGGTCCAAAAGTGAGGCCGAGCTCGACATCACGGGTGAACGTCCATGTGCTGTTGCGGCTCAAGACATCGAATTCACCAGCCTGGAGCGCCGTAAAGCGATCCTGTGCGCTGACGCCTTTGAATTCAACAGCGTTGGCATCATTGAATAGCGCCGCCGCCCAGGCACGGCAGAAATCAACATCGAAACCGCTCCAGTTACCGTTAGCATCGAGGTAGCCAAACCCCTGGAATGTACCATGCACGCCGCAGCGCAAAACGCCGCGCTCCAGAATGGCTTTAAGACGATCACCGCCTGCGACCGGCGGAGGTGCAGGAGTCGCTTGTTCTCCACCCGCAGGGACCTCCACTGTGACGATACGCGTCACTTCCACTGTAACCGGCTCACCGCCAGTAGGTGCTGCGCCACCGCAAGCGGTAAGAGCAATGCCCAACACAACGAACAGTGTCGCGATCTTCAATAGTTTACGCATGTTCTCCTCCTCGAGAAATAGAATCTTGAAATGGATGCGACGGGCAGAAAAGTTTTAGCGCGCTTCTTGCAAAGCTACCTCCTTTCTATATTGCTTGGGATTATAGCAAAGAACCCAGACAGTTTTATGAATCTTGACAAATTGAAGCAAAACGTGCTTTCGTCAGAAGAGCCAGGTCAGTTGGAGATAATCTGATGTTCAACCCCCTCTGACCACCTGAAATATGGATGGCAGAAAACCTCTGCGCCGACGAATCAATAACCACTTGAAAGCCTTTATTGATCAGTGCCAGTGGCGAAATGCCGCCCGCCTGTAAACCGGTCAACTGCTCAGCCTCGCGTTCGGTAGGCAGGTGAACCTTCTTTTCGCCCAACGCTACGGCAAGTAGTTTCAAATCCACCTGCGCAGGACCCGGTACAACTGCCAGCACTGGCTTCTTTGGTTTTTCGCGGGCGACAACAATCGTCTTGAAAACAGAAGCCGGCTCAACGTTGAGAAGATGCGCCACCTCCAGCGCACTCAATTTCTCCGCTGGCGTCTCGAACGCGGTATAGGGAATCTGGCGGGCGTCCAAAAAACGAGTCACATTGTTGACAATGGGCATAAGTGGGAACCCGATCCGAATTTTTGCTATTGTACCGCCTTATGTCATAGCGTGCCCAAACCAAAACCAACTACAGAGAATGCATGGTAGCAAAGAAGCCATCCAGAAAAACTCTGCGCACTACGTAGTAAAATATTTAAGATGAAATCCATTCCAACCATCATTCCCATCGAGAAAGTGCTGGAGCAACTCCCCGAGCATTACACCCTCGCTGACCGAGAAATCATCCAGCGCGCCTATCGCGTGGCGGAAGAGGCACATCGCGGACAGAAGCGCAATACCGGCGAGGATTACATCAACCACTGCGTGGCAGTAGCGCAGATCCTTGCCGAACTGCGCGCACCAACCGAGGTGATCGTTGCCGGCTTGCTGCACGACACGGTGGAGGATACCCACCTCACTTTGGACGACATCCGCCGCGACTTTGGTGAGACAGTCGCCCGTCTGGTGGATGGGGTGACCAAACTCACCAAACTCCCTCGCGTCTCGCGCGGCGATCAACATGCGGAACAAAACAACGGCAACGATGCAAACAAAGAAGCAGAATCCACCACTTTGGGACGCAAACAAGACCTCGTCTGGGAAACTTTGCGAAAGACCTTCCTCGCCATGGGTGATGATGTACGCGTCGTACTGATCAAACTGGCAGACCGTTTGCATAACATGCGCACCCTCTACGCCCTGCCGGAAGAAAAACAAAAGCGCATTGCCAAAGAAACGCTGGACATCTTCGCTCCACTCGCCAACCGGCTGGGCATTTGGCAGATTAAGTGGGAATTGGAAGACCTGAGCTTTCGATACGTCAATCCAGAAAAATACAAAGAGATTGCCGAGCAACTCAAAGAAAAGCGCCCAGACCGTGAAGCAGAGATCGAAGCCATCAAGCAAACCCTCTCCAAACTACTCGAAAAACACAATATCAAGGCGGAAATCAGCGGACGACCCAAGCACATCTACTCCATCTACAAAAAAATGGTTCAAAAAGGCAAGCCCTTCGACCTTGTGCGGGATGTGCGCGCCGTGCGATTGATCGTGCCAGATATTCCTTCCTGCTACGCGGCACTGGGCGTGATCCATACTCATTGGAGACCCATTCCCGGCGAATTCGATGATTACATCGCCGCGCCCAAAGACAACTTCTATCAATCCCTCCACACCGCCGTCATCTACGACGATAAGCGCCCTCTCGAAGTGCAGATCCGTACACCCGAAATGCACCAAAACGCCGAATATGGAATCGCCGCACACTGGCGCTACAAAGAGGGCCGCAAATCGGAAAAAGCGTTCGAAGAGCGCATCAATTGGTTGCGCAGCATGATGGAGTGGCGTTCCGAAGTGAACGACGCACAGGAATTCGTCGAGGGCATGAAGACCGATGTCTTCCAAGATCGCGTCTACGTCTTCACTCCGCGCGGCGACATCATAGACCTTGCCAAAGGTTCCACACCCATTGACTTTGCCTATCATGTTCATACCGACATCGGACATCGCTGCCGCGGCGCACGGGTCAACGGCAAACTCGTCCCCCTGCACTATGAATTGAAGACCGGCGATCAAGTCGAAATCCTGACGGCGAAGCGGGGCGGACCCAGCCGCGATTGGCTGAACCCCAATCTTGGTCTCGTCAAAACACAGCGCGCCCGTTCCAAAATCAAAGCCTGGTTCAAAAAGCAAGAGGTCGAACAAAACCTCACTCAGGGACGCGCCACCCTCGAGCGCGAACTACAGCGCCTGGGCATTGGTGAAGTTAACTTCGAGAAACTGGCGCGCGATCTCAACTACAAAACCCCTGAAGACATGTTCATTGCCATCGGCTGCGGCGATCTTTCCATCAGTCGCGTCATCCGCCGCTTCTCAGAAGAGGAAGAAAATGCAGATGTCCTTGCTGTCGGCACACAGGCAAAGGAAAGCACAGGCACCATTGATGTCGTAGGGCTAAAGGGGCTACTCTCACAAATGGCAAAATGCTGCAACCCGACCCCTGGCGATCAAATCGTCGGCTACATCACGCGCGGGCGCGGCGTCACCATCCATCGTCAGGATTGCCCGAACATCCTCCGCCTGAAAGAAAAAGAAAGACTCCTGCAAGTGGATTGGGGAAAAGTCGAACGTACCTTCCCCGTGCCGATCAAGGTCAAAGCCTATGACCGTCAGGGACTCATGGGTGACATTTCCATCCTGCTCGATGCAGAAAACATCAACATTGCCGATGTGTCCGTCAACATCAACCGCACACTGGCTGACATCAACCTGGTCATTGAAGTCAAGGACCTCGATCAACTCAGCCGCGTGCTCACCCGCATCGAAAATTTGCCAAACGTGCTCGAAGCACACCGCGTCAAACCAGGATGAGAGACACTACGGACGCGCTTCGACGGCAAACTCCACACGCTTCATTCTCCCCCCAAGGCTTGCCACCGTTATATCGAACTTGAGACTCCCTCCGGGCTGGATTCCGCCTCCCTCCCAACGCCTGAACCCGGCCACCCGCCCATTTTCATCATACGCCACCGCGACTACCCAAACCTGGCTCGCCGCCCTCGATTCTTCCACCAGCAGGACTTGCCCACCGGCTTGCGCATAATATCCATCTGCATCTACTTGCACAAGGATATTGTTGAGTACAGCAGGCAAATAGCGTTCATCATTGGGCAGTAATCGGATAGCACTCAACAATTGAACTTGTGGTTTTGCATCCCTAGGAATATTCGGTGAAAAGAAAGTGGCTAGGGGCAGGGAAGTATTCGGCGGCAAAATGTTCAACGGTAAGAAAGCGGTTTGACTGACTATCGCCGCGCCGTTCGCGTCTACGAGCGTGATCTGCGCGCTGACGTTCTCGACAAGTTCGGGAAAATCATTATGCACAAGGACAAAGCACCACATGCCGCCTTCCGCGCTTGGATAACACTCGATCTGTTCGATGGTTAAGGGGACCGGCGTGGGCGTTGACTGATCGGCGGGGCGATTCGAATGGCTGGGTATCTTCAGCGTTATCCCAACCGGCATGGCATTTGGTGAAACTTCGGGATTTGCTGCCTGTAAATCATCAAGGGAAACACCAAATTCGAGCGCAATGCTGTTCATCGTATCGCCGGCTTGCACGGTATATGTAAAAGGCGTCGGGGTGGGAAGAGGCGTCTTTAACGGAACCAAGCCTTCGGGAGTCTGAAGCGGAGGCGGTGTGGCGGTGAGGTAGGGGATGAGGTCCACAGGCTCAGGCGTGGCATCCACCGGTCGAGAAGCACAGGCTGTCAAGAAGAAAACGAAAGAAGACAGATAGCATAGAAAGAAAATCGGACGCATGGGGTGATTATAATTGCCGTACTACAACATCTGCATAGGAGGAAGCATGAACTATCGTCATTTGGGGCGTGCAGGAATACGCGTTAGTGAACTCTCGTTTGGCTCGTGGGTGACATTCAAAAATCAGGTGGACGTGGATGCCGCAGTCGAAATCATGTCTGCCGCCTATGAGGCTGGGGTGAACTTTTTTGATAACGCAGAAGTGTATGCACGAGGGAAATCAGAAGAGATCATGGGCGCGGCGCTGAAGCGGTTGAAGTGGCGTCGGGGCAGTTATCTCATTTCGACGAAATTCTACTGGGGTCTGTATGAGGGTGTAAACGAAAGTAATACGCTCAACCGCAAACGATTGATCGAAGGTATCAACGGTTCACTCGAACGTTTGCAGCTCGATTATGTGGATATAATCTTCTGCCACCGTCCCGATAAGACCACCCCTATTGAGGAGACTGTGTGGGCGATGCACAACATTATCGAATGGGGCAAGGCAATATATTGGGGCACATCCGAATGGGATGCGGATGAGATCGTGGCGGCCATTGAGATTGCGGAGAAACATCATTTGCACAAACCTGTGACAGAGCAACCGCAATACAATCTTTTCGAGCGACAGCGCTTCGAGAGAGAGTATGCACGTTTGTTCAAGGATTACGGCTACGGCGCGACGACATGGAGCCCGCTGGCTTCCGGCGTGCTGACAGGAAAATATTTGCAGGGCATCCCAGAGGGAAGCCGCGCCACGCTCCGAGGCTTCGAGTGGGTGAAGGAAAACGCGACCGACCCACAGAAAGTTGCCAAGATTCGCGCTTTGCAGTCCCTCGCTAATGAACTCGGTTGTACGCTCTCGCAATTGTCCATTGCGTGGTGTTTGAAGAATCCGAATGTCAGCACGGTGATCACTGGCGCGAGCCATTTAGAGCAATTGAAGGAGAATTTGAAAGCCGTTGACGTTGCGCCAAGGCTCACGCCCGAAATCCTGCAAAAGATTGACGAGATTTTCGGAGTGCCAAAAGACGAAGACTAATCGTAATGACATTACCCTCACCCTAACCCTCTCCAAAAGGGAGGAGGGAATCAGCATTCAGAATGGAATTTTGTGCCGCAAAACGACAACATCGCTGGGCTGGGGGTGAGGGCGAGCAGGCATTACGACTAATCGTTGCTTTGCAGCACACCTCCATTGCCCCACAGGGAAGCCTGTGGGGCAATTTTTGCAACGCATTGAGGGTCGGAATAAATTCGCGTGAAATGATGACATTCATCGTGGGGCCTTCTCACTAAGGATTAATCTCTACATGTAAAATGAAATCAAATTTGTCAAAATTCAATATGGGAGGGTTTGCGCGTCAGCGGCGCGAACATGGAGGCAGTTTATGCAAATCAATAAATTCTTCATCGGTGGTCTTCTCATCCTGGGTGCAGTCGTGTTTTTGATCTGGTCGTCCACCGCGGCGACATCGGAGTATTTCATGACGGTGGATGAATTGCGAGCAGAGGGTGCAAGCATGGTCAATCGCAACCTGCGCGTTTCCGGCGCGGTGATTGGCGATACAATTCAATATGACCCACAGACGCTGACGCTCACCTTCGAGGTAGCGCATGTACCCGGCGACAACGAAGAAATCGAGAAGGAAGGAGGACTGGCAGAAGCCCTGCATCGCGCTGTCATGGACCCGACGCGCGCCCGATTAAAAGTTGTGTATGTCGGTCCCAAGCCCGATCTGCTCCGCCACGAAGCACAGGCAATCGTCACCGGACGGCTGGGCGAGGATGGCATTTTCTATGCAGAGGAACTTCTGCTCAAATGTCCTACACGATATGAAGAGGCGGTACCGGAACAGGCTGGCTAGGACGATGAACCCTAAAGGTCTGCGAAGCCTTTAGGGTTTTTCTTCAAGGAGATTTCATGATCGCTGATTTTGGATACGGCGTTTTACTTGTAACATTCCTGGTAACGATCTACAGCATCGTGGCGGCTCTTTACGGCGAATACAAAAAATCCGCGGCGCTGGTGGAGAGCGCACGCCGCGCCATGCTGTTGACATGGCCCCTGCTTACCCTGGCGGCGGCAGTGCTCATCTATCTTCTCGTCAATCATCATTTTGAAGTTCAATTTGTTTATGAAGTAACCAGCCGCTCCATGCCGACTTACTTGAAGGTCACCGCGTGGTGGGGCGGGCAGGCGGGATCGCTGTTGTTCTGGTCGTGGCTAATGTCCGCTTTTGCCTCGCTGGTCACCCTGCGCAAATGGGACCGCGACCGGGAGTTCCTTCCCTGGGTGCTGGTCGTGACAGCGGTGACGCTGGCATTCTTCGTGGGATTGAACGTTTTCTTCGAGAATCCGTTTGCAAAACTGTATCAGACATTTGAGGGGGTAGAGGCGTACACATTCCGACCGACGAACGGCATCCTCTTCACTCCGCAGGATGGGCGTGGCCTCAACCCGCTTCTTCGTCACCCGGGCATGATCATCCATCCCCCAATGCTCTATCTTGGCTTTGTCTCGTTCGTTATTCCTTACGCGTTCGCGCTTGCCGCGCTGATCACAGGACGCACAGATGACCGCTGGATTCGCCTGACGCGACGCTGGACGCTGTGGGCATGGCTGTTCCTCTCGCTTGGACTGGTGCTGGGTGGACGCTGGGCATACGACGTGCTGGGATGGGGCGGCTACTGGGGCTGGGACCCGGTTGAGATCGCCGCGTTCATGCCGTGGCTGACAGGCACCGCATTTCTGCATTCGGTGATGATTCAGGAAAAGCGCGGCATGTTTAAACACTGGAACATGCTGCTCATCATCCTCACATACAGTCTTGTCATCTTCGGGACGTTCCTGACGCGCTCCGGCGTATTGTCATCCGTCCATGCGTTTGCGCAGAGTGCTATCGGCCCCTCCTTCTTTGTATTTATCGGTTTCACACTCATTGTCTCGGTTGCCCTGCTCATTCATCGGTGGGAAAGCCTGCACTCAGAAACAAAAATGACCTCTCTACTTTCGCGGGAGGCGTTGTTTCTGTTCAACAATCTGCTCTTTATGAGCATCCTGATTGTCTGCTTCTGGGGTGTAATTTATCCGCTGATCTCGGAACTCCTCACTGGCCAAAAAGTGACTGTGGGGCCGCCATTCTATGAGCGTGCCACAGCCCCGCTCTTTGCTTCCTTGATTTTCCTGATGGGCATTGCACCACTCTCGGCTTGGGGACACTCGACTCTCAAAACGCTGGGGCGTGCCATTTGGAAGCCAGGCGTTGCCGCCATCATCGTAACAGTGCTTCTCTACTTAACCTACACACAAAAGGTCATCGCCTTAATCGGCTTCTTCCTCGTTGCGCTTGTCATTTTTGTGACCCTGTATGAATATGGGCGCGGCGCCATCGCCCGCATGAAGAGTCGGAACGAAAATATCTTGACTGCCTTATGGAATCTGACGGGGCGCGACCGCCGCCGCTACGGCGGATACATCGTCCACCTCAGCATGATGCTCATGGCAATTGGCATCCTGGGCATTGAACTCTTCCAAGTGGAAACACAAGGCACAATTGCAGTCGGTGACTCTATTCACCTGGCCGGTTACACAGTAACCTATAAAGAAGTGGCTTCCTGGGACGATAGACCAAATGGAGTCAATCACACACGCGCCGTAGTCGAAGTTTACGACAGCAAAGGAAACCTTCTAGGAACACTGTTCCCGCGCAAGGATTATTTCTACGACGCAGAACAGCCTATGACCATTCCCGGTCAACTGGCCTCGCTCAAGGATGAAGTGTACGTCCTGCTGATTGATTGGGAACCCATCTCACCGGTTGGCACAACCTTCAAGGTCTTCGTCAACCCCTTGGTCAATTGGCTGTGGCTGGGAAGCCTGCTCTTCCTCGTTGGCATCATTATCGCCGCATGGCCCGAGAAGGACCCCGAACGCGTAGCCGTGCGCGTCGAAAAGCGCGTTCGGCAGGTCAGCGCGGCGGATGATTGAAATTCACAAACTGGGTGAAGGGACACAATGTTGAAAAACTTTTTGCGCCTCACGCCATACGCGATCATCACTGCCCTGCTGGCAACTCTCCTCTACACCACCTTCACGTTTGCACAAGAACCCACCCCCTCGGATGATGAGGTAAACAAAATCGCGAAGCAGTTGTATTGCCCGGTCTGCGAAAGCACGCCGCTGGATGCTTGTCCTACGGAGGCTTGCCGCCAATGGCGCGAATTGATCCGCACCATGCTCGCCGAGGGAAAAAGTGAAGAAGAGATCATCCAGTATTTCGTTGATACCTACGGCGCGCGCGCCTCTGCCGAACCGCCGAATCGGCTGGCGGCATATCTCATCCCCACTGTGGCGATCCTCTTGGGCGTGTTGCTCCTCGTACGCGGCTTTCAGATGTGGCTCAAGCCTCCTATAACGAAGGTCGCCGCGGGTGAGCGTGAAGCGAAGCCCACACCTGAAGATCCCTATATTGCCAGACTGGAAGAAGAATTGCAGAAACGAAAATGACAAATCCTTCGGAGACCCTCGCTGGGAGAACAGTATGACCGAATCAACGATTCCATCCACGCGCCGTGGCGTACCCCTTTGGGCACAAATCATCGTTTGGGCATTCCTAGTCGGCTTGCTTGCACTGGTTGCCATGGGGCTTAGTCGCCGTCAGCAAGGCACTGTTCAACCAGGACACGTCATTGACAATTTCACATTGCCGCTTTACAGCGGCTACGAATGGAACGGGAAAAGCGAAGTTCAATTCAAAGACTTGCGCGGCAAAGTGGTCGTCATTAATTTTTGGGCTTCATGGTGCAAGCCCTGTGAAGAGGAAGCCGCCGCCTTGCAACAGGCATGGGAGGAATATGCTCCCAGCGGACAGGTCATCTTCCTCGGCGTGGATTATGTGGATACTGAACCTGAAGCGCGCGTGTACCTGAAGAAATTCGGCATCACCTATCCAAACGGACCCGATCTCCGCACACGCATCTCACAATACTTCCGCACCAAAGGCGTGCCAGAGACTTATTTCGTGGACAAAGAGGGCGTACTGCGATATGTTCAGGTTGGGCCCTTCACAAGCATCCAACAAATCCGCGATCAAATTGACCCTTTGCTCGGTGAATAGAGGGATTCATGGAAATTTCTGCCATTCTGCTCACGCTGGGGGTAGCCCTCCTCGTCGGTTTTTATCTATATGCTCCGTTTCTCGAAAGGCAATTGCGCCTTGTAACCCGAGAAGAACATGAACTCTCTATATTGCTTGCGGAGCGCGACCGCGTCCTCAGCGCCCTGCAGGAATTGGATTTCGATTTCCAACTCGGCAAGATTCCCGAGGAGGATTATCCAACCCAGCGCGCAAACCTCCTGCAGAAAGGTGCCGAGATTTTGAAAAAACTGGATGAACTCACGCCACAAGTCGCACAAATCAATGCCGAAACACACCTCAAACGAGGTAGCGCCTCGACCAAAAAACGAGAATTAAGCGACGACGAGATCGAATCGCTCATTGCTGCGCGGCGCAAACAACACAAGACCAAGTCAGCAGGCTTCTGCCCAAAATGTGGAAAGCCTATCCTCACTTCTGATCGCTTCTGCCCTTCATGTGGCAAACCGCTCGTATAAATCTTTATGAATACAAATTTGCTCTGTTGCAAAGATAACAGACCTGATACTCATCCCCGCTTTCCCTCACCCCAACCCCTCTCCCGCTGGGAGAGGGGCAGATGTGAGGGCGAAAAGCAACGCCGACGAAAAACTCCTGTCTATGCTTACAACAGAGCAATACAAATTGCCTAACTTTGAGCAAATGGAACTCTCAATGAAACTTCGCATGGTTATTCTCCTCCTCCTTGCCCTGCTCCTCTCGGCATGTAACCTCACACTCGCCCAAGATGTCACGCCTCCGCCAGGCTACATCCCGCCGACGCCTATGCCGACGCTTGCCCAAGCGCCGCAACAAACACCAAACGTGGCAAACGGCGCAGCCATCTATGCAGAAAAATGCGCCCCCTGTCACGGCGAAACAGGCATGGGTGATGGTCCACAGGGAATCAAACTGCAAGGCGTGACCGTTCCCGCCTTTGCCCTCCCTGAGATTGCGCGAGACAAATCCCCTCTGCAATGGTATGCCATTGTGACGCGAGGCCGTATCGAACGCTTTATGCCTCCCTTCGCCAGCCTGAGCGAACAAGAGCGCTGGGATGTCGTTGCTTACATCACTACCCTGCATATAACCGATGAGGAAATCCAAACAGGCAAAAAACTCTTCGAAGCCAACTGCAAAAATTGCTCAACTGATTTCTTCAAAAATCAGAAAAAGATGGTGGCGCTGACACAGGTCGAACTGGCGCGCCTCGTGCGTTTGGGCAATGAAGAAATTCCACCTTTCGGCGCGAATTTGACAGACGATGAAGTTTGGGCGATTGCCGCTTATTTGCGCACACTCTCCTTCGACATGACTCCTGCAAAAGAGAGCGCTTCGCTTCAAACCCAGCCGACGCCTGCACCCGTTATCGCCACGCCTCTCTCCTCCGACGCGGGGACGCCATCGGCAGAGGAGACGCCCATTGGCGCGGAACAAGCTCCGGCTGAGAGCGAAGCGACGGTCATCGCGAAAGAAGGGTTTGGAGAGGTCGTCGGATTCATCGAAAACAAGACCGGGGCGGCTCTTCCCGCTGATCTTCAAGTCACCTTACGCGGCTTCGATCACGATACACAAAATTCAGGCACCCCACAGGAAGTGTTGAGCCTGAGCGGTTCTGTCGCGCCCGATGGATCGTTTGCTTTCAAAGACGTCGAACTTTCGGAGAATCGTATTTTCTTTGCAGAAGTCACATATAAAGGCATTTTGCTGAGATCCGATTTTGCCATCGTCGAAGCAGGGCAGACTTCCCTCGAATTGCCCCCCCTCGTCCTGCGCAAAATCACAGAGGACAGTTCAGCGCTGAAGATGGACGAAATGCACATTTTCTTCGATGCCAGCAACGAGACCCAGTATCAAATCCTGGTGCTATTTACATTCCGCAACGTTGGGGAAACAATCGTTGCAGTTGACATGGCAGATCAACAAGAAATTCCTTTCCTGAAATTCCCCCTCGGCGCACAGGGGATCGGCTATGAAGCCATGCAAGACAGCGCGCCGTTCCTCAGCATGGAAGGCGGCTTTGCCATTCCGCCGAGCGAACAGCCGTATGGCATTCTGGCTTTCTCTTCGATTGCGCGTCAAAAGGAAACTCTTATCACACAACCAATCGTTTTGCCGGTGGCATCCGTGCGCATTTTCGTGCCAGACGGATTGAAACTGAAAGGCAATTTGCTGACACAGGAGAACTCGCAGAACATACAAGGGGTAATCTATCAATCCTATGTCGCGGAAAATCTCAACGCAGGCGAAGCCCTGACGTTTACCATCTCCGGCTCGCCCAAAATTGCCACGGGAGAGCAAGGCTGGCTCGCCTCGAACAGCAACCTGCTGATCGGCATAGGTGGGCTGGGCATTGCATTCATCCTCATCGGCGTATGGATGTATTTGCGCGACCGCCATTCCCTGACGGAGGAAGAAAGTGAAGAGGAATTCGAATCGCCCGAAGATGTCATGGATGCTATCATCGCGCTCGACGATCAGCACCGCGCAAAAAAGATTCCCGAGGAGGCTTATCATAAGAGACGTGAAGAGTTGAAGGAAATCCTGAAGGAAATGATGGAGGCGTGAGCAGGCTTGTGCTGGGAAATATGATCACAGTCAGGAAACTGGTCAAACGATTTGGTCTCAAAACAATCTTACGCGGCGTAGATTTTGACGTAGCGCCGGGCGAATTCGTGGCGCTGATCGGACCTAACGGCGCAGGCAAGACGACGCTTTTGCGCATTCTGGCTTCCCTCTCGCGCCCCTCGCTGGGAGAGGTCAGCATCGCGGGATACTGGCTTCCACGTGAAGCGGCACAGGTGCGCGCAAGACTTGGCGTAGTTTCACATCTTCCTTTGCTCTATGGTGATCTGACGGCTGAGGAAAACCTGCGGTTCTATGCACGCATGTATGGAGTGATCAATCCCGAAGCACGCATTACCGAAGTCCTTGAAATGGTCGGGCTTGAATCCAGGCGGCGCGATCTCGTCCGCACCTATTCGAGAGGCATGCAACAGCGTCTGGCAATCGGTCGCGCGATTCTTCATGACCCTCAGGTGATTCTCTTCGATGAACCCTATACCGGCCTGGACCAGGATGCTTCTGCCATGCTCGACGGTGTGTTGAAAACAATCGCCGCGCAAGGGCGCACCGTGGTGATGACCTCACATGATTTGGCACGCGCGGAGGATCTGGCAACACGCTTCGATGTTCTCTCGCGCGGTGTCATTGTGGCTTCCGCCACACGCCAGGAATTGCAAAACAGCAATCTTCTCTCGTTCTATAAACAGGCGCTGGCAGGTTGAAATGACGATCAAAGTTTCAAAGGCTGAAGAGAAAATGCCGATGGCTGATCTTGTGAAAGACCGCCCATCTGGCAGGTTCATCAAAGCGGTTGCCGCTGTTGTGTGGAAAGACTTGCAAGCAGAATTCCGTTCGCGTGAACTCTTTTCGGCTATGCTGGTCTTTTCCTTGCTCATCCTCCTCATCTTCAACTTTGCCCTCGAATTGGACATCAAAACGCGTCAATCGGTGACCGCCGGTGTGCTGTGGGCAACGTTCGCCTTTGCCGGCACGCTCGGCCTCAACCGCTCGATGTCCATCGAAAAGGATCGCGGCTGTTTGGATGGTCTCCTGCTTGCGCCGGTGGATCGCTCTGCTATTTATTTTGGCAAAGTCATCAGCAACCTGGCGTTCATGTTGATCGTGGAAGCCATTGTCCTTCCTGTTTATAGTGTGTTGTATAACACCAACCTCCTGCAACCCGGCCTGATGGCGGTCATCCTGCTTGGCTCGGCGGGGTATGCAGCAGTGGGAACACTGCTTTCCACCATGTCGGTCCAAACGCGGACGCGTGACATTCTGCTCCCCATTCTGCTCTTTCCGGTCGTGATACCGGTCATTCTGTCAGCCGTCAAAGCGAGCGGAGGCTATCTCGAAGGGTTGCCCTTCGAGGAAATCCTCTCCCCTCTCAGTCTACTCATCGCCTACGACATCATTTTCATCGCTGTGGCATTCATGGTGTTTGAAAATGTAGTTGAGGAATAAAGAAAATCATCCCAACAAGGAGTGTTCATGCAAGCCAAACCCCTGACCTTGAAAATTTTCGATCTTGCATCTGTGATCGTGGTTGGTATTGCCACGTATCTTGCTCTGGTCTTTGCGCCGACCGAACTTGTGATGGGAGATGTGCAGCGCATCTTCTATTTCCACATCGGTACGGCATGGACCGCCCTGCTCGGCTTCCTCCTTGCCTCAGGGTTCAGCGTGACGTATCTAATCACAAAAAATCTGAAATGGGATCGCCTGCAGGTTGCAGCCATTGAGGTCAGCCTGGTGTTCTTCTTCATCACGATTGTGCTGGGTTCGATCTGGGCGCGACCGGTGTGGAATACGTGGTGGACGTGGGATCCCCGTCTGACCACGGCAGCCATCACCGAATTGATCTACATCGCCTATTTCATGTTACGTCAAGGCATCGAGGATCCCGAACGACGCGCGCGTTTTGGCGCCGTGTACGCTCTGCTGGGCGGTTTGAGCGCGCCGATTACCTTCTTTGCTATTCGCCTGTTCCGCACCATTCACCCGGTCGTTATCGGTGGCTCGAATCCCGAAGCAGAGGGCGGTTTCGCCATGACCGCCGATATGCGCGTGGCGCTTTTCTTCGCTCTCTTTGCGTTCACCGTCCTGTTCATTGATTTGTTCTGGAACCGCGTCCGCCTCGGTGAATTGCAGGATAAGGTTGAACAACTCAAACTCAAAGTCTCGCTTTAAAAGGAGTAATCATGTTTTTTTACGAAACCACCCCAGACACTTCCGGCTACATGATGGCCGGCTATCTCATTGCCTTCCTTGTCATGGGACTGTATGTAGCCAGCCTCTATCTGCGACAGCGAAACTTGAAGCAGGACCTGGCGATGCTCGAAGAACTGGATGATACTACCGCAAAAGAGGCAAAACGCAGGCAGAGTCAGTAAAAACTGTAACCATCATTGTCATCCCGCCTGATATAGCATCCGCTATAATGTAGGCGGGCTTCTTTTTATGCGAGACGGAAACGGGATTCGGCTTCGGTGGAGGAGGCAGCTCATCATAACGGCGAGTCTGCTATTGGTCCTCGCGGGAAGCGTATTCGCCTCCTTCTCACGAGGGAGCGCCGCCCCCTCCCCAGCCCCTCCCGGCCCCGATCGGTTCGCCGTCACCACCGTCGAGTACACCAAGTATTTCTGGTGGATGATCCGCTGGGGTGAGAATGACATCGTCTGCAAGATTGAAATTGATCATGAGGGAATGCCAACGCCGGGGGACGTGTATGTGGATTGCGGCGAAGAGATTTATACCAAATGGGTGAATCAGAAACCCTGCACCGAATCTGACATCCGGCTTTGCAAGGGATTTTATGTTGTGCTGGTGAAAAGTGAACCTGCACAAAAACAAATCTCAACGAAACTTCCCGCCCCCACTGTGCAAGTCACATTGGAAAATTGTCAGCCCGTTTACACCTCCTCGACGAACATTTGCGAATTCGAACCAGTTTTAGTGTTGACTGGCTTCGAGCCATTGTCAGGCTATGAAATTACCGGCATCGAGGGGACGTATGACAATCAGTCTTTCCAGTGTGGTTCTCCATGCAGATTGAAATTGCCGGTCACCGGCGAGCAAATCGTTACCCTGCAGTTTTGGGCATATTCGAGTTACGGTGATAGCAGTGAGGCATTCGAGGCGAAGGTGCGCGTGGCGGTCGCTACGGCAGGTGATCCGGATCGCTCCTATTGGTATGTGGATGTGTTGAGCAGTCAATGGGCAGGTGCGCCGGTCGCCAGTTGCGTGGAGGCCTGGGGCGCATTGCCGCCCATCGGGGGACCACCGGAATGGCTTAGCACACCTACTCAAAGTGAAACGCTTGGCACCGAAATCCCCTATACGTATCTTGCCGCACAGTTAATCCGTCGGGGCGTCGTGGATGCAGGTACATGCCCGGATAACGGCATCCTGCCGAACGGTAATGCTTCTCCCTGCGGTATGGAGGTGGCGCGTTCGGCAGTGGTGGAATGGCAAAATCAATTCGACAGTTTGATTCTGAACGTGGCAAAGGATACAGGCGTTCCGGCGCATCTGTTGAAGAATCTGTTTGCCATCGAAAGCCAGTTTTGGCCCGGCAAAAACCTGAAAGACGATGTGGGGTTAGGACAACTAACCGAAAACGGAGCAGACACCACGTTCTTATGGAATCCGTCCTTCTTTCATCAATTTTGCCCACTCGTCATGGATTCGGCAAAATGTGGTAAGGGATATTTGAGTCTCGACGAGAAGGAGCGAGAATATCTACGTCAGTCTTTGATCAGCGCAGTGAATGCCGTGTGCGAGGACTGTCCGCTTGGGATTGATATTGACCGCGCCAGGTTCAGTATTGGCGTCTTTGCACACACCCTGCTAGCAAATTGCGGGCAGGCCGGTCAACTTGTCGAAAATATTGCCGGGGGTATGGCAGGCGATTCGGCAACCTATGAAGACCTGTGGAAGTTTACGCTTGTCAATTACAACGCGGGACCCGGCTGTCTGGGTGACGCGTTGACCGCCGCACACGGAGAGAACAAGGAACTCACATGGGAAAACGTTGCATCCTATTTGCCGCCGGCATGTCAGGGGGCGATCGAGTATGTGAATGAAATCAGTGAAATGAACAGATGAGTATCATGGAAGAGAGAGGAACGGAAGCATGTCCTCCGTTTTTGTTTTCTGTGCTAAACTAAAGAACCTTCATCTCGATCTGACGGAGGCCTCATGCTCTCACTTACCGAAAAAATCCTCTTCACCCTTGCCACAATAGCATCGCTGTATTTCACCTATAAGGGTGTACGACGCATCGTTGCACATATTTCGAGCGGTCAGGGTAGACCGGATTGGAAACTTGCTTGGAAGCGCCTCGGCAAACTCCTGATCAAGGTGGGTTTGTTCCAACCGGTCTTCCGCTTCCGGCCATGGACAAGCCTCTTGCACGCGCTCATCGGCTGGGGATTTCTCAGTTTCCTGCTCATCAATCTTTCAGATGTGATCTATGCTTACACTAACTTCAAACTTCTCGAGAATACAGGTGCATTTGGAGATGCCTATCGTCTGCTGGCGGACGTGATGAATGTGGCAATCCTAGTGGGGATTGTGGCAATGGCGATTCGCCGCTTCGTTCTTCGACCCGCGACTCTGTCCACGCGTGAGACGACGCTTCTGCACCCCAAAGCGCGTTCCGGTATCACACGTGATTCGGCAATCGTTGCGACATTCATCTTCGTTCACAATACGGCGCGACTGCTGGGCGAGTCCTTTTACGTGGCGGAGAAAGGCTATGACCGTTGGCAGCCGATCATTTCAACGGTAGCAGGATTGTGGTCCGGGATGGATGCGAATACGCTCCTGATCGGGGAACGGTTGATGTTTTGGATCTCCATCGGTGCAGTGATTGCGTTCCTCCCCTACTTCCCGTATTCCAAACACATTCACCTGTTCTTCGCGCCCATTAATTTCGCCTTGAAACCCGAGCGCAGGTCCATTGGCGAATTGAGTTACATCAACCTCGACGACCAGAGTATCGAGCAGTTCGGCGCGGCAACGATGAAGGATTTGGGCTGGGAGCAGATCATGGACAGTTACGCCTGTATCATGTGCTTCCGCTGTCAGGAGGTCTGCCCCGCCTACAACACGGGAAAACTGCTCTCGCCCGCCGCGCTGGAAATCAACAAACGCTATCACCTGAACTTCGGCGGCGGGACCGATGTGCCACTCACGCAGTTGATCCCCGAAGAGGCGGTGTGGGCTTGCACCAGTTGCGGCGCATGCGTGGATATCTGTCCCGTGGGCAACGAACCCATGCGCGACATTCTCGACATCCGCCGCAACCTTTCGATGATGGAGAGCGCGTTCCCCAAGCAGTTGGAGACGGCGTTCAAGGGCATGGAACGCAACATGAACCCATGGAACGTCTCGCAGGCGGACCGCATGAAGTGGGCGGAGGGATTGAATGTGCCGACCATCGAGCAAAACCCCGAACCAGAGATTTTGTGGTGGGTGGGGTGCGCTCCCGCCACCGACGCCCGCGCGCAAAAGACCGCGCAAGCCTTTGCAAAGATTTTGAACGCGGCGGGGGTCAACTATGCGGTGCTGGGTAAAAACGAATCCTGCACAGGCGATTCGGCGCGCCGCGCCGGGCGCGAGGACATCTTCTTCGGGCTGGCAACGCAAAACGTCGAAATCCTCAACGAGGTCAAACCGAAGCGCATCGTGACGACCTGTCCGCATTGTCTGCATACGATCAAGAACGAGTATCCCGCCTTTGGCGGAAATTACGAAGTCATCCACCACACACAACTCATCAACGAACTAGTGGGAGCGGGGAAGATCAGTTTGGAAGTGACCAATGATCAGTTATCAGTGACGTTCCATGACCCGTGCTATTTGGGCAGGCACAACAAGGTATTCGATGCGCCGCGCGAGGCGTTGAAGTCCACAGGCGTGACGACCATCGAGATGCCGCGGCATGGTGCCAAGTCCTTCTGCTGTGGCGCGGGAGGGGCACAGATGTGGAAGGAGGAGGAAGCAGGCACAGGGCGGGTCAACCAAGCGAGGTTCAAGGAAGCCAAAGCGACGGGGGCAAATGTCGTAGCGGTCGGTTGTCCGTTCTGCCTGACGATGATGAGCGATGCGTCCAAAGCCGACGGCGGCGAGGTGCAGGTCAGGGATGTGGCGGAGTTGGTGGCGGAACGGTTGAAGTAAAGGCAAGCCCTCCGTAATTTTGCTTACGGAGGGCTGTTTCATCATCAGGGGTTCACGGCGACACGTCTCGTTTTGCCAGGAGTTTCCCGTTTCCTATTGATAAAGGACGGCTATGGTGTATTTAGTTCGAGATTGATTGCTCTTCTAGTCTTTTCCAGTTGCCTTTCCATAATAAAGCGATGCCGAGTATCGTCAAAAGTGCACTAGCCCATGTTGCTACGATTGGAGGGAGTCCCGTAACCATGGCTAGCGAATCGCGTATCCCATCATAGACTGCGTGATAAACAGTCGCAACTGCCAAACTACCACTCTGTGTCCAAATATAGGCGAAAACTACACCGTGCATTATGGTGGGGATAGCACCCACAATAATTACGGCCAAGACTGTAATAGTCACTGATAAAGCAACTGGTAGATTGGTTTGAGCTGCACCCTCCACACCAGCCTGAACACCAGTGCCGATGGTAATGGGCAGATGCCATACCCACCAAATCAGAGAATGCAAGGCCACCGCTTTGCGCACGCTCAGGCGATTTGCCAGATGTGGTAACATGTAGCCACGCCAGCCAAATTCTTCGCCAAACCCAGGGATCAGTGCCACAAGTGGCAGCAAGAATATCCAAACAAGTTTGGTTCTATCCAAATCATCCGGGTCTAACGCTCCCGCCATTAATCTAATCAGTGTAGGGAAAACCCACAGTAGCGCAACAAACCCAAATACTGCTAGATAGTGCTTTAGTTTGCCCCACTGCCAGCCAGCATTTCCAAAGCCATCTCGAAAAACGTATCTTACTGCGATGAATGTGCCTACCGATACCATTACCATTGAAATAGAATTCAAGAGAAAACGTGACCAAAGGTCGGTAGCCCAGATGGTGCTTGCAATTTGAAACGGCCATGAGAGACCAAACACGATCAATAAGTACAAGCCCAAAGAAAATTGACGGGATCTGTTCGATAAATTCGCGTTGTTCATTTTTGTTCCTCTCCGAATTCATTAGACTATTCAAGGATCTGAATAACAACCACAGGCGAGAAATTCTACTCGAAAATGGTTGAAACGAGCAGCCCACCGTCCCCATGCCTCCATGCCTTACAGAGAACTGTTTGTCACATCTTGTACTTGGGAGTAGAATATTTCCATTCAAAGGAAGCGCAGATGAAAGAAACCATCCGGACCCTTCACCCCGCTAAGAAGCAGGGGGTAAACATCAGCAGGGAAAAATACGAGATCATCCGTCGGGCAATCATCTCCGCTCTCAGCCAGCACAAGGAGATGCCTTTCATGAAACTCGCCCGTACCGTGGAAAAAGAATTGCGCGGCAAATTCGAAGGGTCGGTCACCTGGTATGTGACCACGGTCAAACTGGATATGGAAGCGCGCGGGGAGATTCGGCGCGTTCCCCATTCCAGACCACAGGTTGTCACTCTGGTCAAGTAGCGCTTGGGCGCCTTCCGAGTTGCATCATTTTCTCTTTTATTTCAAACGAGGGTTCACTATGGCGGATTTACCAAATTTTGACCTTCAGCAGGCACATCGCTTCTTCTCGACCGAGTGCTTCAACAAAACCTGGGACAACATCGAAAAGAACGGCAATCGCTCCATAGAGGAAAACATGGAAATGTTGCACACCGCCATTGCCTCGCTCTGGCATTGGACCCAGCGACAGGACGCCTCCCCTGAAAATCTGTCCATCGGCTACTGGCAGGTCTCGCGGGTGTATAACCTGATCAAACAACCGCACAACGCGCGTACTTACGGTCTGCTGGCGTTGAAATATGCCAATGGCTTAAGTCCATTCCTCAAAGCCTACGCACACGAAACGCTTGCCCGCGCCGAGATGCTCGCCGGCAACCGTGTCATCATGCGCGTTCATCTCGAAAAAGCCTATGAACTGGCAGAACAGATCGAAAACGAAGAAGAAAAGCAGCTCCTCCTAAAGGATTTGGAAACCATTAAGTAACTGATATTGCGCATCCTCGCCCTCATCAGGGATAGAAATTGCATAAACCATTGTGTCGCAAGAAGGAGAAAAGGAGACCACCCTGGTCTCCAGCAGACTGATATCATGGACCGACTCGTCCCTGTTTCATCCATAGAAGACATCTTTCCCGACTATCGCGATACGCCTGTTGGACTCCTGCTCGAATATCACAACTTGAGTCGTGAGTATGAAACCTACACCCAGGCGCAACTACTTATCGGCATGTGCATGGACCACCGCAAACATCTACACATCCCCGATAACTTCGCCTACATCATCCGCGCAGGAGGAGCAAATTTGCGGTACAGCGAGTTCAAGGTCTCGTATGCCATCGCCGTGGGAGGCGTGAGGTGCATTGCGCTTATCGGTCATAACCAGTGCGGCATGGTCAATCTCGCAGCACGCAAGGAATTGTTCATCAAAGGCTTGGTCGAAAACGCAGGTTGGGAACGGGAATGGGCAGAGCAGCACTTCATGCACTTTGCCCCTATGTTCGAGATCGGCAACGAAGTGGATTTCGTACTGAGCGAAGCCAAACGGCTGAGACTACGCTACCCAAAAATTCAGGTTGCGCCGCTGATGTACAAAGTCGAGGACAATTTGCTGTACCAGGTGAGAGAAAACAAATAAAGCAAAAAACCCGCTCTGAAAAGGCGGGTTCTTTGAACAAGCACCTTGACACAGTAGAAAATGGGAACTTCGCCAAAAATCACCTTCGCTTCAACAACTTCTCCACCTCCATCGCCGCCAGCACCAGCGCGCCGGTTCCGATCGCGATGAGCAGATCAACGGCATTCAAAGGCACGACACCGAAGAACGAACTCATGAACGGAACGTAAATGACGATCAATTGCAGGACAACCACCGCGAATACCATCCACGCCAGCAATTTGTTCCCAAACACATCCATCGTAAAGATCGAATCCCTTGCCGAGCGCGAAGCCATTGCCTGAAAGACCTGCGCGAACGCCAGGAAGGTGAAAACCATCGTCTGCCATTGCTCGCGACCCGTGAAGTAATACCAGGCGCTGAGTCCCAACGCCAGCGCGCCGATCCACGCGCCGACCCAAGCCACCTGCACCCCTGCGCCGCGCGAAAATACCCCCTCCTTCGGCGAATTCGGCGGACGTTTCATCGTGTCGCTTTCGGCAGCCTCCACGCCTATTCCCAAGCCCAACAGACCGTCGGTGAGCAGGTTGAGCCACAACAATTGCAGAGGCAGGAGCGGGATGGGCTTTCCCAAAAACGGCGCAAGTAGCATTACCAGCACCTTGCCAATGTTCCCCGCTACACTGAAACGCACGAACTTGCGAATATTGTCGTAGATCGTGCGTCCCTCCTTGACCGCCGCAACGATCGTAGCAAAGTTGTCATCGAGCAGGACCATGTCGGCGGCTTCCTTCGAAACGTCGGTGCCGGTGATCCCCATCGCCACGCCGATATCGGCGCGCTTCAACGCAGGCGCGTCGTTCACGCCATCGCCGGTCATTGCAACGATGTGACCGCGTTCCTGTAACGCCTGCACGATCTTCAACTTGTGCTCCGGCGAAACGCGCGCGAACACCTTCACTTCATCCACCACGCTCTTCAATTCGTCGAACGACAAACTCTCCAGCTCGGCGCCCGTCAACACGCGTCCCTGCTCATTGATGCCCAACTGCCGCGCGATCTCACTCGCCGTCAACGGATGGTCGCCAGTGATCATCACCGTGCGAATGCCCGCAGACCTGGTCTCGGCGACCGCATCTTTTACCTCTGTACGCGGCGGGTCAATCATGCCGAACAGACCAACGAAGGTCAGATTCTGCTCCAGGTCTGTTTGGATGACTTCGGGGATTTGCTTCAGCAGACGGAAGGCAACGCCGAGGACGCGCATCCCCTTCCGCGCCAGACGCTGATTCGCCGCTTCAATGCGGACCCGCCAGTTGTCGTCCATCTTCTCGGCTTTTCCCTTCACCCAAACGTGACTCGAGATGTCCAGCAAACCGTCCACGCTGCCCTTGGTGAAGGCAATGTAACGGTGACCGGTCACGTCCAGCCCTGCCAGCACTTCGGGATCGTACTGTCCCAAATGATGGACAGTGGTCATGCGCTTTCGTTCCGAATCGAAGGGCAGTTCCGCCGCGCGCGGGAAGGATGAGTCGAGCGACGATTTCCAATACCCCATTTTTGCCGCGGCAACGACCAGCGCGCCTTCGGTCGGGTCGCCGAGTGTGTGGAAGCGGTCGTCGCCCTCATCCACGAGACGTGCATCGTTACAGAGGGCTCCGCCGATCGCTGCAAGCGAAAGGGATGATTGGAGAGGCGCGCCCAGGTTTCGGGTCGCGGTGAACGAGCCGCTTTTGTCCATCGCTTCGGTCAGGTCGAGGGCGTGGTCGGCTACATCCAGCACCACCACGGTCATCCGGTTTTCGGTGAGCGTTCCGGTCTTGTCGGAACAGATGACGGTGACAGAGCCGAGCGTCTCCACCGCCGGAAGTTTTCGGATCAAGGCTTTCTTTGCCAGCATGCGCTGCGCGCCGAGCGCAAGCGTGATGGTCACGACCGCGGGCAGCCCCTCAGGAACGATGGCAACGGCAACGCTGACCGCAGTCAACAGCATGTGACGCAACTCATCGCCGCGCCACAGTCCCAGCGCCGCGATGAAGAGGGCAATGACAAAGCCAACAACCGCAAGGTTCTTTCCGAGCCGGTCGAGGCGTTTTTGCAACGGTGTTACATCCGCGCCACTTTGCTGGATGAGGTCGGCGATTTTTCCAAGTTCCGTTTTCATGCCGGTGGCAACCACCAGCGCAAGGCCGCGTCCCTGCGTGACAATCGTGCCCATGTAGCCCATATTGCGGCGGTCGCCCAAGGGAAGGACCTGTCCCGAGCCTGCCGAAGGGTCTTCACCGGAAAGTGCGGCGGTCTGTTTCTCGACAGGTTCCGATTCGCCCGTCAACGCGGCTTCCTGAATACGCAGGTTGACCGCTTCGAGCAGGCGCACATCCGCCGGCAGGACATTCCCTGCTTCCAGTTGAATGATGTCGCCGGGGACGAGGTCACGCGCCGAAATCTTCTTCAACGCGCCCTCGCGCAGGACATACACATTTGGGACGGATAATTTTTTCAATGCGGCAATCGCCTGCCCGGCGCGGTATTCCTGAATAAAGCCAAGAAGGGCATACAAAAGGACAATGGCGGAGATGGCGATGGCGTTCTTCCAATCGCCGAGCAAACCCG